>NZ_JBEXRL010000003.1:373425-534884 GCF_040613075.1 Streptomyces sp. NPDC006314 | reverse complement strand
ATCCCCCCCCCCCGGCGCGCGGTGTGGGGGGGGGGCTCGGCGGCCGGTCGGCGGGGGCGGGGGGGGGGGCCCCCCCGGGGGGGGGGGGGGGCCCCCCCCCGCCGCCGTACCGGTGCGCTGCGCTCTCCGTACTTCTCCGTGGGGCCGGCCGCTCAGCCCTGAAGAAGCTTCTTCACCGCGGCGGCGACGCGGCCGCCCTCGGCCTGACCGGCCACCTTGGGGTTCACGATCTTCATGACGGCGCCCATGGCCCGCGGCCCCTCGGCGCCGGCCGCCTTCGCCTCTTCCACGGCCTGGGCGACGATCGCGTTCAGCTCGTCGTCGGACAGCTGCTTGGGCAGGTACTCGGCGAGCACCTCGCCCTCCGCCTTCTCCCGCTCGGCCTGCTCGGCACGACCACCCTGCGCGAAGGCGTCCGCGGCCTCGCGGCGCTTCTTCGCCTCACGGGTGATCACCTTGAGGACCTCGTCGTCGGAGAGCTCCCGCTTCTCCTTGCCCGCGACCTCCTCCTTGGTGATCGCGGCGAGCGTCAGCCTGAGCGTCGAGGAGCGGAGCTCGTCGCGCTCCTTGATCGCGGCGTTGAGGTCGTCGTGCAGCTTCGACTTGAGCGTGGTGGTCATGGGGTCGATTGTCGCAGGTGTGCCGCCCCGAACGCCCGCTGATTTAGGGGCCGGCCGGTCTCGTCGTGCTACCGGGATCTGACACGATGGACGTATGCGCGCGCGATATGGAGTACCTCTGGGGATCATGGCGGCAGGTGCCGCCGGGCTGGCGTACGCGGCGGGCTTCGAGGTCCGCTCCTTCCGCCTCCGACGAGTGACGGTCCCTGTCCTCCCACCGGGCGTGCGCCCGCTGCGCGTACTGCAGGTCTCCGACATCCACATGGTGAGCGGCCAGCGCAAGAAGCAGCGCTGGCTGCAGTCGCTGGCGGGCCTGCGCCCGGATTTCGTGATCAACACGGGCGACAATCTGTCGGACCCTCAGGGCGTGCCGGAGGTCCTGGACGCGCTCGGGCCCCTGATGGAGTTCCCGGGCGCCTACGTCTTCGGCTCCAACGACTACTACGGCCCCAGACTCCGCAACCCCGCCCGCTACTTGCTGGAGAAGGCGAGCGGCCGCCACGGCCTGAACGGCAACCCGTCGGCGGTGGGCGCGATCCACAACCCGTGGGAGGACCTCCGCGACGGTTTCGACGCGGCGGGCTGGCTGAACCTGACGAACACGCGGAGCGTTCTGAAGGTCGAGGGCGTGTCGATCGAACTGACCGGCCTGGACGACCCGCACATCAAGCGCGACCGCTACGCGCAGGTGGCAGGCGGCCCGTCCGGGACGTACGACTTCTCGATGGGCGTGGTGCACGCCCCGTACCTGCGCACCCTGGACGCCTTCACGGCGGACGGCTACCCCCTGATCCTGGCCGGCCACACCCACGGCGGCCAGCTGTGCATCCCCTTCTACGGCGCCCTGGTCACCAACTGCGACCTGGACACGGACCGGGTGAAGGGCCTCTCCACCCACACGGCCGAGGGCCACACCTCCTACCTCCACGTCTCGGCAGGCTGCGGCACCAACCGCTACACCCCGGTCCGCTTCGCCTGCCCGCCGGAGGCGACGCTGCTGACGCTGGTGGGGAGGGAGTAAGCGGAGCGGGGACACGGTCAGGGCAGCGGCGAGAGCCGGCGGGGGACACCGGGGCGCCCCGCCGCCGGGAAGTAACCCACCTGGGCTAACCCGGATGGCCCCGTCCCTCCCCCGCTCCTAGCGTGAGGGCATGACCGCCCCGATACCCAGGGAGATCCCGGACCTGCCCGCGGTCCCGGGTCGACCCCTGCCCCGCCCCACCCAGGTGCCGGCCACAGCGGTGGTGGCCCCGGCTCACCGTCCCCAGACAGCGGTGTTCCGCCTGCTGATCGCCGTGGCCGCGGCCGCAGGCGTCGCCCTGGAACTCCGGCTGGGCACCCCCGCCCGCGCCCTGAGTTACTTCAGCGTCCAGGCCAATGTGCTGCTGGCTCTGGTCATGTTCCTGTCAGGAACTAGAGCCTGGCGGGCCCGCCGCCCGCTCCGGTCCGCCGTGACAGGCGCCGCACTCCTCTACGCCCTGATCGCCGCGCTGGTCTACCACCTGCTGCTGGCCCACACGACCCCTCCGTTCTCCATGACCGGCGCGACGACGCCCCCGGAGCGCTGGCACGCCCAGTGGGCGGCACTGCAGATCCTGCACACGCTGGTCCCCGCGGCGGCCCTGCTGGACTGGCTGATCCTCACCCCCGCGGCCCGTCTGCACCTCCGCCAGGCCGCGGCCTGGCTCCTCTACCCCCTGGCTTACCTGGCCTTCTCCCTCGCCCGGGCGGCCTTCCTCCCAGCCTCCAGCCCCTCCCGCCACCTCTACCCCTTCCTGGACGTGGTCGCCCACGGCTACCGCAACACCCTGGCCAACGCCCTCCTCCTGGGCCTCGCGATCTACGGCCTGGGCGTCCTCCTCGTGGCCCTGGACCACGCCCGCCCGACCCCGGTCCGCCACCCCCTCTAAACCGGATTTCGTCTCCAGCCACCAGTGGGCTAAAGTAAACGTCGTCGCCGCGACAAGCAGTGACATCGGGGTGTAGCGCAGCTTGGCAGCGCGCTTCGTTCGGGACGAAGAGGTCGTGGGTTCAAATCCCGCCACCCCGACAGAGACGTACCAGGTCAGGGGCCTGATCCGCGAGAGCGGGTCGGGTCCCTGACTCGTTTTCGGGGCCTCTTGGGAGCCATCTGGGATCCAACGTCGGAACGCGGCTCCCCTGGTGGCTCCCCTTCCCCCCACCATGGCAGCGCCTGACATGCCACGGAGAAGCCGTTGATGCGTTCTACCGCGACAGCGGTCTCAGGCTTACGTCTCGGCGTCGTCGTCCGACGGGTCCTGCCGCTTCAGTCGCTTCAGCACGCGCGATGTCGCGGGCACGGCGGTCTCAGACCACCAGCGTTGCGCATGCGGAGCCGCGATCTGCGCAGCCTTCGCCCCGACCAGCAGCGCAGCAGCGATCGCAACCATTCGCAGATCGACACGCGTACCGGTGCTACCGGACGCACCCCGGTCAGCGGCACCGACCGGCTCGGCTTCGGCGACGGTCACGTCGTCGTCAGGGAACGACTCGGCGGGCTCGGGCGGAGTTGGCGCATTGGTCATGTCGTTCAGCAGAGCCGCGAGAGTCTCATCGCTCCAGGTCGTTGTGGTCCACTGGCGGTAGTAGTGCAGGGACCTGACGTTGCCCCTGTGATGATCCTCTTGGGTGCCGTACTTCTCTCCCTTGTCGGTCAGGGAGTACGCGCCTGGCTCGCCTGTCAGGTAGCCGTACCTGTGCAGCAGCACGTTCATCTCCCGCCCGGTTTTGCCGATCTCCCGGCCGAGCACAGTTGCCGATTTACCCACCGCGCACCTCCCCGCTCGGCCGGGCGCGGACAGGCTCCCGGCATCCCCAAGGCAGGGAAAGCTACCCGGTGCCACGGCCTTGTGCAGGGCAATTGCGGCATTCGTTATGCACGGCTCACGTGCGTGGGTGATTGCAGCTGGTCACGCGCCGGTCTTCTGAGATCCGGTAACGCGATCATGATCCGTGGGCAGGAGTTGCCAGGTGTCCTGGTGCAGGACATACAAGATGCCGTGCGCGCGGCTTCCCGCGAGGTCCCCATGTACCGGGACTCCGACTGGTCACGAGCCGCAGCAGCCGCCCGCCGGGACCTCTTCGGCTGGTGCCCCTGTGCCGAGCTGGATCACCTGCGGTGCCGGGGCGCAGCACCCGCCACCGGTTTGGTCTGCTTCGGGGGCGTCGAACAGCCCCGCCCCGCCGCACACCCCGGTTTCAGGGAGGGTGAGTTCGACACGGTCGGCGGAGTCGGTGTCGCCGGCGAGGGCGGCCGCTACGGAGCGGACCTGCTCATAGCCGGTCATCGCGAGGAAAGTCGGGGCGCGGCCGTAGGACTTCATGCCGACCAGGTAGATGCCCTGCTCCGGGTGAGCGAGTTCACGGTGGCCGTGCGGGTAGACGGTGCCGCAGGAATGCTGGTTGGGGTCGATCAGCGGAGCGAGCGCGATCGGGGCCTGGAGGCGCTCGTCCAGGCCGAGGCGGATCTCGGACAGGAACGACAGGTCCGGCCGGAAGCCAGTCAGCACGATCACCTCGTCCACCGGCTCCAGGCTGCGCCCGTCCTCGGCGACCAGGACCAGGCGACCGTCGCGGTCGCGCTCGATCACCTCGGTGCGGAAGCCCGTCACCGCGTCCGCGTAGCCCTCGTCCACAGCGGCCTTCGCCGCCAGTCCGAGTGCGCCGCGAGCCGGGAGCTGATCGGCGGCGCCGCCGCCGAAGGTCGAGCCGGAGATGCCGCGGCGCAGGACCCACACGGCCTCCGTGCCCTTACCGGTGTCGGCCTTGGCCAGGTCGGCGAGGTACGCCAGCGCAGTGAACGCGGAGGCCCCAGAGCCGATGACGGCGGTGCGCCTGCCCGCGTACCGGGCCCGTACGACCGGGTCCCTCAGGTCGGGTACGCGGTAGGTGATCTTCTCGGCGGCCGCGTGCTCGCCGAGCGCGGGCAGGCCGCTCCCGCCGGCGGGGCCGGGGATCGTCCAGGTGCCGGACGCGTCGATGACCGCCCGGGCGAACAACCGCTCCTCGCGGCCGTCCTGGTGCTCGACGTGGACCACGAAGGGCTGAGCTTCGCGGTCGGCGTCGACGATCCGGTCGCGGCCGGAGCGGGAGACGCCGGTCACCCGGACCCCCGTGCGCACCCGGTCGCCGAGGACTTCGGCGAGAGGCTTCAGGTAGAGGTCGGCCCAGTCACCGCCGGACGGGTAGGTGGCCGCGTCCGGCTTGGTCCAGCCGGTCGGGGCGAGGAGCTTTTCGGCGGCGGGGTCGATCACCTCACCCCATGTGGAGAACAACCGCACGTGCGCCCATTCGCGCACCCCGGCGCCGGCGGCCTGGCCGGCTTCCAGGACCAGGGGTTCGACGCCGCGCTCGGTCAGGTGGGCAGCGGCGGCCAGGCCGATCGGTCCGGCTCCGATCACGATGACGGGCAGCTCGGTGGTGGGCGCGTTCACGGCGACTCCTTGCGTGTTTCGACATCTGTCGATGGCCTTCGCGGCCAGCATGGCACTTGTATCGATAGGCGTCAACATAGACATTCATCGAATTCACGCTGTCGCCCGGCACATAGATGCCGCCCCATACGCCGGCGGCCGGACTCGACCGCCGCCGGCACCGCACTGGCGGTTCCGGGCGTGGCCTTCGGGGGTCTGGAGGGGCGGCGCGCCTGCCGTGGAAGCCCTGCGCGGCGTCGGCCGGCAGGCGACTCGTGCCGTCCGCGGCCCGGCCGCCCACCTCGGGCCCCGCTGGCACCCGGCCCGCCTGGTTCGACATGTGTCAACATAGACGCATGTCGAATGTCAAGGTGCTGCCGCTGCTCACACCCGACGACGGGGGTGTGGCGCCGTGCTGCCCGCCGCTGACCGAGCGGCCCATGACGGCCGAGGAGGCCGAGACGGCCGCCCGCATGTTCAAGGCGCTGGGCGACCCGGTCCGGCTGCGGCTGTTCTCCGCGGTCGCCTCGCACGAGGGCGGCGAGGCATGCGTCTGCGACATCTCCGATGTCGGCGTCTCCCAGCCGACCGTCTCCCACCACCTGAAGAAGCTGAAGGAGGCCGGGCTGCTGACCTCCGAACGGCGCGGTACCTGGGTGTACTACCGGGTCGAGCCCTCCGTACTGGCGGCGATGGGCAAGCTGCTGGCGCTGCCGACCGCCGTCTGAAGCCGACAGCGCAAGAGTGAGGATGAGCCTGGCCGCCCCGGACCCGGGGCGGCAGCTTCAGCGTGCCTGCCTGACCGGAGCCTGGGTACGGGTGGTGAACTTCCCGCACCAGGCCAGGGAGACGTGGACGAGGGCGACCAGGGCAGGCACCTCGATCAGCGGGCCGACCACGCCGGACAGGGCCTGCCCGGAGGTGACGCCGAAGGTGGCGATGGCGACCGCGATAGCCAGCTCGAAGTTGTTGCCGGCGGCGGTGAAGGCGAGGGTGGCCGTGCGGTCGTAGGCCAGGCCGATGGCCTTCCCCAGGGCGAACACGCCGAACCACATGACCGCGAAGTAGACCAGCAGCGGCAGCGCGATCCGGGCGACGTCCAGCGGCTGAGAGGTGACCGTCTTCCCCTGCAGGGCGAAGAGGATGACGATCGTGAACAGCAGGCCGTACAGCGCCCACGGGCCGATCTTCGGCAGGAAGCCGGTCTCGTATGCCTCGCGGCCGAGCTTCTTCTCACCGATGCGGCGGGTGAGGAAGCCCGCGAGCAGCGGGACGCCTAGGAAGATGACGACGTTGAGGGCGATCTTCCACATGGAGACGTTCAGGTGCCGGCCGTCGCCCAGACCGAGCCAGCCGGGCAGCAGGTCGAGGTAGAACCAGCCCAGGAGGCCGAAGGCCAGCACCTGGAAGATCGAGTTCAGGGCCACCAGGACGGCGGCGGCTTCGCGGTCACCGCAGGCGAGGTCGTTCCAGATGATGACCATGGCGATGCATCGGGCGAGGCCGACGATGATCAGGCCAGTGCGGTACTCGGGCAGATCCGGCAGGAAAGTCCACGCCAGGGCGAACATCACCGCCGGCCCGATGAGCCAGTTGACGACCAGCGAGGAGGCCATGAGCCTCTTGTCGCCGGTGACGGCGTCGAGCCTGTCATAGCGGACCTTGGCCAGGACCGGGTACATCATGATCAGCAGGCCCATGGCGATCGGCAGGGAGACGCCGCCGATCTCGGCCTTGGCCAACGTGTCGTTGAGCCCGGGAATGAGCCGGCCGAGGCCGAGGCCGACGGCCATGGCGAGCAGGATCCAGACGGCGAGGAAGCGGTCGAGCGTCGACAGCTTGGCGACGATCGAGGTCTCCTCGGCGGTCGCGGGCGCTTCGGTGCGGGTCACGGGCAGGCCCTCTTGTTGTCGGCGGCGTACCGGGCGGACTCGGCCAGCTCCGCGAACTGGCCGGCGAGCTTGGCGATGACGTCCGGACGCAGCTTGTAGTACGTGAACCGGCCGCACGGCTCCGTATCGACGAGCCGCGCCTCGCGCAGCACCTTCATGTGGTTGGAGAGGTTGGTCTGCTTCGCGCCGGTCTCCTCGACCAGGTGCGTGGTGCAGAGCGCTTCCCTGGCGAGCAGGGTGACGATCCGGAGTCTGAGCGGGTCGGCCAGCACCCGGATCAGATCAGTGTCGACTGACGTCAGCATGGACTGATACTGTCACATCAGTCTGGACTGATGTCATCCCAGACTGAGCTCAGGGACCCGTACCCCGGTCTCCCGTGGGGACCACAGCCTGAAGGGGCAAGATCCGATGTCCTCCAGCCCGCTCGCCTCCGTGCTGTTCGTCTGCGTTCACAACGCCGGCCGTTCGCAGATGGCCGCCGGATTCCTCTCCCACCTCGCGGGCGACCGGGTCGAGGTCCGCTCCGCCGGTTCCGTCCCCGGCGACCAGGTCAACCCGGCCGCGGTCGAGGCCATGAGGGAGGTCGGCGTCGACATCTCCGAGGCCGAGCCGAAAATCCTGACCACCGAGGCCGTTCAGGCGTCCGACTACGTCATCACCATGGGCTGCGGCGACGCCTGCCCGATCTTCCCCGGCAAGAAGTACCTCGACTGGGCCCTGGAGGACCCGGCCGGCAAGGGCGTCGAAGCCGTTCGCCCGATCCGCGACGAGATCAAGGCCCGCGTCGAGGCCCTGGTCGCCGAGATCGACGCCGGCGCGAAGCGCGAGGACTGACGCTCACCGCCATTCTCCTCCGGCGGGGGGCCACGGTCGGAGAGCGGGGACACGAAGCATCACGGCCCGCCCCGGAACCTTCATGCCGCCGGCCCCTTCTGTCGCTCCTACAGGGGCCGGCGGCCGGACAGCGCACCGTCCGGGTCGTCCATGAGGGCGATGCGGGCAGCGATACGTTTGCCGACCACCTCCCGCTGCACCTCGAAACCCTGGGCGACAGCCATCACGATCTCCAGACCGTGCTGGCCCACCCGCCCGGCGTCCGCGGCTCGGGCCACCGGCAGCACCGGATCGGAGTCCCACACCACGACCTCGACCAGGCCTCCGGTGATCCGCAGGTCCATCAGGATCGGGCCCGGCGCGTACTTACGGGCGTTGGTGACGAGCTCGCTGACCACCAGCCGTGTGAGGTCCATGGCGCGCTGCGAGACCGGCAACCCATGCTCAGCCTGCACGCGGGCGAGGAAGTCGGCGGCCAGATGACGGGCCTCGGCGATGCACGTGCCCTCCCCGTTCAGCGCCACGAGGGACTGGATGGCCTCGTCGTCGGGCGTCGTACCGTCCTCGCCCACAGGCACTGATCCCATAACGGCCGCCTTCGCTACCCTGTTCACACCCCGCGCGTACCCGCGTAACGGCGGATGACGCCCGACGCCCCGGCGCGGGCTCTCCCCGCACGGACATCACCCGGTGGATGGGGGACGCCATTCCGGGCGAACGTCAGGTGTGCCAGTATCACCGATATGGCCGAAGGACGAATCACGGATACCGAACGAGCTGAGCAGACACCGCCGCCCGGCGGGCTGTCGGTCGTGTCCACCGCCACCGACGGCATTCGCGTGCTGACCCTGACCGGCGAGATCGACCACCACACCGGCGAGCAGCTGCGGCAGGCCCTGGACGTCTCCGACAGCGTCCGCCCCCGCATCGTGGCCGATATGCGGCAGGTCACCTTCATGGACTCCAGCGGGATCAACATCCTCATCGCCGCCCACCACACCCTCACCGAGGCCGGTGGCTGGCTGCGCCTGGCCGCACCCGCCGAATCCGTGCTCCGCACCCTGCAGATCGTCGGCATCGATGAGCTGATCCCCTGCCGCCTCACCCTGCGGGACGCGCTCGAACCCTGAGCACGTCCCGCGGGAGGCGGGCCGCAGGTCGCCGGGACTTTCGAGGTGTCCCCCGGAGATCTCGTACGTCGCCAGGCGCCGAGAGAAAGTTCACGCCGATCAGCCGGAGCAGGGGGCCATCGGCGAGGCCCGGTTCGGGTAGGCGCTTGCCGAGGCCGCTCAGACTGATTCCGCGCGTACCACCACGGCGTAGGAGCCGAGACCCAACAGGCGCGCGCCGTCGATGTCGCCGAGGGCCGTGTAGAGGGTGAGGATGCGTCCGGAGCCCGGGTCGAAGGCGATGTCCTTGACCGTGCCGTGCTCAACGCCGTGCTCGGTCAGCACCCGGCTTCCGAGTGCCTGGTGGTGGGCAGGCACGCCAACCTGCTCCTGTTCGGCGGTCAACCGCGATCGGACGATCAGCGCGTCCGGGCCCACCGCCTCCACAGCGCTCCATGCCAGCGCCTTCGTAGGGCCGGAGGCCCCGGACAGCCGCACCGCGGCGATCGCGGCGTTGTGCGCGTCGATGGTCAGGTCGGCCACCTTGCCCACGGAGACCGCGTCGTCGGCGGTGATGGCCTGCAGGCCGAGGGCCTGGGAGAAGAGCATCATGGGTCCTCCTTCGCCGGACGAGAAGGTGCCCGAGAGGGCTGCCGCATGTGGGCGAGAAAGGCTTCGACCTGGGCGGCGAAGCTGGGCAGGTTGTCGGCGACGAAGCGCTGGGCCTGGGCGGGGACGACGAGCGCCTGGCCGGAAACGGCCAGTGACTGGCCGCGGGGGATGAACACCTTGCGGTGCTGCCGGTCGAGGTTGTCGTTGGCGGCGATCTCGAAGCCCACCACCCGGCCGCTCGCACCCGTCTCGACCACGACGTCCGCCACGGTGCCGATGTCGGTGCCCTGTTCGGTGAGTACCGGAGCACCCAGCACCCTGCCGCGGTCGGCTTCGCCACGCGCCACGACGGCGTCCCGGTCTTCGAACAGCGCCTGGCTGACGATCATCACGGCCGCGGGCCCGACCGCGTGCACATGGGAGAAACGCAGGCTCTGCTTCAGTGGTCCGGCCAGCAGACCGCGCCCGCTCAGGGTGAATCCCGTGATCCGCCCCGCCGGCCCGTCGAAGACGACATCCTTGACCTGCGCCACCGCCTCGCCGCCGAGCGTCACCACCACCCGCCCGGACAGCTCGGAGGCGAGCACCAGCGTGTTCACCGCCAGCCTCCCTGGCGGGCGCGCCCGCGGTTGACCGCGATCACCGTCCCGGACCGGCGCCGCGCCTGCACGAGGATCGTCGCCCCGGCGAGCAGCACCACCATCGCGATGAGGGCGACCGGCCAGACCCACCACACCATCTCGACCTCCCTGACCTCAGGCCTCACGGTGACAAACGTCACGTTCGGCGTTCTTTCGGTGCTTCTCCGCCTGCCCCGGGGACGGCCGGGCAAGCCTGCACCGTTCGAGTGGTCCGCGGAGCGCGTCCCCCGGTAACGCCTTTGGGTGATGCGGGACTTGGAGGTGCCCGGACGGGTGTGGGGGCGGGCGCCCGGCGCCGTGGCGCAAGGACGTACCCCCAAGTCGTTCGGCCGGGCGGCTCTGCCTGCGCGTGCGCGGCGAGGCATGATGCGTCCGCGACCGGGTAGGCGCGCCGTTGGTGACCTGTTCACGGGAGCGGGCACGCACGGCAGGGAGGGCGCTGGGATGACGACGGCACTCGTCGGCACGACGACTGACTCCGGCACGGAGCTGCCGCAGATCGCGGACCCGCAGAAGATCGCGCCCCAGGACGCGCGGGAGCTGACCAAGTCGTTCTTCGACCGGCTCGCCGTACTCGAGGAAGGCACCCACGAGTACCAGTACGCGCGCAACACCCTCATCGAGATGAACATGTCGCTGGTGCGCTTCGCCGCCCGCCGGTTCCGCAACAGCGGTCAGGACATGGAGGACGTCGTCCAGGTCGGCACGATCGGCCTGATCAAGGCGATCGACCGGTTCGAGATCTCCCGCGAGGTCCAGTTCACCAGCTTCGCGGTTCCCTACATCGTCGGTGAGATCAAGCGGTTCTTCCGTGACACCTCCTGGTCCGTCCACGTGCCGCGCCGTCTGCAGGAGGCACGCACCGAACTCGCCAAGGCCAACGAGGAGCTTCGTAGTCGTCTGGGCCGGGCCCCCCGGGTTTCCGAGCTGGCTGCCCTGATGAACCTCACGGAGGAACAGGTCATCGAGGTCCAGATCGCGGCCAACGGTTACAACTCCACCTCCCTCGACGCCGCGATCACGGGTGACGCCGACGAGGGCGAGACGGCCCTCTCCGAGTTCATCGGGGAGGAGGACGCCGCCCTGGAACTCGTCGAGGATTTCCATGCCCTCGCCCCGCTCGTCGCCAAGCTGGGTGAGCGGGACCGGCGGATCCTGCACCTGAAGTTCGTCGAGGAGATGACTCAGGCGCAGATCGGCCAGGAGCTGGGCGTCTCCCAGATGCACATCTCGCGCCTCATCTCCCGCATCCTGGCGCGTCTGCGCTCGGGCATGCTCGCCACCGAGTAACGCGTGCGAGGAGCACGTCGTCTCACCGCTGGGTGATGTCCTGGCGGGGCAGACGTACGACGGTCACGAAGAACTCGTCGATCTGGCGGACCGCGGCGATGAACTGGTCGAGGTCGACGGGCTTGGTGACGTAGGCGTTGGCGTGCAGTCTGTAACTGCGCAGGATGTCCTCCTCGGCGGAGGACGTCGTCAGGACGACCACGGGGATGTGGGCGAGGTCGGGGTCGGACTTGATGCGTTCGAGGACCTGCCGGCCGTCGTACTTGGGCAGATTGAGGTCGAGCAGGATCAGGTCCGGGGTCGGGGCCTGGGCGTACGCGCCACGGCGGTAGAGGAAGTCGAGGGCCTCCTCCCCGTCGCGGACGACGTGGAGGGTGTTGCCGATCTTGTTGTCCTCGAACGCCTCGCGGGTCATCAGTTCGTCGCCCGGGTCGTCCTCGACGAGGAGGACCTCGATGGGCTGTGCGTCGGGCGTGGTCATGCGGGTTGTCCTTCCGGGGTGGTGCGGCCGACGGCCGTCCCGCCGGCCATAGCGGTCGTGCCGGGTGTGGCCGCTGTGGCGGCGGGCAGGGTGAAGCAGAAGCGGGTGCCGCCTGTGTAGGCGGTGTCGATCCAGATGTGGCCGCCGTGGAACTCCACGATCTTCTTGCAGAGGGCCAGGCCGATGCCCGTACCGGTGTAGGCGTCCCGGCCGTGCAGGCGCTGGAAGATGACGAAGACCTTTTCGGCGAACTCCTCGGGGATGCCGATCCCGTTGTCCGTCACTTCCAGCCGCCACGCCTCGGTGCCCTCGTCGGCGTCGGGATCGGGCTCGCAGGTGATGCGGATGTGAGGCGGCCGGTCGGAGTGCCGGAACTTGATGGCGTTCCCGAGCAGGTTCTGCCAGAGCATGACGAGCAGCGTCGGGTCGCCGGTGATCTCGGGCAGCGCGTCAGGGCGCTCGATCACCGCGCCGGACTCCTCGGCCGCGGCGGTGAGGTTGGCCACCGCCTTGTCGAGGGACTGCCCGAGGGCGACGGGCACATGGGCGTCGTTGACCCGTCCTACCCGGGAGAAGGTGAGCAGGTCGTTGATGAGGGTCTGCATGCGCTTGGCGCCGTCCACGGCGAAGGCGATGTACTGCGTGCCGCGTTCGTCCAGCTTGTCCCCGTACCGCTTTTCCAGCAGCTGGCAGAACGAGGCGACCTTGCGCAGCGGCTCCTGCAGGTCGTGGGAGGCGACATAGGCGAACTGCTCCAACTCGGCGTTGGAGCGACGCAGTTCCACCGCCTGGGCGTCCAGGTCGGACGCCTGTCGGGTGAGGTGTTCGTGCTGGGTGCGGGAGGCGTCGAGTTCCGCCACCAGACGTCGGCGCATGGCTTCGACGTCGTGGGCCATGGCCCGGATGTCGGCGGGTCCCCCGGCCGGGATGCGGTGCTGGAACTCGCCCTGGGCCACGCGGCGCGACGCGGTGCGCAGACCGCCCAAGGGCCGGGCGACCAGGGCGTGGACCAGGAGGGCCAGGGCGACCCCGGTGAGCAGGAACGCGGCGATCATGCCGCCCAGCACCCAGTTCCGTACGGTGCGTATGTGCGCCAGCTCGCTCCGGCTCTGCTCCCCGGCTTGGGTCAGATGCCTGTTCTGCGTGGTGAACAGGGCACGGATGCGATCGAAGTCCGCCCTGCCGTCTTCGGTGGTGGCCTTCCCGGCCGGGCGGGGAGTGCCCGGGGTGACGCGGGCGACGAGCGGATCGGCGTACTTGCGGCGCCAGTCGGCCGCCGCGCGTTCGATGTCGTCGAGGTCCTGGCGCAGGGTCGCCCGCCCGCCGATCAGACGCCGCAGGCGGGTGGCGGCGTCGTGCTCGGCCCGTTGGCCCTCGGTGTACGGCGCGAGGAACTGCCGGTCGGCGGCGATGACGTAACCGCGAGCTCCCGTCTCCTGGTTCAGCAGGGCGTTCTGCAACCGCAGCGCCTCGGCATGGGCCGGTTGTATGTCATCGATCAGCTGGTCGGAGACGCGCGCGGTCCGCGCCAGCAGCTCGGCGCCGATCACCGAGCCGGTCACCACCAGCGCGATCATCACCGCGAGGGCCACGTGGAACCAGCCCTGTACGGTGATCCGGCTGCGCCGACGCGGGCCGGGCGACGCGGGGGGCGTTGTCACAGTCACGATTCCTTGTTCCCTCGGGGCTGCCGGTGCCACCGCAGGTGCAGCACGGCGACGTCGTCGGCGAGACCGCCGTAGTCCTCGGCCAGTGCCTCGGCACGGCCGATCAGCTCATCCACGAACGCCTCCGCCGGAAGGGCCGCCGCGGCGCGGGCCAGCTGCAGCAGGCCATGCTCGCCGAGCCGTTCACGTCCTGGGCCGGTCCGGCCCTCGAACAGGCCGTCGGTGAACAGGACGACTCCCGCGTCATCCGGCAGGGAGATGTCCTGCACCGGCCAGCGGCCCATACCGCCCGGCAGCACGCCGAGCGCCGGTCCGCCGGGCACCTCGACCCAGTCCACGCCGTCACCGGTCCGCAGCAGCATGCCGGGATGGCCGGCGCGCACCACCCGCGCTGAGTGCCCGTCCGGCAGCAGTTCCAGGCTGGTGAGCGTCGCGAAGATCTGCTCACCGGTGCGCTCGGCGACCAGGATCTCCTCCAGCGTGCTCACCTGCCGCGCGCCGGTGGCACCGCTGACCACGAGCGTGCGCCAGGCGATCCGCAGCCCCACCCCGAGCGCCGCCTCGTCGGGACCGTGCCCCGAGACATCCCCGATCAACGCGTGCACGCTGCCGTCCGGGGTCTGTACGACGTCGTAGAAGTCCCCGCCGAGCAGCGCCTGCTCGCGGCCCGGAAGATAGCGGGCGACCACCTCCAGGTGGCCCGCCGCGTCACGCAGCAGCGGCGTGGGCAGCAGCCCGCGCTCCAGCCGACGGTTCTCCTCCGCCCGCAGCTGACCGGCCTGCAACGCCGCGGCCGCCTGTTCCGCCAGCTTGCGCTGGATGGCATACCTGACCGCACGGCCGAACAGCTCCGCCTCGACCCGCCCCTTGACCAGGTAGTCCTGCGCGCCCGCGGCGACCGCCGCCAGTCCGGCGCTCTCCTCGGCCAGCCCCGTCAGCACCACCACCGCGACGTCCGCGTACCGGCGTACCCGGGCCACACCCTCCAGCCCATGGGAATCGGGCAGGTGCAGGTCCAGCAGCACACAGTCCGGGGCCGCCGTCGCCAGTACGTCACGCGCCTCGGTCAGGGAGCGCACCCAGGTCAGCCGCATCCCCGGAGCACAGTCGGCGACCAGCTCCTCCACCAGGAGAGCGTCCGCCTCGTCGTCCTCGATCAGGAGCACCGAGGGTTCCTGCCAGGCCCACGCGGCTCCCCCGACGGTGCCGGAGCCAGGAGCGACCCGCACGCCGGCAGGCCCATGCTGTGTTGGGAGCATCCGTCCCTGCTTCTTCCTCGATCGCCTCGGCTGAGCCCTCGGAGCTCCTCATTGTCGCAGGGCAACAAACGGAAGAGTACTGGCGGCATGCTGCCGTGTCCTCCGAAGGCCTCATCGCAGGCCTGTTTCGGCTCGATCACATCGCTCGAACCCGCAGGACCCGCGTGCGTATCCTCTTTCCCCGCGCGGTGGGCGTGACGGTCACTTCGTCGGCGAGTCTCCGCGCCATCGGCCGGCCGAAGCCGCCGGCTCCGGGGTAGTCGGGTATGCGCGTGCGCGGTGGCGCGGGGTCGTCGTCATGAACGGAGACCGACACCGTGTCAGGTGAGACGTCCAGCTCCAGGACACAGGTGTCGCCGCGCGCATGCCGTACAGCGTTCGTCACCAGTTCGGAGTTCGTCGCCAGTTCGGAGACGACCGGTTCCACGGTGGAGACCGCCTCCTCACCGGTCGGCGGATCGGGGCTGTGCGGGAAATCCCGCGAGGCGCCACGCGCATGGGCGGCGGCCTCGGACCGGTTGCCCGGGATGATGCGCCGCCGCGGTCGCGTGCTCTCTCGCAGGCCGGGGCTCCCCATACACACCCTCCTCCTCGCCAGTGCGTCTTCCCTCGCGTTCCCGGGATCCGTGACTCCCGTGGACCGGTCAGCGCGGCGAGCGGCTGCGCGGCACCCGGGCCAACGGGCTCACCCGTCCGTACAGCTGGTTGATCGCGTCACGGAGCACCGGGCGGTCCGGTGGCGCGGCCGTCACCACAGCCTGTTCCAGAAGCTGCCGGCGGCGTTGACGCGTCGCTTCGAGCACACACTTTCCGGAGCCGGTGAGACGGAATTCGCCGGAGGGGCCGCGACGCACCAGCGTGCGCCGCTCCAGCCGGTCCAACAGCCCTGCCGCCGCAGCGAAGTCGACGCCGAGGTTCCTGGCGATCCCGCCCGGATCGCCCTGCTCGCTCTCCAGCGCGAGCAGGGCGCGCATCTGCTCGTCGGAAATCGTGGGGGCGACATCCTCGTGTGCCCGCCGCCACAACTCGATCATCGATTCGGCGACGTGTTCCGCAGCCAACGATGCTCCGGCAAGTTCGGGATCCACTGACATGGTTTTCCCCTTCCTCGGTGCCGTCGAGTAGACGCACTTACCCGCCGGGCGTCACTTCAGCCCCGCCGCTGTGTTCGAAAATGCTCTGATCTGGGCGGTGGATACGTAATTCGTCCCCTGGATAGGTCATCCGGGTGACAGGCTCAGGGGCGGAGCTCACCCGTCTGCGCGGACGTCAGCCGTCGAGTGCTTCCTTCGCCTCCGCCGCGGTGTCGTACACGTCGAGGATCTCCTCGACGCAGGTGATCTTCAGCAGCTGTCGCGGTTGCTCCCGCACACAGGCCAGGACGAGCGTGGTACCGATCTCGACGGCACGCCGACGTGCTGCCAGGAGGGCGTTCAGACCCGCCGAGTCGCAGAAGGGGACACCGCTGAGATCCAGCACGATGAACCGGTCACCCGAGTCCAGCAGATTCAGGAACTCGGTCCGGAACATCGGCCCCGTCACCCAGTCCATCTCCCCGCTGAAGCGTGCCAGCAGGCAGCGGCCCGAACGGGTCCTCTCGACCGAAGGAACATCGGACACATCCCCGCCCCCCACCGTTTCCGCACAGCCCACGGGCCACACCTGAACAAGCGGCTGCCCGCAACATCCCGCCGCAAGCAGAACGGTGCCGACAAGACGTCCGGCGACTCTCCGGGGTGGTGACCGCCCGTATGGATTGGGCCACGTTACCGGCCAGGGGGAACCCGTGGTGCGTCGCACCGTGCGCCTTCACTCACCGCGCTCGATGGTGTGGGGGCCGGTTTCGGGGGCGGGTTCGGTGAGTTCGGGTTCCAGGCCCTCGCTCACCGGGACGCGGCCCCGGCCGGCGTCGGCCCGCCACGCCTCGAAGGACCACGCGGTGAGGGCGACGACGGTCAGGCCGAGGAGCCAGCCGCCCAGAACGTCGCTGAACCAGTGCACGCCGAGGGCCACCCTGGTGAAGCCGACGCCGAGTACGGAGAACACCGCGACGCACCAGCACGGTGTCCGCCAGGCCCGCGGTATCAGGGGCAGCAGCACGAGCATGAAGATGGCGAAGGACGTGGTGGCCGTCATCGCGTGGCCGGACGGGAAGGAGTAGCCCGGGGCATGCGCCACCGGCTCCTGCAGAGCGGGTCTGGCCCGCTCCACCACCGCCTTGACCAGCAGGCCGATGAGCCCGCCGGCCACGGCGGTCACCGCCGCCCAGGCCGCCAGGCGCCACGCCCTGCGGTACAGCAGCCAGACGGTCAGCACCGCGACGGCCGCACGGAGGGTGACGGGATCCCAGACCCGGTCGGACAGCAGGTGGAGGGTTCTCGTCCACGCCGGGTGATGGAGGGCGACCTCGTGCAGGCGTTGCGCGGCGTTCGTGTCCAGGCGCCGCAACGGCCGCCACCGGCCCTCGACCAGGATCAGGAGCAGCCCGAAAGGCACGGCGGTGACGGCGGCGACGGCGGCCGAGGCGAGCAGCCGCGCGCCGAATCTGCGGTCGGTCCGCCGGCGGCCTGCGCGAAGACCGCGTACGGTGTCCCGCGTGACCATTCAGACTCCCGGATCGGCTTGGATCGGACCGGGACGTCGGCCGCGCGCCGCTTCCAGCTGCGCGGCGAAGGACAGCCCGAGGAACAGGGCGATGGAGGTCAGGTAGGCCCACAGCAGCAGGGACATGAAGGCGCTCAGGGGCCCGTAGACGGTGTCGAACGAACCGCTGATGTTCAGGTAGAGGGTCAGCAGCCAGGTCAGGGTCATCCACAGCACCAGGTACACGCCCGCGCCGAAGGCCAGCCAGGTGTAACCGGGCTGTTTGCGGCGGGGTGAGCGGCGGAAGACGGTGCTCGCGGAGATGAGTGCGAGCAGCAGCCCGAAGGGCCAGCGCAGGATGTCCCAGGCCGTCTGGGCGCTGGCGTCGAGGTGGTAGACGGTCACCGCCGCCGAGGCCAGGTCGTCACCGGCGACCAGGACGACGAACCCGAGGCCGAGCGGGAGTCCGGCGCAGACGGACATGAGCAGGCCGCGCAGGTACTTGCGGTGGAAGGGGCGGTCGCGTTCGTTGCCGTAGATCCGGTTGGCGCCCCGCTCGATCTGGCACATGGCGGTGGTGACGTTGACCAGCGAGAAGACGGCACCGAACCAGAGGGCGACCTGTGCGCCGTCGCCCGCCGTGCGCCGGCTGCGGTCGAGCGCGTCGTCGACGACGTCGGCGCTGGGGCCCTGGGCGATCCGGTGGATCGTCAGTTCGGCGATTCTGCCCACGTTCTCCGTGTGCAGGGTGGTGGACAGGCCGACGAAGGCGATGGCCAGGGGTATCACCGCCAGGACCGTCTGCAGCGCGAGGGCGCGGGAGTGGCTGAAGCCGTCGGCGTAGCGGAAGCGGATGAAGGCGTCGCGCAGCAGAGACCAGCCGCCGTAGCGGCGTAGTGCCGCCCACGCCTCGTCGGCGGACAGTTCCTCCCCGCTCATGTCCCGCGTCTCGGGGACCTTGGTGGCGGTACCCATCACTTCCCCCGTACGGGCAGCAGGACGGTCAGGGCGCCCGGCCTGACCTCCGCGGACAGGCTGCGTCCGGGGGTCACCGGGTCGCCGTCCAGTTCGCGGGGCTGCGGGACGTCGAAGGTGAACTCGGCACGACGGAAGGTGAAGAACTCCACGGGCCCGCGGTCCTTGTCTCCGTCCCGCTCACCATGGGTGTCCGCGGCGGACGGCGGTGCCGGTGTTCCGCCTCGCACCAGCGTCCGTACGGCACCGAGCCAGCCGCCGAGACCCCGCGGGTCCAGGATCAGCAGGTCGAGCCGCCCGTCGTCGGGACTGGCGTCCGGGAACAGCGTCATACCGCCCTGTACGGTGCCGACGTTGCCGAGCAGCACCATGCGGGCCGTACGGCGAAGCGCCGGCGCGCCGTCGAGGCGGACGCTCAGCCGGACGCGCGGGGTGCGCAGCACACGGAGGGCGGCCAGCACGTAGGCGGGCCAGCCGAGCAGGGACTTGGTCCGGCCGCTGTCGTTGGCCCGCTGCACCATCGCGGCGTCCAGACCCGCGCCGGACATGGCGGCGAAGTGCGTGGCGGCCAGCCCGTCGCCCTCGACGCGGCCGAGGTCGACGCGGTGGGCCGTGCCGCGCAGCGCGGCGTCGAGCGCGTCGGCCGGGGCCAGCGGCAGGCCGAGGTTGCGGGCCAGGAGGTTGCCGGTGCCGCAGGGCACCAGGGCGAGCGGAACCGCCGTGCCCGCCAGGGAGCCGGCGGCCGCCCGGAGTGTTCCGTCGCCACCGCAGACCACCACGAGCGTCGCGCCGGCGCGGACCGCGTCGGCGGTCTGCCCGCCGCCCGGGTCCTCGGGGGTGGTCTCGATGAACACCGGTGCGTCATGGCCGTGTTGTGCCAGTACCCGGCGCAGGGCGTCGAGGACAGCGGCGCCGGTGACCGTCGGATTGAAGATCACGGCGGTGTGGCCGGGGACCCGCTTCGAGCGGTCGGCCGTGACCGCGGCCGCGGTCCTGGGCGGCGCGGTCACGAATCCGTCCGTGAGCAGTGCGCGCCCTGCGATCAGCAGCGACAGGCCCCCGTTCACGAGCCCGCCCACGACGTCGGTGGGGTGGTGCATGCCCCGGTAGAGGCGGGCGACTCCCACCAGGAGCGGTACGGCGAAGAGCAGTCCGGCTGCGATGCTCCGCCACGGCCCGCGCAGCCGGGACAGTGCCAGCACCGCCAGGCCGCCGTAGATCGCGGTGGCCGCGCCGGTGTGGCCGGAGGTGTAACTCGACGTGGGCAGAGAGCCGTCGAGACGGTCCACGTCCGGACGGTGCCGGTCGACCGCCACCGTGACGACCAGGAAGACCAGCGACTGCAACGACACGGCGAGGGCGAGGAAGACGGCCTGTCGCCACCTGGGCAGCCGGGGCAGCAGGAGCAGGCCCAGACAGCTCAGCAGGGTGACGGTGATCACCGTCAGGGTGTTGCCGGCCTCCGACACGACGGAGGACAAGGCGGTGAGGGTGCCCGTGCGTCTCCGCTCGAAGCCCTCGTCGACGTTGTCCTCGACCGTCAGTGGCCACAGGGTGCGGGCGGGGCCGGTGATCAGGAGACCGATTCCCACCATCAGCGCCGCCTGACAGACGGTCAGCGCGGTGATCCACCCGGCGGACCAGCCGATGCCGCGCGGCATCGCGGAGCGGCCGTCTCCGGCCGCTCCGGGGTCTTCGCCGGGTCCTACGCCGGGCAGTTCCGCGGGCCTTTCCGGCACAGTGGTCGGCATCTGTACTCCCGTGATCAGCTCTCGCGGTGATATGCGGCCGGAGGTTGCCTCTCCCGGCTCACCGCCGTATGCCCGCTCAGCCGGGGAGCAGGCGGGTCACGCCCGCCTCACCCCCGTCCGGGTCAGGAGGCCGGCTTGCCTTCCCTGGTGCCATCGATCACCTGGCTCACCGGCGGAGGCGTCGCGTGGACGGGCTTCCCGTAGTCGGAGAAGACGACGGTTCCGGGACTCCTGCCGCCCGACTGGGCGAGCTTCAGGATGTACGGCTTGCCCTCGGTGGCGACGTACATGGTGATGGTTTCGCCGCTGCCCTTCTTTTTCCTCAGGGCCATCGCCTTCCGGCCGTCGACCGTTATGACGTCGCCCTTCGCGGACGCGGCCAACGTGCGACTCACGGTCATGGAAAACGCCTCCCGGGAGAACCTGTGGCTGCCGTGGACATCCGGTTACCCGGGCATTTCGGAATAGTCGATTCCTCTTTCCGGGGCTCAGTTGGGCAGTGCCGCCCGAGCCAGGAGTGAGGCGGTGCCCGCCGGGCATGTGCTTCTCCGGGCTCATCGGCAGCCCCCGACGCCACGGCACAACGGGAGACACGGCGTGATCCTCGACGGCATAGCGGCAGCCTCCACGCGGGCCACCGCGCCCGACGCGGCGGCCCGCAAGCAGCGCCTGCGTCGCCGCCTGGAGCGACTGATCGGCGTCGCCGCCACCGAAGGCAACGACCTGCTCCCCCTGCGCAACGGCGACCAGATCTTCCCCGCGATGCTCGAGGCGATCCGTTCGGCTCGGCACACCATCGACATGATGACGTTCGTGTACTGGCGCGGTCAGATCGCCCGCGACTTCGCCGCCGCCCTCGCCGACCGCGCCCGCGCGGGGGTACGGGTACGACTGCTGCTCGACGGCTTCGGCGCCCAGCAGATCGAGCGGCAGGTGCTGGGCCTCATGGACGATGCGGGTGTGCAGGTGGCCTGGTTCCGCAAGCCCGTCTGGCTGTCACCCTTCAAGCAGAACCACCGATGCCATCGCAAGGCCCTCATCGTCGATGAACACACCGCGTTCACCGGCGGTGTCGGCATCGCGGAGGAATGGTGCGGCGACGCCCGTACGCCCGGCGAGTGGCGCGACACCCACGTCCGGGTGCGCGGCCCGGCAGTTGACGGCATAGCCGCCGCGTTCGCGCAGAACTGGGCCGAGTGCCACGACGAACTCTTCGACGACCGCGACCGCTTCACCGAGCATCCGCAGGCCGGCTCATCGGTCGTTCAGGTCGTGCGCGGCTCGGCCAGCATCGGCTGGCAGGACATGCAGACCCTGATCCGGGTCATGCTCACCTCCGCCGAGGAACGCTTCCGCCTCGCCACCGCCTACTTCGCCCCCGACGCGTACTTCATCGACCTGCTGTGCCAGACCGCCCGTCGCGGCGTGCGCGTGGAGATACTGCTCCCCGGCCCCCACACCGACCAGCGGGCCTGCCAGCTCGCCGGTCAGCACCACTACACGCGCCTGCTGGAAGCCGGCGTGCACATCCGCCAGTACCAGCCGACGATGATGCACGCCAAGATCATCACCGTGGACTCGGTCGCCGCCCTGATCGGGTCCACCAACTTCAACCGCCGGTCCATGGACCACGACGAGGAGGTCATGCTCGCGGTCCTGGACGAGACGTTCACCGCCTCGCTCGACCGCGACTACGAAGCGGACCTGCGGCACAGCGTGGACATCGATCTCGCCCGATGGAGACGACGCGCGGTACTCCAGCGCGCCAAGGAAGCCGCCGTCACCCCGATCCGGCGCTTTCTGTGACCGGAGTACCGGGAACCGCCCTCCCTTTGGAGCCGCCGTTACCGCTTCCTACTGGCTCTGGCCAAAGCCATCACGGGCGTAGTCGCCGACGGAGGCGCCCGGTGGTCCTGTTCCCGAGCCCTTCGGCCGTCGTCGCCGTCCGGGGATCAGCTCCTCCCCTCAGCCCGAGTCCCTAGGATGGCCCGGCCGGCGGTGCTTGCTCGGCGGCTCTTCGGGTACCGCGTTTGAATGAGGGTGGTATCCGTATGGGCTGGCGATTGCTGAAAGCGATGGGTTCGTGACTCGTCTCAGTGGCTTCGGGGACGACCCGGCGGGCGGACCGGGTGATGATCTCCTGTCCCTCGCGCTGGAGATCACCGATGCCGTGGACGGTCTCGCGAACCTGTGGTCGGTGGCCGCCCAGGGGGCGAGCCTGCGGCTGTCGCCCCACCAGTTGCGGGCTCTGCGGATCCTGGAGTCGGAGCCTGGGCTCAATCTCACGGCTCTGGCGGAGGGCATGGAGATAGGGCTGCCGACCGCCAGCCGGCTGTGTGACCGGCTGGAGGCAGCCGGTCTGCTGGAGCGTGAGCTGCATCCGCACAAGCGGCGGGAGGTGCAGCTGAACCTCACGGGCCACGGCCGGCAGGTGCTGGGCGACGTGGCCTCACGCAGATCGCGGGCGCTCGCTGTGGTCCTCGCGGCGATGGAGCCGGCCGAGCGGGAGGCGCTGAGCCGGGGCATGCGGGCCTTCCTGTCCGCTCAGGACGGCACCGGCCGGGGGCCTGACGGTTCCCGGCCCTGAGGGGGCCGGGTCAGGCCCGGCGGCCGTTCCAGTCGAGGCAGACCACGGCGGCGTCGGACATCAGGTCCCTGCTGCCGTAGTGCTCCATCAACCCGGAGACGACCGCGTGGGCCGTCTCGTGCGGCGGCACGGCGCGGGTGGCGCCCAGAATCTGCCGCAGGACCCGTTCACCGAAGAGATCGCCCACCTCGGAGCGGGCGCCGTGCACACCGGTGCTGACCGCGATGAGACGGTCACCGGGCTCGACCTGGAACGTCTGCTCCTCGTAGAGGGTCTCCTCGAACATGCCGAGCGGCATCTGGGCGTCCAGTTCGATCCGCTCGGTGTGGCCGCCACGCTGGAGGAACAGCTGGGGGGAGCCCGCGTCGACCGCGCGTACCGTGCCGGTGGCCAGGTCGAACTCCAGCAGCAGCGTGGAGGCGTACACCTTGCCGCCGTACTGGGCGTAGACGGCCTGGTCGGCCAGGCAGGCCTGGTCGGCCAGGCCGATGCCGGCGCGGCGGGCGTTGCGCAGGGCGCTGACCGTGAGACTGGTGAGCAGGGAGGCCTCGATGCCCTGCCCCATGCCGTCGGTGACGGTGAGGATGAGGCGGTCGTCGCTGGTGGACCAGTCGAAGTTGTCGCCGCCGATGGCATAGGCGGGTTCGAGGTGGGCGCCGATGACGTACTCCTCGCGGGCACAGCCACGGCCGGGGAGGAGTTCCCACTGCATCTCGGCGGCGAGGGTGAGGCGGCGGGTGCGGCGGGCCTGCCGGTAGAGGTCGGTGTCGCGGTCGGCGGTGGAGACCTCGTGGCCGAGTGCGGTGGCGAAGTCGCCGAGCCGGAGCACGGTGCCCGGGTCGGCGGCGCCTGCGGGCAGGCGTACGGAGAGGACGCCCAGGCGGTCGCCGCGCACGGTGATGGGCAGATGCACCAGGTGGCCGGCCGGCTCACGGAGGACCTCGATCACCGGACTCTGCTGGCTGAAGGCGCTGCCCGCCGGGCCGTCCTGGGCGGGGACCGGGGTGCCGGTGTGCGGCAGGTGGGACACCGGTTGCAGGACGGTCAGTCCGTAGTCGGCGAGAAGGAGCGTCACCTCCTGGGCGCCGACCCGTTCGGCGAGGAGACGGCGGGCGGTGGCGGCCAGTGCGTGAGGTGCGGCCGCACGCAGTTCGGCTTCCGCGGACGGAAGGGGTTCACGGGCTTTCACGGCATCCACCCTCTCGCCTTGTCGCCTCCACGCTACCGCGAGAAGGCGGGCTTCCAGGAGGTTCGCTGCGCGGGAGGGATCGGTAGGCCTCCCTGGGCGGCTCCTGCCCGGTGGGCGTCACGGTGTGGCACAGCAGCAGGCAGACGTCGTCGTCGCGTTCGGAGTCGTGCAGGAGCGGCTTGAGCAGGGCGTCGGCCGCGGCATCCAGGTCCTGCTCCAGTTCCGCGGTGCTCAACGTACCCAGGGCCCGGCCGAGGCGCTCGATGCCGGGGTCGATGCCCCGCGCCCGGCGTTCGACCAGGCCGTCGGTGTACAGCACCAGGGAGGAACCGGTGGGGAGGTCGGCTCTGTGGTCCGCGTACACGTAGGGCACGGGGATACCGAGCATCACGCCCGGTTTCGCGTCCAGCACACGTACGGTGCCGTCGGTGTCGCGTACAACGGGGGGCGGGTGGCCGGCCGACGCCCAGACCACCTCTGGTTCGCCCGGCCGGAAGCGGGCGATCACCGCGGTGGCGTACAGCTCCGGTTGCAGGTGGCGGAGCATGCGGTGCAGGTGCGTGAGGATCTCGCCGGGGCTGTTGTTCCCGACCGCGTAGGCGCGCAGTGCCGTGCGCAGCTGGCCCATGACGACGGCGGCGTGCAGCCCGTGGCCGGTGGCGTCCCCTATGACGGCCAGCAGGCTGCCGTCGGGCTGGAGGAAGGCGTCGTACCAGTCGCCGCCGATGTTCATGCCCCGGGTGGCGGGAAGGTAACGCGCGGCCAGGAGCAGACCGGGCGGGGTGGGCAGGTCGGTGAGCTGGGCGCGCTGCAGGGCCTCGGCGGTGTCGCGGTACTGCTCGTAACGGCGGGCGTTGTCCAGGGCGATACCGACGCGGCGGGCGAGTTCGACCAGCATCAGAGAGGTGTCCGCGTCGAAGCGGGGGCCGGGGGCGGTGAGGGTGAGGACACCCAGCAGGCGGTGCGCCACGAGGGGGATGGCCAGCAGCGGTCGCTGCGGGGACAGCACGGAGGGCGGGAGGTCGTCCATGCCGGGCAGGGCGCCGGGGTGGGCGGCGGCGTGCTGGGGGCGGCCCGTGCGGGCGGCGACCACCGCGGCCGCCGAGTGCTCCCGGGCACGGTGCGCGTGCCCGTCGTCGTGCTCCTCGTGCTCCTCGTGCTCCTCGTGCTCCTCGTACTCGCACTCCTCGTCGAAGAGCCAGACGTCGAGATGCTCCGCGTAGTCCGGTACCAGCATGCCGGAGAGGTGGCGCAGGATGGCCGCGGGGCTGAGGGACGCCGTGATGGCGGCGCTGGCGTCGGCGAGGAAGGTCAGCAGGCGCCGGGCCCGCTCCGCCTCGGCGCGTGCGGTCCGCTCGGCTTCGAGAAGGTCGCGCTGCGCCAGTGCCGCGGCCTCCAGGCCGGTGTGCAGCGCCAGAACGCCCTGATTGGTCTGGTGCAGCTCCTCCCGGTGCAGCCGGACGGTCCCGTCTTTTTCGTCCAGGAGGCTCAGCACGGCCGCGGTGTTCTCGTCGGCGCGCAGGAGGGCCTCGGGCAGCGGCATGCCGACGCGGAGACCGCCCTGGTCGGGCGGGTGAGGCAGGGGACAGGTCAGGGTGGGCCCATCGTCGCGGCCCGGGACGGACGAGCCGGCCGGCCGCAGCAGGACGTCGAGCCGGCCGTCCTGCTCGGCGGTGGTCCGCCGGATGTGGAGCAGGAGGTCCCACTCGCCGCCCTGGCTGAGGCAGTGGCGCAGCCGTGCCGTCAGCGACGTGAGGAAGCGGGCTCGTTCCAGCGTCGGCGCCCCGCCGTCCGTGGCGATGCGGTCGAGGGCGGCGCGGGTCCGGGCCGCGTCGGCGACCGACGCCACTGTCCAGACGTCAGGGGTTGTGGTCATCGACGTCCGTCCGGTGGGTCGGGGGCCAGTACGGCCACACGGGTGTCGTCACGCAGGGGCCGCGCGGCGCTGCCGGCGTCCCGCAGGATGACCGCGGCCACCACGGCCGGGACATGGGGAGTCGTGCGGGTCCACCGGGCGGGCGGGGAGGCCGTCGCCGTGCAGGCGTCAGCATGAGCAGGCAGGCGTACGCGTCGGCGGAATCCCCGGACTGGGCTCGCCGCAAGGCGGTGGCCGGCTCGCGCAGGCCGGCGGCCTCGCCGGCGATCTGCGACGGGCCGGATCCGGCCCGGGTCCGGGGGGCGGGCATCCGCTGGGCGATCTGCCCACGGCGCCGTTCCAGAACGCCACCCGGCTCCTGCGCCACCTCGGGGGCCACCTCGGGGGCCGTGCCATGCTCCGCCACCTGCATCGTCTCCCTGTTGCGAGCCCCTGCGGCCGACCGAACGACGAGCATGAAGCAATCATTGCTACATGGCAAACGTTAGCGCGAGCGTGGGAGGCGGACAACACGCGATCGTCACACCGGGGCGGTCTCGCCGAGCTGGCCGGAAGGCCTCCCGCGCCAGTCCAGGCACACGATCAGGGCGTCGTCCTCCGGTACGGCCTTGCCGCGGTGGCCGGTCAGCTCCCGCAGGATGGCGCGCGGCACCTCGGCGGCGGGCAGCAGCCGGGTGGAGTGGATGGCCCGGGCGAGGGCCCCTTCCCCGTACGCCTCTCCCTTAGGGGAGGCCACGGCATGGACGCCGTCGCTGACAAAGACGAGGCGGTCACCGGGCTCGGCGTGGAAGTCCTGCGCCACGTAGTCGGTCTCCTCGAACATGCCCAGGGGCAGCTGGGCGTCGAAGGTGACGCGCTCCACGACGCCGCTGCGCAGCCGCAGCAGCTGGGGGGAGCCCGCGTCCACGACCTTCGCCTGGCCGGTGGCCAGGTTGAAGTCGAACATGAGGACGGACAAGTAGCAGCGCCCCTGATAGTGGGCGTAGACGGCCTGGTCGGCCAGGGCCGCCTGGTCGGCGATGGAGATGCCGGCGCGCCGGGCGTTGCGCAGCGCGTTGATGGCCAGGTTCGTCAGCAGGGACGCCTCTATGCCCTCACCCATGCCGTTGGTGACGTACAGCATCAGGTGGTCGGCGGTGACGGACCAGTCGAAGTTGTCGCCGAAGATGGCGTAGGCCGGCTCCAGTTGGGCGCCCAGGTCGTACTCCGGGCGGGAGGAGGAACAGCCGGGCAGCAGCTGCCACTGCATCTCGGCGGCCAGAGTCAGGCGGTCCTTGCGCCGCGCCTGCACGTAGAGGTCGGTGTCCCGCCCGGCCACGATCACCTCGTGCCCCAGCACATCGGCGATCTCGGCCAGTTCGGACTCCCACCGGCGTGCGGCCTCGCTGCCGGGCAGGGTCAGGCACAGCACGCCGAGCCGGTCGCCGCGCACACTGACCGGCAGATGGAGACGCGCTCGCCCGTCCCGCCCTTCCTCGCGGTGGGGCTTCTGTGAGCCGAAGGCCCGGCCGGCCGGGGTGTTGTGCACCGACACCGGCTCCAGCGTGTGCGGCAGTACCGACACCGGCTGAAGCACGGTCAGGCCGTAATCGACCATGAACAGCTCGACGTCCTCCGCGCCGTACTGCTCGACCAGTACGGCGCGGAGGGCGTCGAGCAACTCGTGGGGAGCCGCTGTGCGCAGAGCGCGTTCAGCGGCCATGAATCTCTTCATGATGGGAGATACACCAATCTTTCGCCGGACCACGTACCGGCCTCACTCACGAGGCCAAGCTGCTGGATGCGCCGCGTCGGTCGCCCTGGGTCATCGGTGGCCAGCGCCCGTGCCTAGTACGCTGACAGGCGCCCCAGTGCCTGCGAGAGTGTGACCGTGACTGCCTTCCGCCGCCGCCGAGAGCCCGATGAGGTCGCGCGTGTGACCACCACGGCCGTTGAGCTGCTGGAAGTTGTATGGGGCCGGGCTTCGACAGCGCCCACCTCCGCGTCACAGCTGCGCGTGCTGCACATCCTTGAGCACCACGACGGCATCAACCTGCGCACCCTCGCCGAGTCGCTCGCGTCCACCCCACCGTCCACCAGCCGGCTGTGCGATCGGCTGCAGGCCGCCGGGTTCGTCGAGCGAGTGGTGAGTCCGGAGGACAGGCGTGAGGTGCGGCTGCACCTCAGCGGCCGAGGCCGCACCTTCCTCGCCGACCTGCGGGCGCGCAGGGAGAGGGAGTTGCAGAAGGTGCTGGCGGATATGCCCGCCGCCAAGCGGATCGCGCTGCTGGAGGGGCTGGAAGCGTTCTGTGCCGCCGCGGCGACGCAGATACACGACGACGCCTCGGGCTCGGGCAGCCAGACCGCCTGAACCACCGTTCGCGGCACCGGTGTCACCGTCACCTTTCGGCGATGGTGACGAGCACACGGAGTGGTCTCCGTCCACCGGAGCATTCCAGGTCCTTCCCCGCGCACGTCCGACACGGTTACTTTGTTGCCTCACGGCTATTGTTGTCAAACGGCAACAGTGCGCCTGACAGCCCTTACCCGGACTCGCTTACCCCGGTAACGGCGCGTTCTGCGGTGGTTGTGCTACACGTCTCGCGCACGGGGGATACGCATCATGTTCACAGAGCCGCCGCGGGAAGCACGCAAATCCTTCCGAGGACAGGGGCTTGGCCCATCGGCCCGCGCTCGTCTCCCGGAGGCCGACCGCATCCCCGGGGCGGCCCTGGCCACCGGCAGCCCCGACCGAGGCGATGGCGCGCTGTCGCCGTCATGCCGCAGAGCGTGCGGCCCAGGCGGTCCGGTGCGGCTTCAGGCCGGTTCCAACGCGCTGGAGGCTGTGAAGGGTTGGGACTCGCGCGTCAGGGGCGCTCACCCGAGGGGTGGTCCCGCTGCGCGGAGGCGATGACGGCGCAGCCGGCGGCGGTCACGACGAGGCTTCCCAGCATGACCAGGCCCACGCCGATGACGAAGAGGCCGCTGGAGTCGTCCGACCAGTCGGCATAGGCGGCAACGGTCAGGCCGGCCGTGGTGCCGAGCACAGCGCCTGCGAAGTGGCGCCGGGACGCCGCCCGGTACACCGGGGCCAGCAGCGTCAGCACCAGCCCGATCACCTGCCATGCCTCGTACGGTCCGGTCGTCGAACCGTCGGGGTGCACGTCACGATGCCGGTCCCAGCCCAGCCAGGCAGCCCACCCCGCCAGCGCCACGACGGCGAGCGTGAGGATCGACAGCACCTGCGAAAGGGGTTTGCTCAGTTCTCGGCGCATGGCAGAAGCGTTCCGGCTCACCCGGTGGCCGACCAGAGCGCACGTACTCAGTTCCACCCGAGTACCCGGGTCATGGTCTATCGATCCGTTCCCGGCCCGGGCGGCGGTGGCGCGGTCACCGGTGACACCGGGCGTTCGAAGAACGTGTCCAGCACCACGGTGGCCCGGGTCCCGCTGACCCCTTCGATCGCGTAGATCCTGCGCAACACGTCCTGCAGATGCCCGGTGCTCGCCGCTCTGATCTTGAGCAGGACCGATGCGCTGCCGGCGACGACATGGGCCTCCAGGATCTCGGGGAGCGCGGCGAAGCTGTCCGCGGAGTCCCCCATCCAGGACGTCGAGTCGACCGTCACGTACGCCAGTACGGGACCGCCCACCGCCGCCGGGTCGACCTCCGCCGCCGTACGCCGGATCACTCCGCGCTCCCGCAGCTTCCGCACCCGCTCGTGGGCGGCGCCGGCGGAGAGGCCGACGGCCCGGCCGAGGACGGCGTAGGACTGGGTGGCGTCCTGCTGGAGCCGCGCCAGCAGAGCGCGGTCGATGTGATCCATCGCACTCCATTCGGCAGAATTCCGCGATAACCGTATCCAGTCTAGGGAACTAGGCTTCTTGCTATAGGCGATTCGCTTCGTCTGTGCGGTCGGTGGAGTCGTGGAGTCATGGTGGAGTCATGAGGGAAGTCCCGTTGAACTTCTGGTCGATCTATCAGCACGGCTTCGCGCGCGTCGCCGCGTGCACGGGCCACACCGTCATCGCCGACCCGCGGGCCAACGCCGAGGCGGTCCTGCGCCACGGGCGCCGGTGCGCGGACGAGGGCGTCGCCGTCGCCGTCTTCCCCGAGCTGTGCCTGTCCGGTTACGCGATCGACGATCTGCTGCTGCAGGACGCGCTGCTCGACGACGTCGAGACGGCGCTCGGCGACGTGGTGGCCGGCTCCGCCGAGCTGCTGCCCGTGCTGGTCGTCGGCGCCCCGCTGCGCCACCGCGACCAGATCTACAACTGCGCGGTGATCGTGCACCGCGGCCGCGTCCTCGGCGTCGTACCCAAGTCGTACCCGCCGAACTACCGGGAGTTCTACGAGCGCCGGCAGATCGCCGGCGGCGACACCGAGCGCGGCGGGACGATCCGGATCGGCGACGCGACCGTGCCGTTCGGCGTGGACCTGCTGTTCGAGGCGACGGACGTCCCCGGCCTCGTACTGCACGCGGAGGTCTGCGAGGACATGTGGGTCCCGGTGCCGCCGAGCGCCGAGGCGGCCCTGGCCGGCGCGACCCTCCTCGTCAACCTCTCGGGCAGCCCGATCACGGTCGGCCGCGCCGAGGACCGGCGGCTGCTGTGCCGTTCGGCGTCCTCGCGCTGCCTCGCCGCGTACGTCTACGCGGCCGCCGGTCTCGGCGAGTCGACCACCGACCTGTCCTGGGACGGCCAGACCCTGATCTACGAGAACGGGGTCCTGCTGGCCGAGACCGACCGCTTCCCGCTCGACGAGCAGTACGCGGTGGCCGACGTGGATCTCGACCTCCTGCGGCAGGAGCGGCAGCGGATGGGCACGTTCGGCGAGAACCGCCGTACCCACGCCGCACGGACCGGGGACTTCCGGACGGTGTCCTTCGAGCTGGACCCGCCCACCACCGACCTCGGGCTGCGCCGCCGGGTCGAGCGCTTCCCGTTCGTGCCCGCCGACCCCGACCGGCTCGCCCTGGACTGCTACGAGGCCTACAACATCCAGGTCGCCGGCCTGCAGCAGCGACTGGCGGCGATCGGCGGCCCGAAGGTGGTCATCGGGGTGTCCGGCGGCCTCGACTCCACGCACGCGCTGATCGTCGCCGCCCGGGCGATGGACCGCGCCGGCCGGCCACGCAGCGACATCCTGGCCTTCACCCTGCCCGGCTTCGCCACCAGCGACCACACCAAGGACAACGCCCACCGGCTGATGCGCGCGCTCGGCGTCACCGCGGCCGAGCTGGACATCACGCCGACGGCGCGGCTGATGCTCGAGGAGATGGGCCACCCGTTCGCCTCCGGCGAGCCGGTGTACGACGTCACCTTCGAGAACGTCCAGGCCGGTCTGCGCACCGACTACCTGTTCCGGCTGGCCAACCAGCGCGGCGGCATCGTGCTCGGCACCGGCGATCTGTCGGAACTGGCGCTCGGCTGGTCGACGTACGGCGTCGGCGACCAGATGAGCCACTACAACGTCAACTCCGGCGTACCGAAAACGCTGATCCAGCATCTGATCCGCTGGGTCATCAGCAGCGACCAGTTCGACGAGGAGACCGGCGGGATCCTGGCCGCGATCCTGGACACGGAGATCAGCCCGGAGCTGGTGCCGGGTGAGGAGATGCAGTCCACGGAGTCCAAGATCGGGCCGTACGCGCTGCACGACTTCACCCTCTTCCAGGTGCTCCGCTACGGCTTCCGGCCGTCGAAGATCGCCTTCCTGGCCTGGCACGCCTGGCACGACCCGGACGCCGGCGCCTGGCCGCCGGGCTTCCCCGAGGCCAAGCGGGTCGCGTACGGCCTGGCGGAGATCCGGCACTGGCTGGAGGTGTTCTGCCGACGCTTCTTCGCGTTCTCGCAGTTCAAGCGCTCCGCCATGCCGAACGGGCCGAAGGTCTCGGCCGGCGGTTCGCTGTCGCCGCGCGGCGACTGGCGGGCCCCGTCCGACGGCAACGCCCACGCCTGGCTGCGCGACCTCGAACGCTTCGACTTCGACAGCGCGGGTGCCGGACGCTAACCGCTCCGGTCACGGCTTCGCGGGTTCCCGTGCGCGGATGAGGCGCGCGAGGTCGCCGGGGGCGCCGGCGAGGGGCACCGGGCCGCCGGCGTCGCCGCGCGATCGGCCCGCCGGACGCGCGGCCGTTCCCGTACGGAGCCCGGCGACGCGGGAGGGCCTCGCTGCCGTGTCCCGAGGTCGGCGCACTCAGGTGTTCCAGGTCTCGTCGTACGGGTCGTGCGGCACCGGGACCGGCCTCACCGACGTGACCTTCAGGTAGGGGACGGGCCCCTTGTTGACCGGGTCGCGGGTGAGCTGGGGGGTGTACGCGCCCGTCACCTCCAGCCAGGCGTCCGGGCGGAGGACCGGGGGCAGCTCGCCGGTCAGGGCGATCTTCACCGGCTGGGCGTCCGCGGCACAGCAGTTGAGTGCCATACGGACCAGGTAGGGCGCGCCCGAGTGGTCCAGGGCGAGGAAACCGGTGACCCGGACGGGGCGGCCGTGCAGCGAGCGGCCGTGGTCGTAGGCCGCCCGGGAGGCGTAGTCGACCACGGAGAGCGGGACCGGATCGCCGGCGGGCAACGGGCCGTAGGCGTACGGCTTCTGCAGCGCCGTACCGGAGCGCAGGGCGCTGTAGGAGCCGAGGGCCGGCGGGGCGATCAGGATGAGCGCGAGGAGCGGCAGCAACAGGAGCCAGGCGACACGGGGTTCGGGGTGGGCTGCCTTGTCCCGCTGCCCGGGGTGGGGGTGGCCCGTGGCGGCCGCCCTGCCGCGCTTCCGTTCGTACCACGCCGTCGCCAGCGCCGCCGCGATCAGGACCGCGCCCGAGGCCAGCAGCAGCGGGCGCAGACCCGCCTTGACGTAGCGCAGGTAGAGGTCGGTGACGCCCGCGTGCAGCAGGGCGGCGCCGAGCAGGAACATCACGGCTGCCTGGGCCTGGCGGTTCACAGCAGCACCGTCCCGGTCAGTACGGCGCCCGCGACGGCCAGCAGGAAGGTGGCGGGCGCGAAGCGGAGCGCGAAGGCGCGGCCGAAGGTGCCGGCCTGCATCGCGAAGAGCTTGAGGTCGATCATCGGGCCCACCACCAGGAACACCAGCTTGGCCGTCGGGGAGAACTGGGTGAGGGAGGCCGCGACGAACGCGTCCGCCTCCGAGCAGATCGACAGCAGGACGGCCAGGACGGCGAGGGCGAGGACGGAGAACAGAGGGCTGCCGGCGGCCGTCTCCAGCCAGGTCGCCGGGGTCGCCGCCTTCAGCGTGGCCGCGGCCATCGCGCCGATCACCAGGAAGCCGCCGGCGTGCATGGTGTCGTGGCGGACCGAGTTCCAGAACGTCTCCCCCTTGGTCGCGCCCTCGTGCGCGCCGTGAGCCGGCGGACGCAGCCAGTCCGTGCGGCCAAGCCGCTGCCACAGCCAGCCCATCGCGCATGCCACCAGCAGGCTCGCGAGGAACCGGGCCAGGACCATCTCCGGGTCGCGAGGGAAGGCGACGGCGGTGGCGGTCAGCACCACCGGATTGATCGCGGGGGCGGAGAGCAGGAAGGCGAGGGCGGCGGCGGGAGTCACGCCCCGGCGGACCAGGGCGCCCGCCACCGGCACCGACGCGCACTCGCAGCCCGGCAGCACCGCCCCCGCGACCCCGGCCACGGGCACGGCCAGGGCCGGGCGGCGCGGGAGGGCACGCGCGAAGAAGGACGGGGGCACGAACACCGCGATCGCCGCCGAGAGCAGCACGCCGAGGACCAGGAAGGGCAGCGCCTGCACGGTCACCGCCACGAACACCGTCATCCAGCTCTGCATCAGCGGGGTGCCGAGAGCCCCGCGGATCGGGGACTGGGCGAGCACCGCCAGGACCAGCGTCAGGGTCAGCACCAGCGGCGAGCTGAGCCGCCGGTCCTCCCTCCCCGTCCGCCCGCCGGAGGGGTGCGCCTCGGCCGGCGCCCCGGTGCCGGGCGGGGCGTCTTCGGTGATGGCCACGGGCGGATACCTCCGGCTGTTCGCTCCCTCCCCCTCAGTACGGGGCTCCTCGCGCGGGCGTTCAGACCATTGCTGGAACCACCCTTCTCCTTGGGGCAGTCTTCCCCCTTGTGGCGAGCGTTCCGTATCAAGGGGGGCCCGGGGCCCCGTCGGCGCACATGGTGGTGTGCGGTGACGACGGGCTCGCGCACCGGCTGGCGGCCGAGCTGCGCGGAGTCTACGGCGAGCAGGTCACCCTCGTGGTGCCGCCGAACGAACGGACGGCCAGGCCACCCGTGGTCGGGCGGGCCCGGGCCGCGTCGGCGGCGCTGCTGGACCGGGTGGTCAGCGCCGCGGTCGGCTCCGTCGGCCGCGGCGGCGGCAACGGGCCCGTCTCCGGTGCGGGCGGCCCGCCGGGCCAGCGCCCGGACGGCGAAGGGGTGCTGGAGGCACTCGAGCTGACCGAGGCCGTGCTCGCCGAGGCCGGAGTGGAGCGGGCGGCCGCGCTGGCCCTCGTGTACGACGACGACGAGACCAACATCCGGGCCGCGCTGATCGCCCGCCGGCTCAATCCCCGGCTGCGGCTCGTCCTGCGGCTCTACAACCGGCGGTTGGGCCAGCACATCGAGGAACTCCTCGACCAGGTCGCCAGGTTGGCCGGCCGGGACGGGGCGGACGGGGGCGCGGACGCCTCCACGACCGTGCTGTCCGACGCCGACACCGCCGCGCCCGCACTGGCCGCCACCGCCGTCGCCGGCACCGGCAAGGTCGTCCAGACCGAGGGGCTGCTGCTGCGGGCCGTGGAGCGGGCGCCGGCGGGTGACGGGGCGGGCGCCGGTTCCGGGCTGTGCACCCTCGCGTTGCTCTCCGCCTCCGGCGCGGACCCCGCCGGAGACGGCCCCGAGGGCAGCGGCGAGCAGGAGCCGCGGCTGCTGCCGGACGACGATGAGGTACGGCAGGCCCGCGGGCGGGCGGCCATGGTGCTGGAGCAGGTGTCGTCCGCGGGCGGGCCGGAGTCGGCCGCGCCCGCCCGCGGAACGGGGGTCGTACCACCGCTCGCCTCCCTGTTCTCCCGGCGGCTGCGGTGGTCGCTGGCCGGCATGGTGGGGTGCGTGGTGGCGCTCGCCGTCGCCCTGTCCCTGGTGACGGAGATCCACCCGCTGCGGGCCTTCTACCTCACGCTGCTGGACATGTTCGCGATCGACGACCCGGCCATCGGAGCGTCCCTCGGCCGGCAGATCCTCCAACTCCTGTCCGGTCTGGTCGGCTTGCTGCTGCTGCCGGTGCTGCTGGCGGCCGTCCTCGAGGCGCTGGGCACCTTCCGGACCGCCTCCGCGCTGCGCAAACCGCCGCGCGGACTCGGCGGGCACGTGGTGCTGCTGGGACTGGGGAAGATCGGCACCCGCGTGCTGACGAGGCTGCGGGAACTGGGCGTCCCCGTGGTGTGCGTGGAGTCCGACCCGGAGGCACGGGGCCTGGCGACCGCACGCCGGCTGCGGGTGCCGGTGGTGCTCGGGGACGTCACCCAGGAGGGTGTGCTGGAGTCCGCGCAGATCCATCGGGCGCATGCGCTGCTCGCGGTGACCAGCGCGGACACCACCAACCTGGAGGCCGTGCTCTACGCCCGGACCGTACGGCCCGACCTGCGCGTGGTGCTGCGGCTGTACGACGACGACTTCGCCACCGCCGTGTACCGGACGCTGCGGGCCGCGCATCCGCACGCGCTGACCCGGAGCCGGAGCGTGACGCATCTCGCCGCGCCCGCGTTCGCCGGTGCGATGCTCGGACGGCAGGTGATGGGGGCGATTCCCGTGGAGCGGAGGGTGCTGCTGTTCGCCGCCGTCGACGTGGACGGGCATCCGCAGTTGGAGGGCCGGACCGTGCGGGAGGCGTTCCGGGCCGGGTCCTGGCGGGTGCTGGCGCTGGAGGGGCGGACGGACACGCCTTCCGATCATGTGCTGGCGAAGGGGGACCGGGTGGTGGTTGCCGCTACCCGTCGCGGGCTCGCGGAGCTGCGGTGAGCCTCCAGGGGGCTCCGCCCCCTGGACCCCCCTTCGGCCACCCGCCCCCCATCGGCCGGCTGAGAAGGTGCTCTAGACGACCAGGTGCCGCTGCGCGAACTCCAGCTCCAGTCTCACCTGCTTGATCCGCTCGTCCACCACCAGCGAGCCGTGCCCGGCGTCGTACCGGTACACCTCGTGGGCCGCGCCCCGCGTCTCCAGGCGCTTGACGTAGTTGTCGATCTGACGGATCGGGCAGCGGGGGTCGTTGACGCCCGCCGAGATGTAGACCGGGGCCTTGACCTGGTCGACGTAGGTCAGCGGGGAGGACGCCTCGAAGCGCTCGGGGACCTCCTCCGGGGTGCCGCCCAGCAGGGTGCGGTCCATGGCCTTCAGGGCCTCCATCTCGTCGTGGTAGGCCGTGACGTAGTCCGCGACCGGCACCACCGCGATGCCCACCGACCAGGCCTCGGGCTGGGTGCCGAGGCCGAGCAGGGTGAGATAGCCGCCCCAGGAGGCGCCGGTGAGGATCAGCCGCTCGGGGTCGGCGAGGCCGGAGGAGACCGCCCACTCGCGCACCGCGGCCACGTCCTCCAGCTCGATCAGGCCGACCCGGTGCTTGAGGGCGTCGGTCCAGGCGCGGCCGTAGCCGGTGGAGCCGCGGTAGTTGATGCGGATCACCGCGTAACCGTGGTCGACCCAGGCGGCCGGGCCGGCGGCGAAGGAGTCGCTGTCGTGCCAGGTCGGGCCGCCGTGCAGATCGAAGACCGTGGGCAGCGGGCCCGTGGCGCCGGCCGGCTTCTGGATCAGGGCGTGGATACGGCCGCCGGGGCCCTCCACCCACGCGTCCTCCACCGGCACCGACGGCGGGCACGTCATACCGGGCGGGTCCAGGACGATGCCGCCGGACGTCGAACGCACCGCCGGCGGCTCGGCGGCCGACGACCACAGGTACTCCACGCTGCCGTCGGGGCGGGCCGACGCGCCGGAGACGGTGCCGGGCGGGGTGGGGATGGGGGTCAGCTCGCGGGCCGCCAGGTCGTAGCGGAACAGCTCGCTGCGGGCCTCGAAGCCGTGCGCGACGAGAAGGGCGGAGCCGTCCGGATACCACTCGGCGCTGACGTCCCCGGGCAGTTCCAGGCCGAGGTCCGTCTCCGCGCCCGTCACCACGTCCCACACCAGCGGCTCCCAGCGGCCCCGGCGCTGGTGTCCGATGAGCAGGCGGGTGTCGCCGTCGACGGGGGCGAAGCCGAGCACCTCCAGGCCCAGCTCCTGGGTGCCGCCCTTGGTGTCGTCCAGCTCGGCGACCGTCGAGCCGTCCGGGCGCAGCACGCGCAGCGCCGCGTGCATGGCGTCGCCGTGCTCGGTGTGCTCGATGGCGATCAGAGAGCCGTCGTGGGAGAGGTCGCCGACGCCCGCCGACTCGCGGTGCCGGTAGATCTCGACCGGTTCCTCGCCCTCGCGCGCGAGGTGGATGGTCGTGCCCTCCTCGTCCGTGGAGCGGCCGACGACCGCCGTGCGGCCGTCGCGGCCAAGGGCCAGACCGGCCGGGTAGGCGGCATCCAGGCCGGGCACCGCCGGCTCGTCCTGCCCGCCGGTGAAGGGCTGACGGCGCCAGATGCCGAACTCGTCGCCGTCCTTGTCGTCGAACCACCAGATCCAGGCGCCGTCCGGGGAGATCACGCCGTCCGTCGTGCCGTTCGGCCGGTCCGTCGCCTGCCGTTGCCCGCCCGTGGCACGGTCCCAGGCATACAGCTCGTACGTGCCCGTCGCGTTCGACACGAACAGGGAGCGGTGCGGCGCGTCCTCCGCCCAGTCGGGCAGCGACACCCGCGGCGCCCTGAAGCGCCTCTCCCAGTCCGGCATGTCCGGCGTGTCCGGCGACTTGCTCTCACTCATGGCCCCAGTCATGCGCCCATACTGCCTGGTCGCGCCGACCATTGGGGGGCTGGTGCGCACAGCCTGTGGACAACTTTACGATCATGGGCGGGCAGACCACCTCCGCGTCCCCTCCCCGACAGCCGGCCCGAGGCCGACCGGGCCCTGTGGGACGGGAGGGCGCCCACCCACGTCGCCGAGAGTCGCCGCGGCGCCTTCGGTGCCACACGCGGATCGTGCGCCACCACGTCTCGTCCGACGGCCCGGTGGACGTGGTGCCCGGCACCTACGCCAGGGCCGCCGAACGCTGACCCCCGGGCCGGGTCCCGGTGCGGGCGCCGTACCGTGGAGGGCGTGTACCGGTTTCTGCTGACACCCCGCTGGTGGGGCATCAACGTCTTCGTGCTGCTCGCCGTCCCGTTCTGCGTCTTCATGGGGTCCTGGCAGCTGAGCCGGTTCGAGGGACGGGTGCAGGACCATCGCACGGCGACCGAACAGGCCGCCTCCGACCGGCACGAGGCGGCGCGGCCGCTGGACCGGATGCTGCCCGTCGACAAGAGCACCTCGGGGCGGCGGGTCACCGCGAGCGGCCGCTACGGCAAGCAGCTGCTCGTGCCGGGCCGGGAGCTGGACGGCAAGCGCGGCTTCTACGTGCTCACCCTGCTGCGCACCGGCCCCGGCAAGGCCCTGCCCGTGGTGCGGGGCTGGCTGCCGGGCACGGCGGACGCGGCCAGGGCCCCCGCCCCGCCCACCGGTGAGGTCACCGTCACCGGCGCGCTGCAGGCGTCCGAGACCCCGGGTGACAACGGGGTCAGCGCGCAGGGCGGGCTCCCCGCCGGGCAGACGGCGGCGATCAGCTCGGCGTCACTGGTCAACCTGGTGCCGTACAAGCTGTACGACGCCTGGGTGACCCTGGACAGGGCCGACTCGGGGATGAAGGCCGTGCCCGCGAGTGCGCCGGACGGGACGGGGCTGGATCTGAAGGCGTTCCAGAACCTCGGCTACACCGGGGAGTGGTTCGTCTTCGCCGGCTTCGTGGTGTTCATGTGGTTCCGGTTGCTGCGGCGGGAGGTGGAGTTCCAGCGGGACGCCGCGCTGGGCTTGCTGCCGGAGGAGTCGGAACGGGCACCGGTGACCAGCGGCTGAACCGGCGTCGGTGCGGGCCGGGGGCCGGGTCGCCTGCCCGCCCGCGGAGTGCCGCTGTGCCCACCCGTGCCGCCCCAGGCGGCACCACTGCGCGCGGCTGCGGAACTACGACGCCGGCGGCACCGCACCCCCTGGGGGTGCGGGAAACCGCGCGATCGGCCCCCCACCCGGCCTCGGCCGACGACGGTGCGGCTACGTCACGCCCCCGCCAGCACCCCGGTGTAATACACCGTCCCCGCGCACACGTCGGAGACGACCGTCGATGTCGTCGGGGAGCCAGGCTGGGCGGTGTGGGAGACGAGGACGCTGCCGTCCGTCACGCCGTCCCCGGTGGCGAGCTGGGTGGTCGTGCCGGAGGACGTGCTGCCGGTGTCCGCGCTGCCGGAGGCACCGGTCTCTCCGGTGGGCGTCGGGTCGGGAGAGGGACCGCCGGTGCTGTCGCCGCCGGTGCTGTCGCCGCCGGTGGTGGGGCAGGTCTCCGAGGGCACGAAGGCGAACTTCTCCTCGTAGGCCGCGCCCGGCTGCAGGACCAGTGCCGCCACCTCCAGGGAGGGGTCCGGCAGGTAGGTCGTCGCCGCGTCCCCGGCCACATGCCGGGCCCGGACGATCTTGGCCGGGTCGGCGGCCCCCTGTGCGGTGGCGCCGATCGTGCCCGCGCCGCCGACGGTACAGGCGGCGGAGGAGACGTTGGCGACCCGGAAGGTGCCGGAGACGACGCCCGCCGAGTCCGGGGTGCCGGCCGTGCCGGTGGCGGAGCCCAGCTGGGCCGCCGTGCACAGCGGGGTGCTCGTGGGCGGGCTCACGGAGGGGTCGGCGCCGCCGGTGGAACCGCCCCGGCTGGGGCCGTCCTCGTGCTTTTCTCCGGACTCGCCGGTCTCCCTGCCGGGCTGGGCGCTGGTGCTGCCCGCCTCGGGCTCGCCGGTCGAGGCGCCGCCCTTGTCCTTGCCCTGGCCGGTGCCGCCCTGGGCCTGGGAGGACTGGCCGGCCATGGCGGTGTTGGGGTCGGAGCCGCCGGAGTGGGAGACGTGGACGAAGGCGGGGATCGCGGTGCCGATGAACAGGGCCGCGGCGGCCATGCCGAAGGCGGCCTGCCGCTTGCGGGCCCGCCGGGCGGGGACGGCCCGGCGCAGATGGTCGAGGGTGCCGGTGCGCGGCTCGATGTCGTCGACCGCGGAGTGCAGCATCCGTCGCAGGGCCAGCTCGTCCGGGTCCAGACCGTCGAGATCCGGGCCGAGCCTCTCGGGGCCCTTGTCGTCGGGGCCGTGGTTCACAGTTCCGTTCCCAGCGTGCGATGGGGTGTGCTCTTGCTCATGCTGCTTCGTCGGCTCGTGCCAGGCGTAGCGCCCGTGCCGTTCGGGGGAGGGACACGCGTCGGAATCGCCCCCTTCGGCGCGCCCGCTCATGCCGGTGTCTCCATGGCCACCCGCAGCGCGGCGATGCCCCGCGAGCCGTACGCCTTCACCGAACCGAGGGATATCCCGAGCGACTCGGCGACCTGAGCCTCGGTCATGTCCGCGAAATAGCGCAGCACGAGGACCTCTCGCTGGCGGCGCTGCAGTCCCTTCATCGCCTTGATGAGGTCGCGCCGCTCCAGTTGGTCGTAGGCGCCTTCCTCCGCGCTCGCCATGTCCGGCATCGGCTTGGAGAGCAGTTTCAGGCCGAGGATGCGGCGGCGCAGCGTGGACCGGGAGAGGTTGACGACCGTCTGACGGAGGTAGGCGAGGGTCTTCTCGGGGTCCCGGACGCGCTTGCGGGCCGAGTGGACGCGGATGAAGGCCTCCTGGACGACGTCCTCGCAGGAGGCGGTGTCGTCGAGGAGGAGGGCGGCGAGGCGCAGCAGCGAGCGGTAGTGCACCCGGTAGGTCTCGGTGAGATGGTCGACGGTCGTGCCGACTACCGTGGTGTCCGCGGCCGCCGCGGCCTCCTCGGCGCCGTCACGCTGACTGGGTATGCGGGCGGGCCGCGCTGCGGGCATGGGCGCGATCACCGGCATGCCGCCGGGCGTGCGGGGCCGGAGCGCCGCACGGGGCGGCCGCAGGGCCGTGCCGCGGGCCGCTGGGAGTTCGAGTACCTCTGCCACGCCAGTTGGACACGCTTCCCCCCGCCAGGGTTGTACGTGCCAGGCGTCACAGGTGCGACTACCGACGGTGCCTCAAGTGCCGTCATGCGTCCCGCTCTTCCGCTATATCCCATTTTGAACGGGCGTCCCCACGCCCCGATCACGGCGTCCCCACGCCAGGATCATCACGTCCTCAGGTCCCGCAAGGGTGACCGCAAAGACGCTCCCCGCCCTGCACGCGGTTGCGCAGGGCGGGGAGGAAAATCCTCTGTTGCCGCACGGCCCGGTTCAAGTGGTCCGGACCATGCTCCTCAACACATTTCTTACGGAGATCCTACAAATGGATCCGCTCCCATCCGGCGTCTTTACGGCACCGGACCGAAGGCAGGGGAACTCCGCGACGGGATCGCGACCCCGCGCCGGGCTCGGGAACCCGGCTCAGCGGAACTCCGCCGCGACCAACTCCGCGATCTGCACGGTGTTCAGCGCGGCCCCCTTGCGCAAGTTGTCACCGCACACGAAGAGTTCGAGCGCGGTCGGATCGTCCAGCGCCCGCCGCACCCGTCCCACCCAGGTCGGGTCGGTGCCGACCACGTCGGCGGGGGTGGGGAACTCACCGGCGGCCGGGTCGTCGCACAGCACCACGCCGGGCGCGGTGGCGAGGATCTCACGGGCGCCGTCGACGGTCACCTCGCCCTGGAAGCGGGCGTGGACGGTCAGCGAGTGTGTGGTGATCACCGGCACCCGCACACAGGTCACGGCGACGGGCAGCGCCGGCAGCCCGAGGATCTTGCGGGACTCGTCCCGCACCTTCATCTCCTCCGACGACCAGCCGTCCTCCCTGAGCGATCCGGCCCACGGGACGACGTTCAGCACGACCGGCTCCGGGAACGGCCCGGTGTCGTCCCCGACGGCCCGCCGTACGTCCCCCGGCTTGGTCCCCAGCTCCGTGCCGGCCACCAGCGACAGCTGGGACCTGAGCGTCTCCACACCGGCCCGCCCGGCCCCGCTCACCGCCTGGTACGACGACACCACCAGCTCGCGCAGCCCGAACTCGGCGTGCAGCGCGCCCAGGGCGACGATCATCGTCAGGGTCGTGCAGCCGGGGTTAGCGACGATCCCGCGCGGGCGGGTCCGTACCGCGTGCGGGTTGACCTCGGGCACCACGAGCGGCACGTCGGGGTCCAGCCGGAAGGAGGCCGAGTCGTCGACGACGACCGCGCCGCGCGCGGCGGCGATCGGCGCCCACTCGGCGGCGACCTCGTCGGGTACGTCGAACAGGGCGATGTCGATCCCGGCGAAGGCGTCCTCCGTCAGGGCCACCACCTCGACCTCCTCCCCGCGCACGGCCAGCTTGCGGCCGGCCGAGCGGGGGGAGGCGATCAGACGGATCTCGCCCCAGATGTCCGCGCGCTGGGACAGGATCTGGAGCATGACCGAGCCGACGGCTCCGGTCGCTCCCACGACCGCGAGCGTCGGACGTCGGTTCATCGGCCGGTGCCTCCGTAGACGACGGCCTCGTCGGTGTCGGAGTCGAGCCCGAAGGCGGTGTGCACGGCGCGGACGGCCTCCGGGACGTCGTCCTGGCGGGTGACGACGGAGATGCGGATCTCGGAGGTCGAGATCAGCTCGATGTTGACGCCCGCGTCGCTCAGCGCCTCGAAGAAGGAGGCGGTGACGCCCGGATTGGTCTTCATGCCGGCGCCGACCAGGGAGATCTTGCCGATCTGATCGTCGTAGCGCAGCGAGTCGAAGCCGATGCCGGGCTTGTTCTTCTCCAGCGCGTCGATGGCCTTGCGACCCTCGGTCTTCGGCAGCGTGAAGGAGATGTCCGTCAGGCCCGTGGAGGCGGCGGACACGTTCTGCACGACCATGTCGATGTTGATCTCGGCATCGGCGATGGTCCGGAAGATCGCGGCGGCCTCACCCGGCTTGTCCGGCACGCCGACGACCGTGATCTTGGCCTCGGAGGTGTCGTGCGCGACACCGGAGATGATGGCCTGCTCCACCTTCTGGTCCCCAATCGGCTCACTGCTGACCCACGTGCCCTGCAGTCCGCTGAAGCTGGACCGGACATGGATCGGGATGTTGTAACGGCGGGCGTACTCCACACAGCGGTGGAGCAGCACCTTGGAGCCGGAGGCCGCGAGCTCCAGCATGTCCTCGAAGGAGATCCAGTCGATCTTCTTCGCCTTCTTCACCACGCGCGGGTCGGCGGTGAACACGCCGTCCACGTCGGTGTAGATCTCGCAGACCTCGGCGTCGAGCGCGGCCGCCAGTGCCACGGCGGTCGTGTCGGACCCGCCGCGCCCCAGCGTGGTGATGTCCTTCTTGTCCTGGCTGACGCCCTGGAACCCGGCGACGATGGCGATGTTGCCCTCGTCCAGCGCGGTGCGGATCCGGCCCGGCGTGACGTCGATGATCCGGGCTTTGTTGTGGACCGAGTCGGTGATGACGCCTGCCTGGCTGCCGGTGAACGACTGGGCCTCGTGGCCCAGGTTTTTGATCGCCATGGCCAGCAGGGCCATGGAGATACGCTCTCCGGCGGTCAGCAGCATGTCGAATTCCCGCCCGGCAGGCATCGGAGAAACCTGCTCGGCGAGATCGATCAGCTCGTCCGTCGTGTCGCCCATCGCGGAAACGACGACGACAACCTGGTTGCCGTTCTTCTTCGCTTCCACGATCCGCTTGGCGACGCGCTTGATGCCTTCGGCATCGGCTACGGAGGAGCCTCCGTACTTCTGCACGACAAGGCCCACGTGCGCTCCTCGCTCGGTTCGTTTGTGTCGGCTCAGTCTATCGAGCGTCCGAATTCCACCACCCTGCTCCCGCATGGTGAGACATCGGTGAGACCTCGTGGTGAGACCTCGTCCGCTCGAATGCGGAACCTGCCCAGCGCCGGCCGACCCACGCCGAACGTGCCCCGGCTCACAGTGCCCGGTGGGGGCGCTACTTCCCCGGCCGGATCCCCAGCGGGCCGCCGATCTCCTCCGCCATCACCCGGCCGGCCTCGAACTCCAGGGTCTCGTCGCCGATGTCCGCCTGGTCGGTGTCGAGGCCGTCGAGTTCCTGCAGGGGCTGGTTGAGCCGAACGTGGATCAAAACCGACTGCAGGGCGCGCAGGACCGCGGAGGCCGTGGGACCCCAGTTGGAGAAGTAGGAGAACTGCCACCACCACAGGGCCTCCGTGGTGCGGCCCGCGCGGTAGTGGGCCATGCCGTGGCGGAGCTCGGTGATGATGTCCGCGAGGTCGTCCGAGAGACGGGCCGGCACGGGGGCCTTGCGGGGCTCGTAGGGGTCGAAGACCTCGGAGTAGACGTCGATGGGGTCCAGCAGCCGGGCGAAGGTCTCGCGGAGTTCGTCCACGTCCGGCTCGGGGCCCGGGTCGGGCTCGTAGCGCTCCTCGGGGACGATGTCCTCGTGGGCGCCCAGCCGTCCGCCGGCCAGCAGGAGCTGGGAGACCTCCAGGAGCAGGAAGGGGACCGCCGATTCGGGCTCGTCGCCCTTCGCCACCTCCGTGACGGCAACCAGGAAGCTCTCGACCTGGTCCGCGATCTGGACCACGAAGTCGTCCGGGTTCTGCGTCGTTGCGTGCAGCGTGGCGTCAGACATCTAGGAGTCGTCTCCCCTCGAAGGCGCGGCCGAGGGTGACCTCGTCCGCGTATTCCAGGTCGCCACCCACCGGGAGGCCGCTGGCCAGGCGGGTGACCTTCAGGCCCATGGGCTTGATCATGCGGGCGAGGTACGTCGCTGTCGCCTCGCCCTCGAGATTGGGGTCCGTGGCCAGGATCAGCTCCGTGACCGTCCCGTCGGCCAACCTCGCGAGAAGTTCTCGTATCCGCAGGTCGTCGGGGCCCACACCCTCGATCGGGCTGATCGCCCCGCCGAGGACGTGGTACCGCCCGCGGAACTCCCGGGTCCGCTCGATGGCGACGACGTCCTTCGGCTCCTCGACCACGCAGATGACCGAGGGGTCGCGCCGGGCGTCGCGGCAGATGTTGCACAGCTCCTCCTGTGCCACGTTGCCGCAGGTCGCGCAGAAGCGGACCTTCGCCTTCACCTCGAGGAGCGCGTGCGCGAGCCGCTTCACGTCCGTCGGCTCCGCCTGCAGGATGTGAAAGGCGATCCGCTGCGCGCTCTTGGGACCGACGCCGGGCAGCCGCCCCAGCTCGTCGATGAGGTCCTGAACCACGCCTTCGTACAACGGACTGCCCTTCCTGAAGACCTTTCGGTACGTACGGTAGTTGGCTGCCGCCTCTCCTTGGAAGGCGGTGGGGGTGTCGCGCCGAGGGCGAACACCTGAACGGTCGGCGCGTCAGCCGGTCAGAAGGGCAGACCGGGGATGCCGCTGCCGCCGCCCAGGCCCTGGGCCAGCGGACCCAGCTTCTGCTGCTGCAGCGTCTGCGCGTTCTCGTTGGCCGCCTGCACGGCCGCCACGATCAGGTCGGCGAGGGTCTCGGTGTCCTCCGGGTCCACCGCCTTCGGATCGATCTTGAGCGCGCGCAGCTCACCGGAGCCGGTGACGGTGGCCTTCACCAGACCGCCGCCCGCCTGCCCGTCGACCTCCGTGTTCGCCAGTTCCTCCTGCGCCTGCTGGAGGTCCTGCTGCATCTTCTGGGCCTGCTGGAGCAGCTGCTGCATGTTGGGCTGGCCACCACCGGGGATCACGATCAGCTCCTCGTTGTCTTCTCCGACGTCTTTTCTCCGCTGTGCACGAGCCTACGTGGTCCACGCGGCCGTCGCCCCGCCACTCTTTCGAGTGAGAACGGTGCGAGGCCTATACCTGATCAAGGCCCTCTTACGAGCGGAAAAGCCGGGAAAGCTCCCTCTTCGCCACCCGTTGGGCGGTAGGAAGGATGGCGCGCGTCGGCATGGAATGTCACGCAACGTGACCGGTCGTGATCAGTAGGGAGTGCCGGGTGGGTCAGCCGGAGATGCAGCCCGAGGGTCCGCCTCAGGACGGGCGCGGCGAGGGCGCGGCCGGGCTGCGGCCGGGCGATCTGACCGGGCGGGCCTTTCCGCTCGGGGACTGGGGGGAGCCCGCCGAGCGCCTCGACGAGTTGTACCGGTGGGTGGAGCGCGGGGCACTGGAGACGGCGGCCTGGTATCTGCGGGACCGGGTATGGAAGCGGCGCGGTGCCCGGGTGCTGCGGGCCGGGGCGGCGGCGGGCGCGGTGGCCGGTGCGGCACTGCCCCTTCTCGACCTCACCGGGGGGGCCGCCGGGGTGGCACCCTGGGGCTGTCTGGCGCTGCTGCTCGGGGTGGCCTGCGTCGGCATCGACCGGTTCTTCGGGGTCACGTCCGGATGGATAAGGGACGTGGCGACCGCACAGGCGGTGCAGCGGCGGTTGCAGGCGCTGCAGTTCGACTGGGCCTCGGAGAGCGTGCGGGAGGTGCTGGGTCCGGCGGAGGGCACGGCGAGCGAGGCGGCCGAGCGGTGCCTGGGTGTCCTGCGGCGCTTCTCGGAGGACGTCATGGAGCTGGTGCGGACGGAGACGACCGACTGGATGGTGGAGTTCCGCACCGGCTCGGCACCGCTCGGCATCCAGACGGCGGTGGCGTCCGTGCCACGACAGGACCACGGCGGTGCCGGGAGCCGCTTTCCACTCCCCCCGGCGAACGGCTCCCGCCCGAACATGCCCCGGCAACGGCCACCGGAGCCCCGCTAGCTTCGTCGCCCTGAGCGCGGGCGGCGGAAGCCACGCAGCCGACGGCGCTCCCCAGGGGGGCGGGGGAAACCGCGCGACCCGCCACGCCGCACCCGCAGCCGGCCGACGGCGGCACCGGATCCGGCACCCCGCTCACTGTTTGCTGTACGTCAGGCTCTCCCCGCCGCCCCGCTTCGCCCGCTTGAGTCGGCCGTCCGACAGCAGCGTGACCTCGGTGGCCTCGCCCGGGGAACAGGAGGAGGCGGGCTCACCGGTGGTGACGGTGGACGGCCCGATCTCCAACGGCCCGCCCCCGCCGGGCTGTTCGGTGAGCGTGGCCTCGAAGACACAGTGGTACGTCCCGCCGCCGTCGGTCGGGCCGTCCGCGACCAGCGTCAGCACGGTGTCGCCCACCTTGCCCTGCCGGATGGTCAGTTCGCGGGTGTTGGCGCCGTTGGCGTTGTCGATCGTGGTCTCCCAGGTGCCCAGGTAGGCGTCCGGGACCGCCCCGTCCGTGGAGGCGGAGGCGGACGGCGCCGACGTGGTCGGGCCGGGCTCCCCGGAGGTCCCCCCGGCCGCCGGCGCGGAGGTGACGGTCGGCGCGGGGCTGACCGTACCGCCGCCCTTGTCGTCGGTGCCGCCGCCGTTCTTCATCAGCGCGTACACCGTGCCGCCCGCGCCGAGCGCCACGACCAGGGCGATCACGACGAGCAGCGCGGTGGACCGCCCGTTGCGCCGCTCCGGTTCCTGCACCATGCCGACCGGCGGCGGCCCGTACGGCGGGGTGGAGCCGAGCCCGCCGCCGTAGGGGTTGTACGGCGGCTGCGCACCGCCCCACGCCCCGGCACCGGGCTGCTGCGGGTAGCCGTAGCCGACGGAGGGCTGGGGATGCTGCTGCGGATACCCGTGGGTTCCGGGAGCCGCCCCGAATCCGGGCGGCACCGGAGGCGCACCGGGCGGCGGAGCCTGCCCGGACACGACGGTCGGGAGATGATTGACGCCACCCCCGCCACCGACCGGCGGCGGGCTCCCCGGGGCAGGTGGCACGGAATGCCCATCAGAGACGGCAGCGTGCTCCGGCGGTGCGCCGACCCGGCCGGGACCCGCCGGCGGCGCCGCGCCCACCACCACATCACCCGCACCCGCGCCCGGCGACGCCGACCGCACGGATGGGGCGAGTGGCAGCCCCGGTCCGGCCGAAGGCCGGGCGTCCCCCGACACACCCGCGCCCGACGACGCAGCCGCCCCGTCCCCCTGCGGATCCTCGGTCTCCAGCAACCGCACCGCGTGCCGCCCGAGCTGCGCCACCAGCGATCCCGGCAGCCACGGATCCCGGGACCGCCCCCCGGCCACCGTGTCCTCCGCCCCCGTCCGCGCCAGAATCACGTCCAGCGAAGGCCGGGCCCCCGGCTCCTTGCGCAGGCAATCCCGCACCAGGTCGGCGATCCCCTCCGGCACACCCGCCAGGTCCGGCTCCTCCTGAGCGATCCGGAACATCAGCGCGTGTACACCGGTGTTGGCGGTCCCGAAGGGCAACGCCCCGGTCGCCGCATAGGCCAGCACGGACCCGAGGCAGAACACATCGCACGCCGACGTGATCCGGTCCCCCCGCACCTGCTCCGGCGCCATGAACCCGGGCGACCCGACCAGCGATCCGGTCCGGGTGAGCCCTTCCCCGCCCACCGAGGTCGTCTCCAGCGCCCGCGCGATCCCGAAGTCGATGACGCGAGGTCCGTCGATGGTGACCAGGACGTTCGACGGCTTGAGGTCCCGGTGCACGATCCCCGCCGCGTGGATGTCCTGCAGCGCGTGCGCGAGCCCCGCCGCGAGGATCCGTACCGACCGCTCGGGCAGCGCACCGTGGTCGCGTCCCACCACCTGCTGGAGGCTCGGCCCGGCGACATACCCGGTCGCCACCCACGGCACCGCCGCCTCGGTGTCGGCGTCCAGCACGGGCGCGGTCCAGTACCCGCCGACCCGCTGCGCGGCCTGCACCTCCTGCCGGAAGCGCGCCCGGAACTCCTCCTGCTCGGCCAGTTCCTCGCGGACCAGTTTCACGGCGACGGTACGCCCCCGGTCCGACCGGGCCAGGTACACGTTCCCCATTCCGCCCGCACCCAGCCGCGCCAACAGCCGGTAGGCCCCGATCCGCTGCGGATCCCCCGCTCCCAGCTTCTCCATCCAGCGCCGCCTTCCCCCATAGCTGCAACAGACCGAGAATAGTGCGGTCGCACGGGGTGGGGAGCCGGCCTGTGTCTACGGTTCCGTAACAGGCTTGCCCAGCTCGTCCAGGACGGCCGAGAGCCGTTCCAGCAGCCGTACGGTCTCGGCGAGTTCCGTCTCCCCCATCGCCTCCGCCAGCCGGTCGGCGAAGGCCGCGTGCCCGGGGCCGATCCTCGCCACGGCCGCCCTCCCGTCCTGCGTGGGCGCGAGGAGTTTCGCCCGCCGGTGCGCCGGGTTCGGCCGGTACTCGGCCAGCCCCCGCTCCACCAGCAGGTCGGCGACACGCTGCACGCTCTGCCGGGTGATGCCCATGACGCGGGCGATGCCCGCCACCGGCAGCGGCTCGGGCAGCACCGCCCCGAGCACCTGCCACCAGGCCGCGGTGAGCCCGGCGGGCCGGGCCAGCTCCTCGGCGACGGCCAGGAACTGCCCGTTGAGCCGGAAGACACCGAGGGCGCCGCCACTGAGCAGGTCCTGGTGTGCCCGGCTCACCGGGCGGCCGCCTGCTGGAGGACGAAGTACGCCTGGACATCGGAGTCGTGGTACAGCCGGTACCAGGCGTCGAGCACCTCACCCTCGTACACCCCGAGGAGCCGGAAGACCTCCCGGGCGAAGGCGACGGGCTCGGTGGGCCCGGCGGTGACCAGGTTGCCGTCGGTCACCGCGTCGGCCTCGACGTAGTGCCCGGCGCCGGCGTACTCGGCTGCGGCGGTCAGGTAGTACGGGGTCGCGCTGGTGTGGGCGCGGTCGTCGAGCAGGCCCTCGCGGGCGAGGCCCGCGGTGGCGCCGCAGATGGCGGCGACGGGTACACCGGCGTCGAGGAAGGCGCGGGCCGTGCGGGCGAAGGGGGTCAGCTCGTCGGTGGCGTCCCAGAGGTCGGCGCCCGGAAGGATCAGCAGGGAGCTGTCCTCGGGGCGCAGCTCGCCGAGCGTCAGGTCGGGCTGGACGCGCAGTCCGCCGATGCTCGTGACCGGCTCGGAGGTGGGCCCGACCGTCAGGACCCGGTACCCGGCGCGGGCGAGATGGGCGGTGGTGTGCCCCGTCTCCCAGTCGGCGAGGCTGTCGTACACGGCGAGATGTACGGGCTTGCGGCTCATGGCGTTCTCCTCGGCCCCAGCAGTTGACAGCATACTGTCAACGTACTCCGCGGCCCTCCCTTCGACAACCTGTCGCGGAAACCCCCCGCCCAAGGAACAAGACGCCGATGTCGCTTCCACATCGCGGACATTTACGCTCGCGGGCATGACCCCTCAGCCCCACGCCGACGCAGGCGCCGCAGTGAAGGCCGCGGACCGCGCGCACGTCTTCCACTCCTGGTCCGCCCAGGACCTCATCGACCCGCTCGCCGTCGCCGGCGCCGAGGGGTCGTACTTCTGGGACTACGACGGCAAGCGGTACCTGGACTTCACCAGCGGGCTCGTCTTCACCAACATCGGCTACCAGCACCCCAGGGTCGTCGCGGCGATCCAGGAGCAGGCCGCGAAGATGACGACCTTCGCGCCCGCGTTCGCCGTCGAGGCGCGCTCGGAGGCGGCCCGGCTGATCGCCGAACGGACCCCCGGTGACCTGGACAAGATCTTCTTCACCAACGGCGGCGCGGACGCCGTCGAGCACGCGGTGCGCATGGCACGGCTGCACACGGGCCGCCCCAAGGTGCTCTCCGCCTACCGCTCGTACCACGGCGGCACCCAGCAGGCCGTGAACCTCACCGGTGACCCGCGCCGCTGGGCCTCCGACAGCGGCAGCGCCGGTGTCGTCCACTTCTGGGCGCCCTTCCTCTACCGCTCCCGCTTCTACGCCGAGACCGAGGAGCAGGAGACCGCGCGGGCCCTGGAGCACCTGGAGACGACGATCGCCTTCGAGGGCCCCGGCACGGTCGCCGCGATCATCCTGGAGACCATCCCGGGCACGGCCGGGATCATGGTCCCGCCGCCCGGCTACCTGGCCGGGGTGCGCGAGCTGTGCGACAAGTACGGGATCGTCTTCGTCCTGGACGAGGTCATGGCCGGCTTCGGCCGGACCGGCGAATGGTTCGCGGCCGGCCTGTTCGACGTCACCCCCGACCTGATGACCTTCGCCAAGGGTGTGAACTCGGGCTATGTCCCGCTCGGCGGTGTCGCGATCTCCGGGAAGATCGCCGAGACCTTCGGCAAGCGCCCCTACCCGGGCGGCCTCACCTACTCCGGACACCCGCTGGCCTGCGCCGCGGCCGTCGCCACGATCAACGTGATGGCGGAGGAGGGCGTCGTCGAGAACGCCAAGCGGCTCGGCGAGACGGTCGTCGGCCCGGCCCTCGCCGGCCTGGCCTCGCGGCACCCGAGCGTCGGCGAGGTGCGCGGTGTCGGCATGTTCTGGGCGCTGGACCTGGTGAAGAACCGCGAGACCCGCGAGCCGCTGGTGCCCTACAACGCGGCCGGTGAGGCGAACGCCCCCATGGCCGCCTTCGCCGCCGCCGCCAGGCAGCACGGCCTGTGGCCCTTCGTGAACATGAACCGCACCCATGTGGTCCCGCCGTGCAACGTGACCGAGGCCGAGCTGAAGGAGGGCCTGGCCGCGCTCGACGCCGCGCTGACCGTGGCCGACCGGTACACCGCGTAACCGGGCACGGGGGCACACCAGTCACCCGCTGCAACCGGACCGAGGCTGCCGCCGGGCGGATCCGAACGCGTAAGGTGACGTGCTCGTAAGACATAGGTACTCGTGTGCGAAGCGAGTCCGTACGAGTACGTCACCGGATACGTACGAGTACGTCACCCGGACGCGTGAGGAGAGGCCCGGACCATGCCCGGCAACGGCACCGTGACGCGCAGCACCCTGCGTCAGCAGATCGCGGACGCGCTCCGTGACGAGGTGCTGGCGGGGCGGCTGCGACCCGGCCGGGCGTTCACCGTCAAGGAGATCGCCGACCAGTACGGCGTCTCGGCCACGCCCGTCCGTGAGGCGCTGGTCGACCTGTCCGCCCAGGGCATCCTGGAGGCCGACCAGCACCGGGGCTTCCGTGTGCCCGAGTACTCCGTCACCGACTACCGGAACATGATCGAGGCCCGCAGCCTGGTCACCGACGGCATGTTCCAGGCCCTCGTCTCGGGCCATGCCGCCTTCAGCACCCCGCCGGAGGACCCGCGCACGGCCGCGGCCCTGACCACGGTGCGCCGCCGGGGCGAGGAAGCCCAGCGGGCGGCGGCGGCCGGTGACCTCACCATCCTCATCGGCTACGACCTCCGCTTCTGGCGCGAGTTGAGCGCCCTGTTCGGCAACCCCTACCTCGCCGACTTCCTGGACCGCCTGCGCGTGCAGTCCTGGGTCTGCGCCGTGCAGCACCTGCTCCGCCTCCCCGATCTGCGCGGCCGGCTCTGGGCAGGGCACACGGAACTGGTCGACGCACTGGCCCGTCGCGATGCCGAGGACGCCCGCCGGATCGTCGCCGCCGCCAACGCCCATTCCCTGGCGCTGCTGGAAAACGTGACCAAAGGGTAGGTGACCGGTACGGGCCCCACGGGGAAGCCCCCGGGGGCCGGAGCGACTACCCTTCCCTGACCACCTGCTGCCGTGCGTGACCGTGCGCCTGCCGATGCGAGGAGTCCTCTTTTGGCCTGTGACCTGTGGCTGGTACCGCTCGTCGACGTGTTGTGCCACACCCCGGACAACCCGTTCGCCGAGGAACTCGCGCAATACAACAAGGCGCTGGCCGAGGCCGGGCTCCCACCGGTGCCGGTGTACCAGTACATGCCGGGCCTGTCCGGTGACGTCGCCCCGGTGGCCGGCTTCGACTACGACGCCCTGCACTTCCTGCGCCGGATCTACCTGCTCCAGCTCTGCGGCCTGCCGGTGAGCCCGGTGGACGAACTGGGCGGGGACTACGAGCAGTTGCTGGAGATGTTCGAGTCCACGGCCCAGCAGTCCCATCTGGTCTGGCACTACGACCACGCGGGCGCGTACGTCCCCGTGGACTTCCCGCACCCGCTCTCGAACGACGAACTGCTCGCGGGCGGCGGCCCGTTGGGCTCCTCGCAGACCCTCCTGCGCGAGCTTCAGTACGTCGCCCCGACCATCGGCATCGACCCCGCGAACCCCCCGGCGGCCCCCGAACCGCCCTCCGCGCCGACCGAGCTGGAGGAACCGGCCGGCCCGGCGCCGTACGACCCCAGCCCCTTCGCCCGCGAACGGCATGTGTGGCTGGGCCTGCACGCGGCGGCGACCCGGTCCCTGGCGCAGGGGTCGATGATCGTGTTCAGCTGACCGCCGGGCCGGTACATGGCCCCTGAACACCCAACAGGGCGGTGCACCAGGAGAGTGTGCGGGAGGCGGGCGGGCGCGGCGCCCTCGGCTGACCGCCGTACGGTCAGTCGGCCCGCGGCAGTGGCCAGCCCAGCTGCACGAACAGGCCCAGCCGGTCGCTCACCGCACGGATCTCGGCGATCTTCCCCTCCACCAGCGTGAAGATCCAGATCGCCTCGACCGCGAAGGAGCGGCCGGTCGGCTCGGGCATGCGCGGATGCGCCCCGCTGTGCACGCCCCGCTGGGTCACGCGGGCCACCACCCGGTCGCCCTCGCCGATCAGCTCGTCCACCTGGACGGTGAGCGGTGCGAGAGCCTCGGCCTGCTGGCGCAGGCCGTCGAAGGCGGCCCCCGGCTCGTCGGCCTCGCCGTGGATGATCTTGTTGTGGTCCACGACGTCGGCCGCCATGAACCGGGGCAGATCCTCCAGGCGGTTCTCGCTGACCGCCTCCAGGAAGCCCTGGATCACCTTCTTGTTGTCGTCGACGGCACCGCTCATGACTCCCCCTGTCAAAGGCTGACGGATCTCGTTCGTGAAACTGTAGGTGATCTGCACCGAGGCGAGGTGCGGGACCCCGAACCACCGTTCACCCGGGGGGAACAGACCCCGTCCAGGTCCACTCCTGGAATGACCGCGGGCCGTGCAAGTCCTGCCTGCCTTTCCGACGAAGCCCTGATGGGCCCCTGGCGTCTGCTGTCCCGGCTCGGGTCGGGCGGCATCCTGACGGGGGTCACCGGACGGCCGGAACGCGCCACATCCACGAACACGCGCGCGACACAGGGGCGTTGTTCGTAGAGTTGATCAGCAACGTTCACAGAGCGGAAGGCGGGGCCGGTGAACGGCAACGGGGGGAACCACGTGGCAGGGGACGGCAGGGGAACGACGTCCGTGCACCTCGACCAAGCCGTACCCGCGGCCGGAGGCGGCGGCACCGCGGACCTCGCATCGAGCCCGGCGGAGAAGAAAGCGGCTGCAAACGCCATCGAGCAACACCTCGAGCCCGACACGCGCAAGGCCGGCTCGTCCGCCGAGGACGGCACGACCGCGGCCGTGAAGGAGTTCGACGGCACGGAAGCCGCCGGCTGGGCTGCCTCGGGCGCACTGAAGAAGGCACACGAGACGTGGCAGGACCAGGTGGCGGGCCTCCTGGGCCGGCTGGCCGCGGAGAAGGCGGCGTTGCGCTCCACGACGTCCCTGTTCCAGAGCACCGACCTCGGCGTGGGGACACGCGTCCGGGCCGTGTCTCCGCTCGACGCGTACTGAGCGGGCCGACACCGCGGGATGGGGATTCATGCCGACGTACTACGAAGTCATGCACACGGACCTGTCGAAGCTGTCCCAAGCGGCCGACAAGTGGGATGCCATGGCGGAGGACTTCGGAAAGCTGGCAACCCGGTACAAACAGGACGTGCACAGGATCTCGATGGGCGAAGGCTGGGCCGGGCTGAGTGCCCAGGCGGCTTCGGCCCGCTTCGAGGTCACACTCAAGGAGTACGAGGGTGCCCGGAAAGAGGCCAAGGCAGTGGCCTCCCTGCTCCGTGCGGCCCACACGGAGTTCCAGGCGTTGAAGAAGAAGGCCGAGGCGGTCAGGGACGACGCCGTAAAGGCCGGCATGCGTGTCTCCGAGCGGGGTGTCGTCACCTTCGATCTGGACCGCCTCGGGCAGGGTGCCCGGACCGCGTACGCCCACGACCCGGACTACCAGGAAAGCGTCCGCACCACCGCCCAGCAGTGGGCGGACCGCATCGGAGATGCGGTCAAGGCCGTGAACGAGGCCGACGAGGGCCTGCGGCTCGCCCTCGCGGCCGCCGTCAAGGACTCCGACGCGTCGGACGGCACGATCAACGGCTTCAACCGGGACGCGGGTCCGAGCCGGTATCCCACCCTCGCCGAGGCCGCCAAGGCCGCGCACATGCCCGAAGACCGGTCGAAGGTGGCTGCGTGGTGGCGGGGGCTGGATCCCGTCACCCGCGGCATCCTGCTGCAGGAGAGGGGAGAGGAACTGCTCAAGGCGGGGATCATGGACCCGCAGTACAAGTGGCACTCCCCCGACCCCGGCTCGGGGCCGTTCAAAACAGAGGAGCCGACCCCGCACGACCTGGAACTCCTCGCCCTCGCCCAGAGCCTGGCTCTCGGTGGAGACGTCATCGGGGAAAACGCGGCGTCGCGGAACATGGAGCACTATCTGAAAGCGACGGGAGAGCCTTTGGATCTCGACGTCGATCGCATCCTGCACGATGCCCCCGGCTACCGGACGCGGGTTGTCAGGGACCACGTCACGGAGAACCAGACCGAGTGGCGCAAGGAGGCGCTCGACGCCTTCGAGAAGGCGGGTGGCGACAAGCCCATTGCGATCCCTGTCGAGAGCCGGGCACAGGGTAGGGCCTTCCCCGACAGCGACAGCCAGAGCGAGTGGTTTCACGCCGTCGGAGCCCACCAGCAGAACGTCTCGGGAGTCGTCACCGTCACCCCCACTGCGAGTGGGAAGCCGAAGGTGACTCTCGACTACCAAGTCAATGTCTGGGACCGCTACAACTGGGACGCCGGCAAGTCGACGAAGTTCCCGGGTGGTCTTGTCGTCGAGGACGAGGACATGGGCCGACTCCACAAAGTGGGGTTTGCCAGGGAGTTCGACATGCGCGGCAGTAGTTCCGCATACACGTACGAACTCAACAGCGGCTCGACCGCCACGATCAACCCATCCGATCCCGGCCGCGGGGGCTCTCGGACCGATGTCTCGCGCGGCGACGAGGAGAACCGATGACCAAGCGAATCGCCGCGCTGTCGGGGGTGCTCTGCTCGGCGCTGCTGCTCACGGCGTGCTCGTCGTCGGACAGCGGGGGCACCGTGCACCGCACCGCCGGTCGGGGACCGACCTGGGACGAGAAGGCAGGCGCCCCGGAGGCCGCGGCCTTCATGAAGATCGACCTGCCTTCCGGGGCGACGGGGGTGAAGGGTGCCGTCCAGGTGAATCCCCAGGAGGACATGTACCTGCTCTCCTTCGTCACCGGGAAGGCAACTGCCGAACGGATGGCAGAGGACCTGCATTTCGACGCACCGTTGAGCACGACCGCAAAGAGCGGCCTGGAGGGTGCTCTGTTCGAGCATCTGGGCCTTACCGATCCGGAGAAGCTCGAGGGAGTGCGCTGGTCCGGCGTCTGCCCGCCCTGCGTGGAACACGACCGTGGCCAGGTGCAGTGGATCGAGATGTATGTGCACGACGAGGGCAAGGGGCGCTCGCGGGTGTACCTGCAGGCCTTCTGAGCAGGCCGCGGCCTGCGGACCCGGCACCGTGTACTTCGATTGCGCGTCGCGCGCCACGCGGGACCGCCCCGCCGGTCACGCCCGAGGGCGGATCGGCGGGGCGGTCTGCGCACCCGGCGGGAACAGTGCCCCGCCCGCGGCCTACAGGAACGAGTTGATCTCGATCGTCTCGTCGCGGCCCGGGCCCACGCCGATCGCGGAGATCGGGGCGCCGGACATCTCCTCCAGCGCCTTGACGTAGTTCTGGGCGTTCTTGGGGAGGTCGGAGAAGGACTTGGCCTTCGTGATGTCCTCGGACCAGCCCGGCAGGGTCTCGTAGACCGGCTTCGCGTGGTGGAAGTCGGTCTGGGAGTACGGCAGCTCCTCGACGCGCCTGCCGTCGATCTCGTACGCCACGCAGACCGGGATCTGCTCCCAGCCGGTCAGGACGTCCAGCTTGGTGAGGAAGAAGTCGGTCAGGCCGTTCACGCGGGTCGCGTAGCGGGCGATGACCGCGTCGAACCAGCCGCAGCGGCGGTCGCGGCCCGTGGTCACGCCCCGCTCACCGCCGATGCGGCGCAGCGCCTCGCCGTCCTCGTCGAAGAGTTCGGTCGGGAACGGACCGGCGCCCACGCGGGTCGTGTAGGCCTTGAGGATGCCGATCACGCGGCCGATCTTCGTCGGGCCCACACCGGCACCCGTGCAGGCACCGCCCGCGGTCGGGTTGGAGGAGGTGACGAAGGGGTATGTGCCGTGGTCGATGTCCAGGAGGGTGCCCTGGCCGCCCTCGAACAGGACGACCTTGTCGTCATCCAGCGCCTGGTTGATGACCAGGACGGTGTCGGCGACATACGGCTTGATCTGCTCGGCGTAGCCCAGCAGCTCCTCGACGACCTGGCTCACGGCGATCGCGCGCCGGTTGTAGAGCTTGGTCAGGATCTGGTTCTTGACGTCGAGGGCCGCCTCCACCTTCTGGGTGAGGATGGACTCGTCGTACAGGTCCTGGACCCGGATGCCCACGCGGTTGATCTTGTCGGCGTAGGTCGGGCCGATGCCGCGGCCGGTGGTGCCGATCTTGCGCTTGCCGAGGAAGCGTTCCGTCACCTTGTCGACGGTCACGTTGTACGGCGTGATGATGTGCGCGTTACCGCTGAGCAGGAGCTTGGACGTGTCGACGCCACGCTCGTTCAGACCGCTCAGCTCGGAGAGCAGGACCGACGGGTCGACAACGACACCGTTACCGATGACCGGCGTACAGCCGGGCGAGAGGATTCCGGAAGGGAGGAGGTGGAGTGCATACTTCTGGTCGCCGACGACGACCGTGTGGCCGGCGTTGTTGCCGCCCTGGTAACGCACTACATAATCCACCGAGCCACCGAGCAGGTCGGTCGCCTTCCCCTTGCCTTCGTCACCCCACTGAGCACCGAGCAGCACAAGTGCGGGCACGCGCGTACACCCCTTCCGGGCGGGGCATGTCCAAGGTCGGGGGCGTGGGCGTAAGGTTCACCGCCGCGTGCCACCGCGACCACCATTGGTCGCACAACCGTCGGACCGGATGCCCCGGAATAGACGAAGCCCCTGGCGCAATAGCGCAAGGGGCTCTTGCACAAAGATGCTACCCGAGGAAGCGAGGCAGGACCGAGGTGGCGACTTCCGCGACGTCCGATCAGCTGCTGGTGATCATCGATCCGACGGCTCGGCAGGCGGACGGAGAGGCCGTACGGATCGCGAAAGACGTGCTCAGCGCGGGTGCGGCGGCCAAGGTGTGTCTGCCGGAGGGGCCGGAGGAATTCGCCCGCGCACTGGGCCGACGGGGCTCCCGGCGCCCGGTCGTGGTCGGCGACGACCGAGCCCTGGTGCGCGCGGTGACCCTGCTGCACCGGCAGCGTGAGCTGGCCGGCTGCGCGCTGTCGATGGTGCCCGTGGGTGGCACGCTGGCTCTGGCGGAGTCCCTGGGGGTGCCGATGGGGGCGGTGGCGGCGGCACGGGCGGTACTGGACGGCGCCGAGCGCCGCCTCGACCTCCTCGTCGACGACAGTGACGGGGTGGTGCTGGGCGCACTGGGCATTCCGCCGGCGCCGGTGCGGGCGGCTGCCGCAGAGCCGGTGGGTGTGCCTGCCGGGCGGCCCCGGCTGCGCACGAGATACCGCTCGCTGGTCCGCACCCTGGCCCCGCGCCCCACCCGCCTCTCCGCCGTACCGGCCCCCGGCCCCGCCCGGCTCCGGGTGGAGGTCGACGGCGTGACGGTCGTGGACCTGGACCAGCCGGTGGAGGCGGTGTCGGTGACGCCGGGTACGGGTGGGACGGCCTCGGTGGAGGTGCTGCCCCTGTCGGTGGGCGCGGCGGCGGCCCCGCTGCTGGCAGCCGGCCGCACCGTGACGGTCGTGGGGGCGGACTTCCGCTACCGGGCGGACGCGGCGGTCTCGGGGCCGGTGCGCAGGCGGACCTGGCGGGTGGTGGAGGGGGCCTGGGGGCTCACACTGCCCGGCCACGACTGACCCGCCATCCCCGCCCTAAAGGTCTGGTGACAAATATTTAACTGCCCCGACCCCTTCCCGCACCCCTCCTTCGTCCACCATCCTGCTCCATCAGGACCCATGGACCGGACATGGAGGGGGCCACCCGATGGCAGTGGACGAGGGCGTTGTCCCGGCGGCGGAGACGGATGACGGAGGAACGGTTCATCGACTGAAACCCAACGCCGTCGGGTTGCTCGGCGTGGTGTTCATGGCCGTCGCCACCGCCGCGCCGATCACGGCGATGACCGGGAACGTGCCCTTCATGGTGTCGTCCGGGAACGGCATCGGGGCGCCCGCGAGCTATCTCGTCGCAATGGTCGTCCTGGCAATCTTTTCCGTCGGTTTCACGTCGATGGCGAAGCACATCACGTCCACCGGCGCCTTCTACGGCTTCATCTCCTACGGCCTCGGCCGCACCGTCGGGCTGGCGTCCGGACTGCTCGCCACCTTCGCCTACGTCGTCTTCGAACCGGCGCTGATCGGCATCTTCTCCACCTTCGCGACGACCACGCTGAAGGACCAGACGGGGCTCCATGTGCCCTGGTGGGCGTTCGCGGTCCTGATGCTCGCGATCAACGCCACCGGCACCTGGTTCGGGGTCAGCGTCGCCGAGAAGCTGCTGGTGGCGCTGCTGGCGACGGAGGTCACCGTACTGGCGGCCATGGCGGTGTCCGTGGCCTTCCACGGCGGCGGGCCGCACGGGTTCACCTTCGCGCCCGTCAACCCCGTCAACGCGTTCAAGGGCACGTCCGCCGGGCTCGGGCTGTTCTTCGCCTTCTGGTCGTGGGTCGGCTTCGAGTCGACGGCGATGTACGGCGAGGAGTCCCGCGACCCGAAGAAGATCATCCCGAAGGCGACGATGATCAGCGTGCTCGGCGTCGGGGTCTTCTACGTCCTCGTCTCCTGGATGGCCATCACCGGCAACGGCGAGGCGGAGGCCGTGAAGGCCGCTTCGTCCGCCGATCCGCTCGCGATGTTCTTCAGCCCCACCGAGCGCTACGTCGGACACTGGGCGGTCGACGTCATGCAGTGGCTGATGATCACCGGCTCACTGGCCTGCGGGATGGCCTTCCACAACTGTGCCGCCCGCTATCTGTACGCGCTGGGGCGGGAGGGCGCCCTGCCGTCACTGAAGAACACCGTCGGGCGGACGCATGCCCGGCACGGCTCCCCGCACCTCGCCGGCCTGGTGCAGACCGTCGTCAGCGCGGTGCTGATCGGGGCGTTCTGGGCCGCGGGCAAGGACCCGTACACCGGTACGTACGTCCTGCTCGCCATCCTCGGCACCATGGCGATCCTCGTCGTCCAGGCCGTGTGCTCCTTCGCGGTCCTGGCGTACTTCCGCTCCCACCATCCCGAGAACCGCCACTGGTTCCGCACCTTCACCGCGCCACTGCTGGGCGGCGTCGCGATGCTCGCGGTGGTCGTGCTGCTGGTGTCCAACATGGGCGTGGCCGCCGGGCCCGAGTCCGGTTCGCTGGTGCTGAAGGCGACACCGTGGCTGGTGGCCCTGGTCGCGGCGGCCGGCATCGGCTACGCCCAGTACCTCAAGCGCCGCTCCCCCGAGCGGTACGCCCTGCTCGGCCGGACGGTACTGGAGGAGACGAAGGAGCGCTGACCCTCCGCGAAGAAGTCCGGCGTCTCGGCGAACCGGTGCCCGGCCACCCGGATGATCACCCCACCTCGACGCTCAATCCTTCCAGCCCCCGGATCACGAAGTTCGGCTTCCGCACCGGCTCCGCCGCCAGGGCGAGCGTCGGGGCCTTCTCCAGCAACGCCGACATCGAGGCCGCCAGTTCGATACGGGCCAGGGGGGCGCCGATGCAGTAGTGGATGCCCGCGCTGAAGGAGATGTGGGGGTTGTCCTCGCGGGTGAGGTCCAGACGGGCGGGGTCGGTGAAGACGGACGGGTCGTGGTTGGCGGAACCGAAGAGCAGGGCGATCTCCGCGCCCCTGGGGATCGTCGTGCCGTCGATCTCGATGTCGTCCAGGACCCAGCGTTCGAAGAGCTGGAGCGGTGTGTCGTAGCGCATCAGCTCCTCGATCGCCGACGGGATCAGGGAGTGGTCGGCGCCTAGGGCGGCCAGCTGGCCGGGGTTGCGGAACAGCGCCCACCAGCCGTTCACCGTGGCGTTGACCGTGGCCTCGTGACCGGCGTTGAGCAGCAGGACGGCAGTGGAGATCATCTCCTGTTCCGTCAGCCGGTCGCCCTCGTCGTGGGCGGCGATCAGACCGGAGATCAGGTCGTCGCCGGGGTCCTTGCGGCGGGCCGCGATCAGCCCCCGGAGGTACTCGGAGAACTCCACAGACGCCCGCACCGCCCGCACCGCCGTCTCCTGCGGCGGGTTCAGCTCGTACATCCCGCAGATGTCCGCCGACCAGGGCCTGAGCGGGGCCCGGTCCGCCTCCGGGATGCCCAGCATCTCGGCGATCACCGCCACCGGCAGCGGCTCCGCCACGTCCGTCAGCAGGTCCCCGCCCCCCTTGTGGACGAGGGCGGCCACCAGCTCGTTCGCCAGGTTCTGGACGTACGGCTTCAGCCGCTCCACCGTGCGCGGGGTGAACGCCTTCGAGACCAGGCGCCGGATCCGGGTGTGGTCCGGCGGCTCGAGGTCGAGCATCCCGTGGTCGTTGAGCGTGTGGAACGGCTCGTGCTCCGGCGGGGGCGTGGTGCGGCCGAACTCCTCGTGCGAGAAGCGGTGCCGGTACGTGCGGCCCAGGCGGCGGTCCCGCAGCAGCGCCGAGACGTCCGCGTGGTGCGGGACCAGCCACTGGTCGGTCGGCTCGTACCGGATCACCCGGCCGCGCGACCGCAGTTCGGCGTACGCCGGGTACGGGTCGGCGAGGAACGCCGGGTCCCAGGGGTCGAAAGCGAGGTCGGCAGTCCCTGACATGCGGGGACGCTAACGCGTCGACCGGGGGTCTGACCAGGGTGCCCGCCCTCCGGCTACCGGCTGTCGTAACGGTGGTCGTAGTAGTCCTTGCCTCCGACGAGGACGGAAGTGACCGACGACGGCAGGCCCTCGGCGTCGCGGGGAACCTCCTGCGAGGTCTGCCGGGTGAAACCCAGCGAGACGCCGGGGATCACCGGGTATTCGGGCTGCGAGGTCACGTCGTGCCCGTCGAGCAGTACGCGTGTGCCGGACGCCCGGCCCTCGCCGGGCCACCACAGCTCGACGGCCGTGACAGTGGGGCCGCCCTCCAGGAGGGCCTGCACGCCTACTCCGTCCAGGACCGAGGAGACTTTCGCCGAGTTCCGTCCCGGCCGCCTGAGCACCCGGGGCTCGCCCCAGCCGGACACCGCCGCGATCGTCTCGTCGAGCGTCATGCCCAGGAGGATCGGCGCGACTCCGCGCGGTGGGTCGAGTACGAGATCCATGGCTGCCCCTCCGTGCCGGCCTCACCGCTCAGATGCGGTTGGCGACCAGAACGTAGTCGTAGTACAGGGGGTCGCCCTCCTCGTCCACCGGGTACTCGTAGCTGCTCTGGTTCGCGAGGATCACCTTGAGCTCCGGCAGGGCGTCGAAGCCGAGGTCGTTCTCCTCGATGGTGTGACCCCGCTCCGCCAGCTGTTCGAAGAGGTCCTCGCTCGGGGTGCGGAAGACGTCGAGCCCGTCCAGCAGCACCCGGACATCGGCGTCCTCGTTCCGGAAGCGGAACAGCTCCACCCCGCTCAGCGCACCCTTGGCGAACGCGAGCACGACGTCCATCTGGGCGTCGTCGTGGGTGAGAACGATCTGTCCCGGGATCGCGTCGCTCGCGGCGGTCCGGAAGGCACCCAGCTCATGGGCCGTTTCTCGCGCCCCCTCGACGGACATGCCGAGCCGGAACGGCCCGGCACTCGTCCGCGGACGGATCTCCACATCCACGGTTCAGGCGACCATCTCAGTGCTGACCAGGACGTAGTCGAAGTAGAGGGGATCCCCCTCCTCGTCGACGGGGTACTCGAACGAGCTGTTGTTGGCGAAGGACATCTTCAACTCGGGCAGGGCGTGAATGCCCAGGTCGTCGTCGTACGAGACGGAGTGACCACGCTCCTCGAGCTGCTCGATCAACTCCTCGCTGGGCGTCCGGAATACGTCCAGCTGGTCGAAGGTGACGTCGATGTCGGCGGCCTCGTCGCGGAAGCGCCACAGCTCCACGCTGGTGAGCGTGCCCGCTTCGGGGAACGACAGCACGTACTGGAACCCGGAGTCGTCCAGGTTCACCACGTACTTGCCCGGGGGACGCTCGGCCCCCGGGCGATGGCTGACGCGGCCCAGTGTCGGGGCGATCTCCATCGCCTCGTCGAACGGCATACCGAGCCGGATCTCGGCATCCATGTGCGAAGCCCCCGTTCAGATCCGGTCCGCGACCAGAACGTAGTCGTAATAGAGGGGATCGCCTTCCTCGTCCACTGGATACTCGAAGCTGCTGTTGTTCGCGAAGCGCAAGCCGAGGTCCGTGACCTCCTCAAACCCGTAGTCACTCTCGACGACCTCGTGCCCCCGCTGCTCCAGGACCGCCGGCAGATCGTCCGCCGGCGTGCGGAAGACGTCGATGCCCTCGAGGAGGAAGCGGATGTCGGCGGCCTCGTCGCGGAAGCGCCACACCTCGATACCGGTCAGCAGCTCCTTCTCCTCGGACTCGAAGAGGAGTACGAACTCGAACTGATATGCCTCGTTGACGACGACGTACTTGCCCGGCGGGCGCCCACCTTCAGGGGAGTGTTCGACGCGCCCCCACCTCCTGGCCTCGACCATCGCGTCGTCGAACGGCATACCGAGCCGGAACGAAGCGATACCGACACGCGGCAACAGTTCAACATCCATCCTTCTGCCTTCCTGTGGTGACCTCTTGTCGCGCCACTGGCATCATGCCAACAAAGCCGCTTCGTCGATCGTCCATCCGCGCTTGGTCAGCATGTCCTGAAGCGGCTTATTGTGCTTCAGGCTGTCCACCATCTCCTTGATGTGCTGATCGTACTGACCAGGGAACTTCGTCTTGATGTCGTCGATGTCCATGCGCATCGCCTCGGTGATGCGCCCCTGGTTGATCAGTGCTCGTTGCGTGGCGTGCCAGTTGGTCGCCGTTGTGCTGGACCCCGTGCTGTTGAGCTGACCGTGGTGAGACTTCTTCATGCGGATCGCCGGCCCGTTGTTGACCTTCTGTTTCCGGTGCGGCTTGTTCGCGATGTAGAAGCCCGGCTCGATGACGTCCTTCCACGCCGCCTTGGGCGGGATGTGATTGACCTCCATCGCCTGGGGGTACTGCTTGCCGTTCGCCTGACGGTTCGCCGGCAGCAGTCCCCCGTACCACCCCGCCTCCTGCGTGCACCCCTTGGCGATCAGGCCCTCGGGGTCCATCCAGGTGCAGGGGTTGACGACGTACGCGGCGGGGTTGGGCGCGGGGACGAGGCCCAGCGGGTCCGACGACACGTAGCGGGCCGTCTCGGGGTCGTAGTGCCGGTTCAGGTTGTAGTGCAGGCCCGTCTCCGGGTCGGCGTACTGGCCGGGGAAGCGCAGCGGCGTGTGGGCCCGGGCGTCGCGGTTGCGGGCGGTGATGCCCCAGACCGTGGAGCGCTTGTACCAGGCGATGTCGCCCTGTTCGTCGACCAATTCGGTCGGGGTACCGATGACGTCCGTGACGATGGCGAAGAACCGGCTGTCCACCTCCTGCTGCCCGGGGTCGTCCGGCAGTCTGCGCTCCAGCTGGGACATCGGCTGCGCGCCCTCGTACTCCCAGGTCAGCGTCACACCGGTCGCCGTGTCCGTCTCCTCGGCCAGCTGGGTGCCGTCCCAGGCGAAACGGACCGTGGCCGCCACGCCCCGCCCGTCGGCCGCCATGCGGTGCTTGGCGGTGCGGCGGCCCAGCGCGTCGTAGGTGTAGCGCCACACGGTGCCGTCCGGGGTGGTGCAGGAGACCAGGCGGTCCTCGGCGTCCCAGGCGTAGCGCCAGGTGTCGGGCTTGCGGGACAGCCGTCGCTTCTGCCGCAGCACGACCCGTCCGGCGGCGTCGTACTCGTAGCGGACACCGTCCGCGCCGAGCAGCCGGGTCCCCTCGTAGGTCCGCTCGCCGCGGCTCTCGGTGTGCCGGGCCTGGTCCGGCCAGTGGGCGTCGGTCTGGTTCCCGGTGGTGTCGTAGGCGTAGCGCTCCGACCAGTCGCCGGCGGTGACACCGAGCGGGCGGCCCACCTCGTCGAGCTCGAACCGCCAGTCCACGCCGGCCTGCCGGTCCGTGATCCGCGTCAGGAAGCCGTCGGCGCGGTAGCTGTACGAGCGGTCCCGGAGCGTGCCGCGGGGCGTGGCCAGCGACCGGGCCGAAAGACGGCCGATCGTGTCCCACTGCGAGGCGAGCGTCGCGGGCGCGTGCGCGGGTCCCAGGGTGCGCCGTGTCTCGCGGCCAAGCTCGTCGCGCGCGAAGCGGAGCGCGTGGCCGGCGCAGTCGACCCGTACCCGGTTGCCCGCGGCGTCGTAGGCGTACGAGGTGGTGGCGCCCGTCGGTGTCGTGCGCGAGACCAGTTCGCCGTGCGGGTCGTAGCCGAACCGCATGCTGCGGCCGTCGACCGTCTCCGCGAGCAGACGTCCCAGGGCGTCGCGTTCCAGGGTGAGCGAGGAGTCCGGTGAGACGGCGGCGGTGAGCCGGTCACCGCTGTCGTAGGTGTAGCGGGTGAGCACGCCGTCGGCGTCCTTCTCCAGCACGTTGCCCACCGCGTCGAAAGTGAAGCCGATGCGCTGCCCGAGCGGGGTCGTCCGGGCGACGAGGCGGCCCACGGCGTCGTACTCGTAGCGCGTGGTGCGTCCGTCGAAGTCGGTCTCGGACTCGGTGAGGCCCGACGGGCCGTACCGGTAGCACCACGTCCTGCCCTGCGGATCGAGCACCGTGCTGATCCGCAGCTCGGTGTCGTAACCGAACTCGTACCGGGCCCCGTCCTTGCCCGTGCGGGCGGCGAGCAGGTCGAACCACGTGTACTCGAAGCGGGTCACGCCGCCCAGCGGGTCGGTGTGGGTGAGGCAGTTGCCCTCCTCGTCGTACGTCCACCGCTCGCTCACGCCGTCGGGTGCGGTGCGCCGGGTGAGCCAGCCGTCCGCCGTCCACTCCAGGCGGGTCACGGATCCGGCGGGGTCGACGGACTCGCGGGGCCGCCCGAAGGCGTCGCGGCGCACCGTGTAGGTGGCGCCGTGCCCGTCGGTGACCGAGAGGACCAGGCCCGCCGGGTCGTTGACGCGCGTCTCCGTCTCACCGGTCGGGAACGTGACCGCGGCCGGGGCACCCGCCGCGTCGTAGGTGATCGTCGTCGAGGTGCCGTCCGGCGCGATGACCGCGGTGCGGTTGCCCCGCTCGTCGAAGATGTTCCGCCACACGGTGCCGTCCGGGCCGGTGATCGTCTCCGGCAGGTGCAGCGCGTTGTACGTGGTCGAGGCCTGGCGGCCGTCCGGGTAGTGGACGGTCACGAGGTTGCCCGCGTCGTCGTACGCGAACCGGGAGGTGTGTCCCAACTCGTCCGTGCGGGACAGCAGGTTGTCGTAGCGGTCCCACTCGAAGCGCACGGTGTTGCCGAGCGGGTCGGTCTCGCTGAGCGTCTGGCCGAGCTGGTTGAAGCGGGTGACGGTGACCGCGCCGGTGGAGTCGGTGAAGCGGGTCTCGCGGGCGGCGGTGTCGTAGGCGAACCGCGAGGACAGCGCGCCGTCGGGGCCGATCGTCTCCACCACCCGGCCGGCCGCGTCGTACACATAGCGGTATGTGTGGCCGTTGCGGTCGGTCCACGAGGTGACGCGGTGCTCGTCGTCGTAAGTGAACCGCAGGTGTACACCGCGTGCGCCCGACACCCCCACCAGGTCGTGGGCCTCGTCGTAAGCGAAGGAGGCGACCCGGATCGGGCCTTCGGGGGTCTCCAGGTCGAGGGCCGCGACCCGGCCGTGATCGGTGTCCCGGGTGACGCGGACGCGGTAGCCGCCCTCGTGCAGCAGCGTCGTGGGCAGGCCCTCGTCGTCGCGGACGAACTGCAGGCCGTTGCCGTTGCGGTCCTCGATGTCGCTCAGCCAGTACAGGCCTCCCGAGGAGTACGGGCTGCCGGTGAAGCGGCGGGTCAGGCCGGAGCGGACGTCGCGCGTGGCGTACGTGACCTCGCCGAGGGCCGACCGCTCGACGAACGTGAGGGCGATCCGCTCACCCTCCAGCGGCAGCACCTCCTCGCCCGCCTCGCGCGGCAGGTGCGGGTAGACGAGCAGGGAGCCGTCGGGGCGGGCCCAGACCGCGCCGGTGCCGGTCGGTTCGAGCCGCTCGTCGAGGGTGGAGGCCCAGCCCGGCCCGAAGCAGTGGCCGTAGCGGTAGCCGGATATGTGGGTGCGCCGCACCACCAGCGGGAGCACGCCGGGCAGCGCCAGGTCCGTCTGGGACAGCACCATCTCGCCGCTCGCGATGTCGACCGGATCGGTCTTGCAGCGGCGCTGCGTCAGGGCGATCGCCTTCTCACGGGCGCTGTCCAGCGCCGTGCGCAGCGACGCGGGGCGCTTTCGTCCGGGTCCGTCGGACCGTCCGTGGCCGCCGTCGCCGTCACCGCCCTTCTTGCCGCCGGTGATGGCGTTGACCCGGTCGCGGACATCGAGGTCGATGCCCTTGTGGAGGCGGGAGGTGGCCTTGACCCGGTCCGGGAGGGTCTCGGTGACATGCTTGCTGATCTTGACGAGGGCCTTCTCGGAGCCCTTCAGGGCGCCTTCGAGGACGGATTCGAAGGCCTTGGTGAAGGGGTCCCTGCCGCGGGTGCGGCCGAAGGCACCCTTGGCCTTCGTCAGCGAGCCCGAAGTGGACCGGTGCAGTTCGCCACCGTGGAAGGAGACCTTGCCGGCCCCGTCCTCGAACTCGACGTGGTCGATGACGGTCCGCTTGCCCCCTCCGGCACCGCCCCCGCCGCCACCGGCGGAGGCCAGCTGCATACCACCGTGCCTGCCCCCGCCGCCGGAGCCGCCCGGCTGACCGTCCCCCGGCGCGGGAGGCAGCGAGAACGCACCGTCCACCAGGTCGAAGACCATGTCCTCGACCATGGCCTCCAGCTTGGCGTTGACCGGCTCGGTCACCCGGGCCAGCAGTTCGTCCACGATCCGGTCGGCGGCCTCGTCGATGATCCGCTTGACCGCCTGCCGCATCGCCGCGGTCTCGGCGGCCCCGATCACCGCCGACAGGCCACCGGTGACGAAGGCCAGACCCACCGAGATGCCCAACGAGGCGGCCATGGCGCCCAGTTCGATCTCGGCCTTCGTCTTCATCCCGAAGATGATCTCCGCGACCACGTCACACGCGTCCGCGAACAGCCGTGCTATCTCCGGGACCTTCTCCAGGTGCCCCGCCTTGACGTGCGACCAGTGCTTCTCCATCGCCTCGACGGCCCACCCCTCCGAGGAGGACAGGATGCGGGTCACCGCCTGATGCGCGTTGCCGCCGTGGCCCTCGAACCTGTCGGCGAAGTCGCGCATGGCGTCGGCCATTTCGCGGTAGTCGTCCTCGTCGACATTCGGCCAGTTGATCCCGATGAAGTCCAGGATCTCATCGGCCCATCCGGGCAGAACGTAGCCCATCCCCCGTGCGCCTCCCCGTCACCTCGAAGCCGTTCGCACATGCGATCTCCCCGCATGCGTGGTCGAACACTAATCGGCAACGGGTACACCCGTGCACGCCTGAGGTACCGTCAGCCTGGCGTCACCAGCCGGGCCTCGTAGGCGAACACCGCCGCCTGGGTACGGTCCCGGAGACCGAGTTTCACCAGGACACGGCTCACATGGGTCTTGATCGTCGACTCCGCCACCACCAGCCGCCCGGCGATCTCCGCGTTCGACAGGCCCTGTGCGATCAGGACCAGCACCTCCGTCTCACGTTCCGTCAGCTCGCCGTACGCCGCCCGCGCCGCCGGCATCAGGCGGGGCGCCTCGGACAGGCGTGAGAACTCCGCGATCAGCCGTTTGGTGACCGAGGGGGCGAGCAAAGCCTCCCCGGAGGCCACCACCCGGACACCGTCGGCCAGTTGGCGGGCCGAGGCGTCCTTCAGGAGAAAGCCGGAGGCGCCCGCACGCAGCGCCTGGTACACGTACTCGTCCAGGTCGAAGGTGGTCAGCACGAGCACCTTCGCCGCCGCGTCGGCGGCGACGATCTCACGGGTCGCCTCGAGGCCGTTCAGCTCCGGCATGCGGATGTCCATCAGAACGACGTCCGGGGCGAGTTCCCGCACCCGCTCGACCGCCTGCCGGCCGTTGACGGCCTCGCCGACGACCTCGATGTCCGGCATCGCGTTCAGCAGGACCGAGAAGCCCTCGCGCACCATCATCTGATCGTCCGCGATCAGTACGCGGATCGTCATGCCGTGTCCTCCGTCGCCGTGACCACCGGCAGGAACACCGTCACCTCATATCCTCCGCCGGCCGTCGGGCCGGTCGTCATCTCACCGCCCAGCATCGAGACGCGCTCGCGCATGCCGGTGATGCCGTGCCCGGCGCCCGGCGAGGGCTTCACCAGGGCCGGCGCGGGCGGCGGGCCGTTGACGATGCGCAGGCCCAGGCCGCCGAGGACGTACCCGATCTCCACCCGCGCTCCCGCGCCCGGCGCGTGCCGCAGCGTGTTGCTCAGTGCCTCCTGCACGATCCGGTACGCCGACAGCTCCACGCCCTGCGGGAGTTCGCGCACCGCGCCGGTCACCGCCTTCTCCACCGCGAGTCCGGCCTCCCGCACATTGGCCAGCAGTCCGTCGAGGTCGGCGAGGGTGGGCTGCGGGGCGTCCGGGGCCTCGTAGTCCTCCGCGCGGACCACCCCGAGGACCCGGCGCAGCTCGGTCAGGGCCGCCACCGCGTTCTCGCGGATGGTGGCGAAGGCGTTCTCCAGCTCCGGCGGCGGGTTCTCCACCCGGTAGGGCGCGGCCTCCGCCTGGATGGCGACCACCGACATGTGGTGGGCGACCACGTCGTGCAGCTCACGGGCGATGGTCGTGCGCTCCTCCAGCAGGGTGCGCCGCGAGCGCTCCACCGCGGTCTCCGTCTGCTGGGCGGTCACCTCCTGCTGGGCCTGCCGTCGGGTCTGCCGGACGGTGACCACCAGCAGGATGAGCGCGGACAGGATCAGCATCGGGCCGACGTCCGTGTCGTAGTGCTCCCAGCCGAAGGCGGCCTCGGCCCAGAAGCCGTACAGCGCGGTGAGCGCCCACATCCAGGCCGCCGTGCGCGGACGGGTGCGGACCGCCACGACCGTCAGCACCATCAGGTGGGAGAGGAAGCTGCTCGGCAGCCACGGCCACTGGCTCCAGCTGCTGCTCGCGGCGATCGCGGTGGCCGTGGTCGCCGCCAGCGACAGCCAGAACGCCCCGGCCGGACGCACCAGGGTCAGCAGGACCGGGACCAGGGCCAGCAGCGCGCACACCACGGCCGACGGGCCCAGGTAGTTGTCCGCGAGGGCGATGAGCGCCGCCACCCCGCCGACGGCCGTGACCGTCGCGTGCGGCGCCCAGGCCGCGTACTCCTGCGTACGGCCCGACAGGTGGCGTCCGATCGGGCCGTCGGCGGCCGCGCGGGGCAGCGGGCGGTAGGCGAAGGCGTCGTGGAACAGGTCCTGCCACAGCCCGCGCAGGGCGTCCGCGGCCAGCCGGAACTCGGGGCTGCGCGGCCTGCCCGCCGCCCCCGGCGGAGTCGTCTGCGTGTGCGTCGTCTCGGTCACGTGCAGAACGGTAGGGCGCGGGCGCGTAGCGGTCGTCCCCTCGGAGGGGGGTCCTTCGGGGTCCCTCTCAGGTACTACGGGTCTGCCGGGTCAGTATCCGGACGGCCGCACCAGTCCCGACTCGTAGGCGAAGACCGCCGCCTGGGTGCGGTCCCTCAGGCCCAGCTTCACCAGGATCCGGCCCACGTGCGTCTTCACGGTCTGCTCGGCCACGACCAGCCGCTCGGCTATCTCCGCGTTCGACAGGCCCTGCGCGATCAGCGCCAGCACCTCCGTCTCCCGTTCCGTGAGGTCGCCGACGCGCTGTTTGAGCGGGGTCCGGGGGGAGCCGTCCAGGCGGGAGAACTCGGCGATGAGGCGGCGGGTGATGCCGGGGGCCAGCAGCGCGTCCCCGGCCGCCACCACCCGGACCGCCTCCGCGAGCTGGTCCGCCGAGGCGTCCTTGAGCAGGAAGCCGGCCGCCCCCGCCCGCAGCGCCTCGTACACGTACTCGTCCAGGTCGAAGGTGGTCAGGACCAGGACCCTGATGTCCGGGTGGTCGGCGGTGATGCGGCGGGTCGCCTCGATGCCGCCCAGCTCGGGCATCCGGATGTCCATGAGGACCACGTCCGGGAGCAGTTCGGCGGTCCGTGTGATCGCGTCCCGGCCGTCCACCGCCTGCCCGATCACCTCGATGTCCGGCTTGGTGTTGAGCAGCACGGTGAAGCCCTGCCGGACCATCTGCTGGTCGTCGGCGATGAGTACGCGGATGGTGCCGCTCGTCATGGGGTCTGTTCTCCTGTCGGGGGCGGGTCGGGCGGGAGCGTCAGCGGGGTGCCGTCCCGGGGCAGGAAGGCCGAGACGGTGAAGCCACCGGCCGGGGTCACGGTCGCGGTGACGGTGCCGCCGAGCATGGTGGCGCGCTCCCGCATGCCGAGCAGCCCGTGTCCGGCGCCCTGGGAGGGCGGGACGGGGTGGCGCGGGCGGGTGTTGGTCACCGCCAGGCGCAGACCGTCCCGAAGGTGGGCGACCTCGACGCGCACCCGTGAGCCGGGCGCGTGCCGCAGGGCGTTGCTCAGCGCCTCCTGCACGATCCGGTACGCCGACAGCTCCACCCCCGGATCGTAGGGCCGCGCCCTGCCCTTGACCTCGGTGGTCACGTCCAGGCCCGCTGCACGGGTGTTCTCGATCAGTGCGTCGAGCCGGTCGAGAGTGGGCTGGGGGGCGTCCGGGGCCGTTCCGGTGCCGGGATGGCCCAGGCCGTAGGGGTCCTCGGGGTTCTCCGAGCGCAGCACCCCGAGCACGCGGCGCAGCTCGGTGAGCGCCTCCAGCGCGTTCTGCCGGATGCCGGTGAGGTTCTCGACCAGTTCCTCCGGCGGGTGCTCGACGAGGTGCGGGGCGACCTGCGCCTGGATGGAGATGACCGACATGTGGTGCGCGACCACGTCGTGCAGCTCCCGCGCGATACGGCTGCGCTCCTCCAGCAGGGTGCGGCGGGCCCGTTCCTCGGCGGTGAGGGTGGTCTGCTGTTCGAGCTGGGCGCGAGCCTCGCGCCGGCCGCGCAGGGCGCCGCCGAGCACCACGACGATCGAGGAGAAGATGACCGCGAGGACCCCGGTGGGCGTGTAGTCGGCCGCCCCCCACAGGCCCTCCACGGCATAGGTGAGCAGCACGGTCACGGTCAGCGCCTCGACGGACACCCGCGTGCGCACCCGCAGGGCGAGCAGCAGCAGCACGGCCATGTGCCCGACGATCCCGGCCGACGACCAGGGCCAGGTGAAGCCGTGGGCTCCCCCGGCCAGCAGGTGGCGCCGCACCTCCACGGCCCCCACCAGCATGGCCGTCGTGGACAGCCCCCAGGCCGCCACCGGCCGCCACAGCGCGAGCACGACGGCGCCGCCCTGCGCGAGCCCGATCAGGAGGGCGAGCTGCGAGCCCACGCCGCCGTCGGAGGCGAGCTGCGCCACCGCGCCGAAGGCCACCCCGAACGCGACGAGGCACAGCAGGCCGTGCGGGAACCGGCGCAGCCACACGAAGGGCGGCAGCGGGTCGGCGCGCCAGGTCCACAGGTCGTCGCGCAGCACCCGAAGCCGGCGCAGCACGCGGCCCACCCCCGTCTCGATCACGGGGCCCAGCCTAGACACGGGGCATCCGCTGCGCGGACCGGCGGCCCGCCGGGCGGTGGGCACGGACCACGCGGGACCGGCTCACGGCTCCCGTCCGCTCGTGCCGGCGGAAGGCGGCCCAGCACAGCGCGAGCGCCGTCGCGAACACCGGCAGCCAGACCAGCCGGGCCGCCACCCAGCCGAGGCCGTCGGGGAGCGTGTGCAGACCGGGGAGGCGGCCGGCCAGGAGGGCGGTGGCCGTCGTGACCATCAGGGCCGTCTGGTGCCACAGGAAGATCGTCATCGCGGAGAGGTTGACCAGGGCCACGGCCGCCCAGGCGAGCGGGCGGCACATCGCCCGGCGCAGCCGGTCGCGCAGCAGGAGGGCGAGGCCGCACTGGGCCAGACCGAAGGTCACGGCCACCAGGGTCGGCGGGTTGAGGTTGGAGATCCCGGCGCCCGGGACGCCGACCATGGACGCGGGGTAGCCCGCCACCGTCACGAGGGCGGCCGTGGCCGTCGTGCCGCCGAGCAGCAGTACCCAGGCCGCGCGGCGGGATTCCAGCTCGCCACGGTTCCAGGCGGCGCCCAGGGTGTACGGGACCAGCCAGCCGGCCGCCAGGTTCACCCAGCCCAGCCAGGAGGGGCCGAGGTGCAGACCGAAGCGGAGGACGTCCACGTGCAGGACGACGGCCAGGGGCCAGAGTGCGCTGAGGCGGGCGACGAGGGGGGTGGCCGCCGTCAGGGCGGCGAAGACCAGGAGGAACCACAGGGGGGACAGGGCCAGTTTGACGAGCGTGTGGAGCGTGCCGAAGGGGGTGCCGGTCAGCAGCAGGGCCGTCGCCGTCACCGTCCACAGGGTGAGGAGGGCGGCCGCCGGCCGGAGCAGGCGGGTCAGACGGCCGCGCAGCCATCCGCCGTACGACACGCCCCGGGCGCGGGCCGAGGCGTGGCTGCGGGTCGCCACATGGCCTCCGACGAGGAAGAACACGGACAGGGTCTGGAAGATCCAGGAGATCGGGGCCAGCCACGGCATGTGCTGCAACGGGCTTGCGGTGTGCAGCGCGCCGTCCTCCGCGACCAGGGCGGTGACCAGCCAGTGGCCGAGGACGACACCGAGGACCGCGAAGGCGCGCAGGGCGTCGACCGCGCGGTCCCGGGACGCGGGTGTGGCGGTGTCCACGCGCTGGGCACCCTTGCGTATCGCGTGCAGCGCGCGGCGCGGGACGCCGGGGCAGGGCCTGGGGGCCATGTCAGGCACGGGTCACCTCCGAGGTCTCGCCGAGGGTGATCCGGGCCAGGTTGGCGAGGGAGGCCGAGCCCGGGTCGAAGTAGCCGCTGTGGTCGGCGTCGGCCGCGTCGAAGACCCGGGCGCCGAAGGCGCCGGAGACCGGGTCGGTGCCGAAGCCGACGGTGGTGACCAGGAGGTCGGCGCGGACGTGCGGCACGTGGGCCACCCAGTCGCCGCTGCCGCGGGCCGCCCAGACGCGGGCGGGCGTGTGCAGGCCGGCAACGGAGTCCGCGCCGGTGCCGGGGCTGCCGACGAGGGCGATGTCGTCGACGTCCAGGCCCGCGGCGGTGCGGCCGCAGACGACCGAGCCGTAGGAGTGGCAGAGGAGGGAGATGCGCGCTCCGGCGGGGGTCAGGGTGTGCAACTGCCGTATGAGGGCGCGCAGGTGGGGGGCGGCGTGCTCGGCGCGGCTCGGGGTCGTCACCGTGGTGCTGACGGTGCCCGGGGGCCGGTAGCCGAGCCAGGCGACCACGGCGACGCGGGTGCCGCTGGGGGCGCGGTGGGTGAGGTCTTCGTACAGGGCGGCCGCCGCACGGTGGAAGCGGGCGTAGGTGTCTATGGAGGTGTCGGAGCCGGGGACGAGAACGGCCACGTGGTCGGCGTGGGGCAGGTCGCCCAGGACCTCCGTGGCCAGGCCGCCGCCTCGGCCGTCGAAGGAGAGGAGGTGGCGGGAGGGGGCGGCCAGGGCGCGGTCCGCGGCGGCGCGGTGCTGGTCGCCGTGGGTGGCGGCCATATGGGCCGCCTCGATGGCGTTGGCCCGGTTCGACTCGTACGCGGTGTGCAGGGTCGCCGGGCTGAGGGGGGCGAGGGCGGCGGGGGGCGGGGCGGGGATCTCGGGGCGGGCCGCGCCTGCGAGGGGGACCACTATGGCGGCGGTGAGCAGAGCGGAGAGAAGGGCTCGGCGCCGGGTGCGACGGGTCGCCGGGTGCGGGTGGCCGTCGTGGGGCGGATTCACCGTCGGCGGCTGCGGGTCCGTGGTGTGCGTCGGCGCTTGCCCCATGGGTGGCTTCCTTTCAGAGAGCCCGGCCATCGGGCTTGTATGACAAGGAAGTTAGAAAAGGGGGCGTGTCGCCGGCGTCCCGCCAGGGAGCTGTCCCACGCTGTGGCTCTCAGGTATTACGGGTATCACCGGGTCCCGGACCCAGGGGACGAACCGGGGTTCTCACCAGGCCAGTTGGGCGATCTCCTCCGCCACCACCGCGCAGGCGCCCGCCGCCGGGTCGATCAGCGGGAAGTGGCCCACGTCCTCCAGCAGGGTCAGACCCACCGTCTCCCCCGCCCTGGCCGCTGCGTCCGCGTACGACTCGGCCACCGCCTGCGGTACGTCCAGGTCGGCGCGGCCCTGGACCAGCGTCGTCGCGATGCCCGTCGGGAGGAGCAGCACGGGATCGGCGTACGCCCGGCGCTCGGCGAACGTGTCCTGGCCGCCGAGGAGTTGCAGCGCAGCGTGCCCGCAGACGCTCAGCTTCTCCGCCACCGCGAAGTCGGCGATCGGAGCGAGGGCGACCACGCCGCGCAAGGGGGCCGGTCGGTCGACGCGCCAGGGGGCGTCGGCGGGCAGGACGTGGCGGGCTGCCGCCCACAGGGCGAGGTGGCCGCCCGCGGAGTGGCCGGTGAGGACGGTGCGGCGGGGGTCGGCCTGTGGGAGCGCCTCGCGGACCAGGGCGGGGAGGGCGTCCAGGGCGGCGGCCACGTCGTCGAAGGTGTCGGGCCAGCGGCCGGCCCGGGGGGCCGGGACTCCGGAACCGGTTTCGGATCCGGTGTTCTGCGCGGGGGTGTGCGGGGCGGGGGTGTGGGGATCACCGCCCCGTCTGTACTCGACGTTGGCCACGGCGAAGCCCCTGCGGGCCAGATGGTCCGCGAAGGGGGTGATGTGGCGGCGGTCGTGGCCGGCGCGCCAGGCTCCGCCGTGCAGGACGACTACCAGGGGGGCGAGGGGGCTCTCGGTGCGGGGGGCGTAGAAGTCGATCACCTGGTCGGGGTGGTCGCCGTAGGCGGCGGTGACGTCGGGGTCGACCGGGGGGTGCGAGAAGGCCGACTCCTCTTCTGCGGCGGCGCGGGCTGCTGCGGCGTCGTCCGGCATGCTCCAACCTCTCAGCGATGGAACGGGTTCGGCGATGGGGCTGACCAGGTGGGGGCTGTTCGTCGGCCGTTGGCGGGGACGGTACCAGGCCGGTGACGTGCGGGGATACGGGGATGTGACGGAGGGTGAGGGATGAGCCGTGCTGTGCGGGGGGGTACGTGGCCGGGGGTGCTTCGGGGGTGCGGTGCCGGGAGGTGCGCCGTGCCGGGGCCGGCCGGCACGGCTGCTCGCGGGCGGTGGCCGGACGCCGGACGGGGCGGCGACCGCAGCTCCCCGGGGGTGCGGGAAACCGCGCGGCCGGCCACCACGCACCCCCAGCCAGCTCCTCGCGGCAGCCCCCTGACAGGGGGCTGCCGCCAGCTCCTCAGCCGTCTCCTACGCCGACACCTCCCCCAGCACCTCCCCCAGCACCCGAGCAGCCCGCTCCACCTCGCCGAAACCCACGTACAGCGGGGTGAAGCCGAAGCGGAGGACGTCCGGGTGGCGGAAGTCGCCCACCACCCCGCGGGCGATCAGGTGGTTCATCACCTCGCCGGCGTCGGCACAGCGCAGCGCGACCTGGCTGCCCCGCTCCTCGTGGGCGCTGGGAGTGAGGGACTCCACCCGGCCGGGCTCCGTGTACGCCGACACGCAGGTGAGGAAGAAGTCCGTCAGGGCGAGGGACTTGGTGCGGACGGCGGTGATGGAGACGTCGTCCCAGACCTCCAGGGCGGCCTCCAGGGCCAGCATCGAGAGGATGTCCGGCGTGCCGACGCGGCCGCGCAGGGCGCCGGGTGCCGGGGCGTAGGACGGGTTCATGCCGAAGGGGTCGGCGTGGGAGTTCCAGCCGGGGAGGGGGGAGTCGAAGCGGGGCTGCAGGTCCCGGCGGACGTAGAGGTATGCCGGGGAACCCGGGCCGCCGTTCAGGTACTTGTAGGTGCAGCCGACCGCCAGGTCGACCTGGTGCTCGTCGAGGCCCACCGGCAGTGCGCCCGCGCTGTGGCACAGGTCCCAGACCGCGAGCGCGCCGGAGGCGTGGATCGCGGCCGTCAGCGACGGCAGGTCGTGCAGCCGGCCGGTGCGGTAGTCGACGTGGTTGAGCAGGACCGCCGCCGTGCGGTCGGACAGCGCCGACGGGACCTCCGAGGGAGTCAGCGCGCGCAGGGTGCGGCCCGTCAGGCGGGCCGCCGACTCGGCGATGTAGCCGTCCGTGGGGAACGTCGTGGCGTCGACCAGGAGTTCGTCACGGCTCTCGTCGGCCATGCGGATCGCCGCCACGAGTGCCTTGAAGACGTTGACACTGGTGGAGTCGCCCACCACGATCTGGCCCGGCGCCGCGCCGACCAGCGGGGCGATCCGGTCGCCGATCCGCTCGGGCGCCGTCCACCAGCCGCTCTCCTCCCAGGAGCGGATCCGGAGTTCGCCCCACTGGCGGCGGACCACGTCCGCCACGCGGTCGGGGACGCCGGCAGGCAACGCGCCGAGGGAGTTTCCGTCCAGGTAGACGGTGTCATCCAGGACGAAACGGGAGCGGAGCGGCGCCAGTTCGTCCGCCGCGTCCGACTTCTTCGCGAACAGCGCCAGTTCAGACATGGGACCTCGCCGTCCACAGCTCCGGGAACACGTTCTTGCGGGCGCGCTTCTCCAGCCAGGCCACGCCGGCGGAACCGCCCGTGCCGGCCTTGGCGCCCATCGCGCGGCGGGTGGCGACCAGGTGGTCGTTGCGCCAGCGCCACACCAGTTCCGCCACGTCGCTCAACGCCTCGCCGAGGCGTGCGAGTTCGGCGTTCTGGTCGCCGGAGTAGATCTCCGCCCAGGCCTGCTCGACGGCGTCCGAGGGTTCGTAGCGCTGGGCCACGTCACGGCGCAGGACGGACTCGGGGATCGCGTGGCCGCGGCGCGCCAGCAGCCGCAGCACCTCGTCGTACAGGCTCGGCTCGTGCAGCGCCTTCTCCAGTTCCGCGTGGGCACGCGGGGCCCCGCGGTGCGGTACGAGCATGGACGCGGACTTCTCGCCGAGCAGGAACTCCAGGCGCCGGTACATCGCCGACTGGAAGCCGGAGCCCTCGCCCAGCGCACTCCGGTAGGAGTTGAACTGCGCCGGGGTCAGCTGGCCGAGCGGCCTCCAGGAGGCGTTCAGCGCCTCCAGCTCCCGCACGGAGCGCTTCAGCGCGGCGATCGCCGTCGGGACGTCGTCCGAGCGCAGGGCCCGCGCGGCCGTCTCCCACTCGTGCACGATGACCGTGAACCACAGCTCCATGACCTGGGTGGTGACCAGGAAGACCATCTCTCCGGGGTCGTCGGAGAGGGTGTGCTGGAGGTGGGTGAGCACGTCCGCCTTGACGTAGTCCTCGTACGGCGTCGTACCCGCGAAGTCGAGATGCGGGGTCTCGGGCTCAGCGGCCTCGGAAGGGGGATGAGCCTGGTGGGACATCGCTGTCTCCTGTTGTTGCTCCGGGTAGCGGTCCGCCCCTGCCGATGCCGGCACGGGGGCCCCGGTCCCCACCGGGAATCCTCCGCAATCCTCCCGGATTCGGCAAGGCCCGCCTGCTGCCAGACGGGCCACACCGGTACCTCCCGCAGGGGTCAGCCCAGGGTCTGGGCCGCCGCCGGGGAGGAGTCCTTCAGGAACTGCGTGCAGCGCTCGTACTCCTCCTGCTCGCCGATGGCCCCGGCGGCGCGGGCGAGGGCGTGCAGGGCGCGCAGGAAGCCGCGGTTCGGCTCGTGCTCCCACGGCACCGGGCCGTGGCCCTTCCACCCGTTGCGGCGCAGCGCGTCCAGTCCACGGTGGTAGCCCGTACGGGCGTAGGCGTACGACTCCACGACCGCGCCCCGCTCGAACGCGTCATCGGCCAGCTGGGCCCAGGCGAGGGAGGAGGTGGGGTACCGGGCGGCGACGTCCGCCGGCGCGGTGCCCTGGGCGAGCAGCTCGCGGGGCTCCGGCTCGTCGGGGAGGTGGGTCGGGGGCGGCCCGCCGAGGAGGTTCTCGTGAATCGTCATGGGTTCAGTCTCTCGCACGGGTACCTGGCGGGGCTCGGCGTGGGTGCACGTGCCGGTGCCGGGCGGGGGCGGGATCGCTCACCGGCGCCGGCGGGATGCCGGACGCGGGTGCGCCGAGCGCAGCTCCCCAGGGGCCCGGGGAACGCGCGACCAGCCCACCACGCACCCGCGGCTAGCTGCGGCGCCCCGCCTCCAGCGGCGGAGCCGTCACGTTGCCATGGGTCCTGCACTCCGGGCGGCGGCAGTCCGGGGGCGGCCGACGGACCAGGGTGAACGCCAGTGCCGAGCCCAGCAGCAGCGTTCCCGCGCAGATCGGCATCGCCCGCCCGAACGCCGCGTCGAACGCCGTGGGCGACCGGTACGCCTCCGGGCCCATCCCCGCCAGCAGCGGGAGCGCCGCCACCGCCACCAGGCCCGCCACCCGGGCCGCCGCCTTGTTGATGCCGCTGGCCAGGCCCGCCCGGGCGGATCCGACGGAGGCGAGGACCGTGGCCGTCAGCGGGGCGACGAGGGTGACCATGCCGGCGCCCATCACCAGCAGCGCGGGCAGGACGTCCCTCAGGTAGTCCGCGTCCGGGCCGACCCGGAGCATCAGCAGCATCGCCGCCGCGCAGAGCAGGGGGCCGGCGGTGAGCGGGAGCCGGGGGCCCGTGCGGTCGGCCAGCGCACCCGAGCGGGACGAGAACAGCAGCATCAGTGCGGTGGTGGGGAGCAGGGCCGTGCCGGCGGCCAGCGGCGAGTAGCCCGCGACCACCTGGAGCTGGAGGGCGGTGAGGAAGAAGAAGCCGCCGAAGGCCGCGTACACGCACAGCGTGACCAGGTTGACCGCCGTGAACTGGCGCGAGGCGAAGATGTCCGGCGGAAGCATCGGGTCGGGGCGGTGCCTCTCGACGTGCAGGAAGGCCAGGGCGGCGGCCAGGCCCGCTCCCCCGGTCAGGGCCACCGCCGGGGAGCCGGACCGGGCCTCGATGAGCGCGTAGGTCAACAGGGCGAGGGCCAGGGCGCCCAGGGCCGCGCCGAGGACGTCGAAGCGGCCGTGGCTCCTCTCGTCGGCGGATTCCGGCACGTGCCGGACCGCGACCGGGACGCACAGCAGGGCCAGCGGGATGTTCAGCAGGAACACCCAGCGCCAGCCGGGGCCGGTGACCAGCCAGCCGCCCATGAAGGGGCCGACCGCCGCGCCGATCCCGCCGAAGCCCGACCACAGGCCGACGGCCCGGCTCCGGTCGTCGGGGTGGAAGGAGGCCTGGATGAGAGCGAGGGATCCGGGGGTGAGGAGCGCCCCGCCGATGCCCTGGAGGGCGCGGGCGGCGATGAGGACGCCGGAGGTCGGGGCCAGGCCGCAGAGCAGTGAGGCGGCCGCGAACCACACCACCCCGAGGACGAAGATCCCGCGGCGGCCGTAGCGGTCCCCGAGCGAACCGCCCAGCAGGATCAGACCGGCCAGCGTGACCATGTACGCGTTGACCGTCCACTGCAGCACGGCGAGGTTCGCGTTCAGGTCGCGGCCGATGCGCGGGAGCGCCACGTTGACGACGGTGGAGTCCAGCATGACCATGCTGGAGCCGAGGACGGTGGTCAGCAGGATCCACTTGCCCTGGGGCGAGGCCAGCCGGACGTCGGGCATGTCCCCAGGTATACAGCGGGCCCGGCGCCGTAGACAGCCGCCGGGCCCACCGGAGGGTACCGCTTACTTGATCTTGTTGCCCGCCGAGCGCAGGTGCCGCGTGGCCTCGACGACGCGCGCGGCCATGCTCGCCTCGGCCAGCTTGCCCCAGGTGCGCGGGTCGTAGGTCTTCTTGTCGCCGACCTCGCCGTCGACCTTCAGGACACCGTCGTAGTTCTTGAACATGTGGTCGGCGACCGGACGGGTGAAGGCGTACTGGGTGTCCGTGTCGATGTTCATCTTCACGACGCCGTTCTCCAGCGCGGTCAGGATCTCCTGCTCGGTGGAGCCGGAGCCGCCGTGGAAGACGAAGTCGAACGGGTTCTCCTTGCCGAACCGGGCGGCGACGCCCTCGTTCAGCTCCTTCAGCAGCTCGGGGCGGAGGACGACGTTGCCCGGCTTGTAGACGCCGTGGACGTTGCCGAAGGAGGCGGCCAGCAGGTAGCGGCCCTTCTCGCCCAGGCCGAGAGCCTCGGCGGTGCGGATCGCGTCCTCGACGGTGGTGTAGAGGGAGTCGTTGATCTCGTGGGAGACGCCGTCCTCCTCGCCACCGGTCGGGGTGATCTCGACCTCGAGGATGATCTTGGCGGCGCGGGCCTGCTCCAGCAGTTCCTGCGCGATGGCCAGGTTGTCGGCGAGGGTCTCGGCCGAGCCGTCCCACATGTGGGACTGGAACAGCGGGTTGAGACCGGCCTCGACGCGCTTCTTGGAGAGCGCGAGCAGCGGACGTACGTACCCGTCGAGCTTGTCCTTCGGGCAGTGGTCGGTGTGCAGCGCGATGTTGACCGGGTACTTCTCGGCGATGATGTGCGCGTACTCGGCGAGCGCGACCGCGCCGGTCACCATGTCCTTGCTGTACTGGCCGCCGAGGAACTCGGCGCCGCCGGTCGAGATCTGGACGATGCCGTCGCTCTCCGCCTCCGCGAAGCCGCGCAGGGCCGCGTTCAGGGTCTGGCTCGAGGTGACGTTGATGGCCGGGTAGGCGAACTTGCCTGCCTTCGCCCGGTCGAGCATCTCGTTGTAGACCTCGGGGGTTGCGATGGGCATCTGTCCGCTCCTTGAGTTGCGGGTTGGCGTTCTGCGTTACGGCCCTGACCTAGACCTTGGGGGCGACGTCATCGTCGTCCCCATCTTTCCAGACATGAACCGATGGTCCATGCGCCGGTCAAGTCCAGGTCAATCCGGGACGTCAGTCCAGACCCAGTTCATCCTTCGAGAAGGCGAATCGGTACGGAACGCCCGCGCCGGCCTCGATCTTCTCGGCGGCGCCGGTCGCCCGGTCCACGATGGTCGCGACGGCGACGACCTCGGCGCCCGCCTCGCGCACGGCCTCCACCGCGGTCAGCGGGGAGCCGCCGGTGGTGGAGGTGTCCTCGACGACGAGCACGCGCCGGCCCGCGATCTCCGGCCCCTCCACGCGACGCTGCAGCCCGTGCGCCTTCGCCGCCTTGCGTACGACGAACGCGTCCAGCTTCTTCCCGCGCGCGGCGGCGGCGTGCAGCATGGCGGCCGCGACCGGGTCGGCGCCCATGGTCAGCCCGCCCACCGCGTCGAACTCCAGGTCCGCGGTCAGATCCAGGAGCACCTGGCCGACCAGCGGGGCGGCCTCGCCGTCGAGGGTGATGCGGCGCAGGTCGACGTAGTAGTCGGCCTCCAGACCGGAGGAGAGGGTCACCTTGCCGTGCACCACGGCCTTGTCCTTGATCTGCTGCAGCAGCGCGCCGCGTGTGCCCGGCGGCATTACTTCGTCGACGTCCGTCATGCCGACCAGCTTAGAGCCGCCGCCAGCTCCAGGTGGTCGTCGCCTCCAGCGGCTCCAGCGGGGTGACCAGGCGCGGGAGGGTGTTCAGGCCGTTGGGCGGCCCGGTCTGCGGCTCCACGCACACGGCCTCGGCCTGCTCGTCGTAGACGACCACCCACTCCTCGCGGCTGGTCACCTTCAGCTGAAGCTGTCCGGGCCAGGTGAGGGTGACGTCGACGCCGCCCGGCATGCCGAAGCAGTCGTCCCAGGGGCCGGGCCTCGGCTCGATGCGGTTGCCGGTGGGCAGGTGGTCGGCACCGCGCTCCTCCTGCCAGGCGGGCTTGAAGTCCAGCTGTACGTCCTCGCCGCCGAGGTTCCGGTGGAACCACGGGTGCCAGCCGATCTGCGCCGGGAAGGAGTCGTCGTACGTCTCCACGGCCATCGTCAGCGTCAGGCTGTCCTCGGCGAGCGTGACGATCTGGGTGACGCGGCCGGGATGCGGCCAGGGGTCGACCAGCTCGTACGTGATCACCGCCTCGTCCCCCGAGACGCGCGCGGTGCGCCAGACGCCGTCGCGGACGGTGCCGTGGATGGCGTGCGGCGGGGAGTTGAGCGGCATCCGGCGGACGGTGGCGCCGTCCAGGAAACGGCCCTCCCGGATCCGGCCGCACCAGGGCACCATCGGGAAGCAACCGAAGCGCTCGCCCTGTCGCAGCAGCTCCACGCCGCCGATCCGCAGCCCACCGATACGGCCGCCGTCGCCCGGCCGCACGCTCACCTCCGCGTCGCCCGCGGTCAGCGTGATGTCTTCGTTGCTCACGTCACGACCCTACTGGGGCGATCAAGAGCGCGTCGCCCGCACGCGGGGGGCGGGCGGGGTGCGGTTGCGGGGACATGGGTACCCGGCGCCGGTGTACGCCGATCCCGCGTCCACGGAAGCGATGACCGCCGACCGGCGTGCCGTGGCGAGCGGGCCGCTCGCGGAGGCGGACCCGCGGCTCACCGCCTGTCGCGTGGTCGCTTCTTCGGGATGCCCTAGCGGCGTCGGCGCAGGGCGCGGGTGACGACGATGGCCGAGGCGAGCGCCAGGGCCGCGGCGGGGGCCGCCCAGCGCAGGACCGGGTTCCCGCCGATGGACTGGGAGGCCGGTACGGGGGCGTAGCGGCCGCGCGGCGGGGCGTGGTCGACCTCCTCGGCGCTGCGGCCGATCATGGTCCGGCGGGCGTGCGCGGCCTCGGCGGGGGGTTCACCGGTGTCGGCGAAGTCCTCGGCGAGGCGGTCGGCCGCGTCGCTGCCGTCGTCGGCCTCGTCGTCGGCCCCGGGGTCCAGGGTGGGCGGGGGCACCTCGGTGCCGAGGACGGCTGCGTGAGGGTCGGCCGGGGACTGCGGCTCCGGTTCCCGAGCCTCGTCCTCCGGAGCCGGCGCCTCTCCCACGTCCGCCAGACCCTCCACGAAGCGGTTCAGCAGCCTCGTCACCGCCGAGGTCACGGCCTCCGCCGGCAGTTCGGTGATCCGGCCGTCCGCGTCCGCCGTGCCCTCGACGGTGACGGTGGAGCCGCCGTCGGTGTCGGCGAGGCGCAGGGTCAGGGCGAGCTTGACCGAGCCGGCGCCGCGGGCCTCCGTGGCGTCGCCCTCGACGGCGTACGTGCCGTCCTCGCGGGCCACCACCCGTACCGCCCCCCGGTAGGTGACGGAGTGTCCGCCGACGCGCACCTTCAGCCGCCCGGCGACGGGTTCGGCACCGGCGTCCTGCTGCAGGCCGGGCACCGCCCGGGCGACGCGAGCGGGGTCGGCCAGTGCCGCTGCGAGTCGCTCGGCGGGAACCGGAACGAAGACCTGGTGCTCCATGTCCGCTGAGCCTACCCAGTGGGGGCCGGTACTCACCCTCACATGCCGGGGGCTCCGCCCGCGGATCCCGTGTGCCCACCCAGTCGACCCGGTCGGCCGGGAAGTGGACGGGACAAGATCTCAGTACCGCGGATGCACCAGTGTCGATGCCGGCAGCCCTCCGATCCGCGTCCGTTCCGCCGCCTCGCCGTCCGCCGTCAGCCCGGTCTGCGTCAGGGTGCGCAAGCGATCGGGGCCCAGGCGCAGCGGCGGTGCGGTGCGGCCCGGAGACGCCAGCAGGAAACCCCAGTCGTGCGGTGCCCGGGTCACGCCCGTGGAGCGGTCGGGGCCCGCCGCGAAGCCGGAGTCGTGGCCGACGACCCGGTAGGGGGCGGTGGCGAAGCCGGCCGAGCGGAGGGTCACGGCGACCGTCCAGAAGACACGGGGGCGGGTGGTGACGGGCCCGGCGTGCACCACCAGGCGGCCGTGCGGGGCCAAGACGCGCCGGGTCAGGCCGTAGAACTCCTGGGAGTACAGCTTGGCGCTGGCGGTGATACCGGGGTCGGGGAGGTCGGCGATCACGACGTCGTACGCCCCCGCGGGGGCACCGCGCAGCCAGCCGAGGGCGTCGGCCGTGGTGACGTGGACGCGAGGGTCGGCGTAGGCGTGGCGGTTGGTGGCGGCCAGGCCGGGGTCGTGGCGGGCCAGGCGGAGCAGGCCGGGGTCGAGTTCGACGACGTCGACGCGGCGGACCCGGCGGTGGCGCAGCACTTCGCGGGCGGCCAGGCCGTCGCCGCCGCCGAGGATCAGCACGCGCGCGTCGGGGGCGCCGGACAGGGCCGGGTGGACCAGGGCCTCGTGGTAGCGGCGTTCGTCGCGGCCACCGACGCGGAGGCGGCCGTCGAGGAAGAGGTCGAGGGGCCTGCCGTCGGTGCCACCGGTCAGGACGACCTCCTGGACGCCGGTCTGCACGGCCACCCGGACGTCCTTGCCGTAGACGGCGTGCCGGGCGGCCCGTTCGAAGTCGTCGGCGAGGGCCGCGGCGGAGGCGAGGACGCCGAGGACGGTGAGGCCGACGAGGAGCAGGGTCCAGCGGGCGCGGCGGGTGAGGTCGCGGCGGAAGAGGCCGAGGACGAGGGCGCCGCCCGCGAGGACGTTGACCGTGCCGGTGAGCAGGGCGCCGGTCAACTGGCCGAGGAAAGGCAGCAGAAGGAAAGGGAAGGCCAGACCGCCGACGAGGGCGCCGACGTAGTCCGCGGCGAACAGGTCGGCCACCGCGCCGCCCGCGTCCTGGCGGCGGATGCGCTGGATCAGTTCCATCAGCAAGGGGACCTCGGCGCCGATGAGCAGGCCGATGGCGAGGGAGAAGGCGACCAGGAGACAGCGCGGGCCCTCGGCCCACGCCCCGCCCCAGCCGCCGGTCCAGGCGAACACGGCGTACAACGCCATGGCGCTGCATCCGCCGACCAGCGCGAGGGCCGACTCGACCGCGCCGAAACCGGCGGCCGCGTGCCAGCGCAGCCGTTTGGCGCCGAGGGAGCCGATACCCATCGCGAACACCATCACGGACAGCACGACGGAGGCCTGGGTGACCGAGTCGCCCATCAAGTACGAGGCGAATGCGACGAGTTCGAGTTCGTACACCAGTCCGCAGGCCGCGCAGACGAAGACGCACACGAGGACCAGGAACCGCCCGGTGCCGGGCCGGACGGGCAGCCGCGCGGGGCCGGTCCAGGAGGGCGGAGCGCCCGGGGGCGCGGGGGCGTGCGATTCGATCACTCTGCGACGTTACGTCACATGCGCGGCACGCTTCGTCACCCACACGTGTGGAAGTGGGGCCGTTGACGCAACCGGTGTTTATGTCACCCGAACTCGCCCTGGTCCGGCCGCCCCGCGATCACCCGCGGCCCGACCCGGGTCCGGGTGGCCACCAACTGCCCGTCCTGCGGGTAGGCGTGCCAGGTCCGCCAGTGCACCTGGCCCTCGTGCCGCTGGGCCAGCATCGCGGTGAAGGCGTGCGGGCTGCCGGGGAAGACGCCGGCGAGACCGTGCGGATGGTCGGAGACGAGGGCCAGCAACTCCTGGGCACGGCCCGCGAACGAGCCGGGCGTGAGCACCTCGACGCGGGCGGCGAACTCGTACTCCCAGTCGCCGACCCGCTTGGCGACGCCCAGCGGGAGCGGTGTGCTGGAGCCGGGAATGCACGCGACCGTCTCCGAACAACTGCCGCGCTCCTCCTCCAGGAGTACCTGGTGGGACGCGCCGAGCAGCCGCAACTGCAGTTTCGCGCCCATCAGTTCCAGATCCAGAGTGGCCAGGGCGGGCAGCGGCTCGCGTCCCAGGGCCCAGGCGAGATCGGCAGCGCGCGTATCGGTGTAGGAGGTGTTGAGGGTCGTGAGCATGGATCGGCTCCGCTAACACGCAATGAGGGGGAGATCGGCCATGTCAGCCCGGCCGGGGAGGGGAGTCTGTGGGACATCCGAGGGGCTGCGTTGGCGGTTTAGAGGGAATCATGAACAGAGGCGCCCCCACAGCGTTTTTACCCAACTTCGTGGGGTTTCCATCCCTCAGGGGGCTCCACAGCTCAACTGTTCAACCATGGCGCACGCCGGGCGCGGGAACGAGACGGGAGGGCGCTCGCCGGAATGCCTTCGTCCGACGGGCGCCCGTGTGCGGCCGGATGCGGTCCCCTCTGCCCGGAAGTCCCGTGCGAGCCAGGACGTTCGCGGGAGGTACCGGAAGCTCAGCTGCCCCGTGTCAGCTGCCTCCCCCGCATCCGCCCCCGCCGCCGCACGATGAACCCCCGCCGCACGACGAACCTCCGCCGCAGGAGGAGCCGCCCCCGCAGGAGTGCCCCCCACCGTGGTGCCCCCCACCGTGGTGGCCCCCGCCGTGGTGACTGCCCGAGTCGGAGCCGCCGGCCACTCCGCCGGCCCACCAGCTGCTGCCGCCGCCGGTGCTGCTGCCGCCGCCGTACGAGCGCGCGGGTCGGCGCGGCCGGCCGCCCGTGCGCATGGCGGAAATCAGGGCCCCGAGGACCATGACGATGAAGACCGTCAGGATGATGCCGAGAAACATGGCGTCACCCTCCTTCCGTTCCCCCGAAGCGGCCCCCCGTGGGCGCCTCGCCTGTTGCCGCGTCTGGCGCGGTGACCGGGGGATGCCCGGCCGCGTCCGTCCGCAAAGCAGAGTTGAGGAAGTCCAGAGCTTGGGCGCAGGATGACCGGCATGACCTCCACCGAGCGCCCGCACCTCAACCGCCGTCTCGCCGAGTTCGGGACGACGATCTTCGCCGAGATGTCCGCCCTCGCCGTGGCCACCGGGGCGATCAACCTGGGCCAGGGTTTCCCCGACACCGACGGCCCGGAGGAGGTCCGGGAGGCCGCAGTGCGGGCGCTGCGCGACGGACGCGGCAACCAGTATCCGCCGGGCCCCGGCGTCCCCGAGCTGCGCACCGCGATCACCGAGCACCGGCTGCGCCGCTACGGACTGTCGTACGACCCGGACACCGAGGTGCTGGTCACGGCGGGCGCGACGGAGGCGATCGCGGCCTCGCTGCTGGCGCTGGTCGAGCCCGGGGACGAGGTGGTGGCGCTGGAGCCGTACTACGACTCCTACGCGGCGAGCATCGCGCTGGCGGGCGGCAGGCGGGTGCCGGTGACCCTCCGGCCGCATGACGGGAGCTTCCGGCTGGACCTGGACGAGCTGCGCGCCGCCGTCACCGACCGCACCCGTCTGCTGCTGATCAACACCCCGCACAACCCGACCGGTACGGTCCTCACCCGCGCCGAGCTGGCCGCGATCGCCGAGCTGGCGGTGGAGCGGGATCTGCTGGTGGTGACGGACGAGGTCTACGAGCACCTGGTCTTCGACGGCGCCGAGCACCTGCCGCTGGCCGCGTTCCCCGGTATGCGCGAGCGCACGGTGAGCATCGGTTCGGCCGGCAAGACCTTCTCCTTCACCGGCTGGAAGGTCGGCTGGGTGACGGCCGCGCCGGGGCTGGTCAGCGCGGTCCGCTCGGTGAAGCAGTTCCTGACGTACGTCTCCTCGGGCCCCTTCCAGTACGCGGTCGCCGACGCCCTCGCCCTGCCCGACTCCTACTTCGAGGACGTCCGCCGGTCCATGCAGGCCCGCCGGGACATCCTCGCGGAGGGGCTGACGGCGGCGGGCTTCGAGGTCTTCGAGCCGGCCGGCACCTACTTCATCACCACCGACATCCGCCCCCTCGGCGAGAAGGACGGCTTCGCCTTCTGCCGCGCCCTGCCGGAACGGGCGGGCGTCGTCGCCATTCCCAACGCCGTCTTCTACGACGACCGGGAGGCGGGGGCTCCCTTCGTCCGGTTCGCCTTCTGCAAGCGGGAAGAGGTGCTGCGGGAGGCGGCGCAGCGGCTGCGGGACATGTGAGCCGACCACCCGTGCGGCCGGCCTCGCACGGACCCGGGTGGCCCCGGGTCCCGTACTCGACACAGGGGAACCGGTGACACGCTCGGGCGTCCGCTGCTCGTGCTGCTGTACGCGCTGCTGCTCCTGGAGCGCGCCCCGCTGCCGCTCCTCGTGCACAGAGGTGCTGCTGCTGATCGCGCTCGGCGGGTCCGGCTTCTTCGAGTCCAGGCCGCGGTTCCTGCCGCCGGCGTTCCCGCTGCTGCCGCCGCTCGCCCGGGCGGTGGTGCGCACGGCGAGAGCCCGGCCCTGGCACGCGACCGTGGTGGTCGCGTCCCTGGCCGGGCTCAGCTGTGCCTACGGCGCGTACCTGGTCGGGTGCGGGCGCGCGCCTCTGTGACGGGCCGCCGGGCCCGCGGAGTCACTCCGCGTCGTCCTCGGGCTTCTCCGCCTCCTCGACCTCCTGCTCCAGGCCGAGCTGCTCGATGAGCCACTTGTCGAACTCGATCGCGGCCCGCACCCAGCTGACCGTGGAGGAGACGAAGTGGTTGATGTCGACGCCCGTGCCGATCAGCATCTGCGCTTCGCCGATGAGGCGGACGGTGCCGTCGTCATGGGTGTGGGTGTACACCTTGGGCCACAGGGTGCGGCGGTTCCAGTCGTCGACGGACTCCAGCAGCTGCGGCTTCTCGTCGATCGGGTGGGGACGGTCGTAGAAGGTCCGCACCGAGAAGACCGCCTGCTCGGCCTCCCCGCGGAACATGAAGTACGTGCGGAACTGCTCCCACGGCGCCGCGAGGTCACCCTCCTCGTCGACGACGTACTTCAGCTCCATCTGGTCCAGAAGCTGCTTCACGAGATCCTGATCCGGGACGACGGGGCCCGCCGGTCCTTGGGGCTGCGGTTCGGGCTGGCCCCCGAAGTTCGGAATCGAGGACGGGTCGATGCTCACCGTGTTTTTCCCTTCATACGGATTCCGCCATCCTCCCCCATGCTGGGAGGGGGGTGGCAAGCCCCGACGGGTCCTGTCAGCCGTCGGCTGACATGATCCGTCCGGTCGGGTGGAAGTCCGGCGGGCGAGGGGAGACGGTGTGGCGGCGCGGGGGCGGACCGGGTGGGGCGTGCTCGCGGTACTCGCGGTGCTTCCGGCACTGGGCGTGGTGTGGCTGGTCGCGGTGGTGGTGAGGTTCGCGGCCTCGGACTATCCGCTGGGCGGACGACCGGAGAAGGTGCCGTGCGCCGAGGCGCTGGGGTTCGGCGGGGCGAAGCTGCCGGACGGGGCGTACGACACCGCGTGCACGGGGCAAGCCTGGCTGGATACCGACTACGTGGCCCGGTTCCGTATGCCGAGGGACGGCGTGCGCGACTGGCTGAAGACCACCTATCCGGACGCGCCGGAGCCGAAGACCCGGTTCTGCGGACCGGACTCCGTCGACCTCTGTCTGAACCTGGGCTTCGAGCAGGGTGCCGGGGACTACGCCGGCCGGGTCCCGGGCAGGTCCGACCCCGGCTTCGGCGCGTACGCCGTGGACATCGACGTGACGTACGAGGGCCCGGACCGGGCCCTCGTACGGTTCTCGGCGTTCACCACGTGAGCGTCACAGCGTCTTCCCGGCCGCCGGGCCCACGATCAGACCCTCGGCGTAGCGGTCCACGCGGACCGTGTCGCCGTCCTTGATCTCGCCGGAGAGGATCTCCTTGGCGAGGCGGTCGCCGATGGCGGTCTGCACCAGGCGGCGCAGCGGGCGGGCGCCGTAGGCCGGGTCCAGGCCCTCCTCCGCGAGCCAGGCCAGCGCCTCGGGGGTGATCTCCAGGCTGAGCCGGCGCTCGGCGAGCCGCTTGGCCAGCCGGTCGATCTGCAGCTGGGCGATGCGCTCCAGCTCGGGCTTGGTCAGCGCCGAGAAGACCACCAGGTCGTCGAGCCGGTTGAGGAACTCCGGCTTGAAGGAGGCCCGCACGGCCTCGAGCACCTGCTCCTTCTTCTCCGCCTCGCTGGTGATCGGGTCGACCAGGAACTGGCTGCCCAGGTTGGAGGTGAGCACCAGGATGGTGTTGCGGAAGTCGACGGTACGTCCCTGACCGTCCGTCAGGCGGCCGTCGTCCAGAACCTGGAGCAGGATGTCGAAGACCTCGGGGTGGGCCTTCTCGACCTCGTCCAGCAGCACGACGCTGTAGGGGCGGCGGCGCACCGCCTCGGTCAGCTGACCGCCCTCCTCGTAGCCGATGTACCCGGGGGGCGCGCCGACCAGGCGGGCCACGGTGTGCTTCTCGCCGTACTCCGACATGTCGATGCGGACCATGGCCCGCTCGTCGTCGAAGAGGAAGTCGGCGAGCGCCTTGGCGAGTTCGGTCTTGCCGACGCCGGTCGGGCCGAGGAAGAGGAAGGATCCGGTCGGACGGTCGGGGTCGGCGATACCCGCCCGGGAGCGTCGCACGGCGTCGCTGACCGCCCGTACGGCCTCGGTCTGGCCGATGAGGCGCTTGCCCAGCTCATCCTCCATGCGCAGCAGCTTCTGCGTCTCGCCCTCCATCAGGCGTCCGGCGGGGATACCGGTCCAGGCGGCGACCACGTCGGCGATGTCGTCGGAGCCGACCTCCTCCTTGACCATGGTGTCCGTGGTGACCTCCTCCTCGGCGGCGGAGGCGGCCTCCAACTCCTTCTCCAGCTCCGGGATCTCGCCGTACAGCAGCTTGGCCGCGGTGTCGAAGTCGCCGTCGCGCTGGGCGCGCTCGGCCTGGCCGCGCAGGTCGTCCAGCTTCTCCTTCAGCTCACCGACCCGGTTGAGGGACTGCTTCTCCTTCTCCCAGCGGGCGGTCAGGCCGCGCAGCTCCTCCTCCTTGTCGGCGAGGTCGCGGCGCAGCTTCTCCAGGCGCTCGCGGGAGGCCGGGTCGGTCTCCTTGGCGATCGCCAGCTCCTCCATCTTCAACCGGTCGACCGCGCGCTGCAGTTCGTCGATCTCCACCGGGGAGGAGTCGATCTCCATCCGCAGGCGCGAGGCCGCTTCGTCCACGAGGTCGATGGCCTTGTCCGGCAGGAAGCGGGAGGTGATGTACCGGTCCGACAGGGTGGCGGCGGCCACCAGCGCGCTGTCGGCGATCTGCACCTTGTGGTGCGCCTCGTACCGGCCCTTCAGGCCGCGCAGGATCGCGATGGTGTCCTCGACGGTCGGCTCGGCGACCAGCACCTGCTGGAAGCGGCGCTCCAGGGCGGGGTCCTTCTCGATCCGCTCCCGGTACTCGTCCAGCGTGGTCGCGCCGACCATGCGCAGCTCACCGCGGGCCAGCATCGGCTTGAGCATGTTGCCCGCGTCCATGGCCGAATCGCCACCGGCGCCGGCGCCCACGACGGTGTGCAGCTCGTCGATGAAGGTGATGATCTGCCCGTCGGAGTCCTTGATCTCGGCGAGCACGGCCTTCAGCCGCTCCTCGAACTCGCCCCGGTACTTGGCACCGGCCACCATCGCGCCCAGATCCAGCGCCACCAGCCGCTTGTCCTTCAGCGACTCGGGCACGTCCCCCTTCACGATCCGCTGGGCGAGCCCTTCGACCACGGCGGTCTTGCCGACGCCGGGCTCACCGATGAGCACGGGGTTGTTCTTGGTACGGCGGCTCAGCACCTGCACGACCCGCCGGATCTCCTGGTCCCGCCCGATGACCGGGTCCAGCCGGCCCTCGCGGGCGGCGGCGGTGAAGTCGGTGCCGAATTTCTCCAGGGCCTTGTACTGGCCCTCGGGGTCGGCGGTGGTCACGCGGCGTCCTCCCCTGGCCTTCCGGAAGGCCTCCTGTAGCTTCTTCGCGTCGGCACCCTGCCGTTGCAGCAGCTCACCGGCCGCGCCACCCTTCGCGGCGATGCCGACGAGCAGGTGCTCGGTGGACAGGTACTCGTCGCCGAGCGCCTTGGCGCGTTCGGTGGCGTCGGCGATGACGGCGAGCAGCTCGCGGTTGGGCTGCGGAGGCGCGACGGTCGAGCCGGTCACGCTGGGCAGTCCGGCGAGGATCTTCTCCGCACCGGCGCGTACGGCGGCCTGGTCGGCCTCGACGGCCGCGAGCAGGTCGGTGATGTTCTCGTTCTCCTGCCCCTGGAGCAGAGCCAGCAGCAGGTGAGCAGGGGTGAGGTCCGGGTGCCCCTCGGTCACGGCCCGGTTGCTGGCCGCGTTGATCGCGTCACGGCTCCTGTTGGTCAGCTCGGCGTCCACGTGTCCGTTCTCCTCCTCGACCTCTTCTCACTGCTGACTTAACCAGCGTACACAAAGTTGAGTCTATTCCGCTCAAGGTGCGTAGGGCCTTCTTCGGGCTAGGTTGCGGGCATGGTGACGCACTCCGTAGACCCGGCTGCCCCGGACGAGCACTACCTCGCGTTCTGGCGGGAGCGGCATCTGTGCACGCTGACCACGCTCCGGCCCGACGGCAGCCCCCACGTGGTGCCGGTCGGCGTGACCTATGACCCCGGGGCGCGGCTGGCACGGGTGATCACGAACGGGACGTCCGCGAAGGTCTCCCACGTGCTCGCGGCCGGCCCCGGGGGTGCCCGGGTCGCGGTGTGCCAGGTGGACGGCCGGCGCTGGGCCACGCTGGAGGGGCGCGCGCGGGTGCGGACGGAACCGGAGCGGGTCGCGGAGGCGGTGCGGCGCTATGCCGAGCGCTACGAGCGGACACCAGGACCGAATCCGTCACGCGTGGTGATCGAGATCGAGGTCGAGCGGGCACTGGGACACGGGTGACAAGTTTCGGCCACCGTGGAAGCGCGCCCATAGAGGGAAATGTCCCCAGAAAACTGCAGCGGCGTCACCGTGTTCAGGTCACGGTGACGCCGCTGCGGGGGGAAGCGCCTGAGCGATCTTTTACGACGGGGGAATCGCGTCAGGCACTGCGGGGGGTGGCCGAGATGGTCCTCAGGTCGGAGTCCGCCGGTTCGGTCAGCCGGTGGTCCCGCTGGTCCAGGTTCACAAAGATCATTCCGTACCGGATGGCACACCGTACGGGCTGCGGCGCCCCGCGGGGCTTGCGCAGGCACCGATAGGCCCGCACGTCCTCGTCCTCGTCACGGGTGACGACGACCGGCTCGCCGAACACGGTCACCATCAACGAGTCACCGCTGTGGGGGATGGCCGTGACCAGGTCGATGAAGTGCCAGCCCGAGCGGTAGGCGGTGGCCATTTCGCGGCGGAAGCTGCGGTCGTCAGGAGGCGTCGTCATATCACGACCAGATACTGTCGCTGGGGGTGGCCACAGCATCGGCGTCAACGGGCTCGTCGGCCGCCGCCACCACTGACCACCGGCTGTCCGCTTGTACGTCGCCCTTCGCAGTGGAGAGGCCGTTCAGCGTTCCGAAGGCCACAACGGCGGAGAAGGCGGCGACAAGCACCGAGCGAAGCATTCTCTTACGCATAGTCGGCTTCGTCCTCACTTGAAGGTCCCCTCATTCCCCCGTCGGATAAGACGATGGCTCATTCAGGCACGTCATGACCACACAATCAGTGCATCATGTTCCTGCATGTTCAGGACCCTGGGGGGTGGAGATTTGACAACAAATCCGGCAGAACCGACACATCCCCACGCCATCACGGACCTCTGTGAGGAAGGAAGGCGTCTCTACGCCAACGCGCTGCGCACGGGGCGGATCGCCCGCGCCGACGCGGAAGCGGCCCCGTGCCTCATGGAGTTCGCCCTCCTCCACCCCGACCTCGACGACGCGAACTGGCTGCGCCCGGTTCCCCCCTCGGTGGCCCTGGCACAGCGGCTCAATCCGATCGAGCGTGAGATATCCGAGCGCCGGCGCACCTCGATCGAACTGGCCGACGTCTTCGAACCGTTCATGACGCTCACCGCCCAGGGCGCGGCCCCGACGCACTCCATCACCGTGCTGGAAGGACTCGACCGCATCAACGCGGCACTCGACCTGGCCACCGACCAGTGCCGGAACGAGATGCTCACGGTGCAGCCGAGCGCGCGCCATCCCGAGCGCCGGGTCATCGAGGGCCTGGAGCGCGACAAGACCCTGATAGAGCGGGGCGTGCGGATCCGGACCCTGTACCAGCACACGGCCAGATACAGCCCCGAACGGCTTGCCTACGTGGACCAGTTCGCCAACGGCAAGGCGGAATACCGCACCATCGACGAACTGGTCGAGCGCCTCATCATCTGCGACGAGACGGTCGCCTTCATCCCCATACGGGACGACCGGCAGGTCGCCCTGGAGCTTCGCCACCCGGGTCTCGTCTGCTACCTGATCAAGGTGTTCGAGTTCATGTGGGACCGCGCCGTACCGCTGAGCGCCGGGACCCCGTACGAGACCGCCCCCGACGGCATCACCGAGATCCAGCACTCCATCGCCAAGCTCCTGGTGGAGGGCCACGTCGACGAGGCGATCGCCCGCCGGCTGGGCATGAACGTGCGCACCTGCCGGGCCCACATCGCCAAGCTCGCCCACGCCCTCGGCAGCGGCAGCCGCGCCCAGCTCGGCTATCTCATCGCCCAGTCCGGCATGCTGGACCGGGGCCACTGACGCGATGGCCGGGCCGGGAGCGATACGCAAGGACACGGAAACGGGCACCGAGTGGCACCTCCACCCGGAGGAGCCGGTGTGCGAGGCGGCACCGGGCCTGTACGCGCGCGTCCTGCACCAGGGCCCGGTCCCCGTCGAGGACGCCGGCGGCCTCCCCTGTGTGCCGGACCACGGCCTGCTGCGGCCGAGCCTCGACCATCCCTCCGGGATGCGGCCGGCCACGGCCTTCGAACCGCTCATGACGCCGGGCGCGGGGCAGCCGACCGCCGAAACGCCCGGATCGCGTACGGTGAAAGGCCTGCACCGGATCAACGCGGCCGCCACCTGCGCGCCGAACCGCCCCACCACCGAGGTACCCGCCCACCAGCCCGGCGGCAAACGGCCCGTCGGGACACCGGCACCGGGCTGCCCCCGGGAACAGGCGATGCCGGCGTGCGGCTGCCGGATGCGCACCCCCCACCAGCACACCAGCCGCCGTGCCCCCGCCGTCCTCGCACCCCGTGGACGCCTGGACGGCGACGCCGAGGTGCGCACGCTCGACGGGACACCCGAGCGCACGGCCGCCTTCGAGCCGGCCCCCGCCGGCCGCGGCGCCGCCGCCGAGACACACCACCCTCCGCCGGTGGCCCGCCCGGCCACCCCACCCCACCCCCGCCCGGCAGGAGGAAGCGTAAGTGAGCACGGCACCCCACCCCCGGCACGGCGTCGAGGAACTGTGCGCGGCGGGCGCGGAGCTGTACACACGCGCGCTGCGCGAAGGGCACGTCACCGCGGTGGACGCCGTCGGTGTGCCCTGTCTGGTCGGCTTCGGGCTGCTGCGGCCCGCCGCCGGCGATCCTGAGCGCCTGGAGCCCGTGCCACCGGCCGTGGCCTTGCACCGGCTGCTGCGCTCGGCGGCCGACCGGATCGCCGGCGAGCGCCGGCGCGAGGCCCTGCTGGCCGACGCGTTCGAGCCGCTCATGCGGATCGACGGCCGGCGGACCGAGAACACCGCGGACACCCCGACGCTGCGGGTGCTCAGCGGCACGGCACGGATCAACGAGGCCATCACGGAGGCGATGAGCACGGCCCACCGCGAGTTGCTGTGCGTGCAGCCGCACCACGAGCTGAACACCCCGCGCGGCCACGCTTCGCAGAGCGTCGCCGTGCGGCGCGACCAGGCCGTGCTCGACCGTGGTGGCCGTATCCGCACGCTGTACCAGCACACCCTGCGCCATCGGCCGTCCGTGGCCGCGTACTACGAGCAGTTGAGCGGTGACACCGAGGCGCGCAGCCTGGACGAGGTCACCGACCGGCTGATCGTCGTCGACCGCACCGTCGCCTTCCTCCCGGCGAACGCCGACGGCACCCTCGCCCTGGAGGTACGGCACCCGGCGCTGCTCACGTACTTCGTGACGATCTTCGACCGGCTGTGGCAACTGGCGACGCCCATGTATCCGCGGGCCGTCCAGCGGCCGTCCGTGGGCGGCGTCACCCCGCGCCAGCGGAGCATCGCCGCGCTGCTCGTCGAGGGCCACACCGACGCGGTCATCGCGGAGCGGCTGGGGATGAACGTCCGCACGGCCCGTGTCCACATCGCCAAGCTCGCCACCACCCTCGGCAGCGAGAGCCGGGCCCAATTGGGTTACCTCATCGGGCGGTCGGGGATTCTCGACCGGCAGGAGGAGGCGGCCCGGTGACCCACCGCGAGCATGGCGTCGAGGAGCTGTGCCCCGCCGGGGAGAAGCTCTACGAACGCGCCCTGCGGGACGGGCACCTGCCCGCCGCCGAAGCCGCCGAAGCACCCTGCCTGACCGGCCTCGGGCTGCTGCACCCGGCCGTCGACGACCTCACCCGCCTGGAGCCGGTCGCCCCCGCCGCCGTACTGAACCGCTTCCTGCGCGCCTCCCGTGCCCGCATCGCCGAGGAACGGCGCCGGGAGGAGCGGCTGACGGAGCTGTTCGAGCCGCTCATGCACGCCGACCCGCGGCACGGCGCGCCCGCCGACACCCCCACCCTGCGCCTCCTCAGCGGCACCGAGCCCATCAACCGCGCGATCAGCGAGGCCATGGCGGAGGCGGCCGAGGAGGTGTGCTGCGTCCAGCCCAACACCCACTACCACGACGAACGCGGGCAGATCGCGCAGAGCCGGGCCATGGACCGCGACCAGGCACTGCTCGACCGGGGCTGCCGTATCCGCACCCTCTACCAGCACACCCAGCGCCATCTGCCGCTCATCGGCGCCCGCTACGAGCGGCTGCGCGGCCGCGCCGAGGCACGCACGCTCGACGAGTTGCCGGACCGGCAGATCATCGTCGACCACACGGTGGCGTTCCTTCCAGCCGGCGACGACCACCGGCTCGCCCTGGAGGTACGCCACCCGGCCCTCATCGGCTTCTTCCTCACCGCTTTCGACCGGTTGTGGCGGCTGGCCACCCCCATGTACCCGCAGACCGTCCAGCCGCCATCGCTCGGCGGTGTCACACCCCGCCAGCGCGCCATCGCCGCGCTGCTCGTCGAGGGCCACACCGACGCGGTCATCGCCGAACGGCTCGGCATGAACGTCCGCACGGCCCGGCTCCACATCGCCAAGCTCGCCGGCGCCCTCGGCAGCGAGAGCCGCGCCCAGCTCGGCTACCTCATAGGACGGTCGGGGATTCTTGATCAGGAGCGGTGAGGGCGGTGGCCGGCCGGCCGGGGCGATGGCCGTCCAGGCCCACCTGGGCGATACGGACGCCGAGTTGGGTACGGCTGGCCGCGCCCAGCGTCTCCGACAGACGGGCGATGTGGGCGCGGCAGGTGCGGACGCTGATGCCGAGCCGCTCGGCGATGACCGCGTCCTGATGGCCCTCGGCGAGCAGTGCGGCGATGGACTGCTCGCGGTGCGAGATGCCCTCGATGCCGGTGTCGGGCAGGGGGGCGGTGAGCGGGATCGCCAGCCGCCACAGCCGCTCGAAGACCGTCACCAGGTATTCCACGAGGGCCGGATGGCGTAGTTCCAGGGCCATCGTGCGATCGGAGTTCGCGGGGATGAAGGCCACCGTGCGGTCGAAGAGGATCAGCCGGTCGATGACCTCGTCCAGGGTGCGGGCCTCGACCGTGTCACCCATCAGCTCCAGGTAGTTGAGCAGCCCCTGCCCGTGCCGCGCCACATGCGTGTACAGGTCGCGCATGCGCACGCCCCGGCCGCGCAGGGTCAGCGCCCGGTGCAGTCCCTCGGTCAGCTCGGCCTCCCGCCGGATGCCGCCCGGCTGCACGGTGAGCACCTCCGTGGTGCACGCCTCGGTCGCCTCGTCCATCGCGGCCTGGATACGGGAGAGCCCGTCCAGCACCCGGATGGCGCTGCCCTCGGCCGGTGCCGCCAGTGCGTTCAGCTGCCGGCCGAGGCCCGCGTACCACTCGAAGGCCGCCACGGCCGAGCCCACCCGCTGCTGGCTCTCGTTGACCTCGTCGTAGACCCCGCGCAGCAGCCTGGTCATGACCTCCTGCGGGGAGGTCGGCACCAGCCAGGCCATGTCGTCGGGGTCCGGGTGCAGCAGGGCCAGTTCCAGCAGGCAGGGCACCGGTTCGGCATCCGTGCGCGGCACCCGTCCGCGGCGTACGGCCCGGGAATACACACGGTCCCCGGCCTCGCACAGCCGGTCGGCACCGTGAGGATGCTCCTCCGCCCCGTGCCCGGCCATCGCGCATTTCACCCCCGGTGTGCTGCCACTTCCGCAGCGCAACTATGCGCGGCGCCGACCGGGTCCGCAACACGGCTCTCCCGACGGGGGCTGCCGTAAACCACTGCTATGCCCGGGTTTCCTCCAGGCTCCGCCCGTCGCATTGCAACAAGATGACGGTGGTGGCGCGGACTTCACCGGTGCATCGTTGTTCCCACTTCCCCCGGGTGCCCCAGGTACCCGGGGCGGTCCCGGCCCGGGCGCCCCGCCCGCCGGGCCGCGGCATCGCGCCCACGGGGGTGGCGCGATGCCGGGAGGGCCACCGCGGACCCGGCCACGGCCCGTCGGCGTTACCTCAGGCCGATCGCCGCGCAGGACGCCTTGTACCTGGCGGTGCAGATGTCGTCGACACTGTAGATGCCGTCCTCGATGACCGTGCTCTTGATGGTGTCCTTGGTCAGCGCGCTCACCTGGACCAGCTTGGCCGGGATGTCCTTGGCGGTGGGGCTGTCGACCCTGTCCTGGGTGAGGGCGTCGAACTGGATGCCCTTGCCCTGGATCTTGGTGACGGCCATCTGCGCGGCCGCCTCGGCCTCGTCCGGGTACGACTTGTAGACGCTCATGTACTGCTCGCCGGCCACCACCCGCTGGACCGCGTCGAGTTCGGCGTCCTGGCCGGTGATCGGGGGCAGGTGGGTGACGCCGGCCGTCTTGAGGGCCTTGATGACACCGCCCGCCACGCCGTCGTTGGCGGCGTAGACGGCGGCGATGTTGCTCTTGCCGATCTGGCCGATCGCCTGGGCCATGTAGGCCTCGGCGACCTCCGGCTTCCAGTCCTTGGTGTCGAAGGTCTTCGCGATCGTCACCTTGCCGTTCAGCTCGGACAGCGCGCCCTGCTTGAACTGCTTGGCGTTCGGGTCGGTGGGCGAGCCGTTCATCATGACGATCTTGTCGGAGGTGTCGACGTCCGAGCCCAGCGCCTCCAGGAGCGAACGGGCCTGCACCTCGCCGACCAGCTCGTTGTCGAAGGAGATGTAGGCGTCGATCGGGCCCTCGGCGAGCCGGTCGTAGGCGATGACCGGAATGCCCGCGTCCTTGGCCTTCTTCACCCCGTCGGCGACGGCGTGCGAGTCGACCGCGTCGAGCAGGATGACGTCGACCTTGTCGTCGATCATCTGCTGCAGCTGGTCGGCCTGCCGGGTGGCGCTCGCGTCGGCGTTGGCGTACGTGACCTTGCCCTGCTTCCGGGTGAGTTCGGCCACCTTGTCCCGGATGATGGGGTAGTCGAACTTGTCGTAGCGGGTGTTGGCCTTCTCGGGAAGCAGCAGGCCCACGGTGACGTCGTCGCCCTTGGTCGGGCTCGCGCTCGCGCCGTCCCCCGCCGCGTTCAGCACGCCGCAGCCGGCGAGCGAGAGGGTCATCGTGGACACGGCCACGGATATGGCGATACGACGCATTCGAGGGCTCACTTCAGGTGCGTTCCGGACGTGGGTGCTGCAATACGACCCAGGTGTCTGAAAAGACAACGCGGAGCCGCCACTCGGCGTCAAGCGGAATCACTTAACGAGTCCGCAACACCACGCTCAGCTGCCCCTGTGAAGGCAACACGGAATCACCTCCAAACACCCTTTACGGACCCTTCACCCAAGGGGAGTTCACGGGCGGGCAAAGATCGCCACAAGCAACTCCGGTCCCGGCGCGCCGTGATCACCGGGAGGTGTACCCCACCGCCCCGACCCGACCGGGACAGCGAATGATTCCAGCCATTCCGCTTCGGCACCGTCACCGTCCGGCTGGACGCGCGGGCGGGCGGGTGTCCCTCGACGGTGTGGAGCGGCCGGATCCCGCCGGGGGACGGCTGATCCGGCGCTCGTCCCACGCCGGCCTCCGAGGGCCGCGGACGGGTGCTCGCCGAGGGGTGGGAGGACGCGCCCCCGGAGGCCTTCGGCACCGGTGCGGCAGCCGGCCGGGCTCCTCACCGCCGTACTCGCCGCCGGCCTGTTCCCCGGCTGACCCGGCCGACCCGGCCGACCCGGCGGGGTGGCGGTACGGGGAAGCGCCCTGGTGCCTGCGGGCCCTTCTCGCGTGTTCCACTCGACGCGGGGTCAGTCCGGCTGCTGCTGCCGCTTGGGCCGCCACACCACCAGCGCGCTGGTCTGCTGGACCTCCTGGTACGGCACCAGGTCGCGGCGGTAGGAGGCGTGGACGGCGGCCTCACGCTGCCGCATCGCGGCCGCCGCGCCGTCCAGGGCCGCCTCCAGCTCCGCCACGCGGGACTGGAGTGCGGCGACCTGGTTCTCCAGTTCGATGATCCGCTTGATGCCGGCCAGGTTGATGCCCTCGTCCTGCGACAACTGCTGCACCTGGCGGAGCAGTTCGATGTCGCGGGCCGAGTAGCGGCGGCCCCGGCCGGCGGTGCGGTCGGGGGAGACCAGGCCCAGACGGTCGTACTGGCGCAGCGTCTGCGGGTGGAGTCCGGAGAGCTGGGCCGCCACCGAGATGACGTAGACCGGGGTCTCCTCGGTCAGTTCATACGGGTTACGTCGACGGCCGTCCATCACCCTCAAGCTCCCTTCGCGGCCTCGAACAGCTCCGCCCGCGGGTCCTCGCCCGCGGTCGCCTCGCGATACGCCTCCAGCGCGTCACGAGCCTTCCCCGACAGGTCCTTGGGGACACTCACCTCGACGGTGACGAGCAGATCGCCGCGGGTGCCGTCCTTGCGGACCGCGCCCTTGCCACGGGCGCGCATCGTACGGCCGTTGGGCGTGCCCGGCGGCAGCTTCAGCGTGACGGGCGGACCGCCGAGGGTCGGCACCCGCACCTCGCCGCCGAGGGCCGCCTCGGTGAACGTCACCGGCACGGTGACGGTGAGGTTGTCGCCCTTGCGCCCGAACACCGGGTGCTCGCCGACGTGCACGACCACATACAGGTCACCCGCCGGACCGCCCCGCTCACCGGGCGCGCCCTTGCCGCGCAGCCGGATGCGCTGCCCGTCGGTGACGCCCGCCGGGATGCGGACCTGCATCGTGCGGGACGACTTGGCGCGCCCGCTGCCCTTGCATTCCAGGCAGGGGTGCTCGGCGATCAGGCCGCGGCCCTTGCAGTCGGGGCAGGGGTCGGTGAGCGAGAAGCCACCGCCCGAGCCCCGCGCGACCTGCCCGGTGCCGACGCAGGTCGGGCACACACGCGGGGTGCCGTTCTTGTCGCCGGTGCCGGAGCAGGCCTTGCAGGGCTGCTGGGACGTCATCCGCAGCGGGACCGTCGCACCCTCGATCGCCTCGGTGAAGCTGAGGGTGACCTCGGTGTCGATGTCCTGGCCGCGCCGCGGCTGGGTCCGGGTCGTCCCCGCGCCACCGCGGTTGAACAGGCCCCCGAAGACGTCACCGAGTCCGCCGCCGAAGCTTCCGCTCTGGGCGCCGCCTCCTCCGAAGAGGTCGCCCAGGTCGAAGTTGAAGGAGCCGCCGGCCCCGCCCGGCCCGGGACGGAAGCCGCCGTTGCCGAACAGGGCGCGGGCCTCGTCGTACTCCTTGCGCTTCTTGGGGTCGCCGAGCACGTCGTTCGCCTCGGAGATCTCCTTGAAGCGCTCCTCGGCCTTGACGTTGCCCTTGTTGGCGTCCGGATGGAACTCGCGGGCGAGCTTCCGGTACGCCTTCTTGATCTCGGCCTCGGTGGCGTCCTTGGGGACGCCGAGGACCTTGTAGTAGTCCTTCTCGATGAAGTCCTTGGTGCTCATCCCCGACGTCCCTCCTCTCCTGCGTCGTTGGTGATTACGTCAGCCCTCCTCCGGGCCACCGTTCTCCTTGTCGTCGGCCGCCGCGCTCTCCTCGGCTTCCTCGGCCTTGACGGTCTGCGCGCCGGGCTGCGGCTCGGCGACGGCCACCCGCGCGGGGCGGATGGTGCGCTCGCCGATGCGGTACCCCGGCTGCAGGATCGCCACGCAGGTCGTCTCGGTGACGTCCGGCGCGTAGGAGTGCATCAGGGCCTCGTGGATCGTCGGGTCGAAGGGCTCGCCCTCCTTGCCGAACTGCTGCAGGCCCATCTTGGCCGCGACCGTCTCCAGCGACTCGCCGACGGACTTGAAGCCGCCGACCAGTTCACCGTGTTCCCGCGCGCGGCCGATGTCGTCGAGCACGGGCAGAAGCTCGGTCAGGAGGTTCGCGATGGCGATCTCCTTGACCGCGATCCGGTCCCGCTCGACGCGGCGGCGGTAGTTCTGGTACTCGGCCTGGAGGCGCTGGAGGTCCGCCGTACGCTCACCGAGCGCCGTGCGCACCTGGTCCAGCTGGGCCACCAGACCCGCGTCTGCCTTTTCGTCCCCGGCCGGGGCCGCCCCCTCCTCGGGAGCGGCCTTCGGCTCGGCGTCTTCGGGGGTCGCGCCGGAGGGGACGTCGGGCTTCTCCTCGAAGCCCGGGGTCTCCTCCGTCACGCGGCACCGTCCTTGCGCTCGTCGTCCACGATCTCTGCGTCGACGACATCGTCATCGGCCTTGGCCTCACCGGCATCGGTGGACGCGCCACCCGCGGCCTGCGCCGCCTGGGCGTCGGCGTACATGGCCTGGCCCAGCTTCTGGGAGACGGCCGCGACCTTCTCGGTGGCGGTGCGGATCTCGGCGGTGTCCTCGCCCTTGAGGGCTTCCTTCAGCTCGCCGATCGCGGCCTCGACCTCGGTCTTGACCTCGCCGGGGACCTTGTCCTCGTTGTCCTTGAGGAACTTCTCGGTCTGGTAGACCAGCTGCTCGCCCTGGTTGCGGGTCTCGGCGGCCTCGCGGCGCTTGTGGTCCTCCTCCGCGTAGCGCTCGGCCTCCTCGCGCATGCGGTCGACCTCGTCCTTCGGGAGCGAGGAGCCGCCGGTGACGGTCATCTTCTGCTCCTTGCCGGTGCCGAGGTCCTTCGCCGTGACGTGCATGATGCCGTTGGCGTCGATGTCGAAGGAGACCTCGATCTGCGGGACGCCGCGCGGCGCCGGCGGCAGACCGGTCAGCTCGAACATGCCGAGCTTCTTGTTGTACGCCGCGATCTCGCGCTCGCCCTGGTAGACCTGGATCTGCACGGACGGCTGGTTGTCCTCGGCCGTCGTGAAGATCTCCGAACGCTTGGTCGGGATCGTGGTGTTGCGCTCGATCAGCTTGGTCATGATGCCGCCCTTGGTCTCGATACCGAGGGACAGCGGGGTGACGTCGAGGAGCAGGACGTCCTTGACCTCGCCCTTGAGGACACCGGCCTGGAGCGAGGCGCCGATGGCGACGACCTCGTCCGGGTTCACACCCTTGTTGGCCTCCTTGCCGCCGGTCAGCTCCTTGACCAGCTCGGCGACCGCGGGCATACGGGTGGAGCCACCGACGAGGACGACGTGGTCGATCTCGTTGATGGAGATGCCGGCGTCCTTGATGACGTTGTGGAACGGCGTCTTGCAGCGCTCCAGCAGGTCCGCCGTCAGCTGCTGGAACTGAGCCCGGGTGAGCTTCTCGTCCAGGTGCAGCGGGCCCTCGGCGGACGCGGTGATGTACGGCAGGTTGATCGAGGTCTCGGTGGACGAGGACAGCTCGATCTTGGCCTTCTCGGCGGCCTCGCGGAGGCGCTGGAGGGCCATCTTGTCCTTGGCGAGGTCCACGCCGTGGCCGGACTTGAACTGCTGCACCAGGTAGTCGACGACGCGCTGGTCCCAGTCGTCACCACCGAGGTGGTTGTCACCGTTGGTGGCCTTCACCTCGACGACGCCGTCGCCGATCTCCAGGAGGGACACGTCGAAGGTGCCGCCACCGAGGTCGAAGACGAGGATCGTCTGGTCGTCCTTGTCGAGGCCGTAGGCGAGCGCGGCCGCGGTGGGCTCGTTGACGATACGAAGGACGTTCAGACCGGCGATCTCGCCGGCCTCCTTGGTCGCCTGACGCTCGGAGTCGTTGAAGTAGGCGGGGACGGTGATGACCGCGTCGGTCACCTTCTCACCCAGGTAGGACTCGGCGTCCCGCTTCAGCTTCTGCAGGATGAACGCGGAGATCTGCTGCGGGTTGAAGTCCTTCCCGTCCAGCTGGATCTTCCAGTCGGTGCCCATGTGACGCTTCACCGAGCGGATGGTCCGGTCCACGTTCGTGACCGCCTGGCGCTTGGCGACCTCGCCGACGAGCACCTCACCGTTCTTGGCGAAGGCGACGACGGACGGCGTGGTCCTGGCACCCTCGGCGTTGGTGATGACGGTGGGCTCGCCGCCCTCCAGAACGCTGACGACGGAGTTAGTCGTGCCCAGGTCGATGCCGACCGCACGTGCCATGGTTGATTCCTCCAGCTGACTTGAGTGGAACAGGCTCAAGTGTGCCTGAGGAGATGCAACGGGTCAACAGACCTGAGCCAGCCAGACTCAAGTCTTATCCGTTCCTTACACGCAACTGCCCCCTGACCTGCGTGGATGCCCCGCGCCGGGGTGGCTGGACAGGGATACGAAGGAGTACGAGCACGACCAGCAGCACCGCTCCCGCCACCCACGACACGGCTCCGCCGCCGGTCCATCCGGTGTGCACGAGCACACCCACGAGCACGGAGGCGAAGGAGCCGGCACCCAGCAGCACGACGGACCCCTGAGGGGTGAGCCCGAGCCGCCGCAGCCGGTGCGCGAGATGGTCCGGGCGCCGCCTGAGCAGCGGTCGCCGGGCCAGCAGCCGGGCGATGACCACGAGCACGGCGTCGGCGGCGGCGACCGCGCCGAGGCAGAACACCACCGCCGCACTCGGCTCGATCGCGTACCCCGCGCGCGTGAAGACGACGGACGACGACAGCAGGAATCCGGTGAACAGCGACCCGCACGCTCCCAGACCGACCCGCGCGGGATGCCAGTTGTGCATCAGGAAGCCGGTGAGGGCGGCGGCGAGGACGCTCAGCAGCACGGCGAGCCCGTCCATCAGCTCGGCGGCGGCGCAGGCCCCCGCCCCGAACGCGGTGACCACCCCGACCGTCCCGGCCAGCCCGTCGGCGTGATCGAGCCCCTTGAACGCGAGGGAGGCGAGAACGATCCATCCCACGGCCAGCGCTCCCCCCGGCACTCCCGTCTCGTCGTACGGCACCACGCAGGCGGCCGCCACGGCCGTACCCGCGACGAGCACGCGCGCGCGCAGCCGCCACACGTCGGCGACCAGGCCAAGCGCGGCGACCACGGCGGCGGCGACCAGCAGCTTGCCGACCCCGTCGCCGAGCGGGGCGACCCGGGTCCATTCCCCCACCCAGGCGACCAGACAGGTGACGGCCACGACGGCGAGCCCCCCGAGCGCCGGCAGGGGCCGCTGTCGGCGCCGGTCGAGGATGCCCAGCCGGAGCGCGGGCACCCTGAGCAGCGCCGTGAGCACGGCGGCGAGGAGGAGAGCGGCGGTGGCGGCGGCGATCCCGTAGAGCACGGCTCTAAGGTAGGGGTGAAAGTAGCAATTCGGTATGAATAACACGATCCGATTGCCCGCCGGATACGCCGGACGGGCTCGCGGGCCCAGGGGAAAGGCGGACCTCAGCGACCCAGATCACCCCGCGCTCCGCTACATCCCGAAGGAAGATGGGGGTAGTCTCAGACGGACTGCATAAGTTACCGCTTAGTAATGTCGCTCGGTTAATTCGAGGCCGCCTCAGGAGCCCCAATGCAACTCGCCGCGATCATCGTGTCGCTGGTCCTGATCGTGGTCGGCGTGGCACTGTTCGGCCGCGCCCTCCTGCAGATCTACAACTTCATGCGGCTGGGCCAGCCGGTGCCGGCCGGTACCCGGACCAATGATCCCACGCAGCGCACCATCACGGTGGCCAAGGAGTTCATCGGCCACACCCGGATGAACCGCTGGGGCGTCATCGGCGTGGCGCACTGGTTCGTGGCGGTGGGCTTCTTCTCCCTGCTGCTGACGATCGTGAACGCGATCGGCCAGCTCTTCGAGGCGGACTGGCTCCTGCCGATCGTCGGCGACTGGGCGCCCTACAACGTGTTCGTCGAGTTCCTCGGCACGATGACGGTGCTCGGCATCCTGGTCCTGATCGTCGTCCGCCAGCTGAGCAAGCCGAACAAGCCGGGCCGCAAGTCCCGCTTCGCCGGCTCCAACTTCGGCCAGGCGTACTTCGTCGAGAGTGTCATCCTCATCGTCGGCGTCTGCATCTTCATGCTGCACGCCCTCGAAGGCGCCCAGCACCACGTGGACGGCTACGAGGCCTCGTTCTTCATCTCGTACCCGGTCGTCTCGTGGCTCAGGGGCATGGACGTCTCCACGCTCCAGAACCTCACCTACTTCTTCGCCGGCCTGAAGATCGCGACCTCTTTCATCTGGATGATCACGGTCGCCCTGAAGACCGACATGGGCGTGGCCTGGCACCGCTTCCTCGCCTTCCCGAACATCTGGTTCAAGCGCAACGCCGACGGTGAGACCTCCCTCGGCGCCCTGCTCCCGATGACCTCCGGCGGCAAGCCGATCGACTTCGAGGACCCGGGCGAGGACGACGTCTTCGGCGTCTCCCAGGTCGAGCAGTTCTCCTGGAAGGGCCTGCTGGACTTCTCCACCTGCACCGAGTGCGGCCGCTGCCAGTCGCAGTGCCCGGCCTGGAACACCGGCAAGCCGCTCTCCCCCAAGCTACTGATCATGTCCCTGCGGGACCACGCCCACGCCAAGGCGCCGTACCTGCTCGCGGGCGGTGGCAAGACGATGGAGGGCGAGGAGAAGGCGAGCGAGGAGCAGCTGGCGGGCGTCCCCGCCGCCGCCCTGGCCGAGGCCGAGCGGCCGCTGATCGGCACCGCCGAGGAGAACGGCGTCATCGACCCGGACGTCCTGTGGTCGTGCACCACCTGCGGCGCCTGCGTCGAGCAGTGCCCGGTGGACATCGAGCACGTCGACCACATCGTCGACATGCGCCGTTACCAGGTCATGATCGAGTCCGCGTTCCCCTCCGAGGCGGGCACGATGCTCAAGAACCTGGAGAAGAAGGGCAACCCCTGGGGCCTGGCCAAGAAGCAGCGCCTGGAGTGGACCAAGGAGGTCGACTTCGAGGTCCCGGTCGTCGGCAAGGACATCGAGGACCTCACCGAGGTCGAGTACCTGTACTGGGTCGGCTGCGCCGGCGCCCTCGAGGACCGCGCCAAGAAGACCACCAAGGCCTTCGCCGAGCTGCTGCACATCGCGGGCGTCAAGTTCGCGATCATGGGCGGCGACGAGAAGTGCACCGGTGACTCCGCCCGCCGCCTGGGCAACGAGCCGCTGTTCCAGGAACTCGGCATGGAGAACGTCGCCGCGCTGAACATGGCCTTCGGCGAGGACGACGAGGACCCGGCGACCAAGAAGCCGAAGTCGGCGAAGAAGATCGTCGCGACCTGCCCGCACTGCCTCAACACGCTCGGCAACGAGTACCCGCAGCTCGGCGGCGACTACGAGGTCATCCACCACACCCAGCTGCTGCAGCACCTGGTGGACGAGGGCAAGCTGATCCCGGTCACCCCGGTCGAGGGCATCATCACCTACCACGACCCGTGCTACCTGGGCCGCCACAACAAGATCTACACGCCCCCGCGCGAGATCATCGGCAAGGTCCCGGGCCTGCGGAACGAGGAGATGCACCGCCACAAGGAGCGCGGCTTCTGCTGCGGCGCCGGCGGCGCCCGGATGTGGATGGAGGAGCGGATCGGCAAGCGCATCAACAACGAGCGCGTCGACGAGGCCCTCTCCCTGAACCCCGACATCGTGTCGACGGCCTGCCCGTTCTGCCTCGTGATGCTCACGGACTCCGTGAACGGCAAGAAGAACGACGGCAAGGCCAAGGAGTCCATCCAGGTCGTGGACGTCGCCCAGCTCCTGCTGGACTCCGTCAAGACCCCGGTCCCGGACGACGAGCCCCCGGCGGGCGCGGCCGAGTCGGAGACCGAGCCGGAGCCGGAGCCGGTGAAGTAACGGCCCCAAAGGCCACCAACGACCGCCCCCTGACCCGCACGGGCAGGGGGCGTCGTCGTACCCGGCGGGAAGACGGCCGCCGGCGGATGTCACAGCCGGAGGTCGCTGTCTCGTCCACGAGGTGCAGACAAAGCCTCGATCAAGGAGTGGACGATGAACCTCGCGCTGTGGGTCGCTGCCGGACTGCTGGCCGTGGTAGCCCTGGCCGGCGGCATCAGCAAGACCTTCGTGCCCAGGGAGAAGCTGGCCACGGTCCATGGCGGCGGATGGACCGCGGACGCCGGCGCCGCCTTCGTGAAGGCCCTCGGCGTCCTCGAACTCCTGGCCGCGGCGGGCCTGATCCTGCCCGCCGCGCTCGGCATCGCACCGGTTCTGGTGCCGGTGACCGCGGTCTGCTGGACCTTGCTGATGATCGGCGCGATGATCACCCACGGCCGCCGCGACGAGTCCGCGTTCGTGCTGCTGAACCTGGTCTACCTCGCGCTCGCGGCACTCATCGCGTGGGGCCGCTTCGGTCCGGAGTCCTTCACCGGCTGACCGGCGACTGAAGCATCGATCACCAGGACTTCACGAAGGAGCCGGCATGAGCGGGACCGAGGAGTTCCAGGAGCTGCGGCCGCTGCTGTTCTCGATCGCCTACCGGATTCTGGGCGGTGTGAGCGAGGCCGAGGACGCGGTCCAGGAGACCTGGCTGCGCTTCGAGGCCTCCCCGACCGAGCCCAGATCGGTCAAGGCCTTCCTGTCGGCCACGGTCACCCGGATCTCCATCGACGTGCTGCGCTCGGCCCGCGTCCGGCGGGAGCAGTACGTCGGGCCGTGGCTCCCCGAGCCGCTGCTCGCCGACCCCTACGAGGACCCGGCACGGTCGGCGGAGCTGGCCGACTCGGTGTCGATGGCGGCCCTGCTGCTGCTCGAGCGGCTCAGCCCGCTCGAGCGCGCGGTCTTCGTCCTGCGCGAGGTGTTCGACTTCGGCTTTCCCGAGGTCGCGTCGGCGGTGGGGCGCTCGGAGGCGGCGTGCCGCCAGCTGGCCGTGCGGGCGCGGCGCCATATGGCCGCGGGCCGGCCCCGCTTCGAAGCGGACCGCAAAGAGCGGGAGGAACTGGCGTCACGGTTCTTCGACGCCCTCCGCGAAGGCGACGTCGCCGGGCTGCGGGACCTGCTCGCCGCCGACGTGTCGATGGTCGGCGACGGCGGCGGCAAGGCCCCCCAGCTCGCCAGGGACATCGTCGGCGCACAGAACGTGGCCCGGCTGCTCGCCTTCGCCTTCCCCCGGATGGCCCGGATCGACGTGACGTGGGAACCGCACGAGGTCAACGGCCAGCCGGGCGCGATCGTCCGTGACCGGGACGGCAAGGTGCTCAACACCCTGACGCTCGATGTACTCGACGGGCAGATCCAGACGATCCGCCTGGTGATCAACCCCGACAAGCTCGGGCACCTGGGCCCGGTGGCGGACGCCTGGGCGATCGACCGCGCGGTCCGTCCGGCACCCCGCGCCACGGCGGAGGAAGGGGCGACCTCACCCCGGCAGTGACAGGCGGTCTTGCACCAAGGCCCCTCGCGGCCCCGACCGGGGCCTTTACCAGGTGCGCGGCTCAGTCCAGCCGCTCCAGCCGCCGGCCCCGGCTCTCCGCGACCCGGAGGGCGTCATCGAGGGCCTGGGTCAAGCACTCGGCCAGGAAACGGAGTTCGCCTGGCGCGGTGTCCGGCAGGATCTCCCGGGCATGGGCCAGCAGTTCTCCCCCCATGCCGAGCTGAACGGACTCAGTGGCGTCGGCCAGCCGGGAGAGCGGCCCGTCGTGATCGTCGGTGATCAGGTAGCAGGGCTTGCCCCCGGAACCGGTCCAGGGCAGCAGACGCGGCGGCTCGGTCACGCGACCTCCAGCCCAGGGATCCGGTACGACCCGGGCATCTCCTGTCCCCGGGCGGCGAACGCCGACTCCCGTCGGCTCTGCCGCTGTTCATGAGCCGTCAGATACGGCCTTACGGCCCTGGTGGCGGTGGCGTCTAGGGGAGTGTGGAGGCCGTAGGGGCTGCGGTGGCGGGGCAGGGGCTGGGTCGGCCAGGGATCGGCCACGGCCGCGATGTACGGCAGCCGTTTCCTTCCGGGCGGATGGAGCAGGAGACTCACCCAGGCGGCAAGGCGGCGGATAAGGTCGGTCACGTCATCAGCTCCAGTTCGGCTGGTGGCCACGCCCCCGGACGGCTCCACCCGTCGCGGGGGTCCTTCATAGCCATACGATAGCGAGAGCAGTCTAGGCATGCTAGGGATCACAGGGATTCCCTGTATCGCACGGATGTACAGGCATGCGGATGATGGTCCGGTGATGGAATTCGCCCCCGACATCCCTCGCTGGCGCCAGGTCGCCGAGATCATCCGGCGCCGGATCGCAGACGGAACGTACGCACCGCGCACCAGGGTGCCGTCCGTCGTACAGCTCACGGCGGAATTCGGGATCGCCAACGCGACGGCGCACAAGGTGCTGCGGGCCCTGCGCGAGGAGGGCCTGACCTACACCGAACCCGGCCTCGGCTCCTTCGTGGCCAAGCGCCCCGCCGAGGAAACCCAACCGCCCGCGTAGGGCCGTCGGCGACGGGGCGCCATCCCTGCGGTTTCCTGACTAGGCCCCCTTGGGTCCGGCCTGCTGCACCACCTCGAAGGACCACAAAGTGGAGCCGGAGGCAGCCGGACGGGGCCGCTCGCCGCCCTCGCCGCCACCCTGGTGCGCGGACTTCATCGGCCCCTCCATCCATGCCTGGAACGACTGCTCGTCACGCCAGCGCGTGTAGACGAGGTACTGGTCGGTGCCCTCGACGGGCCGCAGCAGCTCGAACCACTCGAAGCCGTCGGAGTTCTCCACGGCGTGGGCCCGCGAAGCGAACCTCTTCTCCAGTACCTCCCGCTGCTCGGCGGGAACGGTCAGCACGTTGATCTTCACTACGCTCATGGACCCATCCTGACCCACACCACGGCAGGATCGGTGTGAAGCCGCCCCGCTCACCTGGCCCGTCTTCCGGCCGGGGCAGGGGTGTCGCCGCCACTCGAACGCGTGCATCATTGCCGGGGTTGTCAACGGGGCCGGCGAGGTGGACGGTGCGGATGCGAAGCGGCAGGACGTATACGGCGGTGGCCGTCGGCTGTGTGTTTCTGCTCGGCGCCTGCGGCCCGGCCGACGGCACCGGAGCCGGGCAGCCCCCGAGGACGAAGCTCGCGGAAGCCCCCGCCTCGCTGCCCGTCCCGCGCGGCGAGGGCAGCAAGGTCCCGGACGACTTCAACGGCGACGGCCACCGCGACCTCGTCCTCGACGACCTGGTCAAGGCGCAGAGCCACGCCGACGACGCCGGCATCGGGATCGTGTACGGCGGCCCGCGCGGACTCGCGCCCGGCGCACGGCAGTTGCTCAGCCCGAAGAAGCAGGCGGCCCCCGCCGAGGGCCGGCTCCCCGCCCTCTTCGACGCGGAGGACAGCTGCGACCTCGACGGCGACGGCTTCACCGATCTGATCGTGTCGACCGACCCGCCGTACGACGGCCAGGGCCGGCCCCCGGTGCCGCTGCAGATCCTGTTCGGCTCCCCGTCCGGGCTCACCGGCCGGGGCGTGAAGCTCACCGTCCCGGCCCGCGCCCGCTTCGGCAACGACTGGCCGGACCAGCCGGTGTGCGGCGACTTCGACGGTGACGGCGAAAAGGACCTGGTGCTGCACGCGACCGGCGGGAGACTGTCGTACCTGCGCGGCCCGTTCAGCCGTCAGGGCGTCCCGCGCGCGGCCGGTGCGCCCCTCCCCTCCCCCGGTGAGATGCCCGCCGGTCCCGCCACCGACGTCGACAAGGACGGGTACGACGACCTCGTCGTCCGTGCAACGGAGGGCACCGGCAAGGCCGCGGTCGTCCTCGGCGGCCCCACCGGTCCGGCCCGCACCGGTGCCCTCCTCCCCTCCGGCGTCGATGTCGCCCTCGGCCGCTTCGGACGCGGCAGGGCGCTGGACGCGGCGGTCGGCGGCATGGGCGGGACGTCCCTGTGCTACGACCTCCCGGTCCCAGCCGGCCGGGTCACCCTCGCCGCCGCCGGCTCGATGCTCGACGCCGCCGACTTCGACGGGGACGGCCGCGACGAACTCCTCTCCAGCGGCTCCCGGTTGCGCGTCTTCCGCGCCGCGACGGCCGGGTTCTCGACGCACAACGCGGTCACCGTCATACCCCGGGCACCCGGCACGACCCGCGTCCTGGCCGCCGCCGACTTCGACGGAGACGGGCGCGCCGACCTGGTCGTACGGACGTACCGGGGCGAGACACAGGACACGGTCGCCGTGTATGAGGGCACGGCCAAGGGGCTGCTCGTCACCAAGCCGGCGGTGGCCTTCTCCACTTCCGAGTTCCTGGAGCCGTAGCCCGCCCGCCTACGTCACGGCGGCCTCAGAGAATCACCGAACTCACGTACAACCTTTACGCCCTGACACAGGTCTCCTGATCGCCGACCACCCGTGAACCGCAGGACAACTCGCGACGAACACGGGTGGTCCGCACCCCATTGACTGCGGATGCCCGCCAGGCATCCCCCGCATGCCGCAGGAGAACCCGCATGCACACGCACCGGCGACTCGCCCTCGCGACGGCCACCGCGGCCGCGCTGACGGGCGGTCTGCTCACCTTCGCCGCCTCGCCCGCGACCGCCGCCGACTCCGTCAAGGTCGCGAAGGCCGACTTCAACGGCGACGGCATCGGCGACGTCGCCACCTCCGCGCCCGGCGCGTACGTCAACGGCCGCAAGGACGCCGGCCAGGTCGTCGTGCTGTACGGCGCGGCCGCCGGCGTCTCCTCCGCCCAGCGCACCGTCATCAGCCAGGACACCACCGGCGTCGCCGGCACCGCCGAGGCCGGCGACGGCTTCGGCCGGGAGACCGCCTACGGCGACTTCAACGGCGACGGCTACGACGACCTCGCCGTCGGCTCCCCGTACGAGAAGGTCGGCACCGACACCAACGGCGGCGACCTCGTCATCCTGTGGGGCTCCCAGAGCGGCCTGACCGGCAAGTCGGCCCACCTGGCCGACCCGACCATCTCCTCCCATGACTACTGGGGCAAGGACCTCGCCGCCGGCGACTTCGACGGCGACGGCAAGACCGACCTGGTCGTCGGCAGCTCCTCCGCCACCCTCCACCTCTACAAGGGCGGCATCAGCGGCTCGGGCACCGCGGGCAGCCGCACCACCGTCAAGCCGCCCATCCAGTCGGGCAGCAACGACTACCCGTTCGGCCCGATGAGCCTGACCGCCGGTGACGTCAACGGCGACGGCCGCACCGACCTCGTGGTCGACGGCTACGAGACCGCGACGCGGTACGGCTGGAACACCAACTACTGGCTGCCCGGCACCGCGAGCGGCCTGAGCGGCTCCTCCGCCAAGGCCCTCAAGTCCGGCATCATCACGGCCATCGGCGACATCAACGGCGACGGCTTCGGCGACATCGTCAGCGGCGCCGGCTGGGACGCCACCACCGAGGACGGCACCCCCGTCCCGGACGCCTCCAACGGCGGCCGGGTGAACGTCACCTACGGTTCCGCCTCCGGCCCGGCGGACACCACCGGTATCAACCAGAACACCGGCAACGTCCCCGGCACCTCGGAGAAGGGCGACTCCTTCGGCTGGGACCTCGACCTCGGCGACGTCAACGGCGACGGTTACCAGGACCTCGTCGTCAGCAGCCCGCTGGAGGACATCGAAGGCGTCACCGACACCGGCGCGGTCACCGTCCTGTACGGCTCGGCGTCCGGCGTGAACACCGCCTCCGACGCCCAGTCCTTCAACCAGAACACCACCGGCGTCCCCGGCGGCAACGAGAAGAACGACCTCTTCGGCACCGACGTCAAGCTCGACGACGTCACCGGTGACGGCAAGGCCGACCTGGTGATCGGCGCGTACGAGGACAGCGGCGACGGCGCCCTCACCTACCTGCCGTCCAGCGGTACGAAGATCACCACGTCCGGTGCCCGCTTCGTGTCCGCCGGCTCCGCCGGTGTCCCCACCACGGGCACCCCGCAGTTCGGCGCCCTCTTCGCCGACTGACCCGCCCTCGTCCCTCCCATCCGTGGCCGGCCCCGCAGCCGTGCGAGCCGGCCTCCCCTCCCACCCGGAGCCCCGCCTTGCGCAAGCGCGTCATCCTGCTGGCCGCCACCCTGACCACCGGCCTGCTCACCGCCCTTCCCGTCACCCCGGCCGCCGCCGCGCCCTCCCGGCTGACGGGCGACTTCAACGGCGACGGTTACCTGGACATCGCCCTCGGTGCCCCCAGCCACCAGGTCGGCACGGCACAGCAGGCCGGCGGCGTCGTCGTGCTCTACGGCTCGTCCTCGGGCGTCTCGGCCGCCAAGCACACCGTGATCACGCAGAACTCCACCGGTGTCCCGGGCACGGCCGAGGAGGGTGACCTCTTCGGTGGCAGCCTGGCCGCCGGCGACCTGGACGGCGACGGTTACTCCGACCTGGTCGTGGGCGCCTCGAGCGAGAGCATCGGCGACCGGGACGCCGTGGGCAGCGCCACCATCCTGTGGGGCGGCACGTCCGGCCTGTCCGGTGGCGCCCTGGTGCCGCAGCCCTCCACCCTGTCCGAGTGGGGCGACTTCGCCCGCGGCATCGCGGTCGCCGACTTCGACGGGGACGGCAAGCTCGACGTCACCCTCACCGGCCGGACCGAGACCCGCCTCTACAAGGGCCCCTTCACCCGCACGGGCACCCCGGTGAGCAACGTCCGCGTCGGCGAGCTGGGCAGCACGACCGGGGTGATAGCGGGCGACCTGAACCACGACGGCACCGCCGAGCGCATCTACCCGTTCCTCGTCGACGGCGACGAGGGAGGCGACATCAGGTACTTCACCTGGACCGGCTCCAAGTACGCCATGAAGGACCTGCCGAACGCCGACGGCCAACCCGGCTCGATCGCCGACGTCAACGGCGACGGCTACGGCGACGCGGTCCTCGGCGACCCCACGGACCCCAGCCAGTACAAGAAGTCCGGCCACAAGGGCGGCCAGATCTCCGTCTGGTACGGCGGCCCGAACGGTCCCGACCCCGCCCAGACCCCGACCGTGATCCACCAGGACTCCCCGGGCGCGCCCGGCGCCGCCGAGACCGACGACATGTTCGGCTCGTCGATCAGCACCGGTGACATCAACGGCGACGGCTACGCCGACGTCGCGGTCGGCACGCCCGGCGAGGACCTGGGCAGCGCCGGCGAGGCCGGCGCGGTGACCGTCCTGTTCGGCTCCGCCTCGGGTCTGACCACCAAGGGGGCGAAGACCTGGACGCAGGACACGGAGGGCGTACCCGGCGGCTCCGAGGCCTGGGACCGGTTCGGCCAGTCGGTCCGGCTGATCGACATCAACAAGAACGGCAAGGCCGACCTGGTCACGGGCGCGGGCGGGGAGAACGGCTACGGCGCCGTCACGATCCTGCGCGGCACCGCCTCCGGCCTGACCACCGACTACGCCACGTTCATCAGCGCCCGGGACGTCGCCCTGAAGGGCTACGCGGACTTCGCCTCGGCCATCGCCCAGTGACGCACCCCCGACTCCGGCTTCCACAAGGGAACTCCATGCGCACACGCGTCCTCGCCGTCGCTCTCGCCGGGGCCCTGACCCCGCTCGCCCTGACCGTGCCCGCCGCCCACGCGGCCACGGCCGCCGCCCCGTACGACTTCAACGGCGACGGCCGCGCCGACCTCGCGATCGGTGCCCCCGGCGCGACCGTGGGCGGCCAGTCCAAGGCCGGCGCCGTCTCGGTCGTCTACGGCAGCTCCACCGGGCTGAAGACGGCCACCCGCACCCTGATCACCCAGAACACGGCCGGCGTGCCCGGCACCGCGGAGGCGGGCGACGCGTTCGGCAGCGCCGTCGCCTCGGCCGACCTGAACAAGGACGGCTACGCCGACCTCCTGATCGGCGCGCCCGGCGAGGACGTCGACGGCGACACCAACGACGGCACGGTGGTCGTCGTCTGGGGCGCCGGGTCCGGACTTTCCGGAGCCCGTACGGTCATCGACTACTGGCACGAGGACGTGGACCGCTACGGGCAGGCGCTGGCCGCGGGCGACCTCGACGGCGACGGCGACACGGACGTCGCGATCGGTGCCACCGGCTCGGTCGGCCTGTCCTTCGTCAACGGCCCGGTCACCAGGTCCGGAGGCTGGCAGGGCGGCTCCGGCGCGGGCTTCCCCGACTCCTACTCCCCCTCCTACGGCATCACGGCCCTGTCCGCGGGCCGCGTCTCCCCCGCCTGGTCCACCAGCCTGGTCATGCACGGCCGGCAGCCCCGCACGGGCGCCGCCGTCACCCACCTGGTCACCGACCCGTCCATCGGCAACTTCACCGACTGGATGCAGGACCTGCCCGCCGGCACCGTCTCGGCGATCGGCGACATCGACAAGGACGGGTACGCCGACATCGCGGTCGGCAACCCGGCCGAAACCTCCGCCGACCCGGCGGGAGCCAAGGGCGGCAAGGTCACCGTGGTCTACGGCGGACCGGGCGGCAAGGACACCTCCCGCGCCCCGCTGGTCCTCGGCCAGGACGCAGCGGGCGTGCCGGGCGCGGCCGAGACCGGCGACGCGTTCGGCAGCAGCGTCTTCCTGGGCGACGTCAACGGAGACGGGTTCAAGGACCTGGCGATCGGTGCGTCCGGTGAGGACTCCGGCACCGGTTCGGTCACCCTCCTCTACGGCACCGCCTCCGGGCTGACCACCAAGGGCGCGGTGTCGTACACCCAGAACACCGCGGGCGTCGCCGGCGCCGCCGAGAAGGGCGACCGCTTCGGTGCACGGGTCCTGCTCGCCGACCACTCCGGCGACCACCGCGCCGAGCTGACCGTGGCGGGCCCGGGCGAGAACGCGGGCGACGGCGCGGTCTGGTCGCTGCGCGGCGCGGCCGGTGGACCCACCACGGCCGGCTCGCTTTCCTTCGGCCCGTCGGCCACCGGAGTCTCCACCGCGGGCGCCCCGCTGTACGGCTCGGTCCTCAACAACTGACGCGGCGCATCCTGGGCGGACCCTGGATCGCCCCCTGACGCCCCCTTAGGGGATGTCACAGGTCGGCCGCAAAGCCGGACCCGGACGCCCGGGTCCGGCACGTCGGTCTCCGGGACCAGGTACGTTCGATGACGTGGCTGGATTCAGGATCGGACGCGGGGGCCGAGACAACCGCACCCCCCAAGGACAGCAGGCGCCGCAGCAACCGTCGTACGGGCAGGGGCGGCCCGCGGGGCCGTCGCACGGACGGCAGGGGCCGTCGTACGGACAGCCCGCGGGCCCCTCGTACGGCTACCCGGCGGCGCCGCAGCCGCCGTACCCGCCGGCGGGTCAGTCGTACGGCTACCCGGGGCCGGCCGACGACGGACCGGAGTACTTCGGCGACGGCGGCTACCCGGCAGGGCACGGCGCGCATGACCCGTACGCGGCGAACAACCCGGGCCACACCCAGGCGTTCTCGGTGGACGAGGCCGCCGGCTACACCCAGGGCGCGACCTACCATGCAGGCTCGGCCGCCGCACCCGCGGCCCCGCTGGGCCCGCCGCTGCACTGGAAGGAACTGCTGAAGGGGATCGTCCTCTCCCCGAACCAGACCTTCCTGCGCATGCGGGACTACACGATGTGGGTCCCCGCCCTCATCGTCACCTTCCTCTACGGCCTGCTCGCCGTCTTCGGCTTCGACGGCGCCCGTGCGGACGCGATCAGCGCCACCCTCGCCAACGCGGTCCCGATCGTGCTGGTGACGGCGATCGTGATGGTGCTGGGCCTGTTCGTCCTGGGCGTGGTCACCCACACCCTGGCCCGCCAGCTCGGCGGTGACGGCGCCTGGCAGCCGACCGTGGGCCTGTCCATGCTGATCACGGCGCTCACGGACGCGCCCCGTCTGATCGTCGCCATGTTCTTCGGCGGCGACGCCGGCTTCGTCCAGCTGCTCGGCTGGGCCACCTGGATCGGCGCGGGCGTCCTGCTGACCCTGATGGTCTCCCGCTCCCACGACCTGCCCTGGCCGAAGGCGCTGGGCGCGTCGGCGCTCCAGCTGATCGCACTGCTGTCGATCGTGAAGCTGGGCACGTTCTAGCTGTTCTCGCACGCGAAGGGCCCCCGGCGCGGCAGCCGGGGGCCCTTTCGTACGTGCTGTGGTGGATCCAGTGCTCTCGGACTAGGCGTCGAGAACCTGCCCCGCCCGCTTCACCACGGGCGGCTCGACACTCCACGGGAAGTTGATCCACTCATCCGTCCGCTTCCAGACGTACTCGCACTTCACGAGGGAGTGGGACTTCTCGTAGATCACCGCGGAGCGCACCTCGGCGACGGTGTCGAGACAGAAGTCGCGCACGAGCTTGAGCGTCTTGCCGGTGTCCGCGACGTCGTCGGTGATGAGCACCTTCTTGTCGGAGAAGTCGATGACGTTCGGGACGGGCGCCAGCATGACCGGCATCTCCAGGGTCGTCCCCACGCCCGTGTAGAACTCGACGTTGACCAGATGGATGTTCTTGCAGTCCAGGGCATAGGAGAGGCCCCCCGCGACGAACACCCCGCCCCGGGCGATGCTGAGCACGATGTCCGGCTCGTACCCGTCGTCGGCGATGGTCTGCGCCAGCTCGCGCACGGCGAGGCCGAAGCCCTCGTACGTCAGGTTCTCCCGCACGTCACTCATGTCCCGGCCGCCCTCACACCTGGGTCCGATGGAAATTGACGTAGGACCGCGAGGCGGTCGGCCCGCGCTGCCCCTGGTAGCGGGAGCCGTAGCGCTCGCTGCCGTACGGGAACTGGGCGGGCGAGGTCAGCCGGAACATGCACAGCTGCCCGATCTTCATCCCCGGCCACAGCTTGATGGGGAGGGTGGCGAGGTTGGACAGCTCCAGGGTCACGTGCCCGCTGAAGCCCGGGTCGATGAACCCGGCGGTGGAGTGCGTGACGAGCCCCAGCCGCCCGAGCGAGCTCTTGCCCTCGAGGCGCGAGGCGAGATCGTCGGGCAGCGTGATCACTTCATACGTCGAGGCGAGCACGAACTCCCCCGGATGAAGAATGAACGGCTCGTCCCCCTCGGGTTCCACGAGCCGCGTCAGATCCACCTGCTCGACCGAGGGGTCGATGTGCGGGTACCGGTGGTTCTCGAACACCCGGAAATACCGGTCCAGCCGTACGTCGATGCTCGACGGCTGCACCATGGATTCGTCGTAGGGATCGATCCGTACCCGGCCGGCGTCGATCTCGGCCCGGATGTCCTTGTCTGAGAGAAGCACGTAGCGAGGATACGCAAGGCGCGCGGAGCCGTGACAATCGCGACGGACTCCGCGCGCCCGGTGTTACCGCGATGTCACCACCCGGCTACCGTTCGTGGCGCGGCTACCGCTTCTCCAGGGTGACCGGCACGACGCTGCGGAGCCGGGTGCACCGTGGACACCTCACGAGCCGACCGGGGCCGAGCCGCTCGGCCTTCTGCATCGGGAACGAAGCGGTGCTGAAGACGTGCCCGTCCGCGCAGCGGACGACGGTGCGTTCCATCAAGTCCCTTAAGTCCCTTCCCCAAGAGCCGCGTCGGGCTCACTGCCCTGACGACAAAAGCCACATTACGGGATCAAAGAGACGACTCTCCAGGCGGCACTCCGACCCCGCCCGGCCCCTCTCCCACCTCTTCACCGTACGCTCCAACTCGGTTCCCCCGCAGCGGGATCCCACGCCTGAACGGACTCAGATCCCAGGACCCGGGCACCAGCGGTCCGCGATGATGTACAGTGAGCGAGCGTCCGGACATCGACTCCACGTGGGTCGACCCGCCGGACTTACGCGGGTGTAGTTTAATGGTAGAACATCAGCTTCCCAAGCTGAGAGCGCGAGTTCGATTCTCGTCACCCGCTCCACGTAAAACCCCCAGGCCAGCGGCCCGGGGGTTCTTTGTTGTCTAGACCGGTGGGCGCGGCTCGCACCACAACCGCACCTTGGCTCTCGACCAGCTTCCGGTGGCCTCCGCTTGTCATCCCGCATGCGGATGCGCGGGCATCTCGGCGGAGGAAGGTCGTGGAACCGGAAGTCCTCCGGCATGCCGGCGATGTCCCTCGCCAGTGGGTGATACGGATGGCGGCAGGCGATGGGTCGGCCTGGTCTGGTCGGTGGCACGTAGCCGCCTCGGTGGCGCCTGGTCGGATGTCCGGGGAATGCTCCTCCACGACGGACGTCTTGAAGGGGCGTGGGGTTGCCGGTCAGGCAGGGTGGACACAAGCACGTGCCTGCCATGCGTTCGACTTGCCCGATACATTTCGTTCGACTTCTTTGTCATGCGTGAGTTGTCTCAACCTTGCACTGAGATCCCCGTTCATGTTGGTAGTACGTGCGTACGAAGGCTTAGCTGGTCTTTGCTGTCATTGCTGAAGCGCCGAACGCAACGGGGGATCACGGGACATGGGCATCGTGCTGCCGGACATCGTCGACCAGGCACTCGACCTTGCGGGCATCGACTGGCCGAACGTGGACGAGGACGACTACACGGATATGGCGGACTCGCTCCGTGAGTTCGCAGACAAGTTCGAGGGCCACGGCGGCGACGCGCACAAGGCGATCACGCGGATCCTCAGCTCCTCGGAGGGCTGGGCGGTCGACGCCATGGAGCAGCACTGGTCGTACGTGAAGACCAGTCACCTGGAGAAGATCCCGGATGTGGCACGGACGTTCGCGTTCGTGTGTGACCGGATCGCCGAGATCATCATCGCGATGAAGACGAAGGCGGCGGTCGAGCTGACCGTACTCGCCGGGACGATCGTCGCCGAACTCGCCGCGTCCGGTGTCACCTTGGGTATCTCGGCCGCTGCTGCCGCGGGCGAGGTCGTCCTGATGCGGCAGCTCGTGAAGAAACTGGTGAAGGAGGCGATCGAGGAGATCGTCGCGGAGATCGCCGCCAAGCTGGCGGAGCCGGTCACGGCGAAGCTGGAAGAGCTCGCCGCCGATGCGGCGCTCGATCTGGCCGAGAGTGCGTTCCACCCCAGCGGCGGGGGCCACGGCACTCCGGGTGGCATGACCCTTGCCTCCGCGGGCGGCGGGGGCGGGGGCGGCGGTGCGGGCAAGCGGACCCGTATCGACCATGCCGAGTTCGAGGACGGGGCCGGCAAGGTCTCCCTCCACGGCGTGGACCTCGGCAGCAAGGCCCATATCCATCTGGGCAAGGCGAAGGGCGCGTTCGGCCGGACGAAGGGCCGGGACGGGTTCACCAAGGCCTTCGACCACGCCCTGGAGAAGGCGCTCGATGCTGCCACCAAGTCGGTCACCCGTACCGCCAAGCACGTCAGCGACGAGATCCCGCAGCGCGTGAAGGCCGCCTCTCGGCACCAGAAGGAAAACGACCACAGGATCGGCAAGCAGGTCGACGGCATCGACGTGAACAAGGTCGATCCGCGCGGTTCAGCAGGCGGTGGCGGCGGAGGGGGCGGCGGGAACGGCGGTGGCGGCGGAGGGGGCGGCGGGAACGGTCCTCGGCGCATGAACCCGCAGCCCGACTGGCACGGCAGAAGCGCCGGTCAGATGCGGCACTACCGCCGTGACGCGATGCAGGTTGATCACCTCAGCCCGGAAGATCAGCGCCGAGCGCTGATCCAGGAGGCGAAGGACCTGGCGGACGAAGCGCAGAAGGCTCCCAACGGGGCGGACGGGCAGCCTGTGCTGAGCAAGGGCAGGATCAGGCAGGGGTGTTCGGGAGCCTTGCTGCACGAAGGGATCCTGACAGGGCATTCCAGTGTGTCGAAGCTGAAGAAGAATCCGCAGAACCCGGAACCGCAAGAGAAACTGGATACTCATCCCGCCCTGCAGTCCGCCCTGGACGAAGTCAAACGGCAGGTACAGGCTGAGGGTACGGATGTGGGGGTCGGGCACGGACAGTGCGCTGAAGTGGCCTTGATATCCGACCGACTGCACGCTATATCGGAGCGTGACGGTGTCGACATACGGAGCATCGAGGACATCAGGAGAGTCATGGACGGGGCTCAGGTGCATACGCGGCAGATCGGCAATATGAATCCGGACAAGCCCGGATATCTGGCTCACGGAGAATACAAGAAGCCCTGCCCCTCCTGCGAGCGTATGCTGCCGCTCGTCGGCGTCACGGCCGTTTGACCGAAAGAGGACGATAACCATGCGCGTATTGAAGTCACCCGAGGCGGTGGATGCCTGGCTGTCGATTGCCGGGTGGTACCCGGGGCGCCGATGTGACGACCTCGCCGCCACCGAGATCGAATTCGCTCAGGCGTCATTCCGTAATGACGGTGGCAGCCTTGATGTCATCGAGCCCGCTCTCGAATTCCTGCGTGAGCACGTCGGTCTTGTGGCGCCCCGGCGCGCCTCTACCGACGACAGGGTGGAGTTCAATCCTCGCCTCATGTACCGGGGCGCAGCGGAAGACGTTCAAGAACTCGCCGACGGACTGGGGAAAAAGGTCTTCCCCGTCGCGCACGACACGTACGACGGCGGCACGATCCTCATGGACGAAGCGGGGCGGTTCTTCTACCTGCATCACAGCGGCGAGTACTTCCTCGGAAATGACAAGTACTCGGCGTTCATGAGTTATTCGCGTGGCTATCCGCTCGACTACGCGGAGGACTACTATGCCTGAGCATGTTCCGATGACCGCCGCGTCCTTGCTGGTGAACGGCAAGATCTTCAGCCAGACCGACCTCGACGCGGATTCGGATCCGGACCTGCATCCCGCGGTTGCCGAGTTTCTTCAGCAGCTTCCTGCCGCGCAGCGGGAACCGTTCATGGGTCACTGCGCGGAGACCGCGCTGATCTCCGATCAGTTGTGGGGTTTGGACGAGCAGCTTGCGAGCGGGGGGAGAACGACCCTCGACGATGCGACGGGGCATTTCTCGGGGTCGGCCATGGTGACGAGAAAGATTCGCCCCGAAGGAGATCCGGAGCACGGACGTCATGCGAAACCGTGCCGCTCTTGCGCAGCTCTGCTGGAGCGTCTCGGCATCGAAGTGGTGGACGAGTGACGCAGCACCACCGGGCTGCGGAGAGGATCGGTTGGACCGCAGGCAGGAACGTCGAGCAGGAGGCGATGCAGGCAGCGCTGCGACTCGCAGCGATGGCGGAGAGCTACGGGACGTCTCTGTCGGTATTTCCTGCCGCGAGAGCCTTTCTGAGTAAGTTCCACGGCCTCGATCACCGGCCGGTGGAACCGGGCCGGGAAGTGGCGTCCATCGGGTTTTCCATCGATCCGGAGAAGGCCAGGTTCCAACTCATCAAGTTGGACCACCTGTCGGCCGGGCTCCGCGTGGCTCTGTTCCCGGTCGGTGTGACCGAAAACGACTCCGTACTTGCTGTGGGTGAAGAGGGGCAACTTCTCTCTTTCGGTCTCGGTGGCTCCTGGCACATGGGGGACAGTGCGCTCGAAGGCATCGAGAACATGATCACCGGGGTGGCTCCTCGCAGGCTTCGCGAAACCGAGCATGCCTGGAACGTGAAGTCGGCGGCGGCCGTCGGTCCCGTTGTCGGAGCCGTACAGGCAGCGCTGACAGCCGTGTACGTGTTGCATCATCACGGTATTTACAGCGCCAGGAGCGTCTGCCTGACTCTGACCAGTCTGCGGGGCAGTGGGGTTGAGATTGCCCGGCGGTCGATCGGCATACCGAACGGTCTCCTGGATGAGGCGCTGTCGCCGATCGTGCGTGACGTGGAAGAGATCCTTGCGGCCCACGCCGACGGCGTGGGCTGTGAGGTGAAGCTGGCCGTAGAGGTGCCCAGCGTGCATGCGGAGACCTCGGCCGGTCTGGTCAGGTTCTCGGCCCGGTTCGGACATCTGGCCATGCAGGTCAACGACGTCGAGGTCAGCCTCCGCGTCGGAGCGGGTGCGCAAACCGGCAGCGTCCACGTACGAGTCGGCGACGCTCTGCGGGGTCTGAAGCAGATGTCATGAGAGGCGGGGCTCTGCTGAGGTACTTGTTGTACCAGCGGTAGTCCATGTACCCGATTGATGTATCCGGTGCGCTTTCCCACGTCCCGGCGACGGGATCAGCGGAGCCGCATCCCGGACGCCCCCCAACTGAGCCTGTCCCGGGCGCTTGCCGACCCCCGGATGTCAACGGTGCTCAGGGTTTTCGTAGTCGTGGCGGCAGCCGGCGTCCCAGGCCGTGCGCTGGTTGCCGTAGGCCGGAACGCCACCCAGGTCCTTCAACGCCCGCGCCAGGTGCAGCAGGTTCCAGGTCATGAAGGTGGTGTTGCGGTTGGTGAAGTCGTTCTCCGGGCCGCCCGAGCCAGGGTCGAGGTAGGAGGGGCCGGGGCCCGCCGCACCGATCCATCCGGCGTCCGCCTGGGGAGGGATCGTGTAGCCCAGGTGCTGCAGGCTGTAGAGGACGTTCATGGCGCAGTGCTTGACACCGTCCTCGTTGCCGGTGATCAGGCAGCCGCCGACGCGGCCGTAATAGGCGTACTGGCCCGCCCCGTTGAGCAGGCTGGAGCAGGCGTAGAGGCGTTCGATCACCTGCTTCATCACGGAGCTGTTGTCACCCAGCCAGATGGGGCCGGCCAGTACGAGGATGTCGGCCGCCATGACCTGCCGGTACAGGTCGGGCCACGCGTCCGTCTCCCAGCCGTGCTCCCTCATGTCGGGCCACACACCGGTCGCGATGTCGTGGTCCACCGCCCGTACGACGTCGACGTGCACTCCCTGCGCGCCCATGATCGCGATGCTGCGGTCGATCAGGCCCTGGGTGTTGCTCGTCTCCGGAGAGCGTTTGAGGGTGCAGTTGATCACCAGGGCCCGCAGGTCGTCATACCGGGCCGGCGGTGCGTCGGTGGCGGGCGACGAAGCGGTCACACGGTCCTCCCAGAGCCATGCTGCCGCACGGTGCGCGGCGGCGCGTCCACACCGAGCCTGCGGGACCGTCGTGCCAGGCGCCATCCCAACGCCTCTGAACGGCTTCCGCCGTGCTTGCGCCGAAGCGCGCGTCGCCGGCACAGACGAGGAGTCCGGCCGAAGAGCGGCTGAGCGGCTGAGCGACGGCGGGGTGACCATCGACGTGTCATCGCCTTGACCAGGCGGCGTGTGATCCGCTGCCTCCGACTCCTCCGGTTCGGCTGGGCGGTGACGAGGGCGAGGGTGAAGCCGTCGCAACTCCGGCAGCGCCCACACCGGGCTCGGGCCACCGGTGGTGAGCTGGATCGACGGTCCGGTCTGACACGCGCGGCCACCGGTGCCCGGCATACCCTTCACACAGGGGCGGTCGTAGAAACGCGCCGCAGCCCCCGCACCGTCGCCCGGCGTGTCGGGCAGCGACGCGTTCCTGCCCGCCGCCTGCCAGGAGGTCCGTATGGATCACGAGCCCTTGCCCTCCGAGGGCCACGCCGAGATCCGCATCGTCGCGGCGACGCCGGAGGCCGCCCGTCGCGTCGCCGAAGTGCTCCGCCGCTGCTTCGCCTCGACCGAACAGCGCAGCTACCCCGCCGGCCGCGAAGGAGGGACCCGGCTCCATCTCACCCTCGACACCGGGCAGGCCGCGGAACCCGCACGCTCCTGGCTGACGACCAGCGAATCGTCGGGTCAGGAGCAGACACACGCCGACGAGGTGTGATCGGGGACCGCGAGGTTTCGGGGGATCCGCCGTCGCGCCCGTCCCCGCGCGGCCGTCCACACCTCGGAGAACGACAGCCATGACGACACTCCGCGAACGCAAGACCAACCGGAAGGCGGTCCTGAGATCCCTGTACGGGGCCGTCGGACACAACCGCTCCGAGGTCAGCGGATCGGCGCTCCGCGCCGAGCTGGGCCTGCCCGACGAGGATCTCTCCGCCGCCTGCACCTACCTGGCCGACGACGGCCTGATCAGCGTGGACTGGACCTCGCACGGGACCCCCGCCGCCGTCTCGCTGACGCACGAGGGCATCCGCCTGATGGAGCAACAGGAGGAACAGGAGGGACAGGAGGAGGAGCGGGAGTAGGCGGGAGAGGCGCGGTCGGACGACCGACCCCGCCCGCCCCGACCAGGGGAAGCCTGACGTACCGAGGGCATCTGCCGGTCGTGCCGCCGGAGGCGACCGAGCAGGCCGCCGACTCGCTCATGTCCGCCGCGGGGCCGACGCCGGAGCAGGGGCCGCTTCGCGAGCTGAGCGGACCGGTTCGGGCCCGCTCGGCAGCGCACGGCGTCGGTTCGCGAGGCGCGGTGTCGATCCGGGAGGCCTGGTGGCCCTCAGGCGGACCGTGACCCTGCCGCGATACCGGTGACCGTGACCGTGACGGTCACGCCGGTGGCTGCCAAGGCGTCCGGAGCGGCGAGGTGGGGGAGGACGGCCGCCCGTACCCGGTCGTGGACCTCGCGGGCCGTGTCCAGCACCCCGCGGCCTTCGGTCAGGACGCACCGCACCTCGATGTGCCATCCCGAGCCGTCCGGCGCCCGTTCGGCGTGGACGCCTGCCTGGGGCGCTGTGCGGTGCCCCGTCGGATCCGACCCGGTGGGCGCGGTGGCAGCCGCGAGGCGGTGCACGAGGCCGGGTTGCAGGCCCGCCACGCCGGGGACGGCGAGCGCCGCGGCGGCCACGGTCCCGAGGGGGAGGGCCGGACCTGGGGCGGCCATCACGTACCCCCTCCCGTGAAGTTGCCGGCGGCCACGGGGCCGAGGGGTGGGGCCGGCTCCAGTACGTCCACCACGGTGATGTCCACCGCCGCCACGGCGAGCCCCAGGGCCTGTGCGGCGGCGTCGGCCACCGATCGGCGTGCCTGGCGGGCCGTGTCGGGCAGCGGGCGGCCGAGGGTGGCGGCCAGGGTCAGGGTCACCCGCACGTCCGGGCCGGCGCCCGCGGGTTCGAGGCGGCAGGTCGCGGCCCGCGCACCGGGCACCGTGTCCGCGGCCCGCCGCAGCACCTTCGCGGCGGCGCTCTCGGCGATCCGCAGGTCCCGGTCCGGGTCGGCCAGGGGCAGCAGCCGTCCGAGCCGGACCTCGGCCCGTACGGCGCTCATGACGCGGTCGGCGAGGGCCCGCAGGCCGGGTGGGTCCTGGGCGCGCAGCGTCCGTGTGGCCGCGTTCACGACGGCCAGCCCCTCGACCGCCGCGCGGCAGTGGGGACATGACAGGGTGTGCGGATCCGCGGCCGGCGGGGCGTCCTGCGCCCTCTCCCAGACCCGGCTGAGCAGCCGGCCGCAGGGCAGCAGTTCGTCACCCGCGAACCGGGCCGCGTCGTCGGCGGCATCCGGTGCCTCGGAAGGAGGCGGGTGCGGACGCGGGTGCGGGTCGTCTAGCGCCATGGGGCCATCGCCTCCTGCAGGGTCCGGCGCGCCCTGAACAGTCTGCCGCGTACCGTCTGCTCGCTGGTCCGGGTCACGTGGGCGATCTCCTTGTAGGGCAGGCCCTGCAGTTCCCGCAGGACCCAGCAGACCCGCTGTCCGGTCTCCAGCTCGTCCAGCGCGCAGGCCAGGGCGGTCGTGGCCGCGTCCTGCTCTGCCGTACGGGCGGGCGAACCCCAGGCGTCGGCCGTCGCTGGTTCGGCCACGGTGTCCAGGGGGAGGGGCGGCGTGCGGCGGTGGCGCATGGTCAGGCAGCGGTTGACCGTGATGCGGTACATCCAGGTCCGGAACTCGGCGTCGTGGCGGTATTCCGGCAGTCGCCGCCAGGCGCTGACGAAGGCGTCCTGAACGGCCTCCTCGGCGTCCTGGGCGTTGCCGGTCAGGCATCGGGCCAGGGCGAGGAGGGGCCGGCTGTGCCGCCGGACGAGCACCGCGAAGGCGTCGTCGTCGCCCTCGGCCGCCCGTACCGCCAGCACTCGGTCCGGCAGGTCGTACACCGGTGGTGCGGAACCGGTCCGTTGACCTTCGTTCATGCCCGCTCCCGTCCACAGCTTGCGAAGGGCGGGTACCCACCGCTTGGTGTGTGATGTGAGTCACACTTAACTTGTGTGAGAAGTCGGCGCCCGGGGGTGTCCAAGTTTCCGACGGACATCACACGATGTCCGGCCGACCGATCGAGGCGACCGCCATGACGGAGAACAGCACCAGCATCGGCCTGGGCAACCGGCCCGATACCGGCGTGAGCGCACTGAAGGGACGCACCGGGGCCGGGGCTCCGGCGGAGACCCGGGGGAAGACCACCATCGCGGACGGCGTGGTGGCCAAGATCGCGGGCATGGCCGCCCGCGAGGTACCGGGCATCTACAAGCTCGGGGCGGGCATGGCCCGCGCCTTCGGGGCCATGCGGGAACGCGTCCCCGGCGGAGGCGGCGGCGTCACGCGAGGCGTGAAGGTGGAGGTCGGGGAGCGGCAGGCCGCCGTCGACCTGGACGTCGTCGTCGAGTACGGCGTCTCCATCGTCGACGTCGCCGGTGACGTGCGCTCCAACGTGATCAGCGCGGTGGAGCGGATGACGGGCCTGGAGGTCGTCGAGGTGAACATCGCCGTCGACGACGTCCACCTTCCCGACGATGAGGAAGAGTCCGGACCGGATGAGGGCCGCGTGAGGTGATCCGCCCCGACGCACCGCCGCGTCCCTACCTGAGCGGTGGTCAGTGGGCGGGGCTCACGAGTTGGGTGAGTGCGAGATGAACGCAGCGACTACGGGCCTCGGGGCCGGCATGGCCCTGGGCTTCGCCGGCTACTTCGGCGGCTTCTGGGCCTTCCTGCTGGTCCTGGTCCTGGGCACGGCCGGGCTGATCGCCGGCCTCGCCGTCCAGGGCGACCTCGACCTCCGGAGGCAGCGGTGAGCACCCGAACGGACTCCGCCGCGTCCCAGGGCGGCCCCGACCCGCCGGCACCTGCCGTCGGGCTGCCGCCCCCGGCCGAGCGGGGCGCCACCGTCATCCGCGACAGAGCGGTCGCCCATATCGCCGCCCAGGCCGCGCGTACGGCCCAGACGCGGCGCGCCGCCCTGCCGCCCGACCCGAACGGATCGGCGGCGCCCAGCGCATCCGCGGCCGTACGCACCGGTTCGGTGCGCGTGCATTTGGACCTGGACCTTCCCTACCCCACCGACCTTCCCCTCGTCTGCGAGCGGATACAGCACGACGTCGCCGAGCGGGTGGCTGAGCTGACCGGTCTGCGGGTGGGAGAGGTCACCCTCACCGTCCGTCGACTGGTGACCACCGCAGGCGCCAGCCGGGGACGGGTCCGGTGACCCCCGAAGGCCGCCCCGGCCACCGGACACACCCCCGACGAACGCGGACCGGAGGCGGACGGCGGGACGGCGGCCATCCGGCACCGCCCCCGAGCGCCGGGCACACCGTCGATGAAGGAGGACCGGCATGACGACCGAACCGGGCCCTCTCGGCCGTGACTCCGCCGCCCCGTCAGCGCCGGCGCACCAGGGCAGGGTGCCGCTGACGAAGGAGCCGACCGAGCCCGAGCCGCCCCACCACACCGCTCCCCCGGCGAAATCGGCGGCGGGGGACCGCGACGGACGGCGCTCGTCCCACCGCCCCTGGTCGGCGCGACGCCTCCCGGCCGCGCTGGTGGCCTCGGTGATCCTCGTGGCGGCGGGCGCGGCGCTGATCGACGTCGTCGCCGTACGGGCGGGAAGGCGGGCGGCGACCTGGCGCAGGCACCTGGCCGACGAGCTGGCCACTCGTCCGGTGGACGACGTGTGGATGCTCACCGGAGCCGCCGTGGCCGCTGCCGTCGGCCTCTGGCTGATCGTCCTGGCGCTCAGCCCGGGGCTGCGTCATCAACTGCCCCTGCGCTCCCCTGCCGGCTGTCCCCCGCCCCGGCTGCGGGCCGCACTGGACCGCGACGGCGCCGCCGTCCTGCTGCGCGACGCCGCGCTGCGGGTCCCGGGCGTCGCCGCGGCTCGCGTCCGGGTCCGCCGCCACCGTGTCAAGGCCCGCGCGGACGTCCGCTTCCGCGACCCGCAGGAGGTGAAGAACGACCTCGCCGCCGTACTCGGCGAGGAGCGCGACCGGCTCGCTCTCGGCCGCCCTCCCCGGGTCGTCGTACGCGTACGGCGGCGCACGCCGTGACCGGCACCCGCCGCCAGACCCCGGCACCCGGACCGTGCACGCTCTTCACGGATACCCGACCGGACCTCAGGACCGGAGCCCGCACATGACGCCGCGACCCGCACCCAACCGCATTCTGCTGGCCCTCACCGGCCTGGTACTGCTCGCCGGCGGCCTGCTGGTGCTCGCGGCCGGATTCGACCGCTACCGGAGGCACCGCCTGACACCGCCCGCCGGCTGGCCCCTGACCACCCCCGACGACGTCCTGCTGGGCTCCGCCGACCGTGTCCGCTGGAGCGGCCAGGGCTGGTGGTGGTGGCCGGCGGTCATCGCCGTCCTCGCCCTGGTCACCCTCCTCGCGCTGTGGTGGCTGCTCGTCCAGCTGCGCCGGCCTCGCCCGGGCGCGGTGGCGGTCGGCGGTACGTCCCCGCAGGCGTCCCCGCAGGCGGGCGTCGAACTGCGCGGCAAGGCGCTCGCCGACGCGATCTCCGACGAAGCCGGTGCCCTTCCGGGTGTCCAGCAGGCGGAAGTCGGCATCACCGGCCGAGCCGCCCACCCCCGAGCCCGCGTCGATCTCACCCTCACCCCCCAGGGGTCACCGAAGGCCGTCCTCCAAGCACTCTGCGACGGCCCCCTGCGCACCGCCGGCCAGTCCACCGGCCGGCCGGACATGGCCACCGAGGCCCGACTGCGCGTCGCCCGCCACAAAGCCCGCCGCGCGCAATAGCCCTCTTCCTCCCGAGATCCGCTTCACAGCGGGAAGACACACCCCTACAAGGGAGACATCATGATCATCCTGGGCATCATTCTGCTCGTCGCCGGCTTCCTCCTGGGCATCTCCATCCTGTGGACCATCGGGATCATCCTCGTGGTCATCGGCGTGATCCTGTGGATCCTCGGCAGCTTGGGTCACGCCGTCGGCGGGCGTCACCACTACTGGTGACCACTACTGGTGACCGCCACCGCTACCGGTGAGCGGTCCGAACCGGCGGGCGGAGAGGTTCTTCCCCTCCGCCCGCCGATGTGGCCTTCGTCTCGGCACCCGGCCGTCGACGGGATCGTCGGCGTCCCGGCCGTCCGTCGGCGGCCGCAGCTCCACGGGTCCGTCGAGGCAGGTCATGGCGCTGTGGCCGGAAACGCGGACAGCAACGCTGCGCCCCGGGAGAAACGATATCTGTGGCCTGGAAGGGAGAACTCGGCACGGGGCGCGGCGAATATTCCCCTGCCCGCAAGCGAAGCGGAATTATTCGCCGCACCTGGCCGAGCGGCCCCATGCTACTGTCGAAGCAAGTTGCAGTTGTGGTTGCCAAAAGGTTTTTCCGACGGGCAGATCATCACGGCGACACGGAGCCCGCACAGGGCGGACTCCGAGCACCGTTTCCGAAGGAGAAATGACATGGCTACTGGCACTGTGAAGTGGTTCAACGCCGAAAAGGGCTTCGGCTTCATCGCGCAGGACGGCGGCGGCGCCGACGTCTTCGCCCACTACTCGAACATCGCCACCCAGGGCTTCCGCGAGCTGCAGGAAGGCCAGAAGGTGTCGTTCGACATCGCGCAGGGCCAGAAGGGTCCGACGGCCGAGAACATCGTTCCCGCCTGACACCGGCACTGAGGCGTACTTCGCAGCTGGGGCCCGCACCTTGGGGTGCGGGCCCCGGCTTGCTTCATTTTCAGGGTGATTCGTCCCTGTCATTTTCCGGCCCGTTCTCGCGATTCTCTGCGCCGTTCATTTTGCTGCGGAAATTCCTTGATACGCGCCCGCATCAAGGAAGGTTCCGCATGAACCGCGCACGTTCTGCACGCACCACACGCACGGCCCGCACCTACGACCGCTTCGGCGGCTCTGCCGCCAACCGCTCCGGCGCTCCGCGCCGCTCCGCGGGCGGCGGACGCCGGCCGAGCGCGCCCCAGGGCGAGTTCGCGCTGCCGAAGACGGTCACGCCCGCGTTGCCCGCCGTCGAGTCGTTCGCCGATCTCGCCATGCCGGCGCCGTTGCTGGCCGCGCTCGCCCACGAGGGCGTGACCGTACCGTTCCCGATCCAGGCGGCGACCCTGCCGAACTCCCTGGCCGGCCGTGACGTACTCGGCCGAGGCCGTACCGGGTCGGGCAAGACCCTCGCCTTCGGCCTCGCGGTACTGGCCCGCACGGCGGGTCGGCGCGCCGAGCCACGGCAGCCGCTGGCCCTGGTCCTCGTACCCACCCGCGAGCTCGCCCAGCAGGTCACCGACGCGCTCACCCCGTACGCCCGCGCCGTACGGCTGCGCCTGACCACCGTGGTCGGTGGAATGTCGATCGGCAGGCAGGCGAGTGCGCTGCGGGCCGGAGCCGAGGTCGTCGTCGCGACACCGGGTCGGCTCAAGGACCTCATCGTGCGGGGCGACTGCCGGCTGGACGACGTCGCCGTCACCGTCCTGGACGAGGCCGACCAGATGACCGACATGGGCTTCATGCCCCAGGTCACCGCCCTGCTCGACCAGGTGCGGCCGGGGGGCCAGCGGATGCTCTTCTCGGCCACCCTGGACCGCAACGTCGACCTCCTGGTCCGCCGCTACCTGACCGACCCGGTGGTCCACTCCGTCGACCCGTCGGCCGGTGCCGTCACCACGATGGAGCACCACGTGCTCCAGGTGCACGACGCGGACAAGCACCGGACGACCACGGAGATCGCGGCACGGGACGGCCGGGTCATCATGTTCCTGGACACCAAGCACGCCGTGGACCGGCTGACCAAGCACCTGCTCAGCAGCGGTGTCCGCGCCGCCGCCCTGCACGGTGGCAGGTCCCAGCCGCAGCGCACCCGGACGCTGGCGCAGTTCAAGGACGGTCACGTCACGGTCCTGGTGGCCACCAACGTCGCGGCCCGCGGCATCCACGTCGACAACCTCGACCTGGTCGTCAACGTCGATCCGCCCAGCGACCACAAGGACTACCTGCACCGTGGCGGTCGTACGGCCCGCGCGGGGGAGTCCGGCAGCGTCGTCACCCTGGTGACGCCCGACCAGCGTCGCGGCATGAGCCGACTGATGGCTTCGGCCGGCATCACCCCGACGATCACTCCGGTGCGCTCGGGCGAGGCGGAGCTGAGCCGCATCACCGGCGCCCAGGCGCCGTCCGGTGTCCCGGTCGTCATCACCGTGCCGGCCCCGGAACGTGCCCGCCGCACCGCGGCCGCTGCGTCCGGTTCGGCACCTTCGTCCCGCAGCCGCCGCGGTCGCCCCGCCCAGCGCCGGTCCGCGGAGAGGCGCCGCGCCGCGTGACGTGTCGGCGGTCCGCCCGGAGCCGACGCGACCCGAACGCCCACCCATCCCGCAGGAGGCAGCTTTGACACCGGTTCAGACGCAACGACACCCGGCTCCCGGCTGTGCGACCGGTGCCGGCCGCCTGGACGCGGCCGGCCCGCGGGTCTCCGACGACATGACCGTCGAGGTGGCCCTGTCCGTCATGGCCGGTGCCCGGGTGGAGTACCTGCTCGTGTGCGACGGGGACGACGAGTGCACGGGCTCGGTCACGCAGACCGAACTCGCGGTCCACCGCGACAGCTCCATGTACACGGACCGCATCCGCCTGCGGGACGTACTCGGCGGCCCGTCCCGGCTCGTCCCCGTCTGCGGCTGATCCACCTCGCCGAGCCCCGCCCCCTTCACGCGGACGAACGGGAAGCCGCCGGTGGACAGGAGCGAGGGCCCGTTCGTTACTTGTGACCGCTGAGCGTGGGGCGGCTCGTCATGTCCGTGCAAGCCGGCATGCCGTCCAGCAGCCCGAGGCGCGCCCGCACCAGCGCCCCGGAGCACTGCGAAACCGATCGGCTGCCGCGAAGGTCCGAGCGGCGGCCGCGACGACGTCTCGCGTCTTCACTCCGCTGCCGATCAGCACGACGTCGGCGGTCTCGAGGCCGCGCCGTTACGGGTCGAGAGCCGATAGACGGCTGGTGGCACGCCTGCCGCCGCTCTGCGGCCCGCATGGTGCGGTCCCGCAGAACCGGCAGCCCGAACTCCTGGCCGTCCCCCCGAGTACAAGCCGGTCGGCGCCGCGCACACCTCGACGGAGTCGAGGGCCGACGGGCGGAAGCCGAAGTGGCCCGCCCGGCCGCTCTCAGGCTGCCTGGCGCGGGTCCGGCCGGAGTACGGCGAACACCGCCTGCGCCGGGTCGGCCAGCCAGGCGATGCGGCCGACGTCGGGCACGTTCGCCGCCGGCATGAGCACCGTCCCGCCGTTGCCCTGTACGGCGGCGGCGACCGCGTCCGTGTCGGCCACGGCGAAGTACGGCACCCAGCGCGCGTCCTCCGGACCGGCCTGCAGCGGAGCCACACCGCCGAAGGAGCCCTCCCGCTGGTCGCCGTCCTTGACGCTGAGCACCTGGTACGTCATGCCCGGCGTCCGCATCTCCTCCGTGCGCCAGCCGAACAGCCCGCGGTAGAAGCCGATCGCCGCCTCCGGGTCGCCGACGTGCAGTTCGACCCAGACCAGCGTGTCGTCCTCGGACGCCGCCTCCAGGCCTTGGTGGGACTGGAGCACGGCGAACTGCGCGCCCTGGGGGTCGGTGAACTGGGCCATGGACACGTTGCCCATGGTCACGGGTTCGGCGCGCACCGTGCCGCCGGCGGACGCCACGTCCCGAGCGGTGGCCTGGACGTCGTCGGTCCGGAAGTACGTCATCCAGGCGGACGTGGCGCTCTCCTCGGTCAGCGGCCCGAGGGCGGCCACCGTCCTGCCCTCCTTCTGGAAGTAGCCGTAGCCGCCCGCTTCGGGACCGGCGGACGCGAACCGCCACCCGAAGACGGCGCCGTAGAAGGCGACGGCCGCGTCCGTGTCGGGGCTGCCGAGGTCGATCCAGATGGGCGAGCCGGTGCGGAATTCTGTGCCGAGCATGTGTTTCCTCCTGCCGGTCCGGTGCGGAGCCGCCCGCCACTATGCCCACCGGCGGAGGCGGAGCACGGTGCGTCGGCCCGGACGTCCCGGCGGGTTCACCCGGCTGGGGAAGGACGGGCCGGCGTGAGCGAGCGGTGAACACATCGGGCCGGAGAATCTGTGCAGGAGTGCCACACGGGCTGCACACAGCCTTTCGAAAGGCTCGTTAGCGTGATGGGTCGCTCGATCCCCTGGGCGAGCGTGACCAGGCCGTGGCCCAGGCGGGCCGACGGTGCAGTCAACTCAGGAAGACCGCGCATGGACTACTGCTCCTCGTGCCGTCGGCACCTCAACGGTGCCCTGGTGTGTCCGGGATGCGGCGCGTACGCCCCGGACATCGCCCCGCCCGGCACCGACGGCACCGGCGCCCTCGGCGACCCGGCCCGGGCCGCCGGCTCGGCGGGGACGGGCACCGCGTCCGACGCGACCACCGCCGCGGGACCGGACACCGTCGTCAGCGTCTGGCAGGACGGATCACCGGGTGACACGACGGAGCGGGGCGGCGGGACCGGGGCACCGTACGCAGGCCCGGCCGACGAGGTCGAGGGCGCGCCTCCCGCGCCGCGGGGGCGGGCGGCGCGGCGCCGTCAGCTGGCCCGCTGGAAGAAGAGCCGGCGCCGGGCCGCGGTGGCGACCGCCGTCGCGATCGTCGGAGGCGGCCTGACCATCGCCGCGATGGACCGGAACTCCGCCGACCGGGCGCAGGCGGCCACCGCGCCGGACAACAGGAGCATGGGCGTGGCCGAGGAGCGGACGGCCGACCCCGCCCAGCCCGTGCCGGCGCCGCCCACCCCGCACCGGCCGGCACACACCGCCACCCCCGCGGCGCAGTCGCCGGCCACCGGCGTGCCGCGGCAGCAGTCCCTGCCGGACACCCCCCGTACGGCTCCGGTGTCCCGGCCGGACACCGCCCCGCCGCCCCGCCAGGCGGTACCGAGCACCCCGCAGCGGCGCGCCACCGCACCGTCCGCCGCCGGCACGGCCCCCGACCGCACCGGTACGGCGACGCCACCCGAGGCGCCTGCCGCCACCGACGGCGGCACCGGCTCCGGCACGGACCCCGGCACGGACTCCGGCACGGACTCCGGCACGTCCGGAACCGCCCCGGCGCCCGCGTCGACCTCGCCGACGCAGCTCTGCCTGGTCCTGGTGTGCCTCGGCTGACCCACGGCGGGCCACGAGACGGATCAAAGGTTCCCGGATCCGGCCGCACAGGCCTGGTGCACGGAAAGGCCTGCCCGGCGGACGCGGTCAGTGGACCCGGTGCTGGACCGGGAGCCGCACCGCCCACCCGGCCGGCGCTCGCCGCCTACCTCTCCGCCTGCGGCGAGGCGGAGTTCGGCGTCCTGCGGGACTGCTGTCCGGGTCTCCGGCTCCACGCTGAGCAAGACCCTCTCCGCGCTGGAGAAGACGGGTCACGTCAGCATCCGCGAGGGCTGCCTGGGCAGCGGCCGCGGACCTGGGCCGCCCTCGCGCCCACCGGCCGCCGGGCGCTCGCACGCCGTCCGGCGGCACCGGAGGAGATCGCGACGACGGCCCGCCGGGGGGGACCGAGGCCGAAGGGGTCAGTACTCGTCGTCCTCGTCGACGGTCTTCACCGGCCGGGTCCGGCCCGGCTCGGGCAGCTCGGCCAGCTCGGCGCGCACGTGCAGGATGTCGCCGATGAACAGGTCGTAGATCAGGATGCCGATGCCCGCGCCGATCAGCGGGCCGACGATCGGGATCCACCAGTAGGCGCTGAACGCGCCGGACACGCTCCCGGGGAACGCCAGGCCGTCCCAGCCCGCCGCGTACGTGAACAGGCGCGGTCCGAAGTCGCGGGCCGGGTTGATGGCGTAGCCCGCGTTGGCGCCGTAGGACATGCCGATGGCGGCGACGACGAGGCCCACGATCAGCGGGCCGAGGTTCGCCTTCACCGCCTGGTTGCGCAGATCGATGACGGCGGCGATCAGCATGAGCAGGAAGGCCGTGCCGACGATCTGGTCGATCAGCGGCCCCCAGACGCCGCCGTTGAAGTAGGGGGCCGGGAAGGTCGCGAAGATGGAGAACGTGGCGTTGGTGTGCCCGTTCACCTTCGGGCCCTTCACGGCGTTGTCGAAGGCGTCGATCGCGTTGTGGTAGACGAGGTAGACGAGGGCCGCCCCGGTGAAGGCGCCGACGACCTGCGCGAACCAGTACGGCAGGACCTTGGCCCAGGAGAAGCCCCGGCGCAGGGCCATCGCCAGGGTCACCGCGGGGTTGAGGTGGGCGCCGCTGACGCCGCCGGCGACGTAGACGCCGAGCATGACGGCCATGGCCCAGCCCCAGGTGATCAGCAGCCAGTCACCGGCCGCGAGGAAGATCGTGGTGGTGGTCGCGGCCCGGCCCGAGCCGGGCAGCGCGGCGACCGCCATCGCGACCACGCCGCAGCCGAAGGAGATGAGGACGAAGGTCCCGAGGAACTCCGCCAGGCACTCGCCCAGCAGCCCTCCCCGGCTTCTGAACCGGGACGGCTTGACGAGTGGAGGGATTTCGACAGCCATTGAGGCCCCCTTGAAGAGAGCAATGCGGCCAACATCACCATATTGGCTCACAAACCCACTTCACGCAGGGTGACAGGGCTCCGTCAGCTGTCCAGGTCGTCGGCGTAGTGCCGGAAACCGTGCCGCTCCCGGTGCATGCCCCACAGGGTCTCCGCGAGAGCAGCCGGATCCTTCCGGGCGTGCCCGGCCACGATCGCCCCGGGAATCACGAGCTGCGCGACATGGATGCCCTCTCCCGCGAGCCGCTGGTGCAGCAGATGGCCGTACGCGCTCTCCGCGGCGAACGCGATCGAGGTCCCGGCCCGCTCGGGATGGGGCACGGCGGCGGTCCCCCCGTTGACGAACAGGATGGTCCCGCGCCCGAGCCGCCGCATCCCCGGCAACACCTGCCGCACAGCGGCAACGGGCCCGTACACGGAGAACTCGATCGGCCCGAGGAGATCCCGGTGCCCGGTGTCCAGCACGGGCCGCATGAAGTCCCGGTGCGGGACGGGGCTGTACTGCAGCACCTCGACGGTCCCCAGCGCACTGGCGGCGGCGTCCAGCGCCGAGGCCAGCTCCTCCGGCCTGCGCACATCGGCGGTGAACCCACGCGCGGTGATCCCCTCACCCGCGAGCCCGTCGACGATCACGTCCAACCGGTGCCGGTCCCGGGCGACCAGGGCGACGTCGTACCCCTCCCGCCCGAACCGGCGCGCAACGGCCGCCCCCAGGCCGGGCCCGGCCCCCACGATCGCGATACTGCTCATGCCCAGCATCCGTACCGCACACGGCACGGCCCCACACTCACCTGGATCACCCAGGCCGGCCCACCACCGCCATCAGTCCTATGCCCCGGCCGCGGACAGGACTGGCTGCACCGCCACCGCTTCCAGGCGGACGGGGCGGCCTTCCTCCTCCGCGCGGAGTGCGACTCCCTGTGGTGGCCCGGCGTACCGCTGGAGAGCGCCCGCGCGGAGTTCCTGGACGACGTGGTGGCGGCACGTCCGGGGCTCACCGGCAACCCCTGGTACGGCCGGGTCTGGGCGGGCGTGACCGGGCCGGTGCCGCAACGGCTACGTCGGCGTCCGGGCCGCCGGCGGCCCGAACGGTGTCTCCGCGGCTACGACAGCGGCAGGGCCCCCACCGGTTCACCGGCTGTCAGCCCGGCCCGCATCCGCTCCTCCTGCACACGGGTGATGGCCCGTACGGCGAACGCGCCCGCGACGGCGGCCCCGACCACGGCCGCGTCACTCGCGAGCAGCGGCCACACCTCGTGGTACGCGCGGGCGATGATCTCGTCGGTGGAGTCCCTGTAGAAGAGCCCGACCCCGCTGAGCATGCCGATCAGCCACAGCCCCCACCACATGTTGAGGGAGGCCGGGATCCTGCGCCCCGGCGCGGTGGTCTCGAAGGCGTCGGCGACGATGCCCCGGGGAACCCACAGATTCAGGATGGGCACGATCCACCCGAGGTACACCCAGATCCCGCCGTACCTGGGTTCCTCCCCCGACAGAGCGCGCGCGTTGTCCCGCAGGCGCCACAGCCACGACACGAAGAGCAGCGCGCACAGGAAGCCGGCGCCACCCGCGAGGGTGGTCACGAAGTGGTACGAATCCTCCAGTGCGTTGAGCGGCCGGTGCACCCCGTCCCCCTGATCCGGCGGTCCGGAGGCCGGCTCCCCGGCCATCGACAGCCGGATCTCCCACACGCCTCGCACCACCCAGGCACCCCCGGCGAGCAACAATCCCCCGACAGCCAACTGCCCCGGCAACTCAACGGGCCGAAGCCCGAAGGGACGGGCAGAGGCCTGGTCCATCTGTTCGGTCACCGGTTCATCCTGACGCACCCGGGTCCCGGGCCGCCAGGAGCACCCCGCCGGCCGCAGGGGTCAGGCCATCCAGAAGAAGACCGCCGTCATGCGCTTCTCCTTCAGCGTCCTGCCGTAGTACCCGGTCGCGCTGTGCACGAGGTTGGCCTTGTAGAGGAGGAGGCGGTTGTACCTGTGGGGGACGCGGACGTCCTCCTCGAAGGCGTCGGGGGCCACGAAGCGGGTGCCGAGGGCCTCGACGAGGTTGTGGTGCGGGGCCTGGACCACGTTGCCGCCGAGCCGGCTACCGGGCAGGGACTGGCGGTAGAAGCTGGTGCCGCAGTCCCGGGGCACGTGCGGGTTGAGGTACAGCACGGCCGCGTACCGGCACAGCGCGCGGGAGTCGGTGTGCGGGCGGGGCTCGCTCTCGCCCTCGCCGACCACCTGGACGCAGTTGTGGTGGAGGGTGGCGCCGCCGGGCGCCCGCCGCACCCACAGCTCCTCGGCACCGGTCGACGTCTTCACCAGCCGCTGGACGCGGGCGAGTTCATCCGGCTCCAGGCCGGGCACGGCCCGCAGGCCCGGCCAGGTCTCGGAGGTGTACGGGTGACCCTTGACCCAGTCTTCCCTGGCCAGGCACCGCTCCCGTACGGCGTCCACGTCGGGCAGGACGTCGTCCAGCACCCAGTAGTCGCGCCCCTTGGTGGGCTTGCGGTAGGGCAGGACGGGGAGCGCGGCGGACGGTCTGGGGGCCGACTGTGGAGGCATGCCGTGAATCTAGGGGCGCGTTCCGTCCGCTTCTCCCGGAGAAGGGTCAACCTTTCCTCAACCGTTCGTCATGAGCACCAAGGGCGGGCAACGCGGGCCCGTATCCCGGGGTTCGGCACTTTTTACCTGCGCGACCGAGACGAAGTGCCCTCCCGTCCGTACTGCTGTGTGTCCGAACCGCCCGCGCCGTCGCTGCGGGCGGGATCCCTGACCGGGCAGGAGGCACGGTGCGCTTTTCGCGGAACGCGACGGGAACTCTCTTCGTGGGCGGTGCGATGGTCCTCACCCTCGCGGCACTCGCCTACCCGAGCATGCTCGGCCTGAGCACCGTCTCCAGCTCGCAGTCGCGGATCATTGCCGATACGCAGTGGGGACCGCTCACCGAGGGCGACCGGGACTTCGTGGTCAAGGTGCGGGCGGCCGGCCTGTGGGAGTACCCGCTCGGTCAGATCGGGTTGCAGAAGGGCAGCAGCAAGGGGGTCAAGACGGCCAGCGAGCATCTGGTCGACGGGCACGCCGCGCTGGACGCCTCCTGCCGCAAGATCGCCCCCATGCTGAACATCACGCTCCCCAATGTGGCGAGTCCGCAGCAGCAGGGCTTCGTCAACCAGTTGAAGGGGGAGGACGGCAAGCAGTTCGACACCGACTTCGCCAACATCCTGCGGATGACGCACGGCTCGATCTTCAACACCATCGCGAAGGTCCGCTCGACGACCAAGAACTCGCTGGTGCGCGCCCTCGCCGACCAGGCCAACGACACGGTCCTGGACCACATGACGGTGATGGAGAAGACCGGCCTGGTCGACTTCGACCAGACCCTCTTCAATCAGACCACCCCGCCGAAGCTTCCCTCGTCCGACCTGACGCCGCCGGCCCCGGCCGCGGGCCAGCCGGAGGTGGTGCTCGCCCCACCGCCGACCGCCACGTCCACCCCGCTGGACCTGAACGGCGTCACCGGCAGCGGCGGTGGTACGGGCGGTGGCGCCGCGCCCAGTCCCAGCCCGACCGTGCGTTAGCCGAGCCAGACGGTGGTGTCAGGGGGCAGAGCGCCCGCGTCCGTCAACGGGGTGCTGCTCAGCAGGACCTCGCCCGGCGGGAGGGGCACCGGCTCACCGGTCAGGTTGGTGACGCAGCGCCAGGCCTCGCAGCGGGTGAAGTCCAGCACGCCGGCGGGGGCCTCCGGGGTCCAGGTCAGCGTCTCGCCCGCCAGCAGCTTGCGGCGCAGGCGCAGGGCGGTGCGGTACAGCTCCAGGGTGGAGCCCTCCGTGCCGGCCTGCGCCTCGACGGCGTGCGACGCGAACGACGCCGGCTGCGGCAGCCAGGCGCCGCCGGGCCCGAAGCCGTACGAGGGACCGGTCGACGTCCACGGCAGCGGCACCCGGCAGCCGTCACGGCCCTTGCGGACATGCCCGGTCTGCTCCCAGATGGGGTCCTGGAGGACCTCGGTGGGCAGGTCGGCCACCTCGGGCAGGCCCAGTTCCTCACCCTGGTAGAGATACGAGGATCCGGGCAGCGCCAGCATCAGCAGGGTCGCGGCCCGGGCCCGGCGCAGACCGGCCGCCGTGTCGATGGCGGGTGCGTTTCCGCCCGACAGCAGCCAGGCGCCAGGGTCGGTGCCGGGCGGGAGCATGAGGCGGGAGGCGTGGCGTACGACGTCGTGGTTGGAGAGCACCCAGGTCGCGGAGGCGCCGGCGGCGTGGGCCGTGGCCAGTTCGCCGGTGATCACCTGCCGGAGTTCCTCCGCGCTCCAACCGGTTTCCAGGAACTCGAAGTTGAAGGCCTGGCCGAGTTCGTCGGGGCGGGCGTACAGGGCGCGGCGGGCACCGGGGACCCAGGCCTCCGCGACGGCGGTGCGGGGCGGGCTGTAGGCGTCGAAGACCTTGCGCCAGTCGCGGTAGATCTCGTGGACCTCGTCACGGTCCCAGTAGGGGTGGCTGCCGGGCGGGACGCGCAGCAGCGACTCCTCGCCGGTGGCACCGATGCCGCCGACGTCCCGCAGGGGCTCGGTGAGGTCCTTGGCCAGGCCGTGGGCGACATCGATGCGGAAGCCGTCGACGCCCCGGTCGGACCAGAAGCGCAGGGTGGTGCGGAAGTCGGCGCGGACCTCCTCGTTGTCCCAGTTGAGGTCGGGCTGTTCGGGCGCGAAGAGGTGCAGGTACCACTCGCCGTCTGGCGTCCGCCGCCAGGCGCTGCCGCCGAAGACGGACTGCCAGTCGGTGGGCGGGAGTTCGCCGTGCGCGCCCCGGCCGGGGCGGAAGACGTAGCGGTCGCGGGCGGGGGAGCCGGGCGCGGCCCGCAGGGCCTCCTGGAACCAGGGGTGCAGGTGCGAGGTGTGGTTGGGGACGATGTCGACGACGACTTTCAGGCCGAGCCGGTGCGCCTCGGCGACCAGCGCGGCGAAGTCGTCGATCGTGCCGAGGCGCGGGTCGACGCTCCGGTGGTCGGCGACGTCGTAGCCGCCGTCGGCCAGCTCGGAGGGGTAGAAGGGGCTCAGCCACAGGGCGTCGACGCCGAGCGTGGCGAGGTGGTTCAGGCGCTGGGCGACGCCCTTGAGGTCACCCAGGCCGTCGCCGTCGGCGTCGGCGAAGCTGCGCGGATAGACCTGGTAGACGACGGCCTGCCGCCACCAGTCGGGGTTCCTGGAGGAGAGGTCTGCCATAGGGGATCCCTTCGGGAAGGACGACAGTACAGAATCTGTCCACATTGCCCGGAAAGGGAACATTCGAACGTTGCGGAGGGGATCACTCCCTGTGTGATGAAGTTGTGACGACGGTTTGAACTCCCCCCGCAACAGCGCAGGTTGACAGCTCTGAACAGCGCCGATCACCATGTCCTCACACCGTGGCGCATATGACCGATGGGCCCAGTGTTCCTTCTGACTTGCGCCTGGGCCCACGGCGGCGCGCCCGGCGGTGACGGCTGACCGACGGGCGGCCACACGCGCCCGGCACGGGCGCCGGCACCGAGACCGGCACCGACCGCTGCCGGTTCTCGCTGAACGGCACGGACTTCTACGACTCGGTGAAGGTCGACGACCAGAACCTGAGGCCGACGGCGGACGGCAAGGTCCACGTCACGGTCCGCGCCGCCGGGGACGCGAGCCTCTGCACTGCCTCGCTCGCCTCGTACCAGGCCCACGGAGCCACCTTCGCCACCTCCGGTGAGCAGGTCTTCGCCGACTTCGACACGGTGAACGTCAAGCCGGGGCGGACCGACACCCTCGACATCGCGGTGCCGGACGCGGGCTGCTTCGCGCAGATCGACCTCTACCGGGGGGCCGTGAGGTACGACGGCAAGCCCGACGCGCACGACGGGTAGCGCACGGGGAGCTGCCCAAGGGTCCGGACCGGCCGGTGATCAAGGACAAGCTGATCGCCGCGTGGAACGGCGGGACGAAGGACTGCACGACCGGCACCGAGACGCGGACGCCCGCGCCGAGCACCTCCGGCACGCCGTCCGGCCCGGCGGAGGGCTCCGCCACGCCTACGCCGGGTGACAAGGAGACGTCGTCCACCGATTCGCCCGAGCCGGTCCCCTCGTCGTCGTCCAGCGCGGCTCCGGTTCCCTCGGCGAACGGCGGGGACGGTGACCTCGCCGAGACCGGTGGGGGTGGGAACTCGGGGCTGATCGCCGGCGGGGCGGCTGTGCTGGTGCTCGGGGGCGGTGCGTGTGGTCTCCGCACGCCGTCGGCGGGTCGCCGGCCGGAGGTGACCGTCCCACCGGGGGCGGCCAGGAGAGGCTAGGGGCGCTCCACCGTCTCCAGGTAGAGCTTGACGTAGCGGTCCACGTCGACCTGCGACGCCACGTCCACGAGGGCTCGTTCGCGACGGCCCTCGTGGATCTCGGACTCCCCGGCACGGGGGCGCCGGTCGACGATCGTCTGGCCGCGGGTCGGGCCGGGGGCGAGGGAGACCTCGACCGGGAGGAGGCGCGTGGTGATCCCCTGCGGGTCGGCGACCGCGCACACCGCGCCCGCGTCGCCGAGACCGCCCGCCTCCTCCGCCTCGGGCTCGCCGCCCTGGGTGGTCGGCCGGTGGGCGAGGAGTTCACCGGCCAGACGGGTGCCGGGCTCGGTGCTCGCGCGCAGCCGGTGTACCTCGGGGCCGGGGACGACGACCTGCATGAAGACATCGAGGCCGTACATCGTGATCGGCACCCCGGCCGTCAGCAGGATCGCCGCCGCCTCCGGGTCGTGCCAGACGTTGAACTCGGCGACCGGCGTGGCGTTCCCGGTGGCCACCGCGCCGCCCATGAACACGATCCGCTCGATGTTGCGGGTCACCTCGGGGTGGGTGCGCAGCAGCAGGGCGATGTTGGTCAGGGGCGCGGTCGGGATCAGCGTCACCGGGCGCGGGGAGGCGAGGATCTCCCGGCGCAGCAGGGTCACGGCGTCCTCGCCGACCGGGGCCCGGGTCGGCGCGGGCAGGCCCAGGTCGCCCATGCCGTCGACGCCGTGCACATGCTGGGCCGGGCGGGCCGGTTCGATCAGCGGACGCCCGGCACCCCGCGCCACCGGGATGTCGGGAGCACCCGCCTGCTCCAGCACGGTCAGGGTGTTGCGGACCACTCCCTCGACGTCCGTGTTCCCGGCCACGCAGGTCACCGCCCTGAGGTCCAGGCCCGGGTGGCGTACGGCGAAGAGCAGGGCCAGGGCGTCGTCGACACCGGTGTCGCAGTCGATGATCACGGGGATGGGCTGACCGGTCACTGGATTCCTCCGAGGACGCCCCGGTCTTCGGGCCGGGGAAGGAGCCGCGCTCCTGTGGAACAGAACAGGGAAGAGTGAATCGCTGTCAGGGCGATGCGCGGTCGGTCTGGGCGGTGGCGCGCTCGCCCTCCAACCGATACATGATCTCCGGTCGAGGGGACCTGCGGGCGGACTTGCCCCGAGTGACCAGCCACGCGGGTAGGTCGGGGGCAGCCCGAGCGTGATGCGAACTTCATCATCCCCGGAGGACGGGAATTCCGCGCGTGATGTTCGTCCGGGCGGGCTCGGCCCCGGCTCGTGCCGAGGGTGTGAGACCTCCTGGAGCGCCGCTCCAGGAGGCAGCCCGAGCCAGGAATTCCCTCAGGGGGCATGCAAAGCGGACACCTTCCGGCCATGGAGCCATGTTCCGACTCCGGGTTCACTCCCACAGGGCGGTGCCTCGCCCGCACACCCGGGCGGCGATTCTGCCCAGCAGGTCGGCCACCGGGAGTTCGCCGGGACGGCGGCCGTCCCGCAGGCGTACGGCGGCCAGGCCCGCCTCGGCCTCGCGGGCGCCGATCACCGCCTGGTACGGCACCAGGCGCGCCGCGCGGACGCGGGCCCCCAGGCTGCCCTGCTCGGGGCCGGCGAGTTCGGCGCGCAGACCCAGCGCCAGGGCCTGCCGGACCAGCGCCGCCGCCTGTTCCGCCTGCTCCTCGGCCACCGGCAGCACCACCAGCTGGACGGGCGCCAGCCAGGCAGGGAACGCGCCGCCGTGGGCCTCGATCAGATGGGCCACGACCCGTTCCACGCTGCCGATGATGCTGCGGTGCACCATCACCGGGCGGTGCTTGGCGCCGTCGGCGCCGATGTAGTGCAGGTCGAAGCGGGCGGGCTGGTGGAAGTCGATCTGCACGGTGGACAGGGTGGACTCGCGGCCCGCCGGGTCCGCGATCTGGACGTCGATCTTGGGGCCGTAGAAGGCGGCCTCTCCCTCCGCCTCCTCGTACGCCACCCCGGCCCCGTCGAGGACCTCCTTCAGCAGGGCGGTCGCCCGGCTCCACAGCCCGGGGTCGGCCACGTACTTGCCGCCCTCGCCGGGCAGGGAGAGGCGGTGGCGCACGGCCTCGATGCCGAGGTCCGCGTAGGCGCGGGCGATCAGCTCCAGGGCCGCGCGGGCCTCCTCCACCGCCTGGTCGAGGGTGCAGAAGATGTGCGCGTCGTTGAGCTGGATGGCGCGTACGCGGGTCAGGCCGCCGAGGACGCCGGAGCGCTCGGCGCGGTACATGGTGCCCAACTCGGCGATGCGCAAGGGGAGTTCGCGGTAGCTGTGGGAGCGGGAGCGGTAGATCAGGGCGTGGTGGGGGCAGAGGCTGGGACGCAGGACGACCTCCTCGCTCTCCTCGGCGCCCAGTCGCATCGGCGGGTACATGTCGTCGCTGTAGTGGTCCCAGTGCCCGGAGATCTGGTAAAGCTCCCGCTTGCCGAGCGCGGGCGAGTACACGTGCCGGTATCCGGCGGCGCGTTCCAGCTCCCGGATGTACTCCTCCAGGGTGTGCCGAACGACCGCCCCGTCGGGCAGCCAGTAGGGCAGGCCGGCGCCCATCAGCGGGTCGGTGTCGAACAGGCCGAGTTCGCGGCCGAGGCGGCGGTGGTCGGGCAGCTGATCGTTCATCGGGTTCCTCCGTGGGATGGGGCGGGGCGAGGAACCGGGTGCGGATACGCCGAAGCCCCGGGGCACTCGCCCCGGGGCTTCGATGCTGGTCAGGTGTCAGCGCGCCGGGACGGTCTCCGGCGTCGTCGTGCTCGACGGGCACTGGTGCTGGGCGCGCTTCATGGCCGGGAGGCTAACAGGACCCGCGGGGGCGGGCCACCGGTTTTCCCGCCGGCCCGCGTCCCTCGTAGACCGCGTCCGCGCGGGCACGGTCCTCCGCCGGCACGCCTTGTCCTCCGGCCGGGCCTCCCGCCGGCGTAGCCACGGGTCTCCCGCAGGCACGAGTCCCCCACAGGCACGAGTGCACCACAGGCGCGGGCTTCCGCAGGCACGCGCTTTCCGCAGGCACGCGTTCATCGCAAGCCCGTGCTTTCCGCAAGCACGCGGTCCCCGGGAAACCGGAGGTCCCCGGAAGCAGGAGGTCCCCGTAAGGAGGCGTTTTCCGCAGCGGCTCACCCGGACGGCCCGGAGCGCTGGTGAGGCGGTCGGGGCGGTGGTGCCGTGAGAGCAGGCAACCACACCGGCCCCCACCGGTACGCAGCCCAGGAGGCACCTCCATGACCGCCGCGATACGCCCCCGTGGCCTTCGTCTCTGCCTGATAGCCGCCGGACTGCTCGCCGTCGGCAGTTGCGCGGCCTTCGGTCTCCGGCACCCGGCGGCCGCGCCGCACCCGTTCCCGACGATCGACCGGGAGAGCCCGACGCCCAAGGCTTCCGCGCGGGCCGACGGCTCCACGCTCAGCGACGAACAGGCGCAGGCCGCGCTCATCAACCCGTCCGACCTGGGCGCCCCCTGGACCGCGACGCGCGGTGCGGCCACCTGGCGGGACGGGTTGCTGAAGGCGGCCACCACCGCCGGGGAGTGCCAGCGGCTGCTGGACGCCCTCTACAGCGACGAACTCCTCGGCGGTCCCGCCCGTGTGGCCGTAGGCCTGGACGACGGCGACACCGACGCCCAGCTGCGCTACCAGATCGGCGCGCGCCGCCCGGCGGACGTCGACGCCGCGCTGGCCTGGCTGCGGACGATGCCCGCGCAGTGCGCCCGGTTCACGGCCACCACCGCAACCGGGCTCGAGGAGGACGTACAGGTCGTCGACACCCCGCTGCCCGAGGTCGGGGACGCGCGCCAGGGCCTGCGCATCAGCGTCGCCACCACGACGTCCGACGGGCAGGAGTACGTACTCACGATGGACCTGGCCGCCGTCCGGGTCGGCGAGGACTCCTTCGCCCTCACCAACGGCGGCCTCGGTGACGTGCCGAACGACGCGACCCAGGCCGCCGTCCAGATCGGCGCGCTGCGCCTGACGGACATCCGCAAGCAGGGCCGGGCCCAGGTCTGACCTCACGGCGTCGGGCCCGGGACCGGGGTCGGCGGCATCCCAGGGCGGTCTCCGGATGCGCCCGCTCTCCTGTGCCCGAAGGAAGAGGGTGCGTACCCTCACCTCGGCGCGGCGACCAGAGCGCCGGGTCCGAGGACGTCGTCTTGTCGGATCCCTTGTCCTTACCGGCCATGACCGGGGCCGGCGCGTCGCCGGTCACCAAGGTGGCTCCCCGAGGTCACAGCGGTGGCTGGGCCGGGGCCGGGCCCAGGGTCGTGGTGCCCGGGGCCGTGCGGTGGCCGAGGCCGGTGCGGTAGGCGTCCAGGGCCGCCTCGACGCGGCCCGTGCGGCGCAGCAGGTCGCCCAGGAGGCGGCACAGGTCGGCCAGATCGCCGGCGGCGCCCGCGCGTTCCAGGAGACTGAGCGCGCGAACGTAGTGCTCTTCGGCGGCCTCGGTGTCCCGGGTGTCCTCGGCGATGATGCCGAGCAGCCGGTGGGCCGCGGCCGCGTGGACGGCGCCGCGCTCGGAGGAGAAGTCCCCGAGGACACCCTCCAGCAGGTCGGCGGCCTCGGCGGACTTACCCCGTCGGTGCAGCACATCGGCCAGTTCGACCGCGGCCTGGCTGCGGTAGAGGGCGGCCCGGGTCTCCGCGAGCATGGCGAGCGCCTGGCGCAGCTCGTCCTCCGCCCGCTCCAGCTCACCGTTCTGGGCGTAGACGTAACCGCGCATCCAGTGACAGTTGGCCAGCTCCGTCCGCAGCTGGAGCTGGCGGTAGAGCTCGGCCGCCTTGGCGAGGGAGGCGTCGGCCTCGACGACCCGGCCCTCGGCGAGCAGGGTGCGGGCGACCGAGCGGTGCATCCGGGCGATCAGCGCGGGGTCGGCGGCCTGCGGGGCGAGCGCGAGGGCGAACTCGGCCGCCTGGGCGGCACGGGCGTGGGCGCCCATGTCCATGTACGGGCCGATGATGCTGGCGTAGAGCAGCAGAAGGGCGTCGGGGTCGTGCAGCCCGCCGCGGTTGAGTTCGTCGAGGGTGGACTCCAGCAGGTAGATCGCGTACCGGAGTTCACCCGCGAGGTAGTGCGCGACCGCCCGGCCGCGCACCGCGGGCACGCGCATCGGCAGCGACCCGTCGGCCAGGCGTTCCTCGGCCCGCTCGAAGTACTCGCGCGCCCTTGCCAACTCTCCTGTCTGCAAGGCACATTCGCCGAGCCCGAGCAGCGCGGTGGCCTGCTCGCAGCCGAGCCCGTGCGTCCCGGCCTCCGTGAGCAGCGCCGTGTACTGCGCGGCGGCCTCCTCGGCCCTGCCGTCGGCGAGGACGCGCTGCGCCTCGGTGAGCCGCAGCCGCAGGTCGGTGGCGAGGTGGGCGGGCCGGCCCACGGACAGTTCCTCGAAGGCCACCCCGAGCCGGCCCGCGATGTGCCGGAGCGCCTCGTCGGAGGCCCTTACCCGGCCCGCCTCCAGGGTGGAGATGTAGGCCGGCGTGTATGCGGGCTCCGCCAACTGCCGCTGGGTCAGCCCGCGCTGGGCGCGTAAACGCTGCACACGCCGCCCGATGACCTCAGGATCGTCCCGTTCCCGCATCCTCTTGCCCCCAACTCCCCCGATATGTCTTGCCGTCCGACTCGTGCAGCCCTAGGTTAAGCGGCGGATTAAGCCTGCTTAATACGCCGCTGTCGTATTGCGAGGTCGCCGTGCCCGGACATACACCCGCACCCTACGGACGCCCCACCCCCGAACTGGCCTCTGCGCGGCTTCGGGTGGGCGGCGGCACCCCCACCGCCCGGGGTGTCACCGCGGCCGTGATCGCCGCGGCGACCCTGATCCTCGCAGCGAACGCCGGCCCGGCCCGCGCGGCGGACACCGCGCCCGCAGCCGTCCAGCACGTCCACCGCTGAAGACTCCCCCCGCACCGCCGGTGCCGCCCCGGGGAGATCGGCGCCGGTGAGTCCGCCGAGCCGACCGTGGGCCGCGTCGAGGCGGGCACCCGGCACAACGTCATCCGCACCGAGGCACGCACCGCGCTGAACCCGCGCACCCGGTCCGAGGAGGTCCGGGTGGCCGCCGTGCACGGTGACGTGCTCGGCTGGGGCGCGGTGTTCGACCGGGACCGGCGATGGGCGGCGAGGACTTCCCGGAAGTCGGCGCTCGGCGCGATCCCGTACTCGTACCGGTTCGTGACGCCCCCGCCGGGGTGTGGGATGAGCCCCCCGGATGACACGTTCACCGAGAAGTTCTCGGCCGTGCCGAGCAGTCACAGCCCGCACTTCGCACCCGACCTGTCCACGGTTGTCCCGGGTGTGCGCACCCTGGTCCCCGGAACTCTGTCGCTGTTGTCGGTGACATGACCTAGTCTTTGCACACTCGCCGCACGAGGCACACATGCTTCACAGGGGACCCACACATCGCCGTGCCCGGGTGGCGCCCAGGTCTTCTTTCGTTCCGGGGGTTCGAATCAGCGTGCGTATGCGCACTCTCACGGCTGCCACCACCCTGGCGGTCCTCTTCAGCTCGGCGGCTCTCGCCGCCACTCCGGCGGTCGCCGACTCCAGCACGGCCCTGCCGGTCAAGTCGGTCGGTGACGTCGTGGTGGACGGCGAACACCAGCGGGTCTTCATCAGTGACCCCGACAACGGCAAGATCGTCGTCACCGATTACAGCGGCAAGGTCGTCAAGCAGCTGACCTCGCTGCAGGGGGTCACGGACCTCGAACTGTCGGCCGACTCCGACACCGTCTACGCGGCCGTCTACGCGGGCCGCCCCCCTGCCGTCGTCGCCATCGCCACCGCCTCCGCGACCGAGACCAAGCGCTTCGACATGGCGTTCAGCCCGAGGTACCTGGCCGAGGCGAACGGCAAACTGTGGTTCGGCTACGCCCCGCGCGCGAACGCGGGCGGTATCGGCTGGATCGACCTGTACGGGCCGGGACAGCAGGTGACCTACGACTCCCCCGACACCGGCTGGACCGCCGCCCCGATGGTGGACGCCGCCGAGGGCACCCTGGTCGCGGGGGAGCCGGGGCGGACGCCGCAGCATCTGGCCGTCTACGACGTCTCCTCGGGCACGCCCGAGCGCACCGCGCTCCGCGACGCGGACGGCGGCGGCACGAAGGAACTGGCCCTCACGCCCGACGGCAAGGACGTCGTGGTGGCGAGCCCGGGGCCCACCCACCACACCGTCTACCGGACTTCGGATCTGGCACCGGACGGTCAGTACCCGAGCGACGCCTACGCGAACGCGGTGGACATCGCCCCGGACGGCGCGGTCGCGGCGGGCATCGACAGCCCGTCCGGACCAGACGTATACGTCTTCGAACCGGGTTCCCACACCTCGGTACGGGAATACGACTTCCGCACCACCGGCCGGCTCGCCGACGCCTCCCTCGCCTGGGCGCCGGACGCCTCCCGCCTGTTCGCGGTGTCGCGCGACAGCGACGGCGCCTACTCCCTGCGCGCCCTGACCGCCCCCACCAAGGCGGTCACCACCGTCACCGTGGACGCCCCGGGCACCGCCGCCCGTGCCAAGAAGCTCACCGTCAAGGGCAAGGTCACCTCCAGGTCGGCGCTCCCCGCCGGCACCAGGCTGACCGTCACCCGTACCGACCTGGACTCCCCGAAGGGCAAGTCCCTCGCCGCGGCGGCCACCAGGGCGGACGGCACCTTCTCCTTCACCGACACCCCGCCGGCCGGCGGCAAGGTGCAGTACACGGTGGCCTTCGCCGGTGACGCCGGCCACGCGGCGGGTTCCGGCTCCGACTCCGTGGACGTCTCGCGTGCCAAGCCGACGCTGACGATCAACAACAACGGCAAGGTCTACGCCTACGGCAAGGACGTGAAGTTCACGGCCCACCTCGGGAAGACCCACAAGAACCGCACGGTGGAGATCTGGGCCGACCCGTTCGGTTCCGACAAGCCGAACAAGCTGGTGAAGTCCGGCAAGGTCGACTCCGACGGCAACCTGTCGGTCACCGTGGACCTGAAGCGGGACACCAAGGTCACCGCGAAGTTCGCCGGCGACTCCCGTTACCAGCGCGCCTCCGCCGCCGCCACGGTCGGCGCCAAGGTGAGCGTGTCCACGTCGGTCGGCAACCACTACACGTCGAAGTACACGTGGGGCCACACGTACTACTTCCTCCACAAGTCCAAGGACCCGCTGATCACGACGAAGATGTCGTACTACAAGGGCCGCAAGCAGAAGTTCGAGTACGAGGTGTACTACCAGGGCAGCTGGTACCCCGGTGAGCCGGCCTACTTCGCGCTGGGCTCCGACGGCGTCTCCAGGGTGCAGATCACCGGCGACCACGGCCAGGACGTCGGCTGGCGCTTCCGGGTCCGCTCGTCGTACATCAACAACTCCTCCGGTGACAACGTGAACTCCACGACGCACGGCGCCTGGAAGTACTTCACCTTCACCCGCTGAGGCCTACTGGGCCTGGAGCTGCCGCAGCTGCCGCTGGACGTTCTCCAGCGCGCCGCTGCGGCGCCCCGGCACCCTGAGTCTCAGCTCCGCGAGCGCGGGCCCGAGTTCACGGGCCCGCGCCGTGTCCTCGATGCGGCCCCACTGGTGGTGCGCGCGGTCCACGGCCGCCTCCACGGCGGGCGCGTCCGCGGCCTGCCCGGCGGCCAGCCGCACCCCGGCGACCCCCAGCCAGGCCCGGCAACTGCGCACCGCGTCGCCGGCGAACATCGCGAGATCCGCCCGGACCTCGCTCCAGTGCAGGGCGTCCTCGGAGGCGGGCCCGTGCGCCTGTACGGCGGCCAGCTCGTACCGGGCGGCGATCGTATCGGCCTCGGCATGCCGCCCGGCCTGAACGGCGGCGCTGATGGCGGCGTGGGGGTCGACAGCCGTGCGTCCGGGGGCGAAGCCTCCCGGGTCGGCCAGCAGCAGGTTCCCCGGGGCTTCCTTCGCGATCCGGGCCAGCGCCTGCTGGTGCACCACCTCCAACGGCGGCCGGTGCCCGCTCCGCAGCAGCGTCGCCACGGCCTTCATGTACGTCGGCTCGGCGGGGCCCCGCCGGCCGGCCGCGCGGGCGGGGGCGATGCGACCGTAAACGGCGGTGGTGGGGCCGCAGTCGAGCCCGCGCTCGGCGACGTACCGCCAGGCCTCCGCGTCCGCGTGCAGGTCCACCACGAGCGCGGTCTGCGCGGCGGAACGCAACCGCAGCTCCTCGCGGATCCACGGCCAGGGCAGCGCGGTGTAGCGGACGGTGGCCGCGGTGGTGCGGGCCAGCGCCAGGTGCGGCAGCCGCTGGCGGCGGTCCAGGTGGAGCTGGCCGGTGACGTACACGGTGAGCGGGCCCGGGGCGGCCGCGGCGGCGCGCAGCCGGGTGAGGACGGCCTGCGGCTCCAACGGGTCGGGGAGTTCCACCACGTTGGCCGTGTCGGTGCCGGACAGCACGGCCGGGGCGACGGCGGCCAGCACCGGCAGCACACCGGCCGCGTCCACCAGGCGCCCCCGGCCCAGCGGCGAGGCCGCGATCAGCAGCACGGTTCCGGGCATCGGTCCTCCCCCTGTGGGCCCTGTGGATCCGCGGACCCGGTGGATCCGCTCTCCAGCCAGCACCGTAGCCGCTGCTGCCGCGCATCCGCGCCTCAGGTCTGCGAACGCCCCCGTTCGAGGGTTTCGCCCGCCCCCTCGCGGACCCGTCGCACGGCGAACACCGTGGTGTCGTCCGCCGGCCGGCCGCGCTGTGCCGCGGCAGCCGTCACGGACCCGGCGGACCAGGGGCCGGGGTCCGGCGCGGCCCGGCGCTGACCGCGCGGTCGACCTCGCAGACCAGCGGGTAGAAGGCGCCGGGCCCGAGGAACACGGGAGACCACGGCACGCATCCGGACCCGTCACCCTCCCGGCCGACTTGCCAGGCCGTGCCCCCAGGTGTGCCCTGGAGAGCGGGGGCAAGGAGAGAGGAGCGCTCTCATGTCTCACGCGGCACCCGCGTCCGGCGGTATGTCCCGCCCCGGCCGTACGCCCGGGGCCGAGGGCCGGGCGGCCGATGTGCGCAGCCGTCCGCCCGACGTCTTCGACGCGCGGACCCACGCGATCGCCCGGATCGTCTTCCCGGTCGTGCTCGGCCTGATCTACGGCTTCTGGGCCGCTGCCAACCGCCGCTTCGGCGGGCCGATCACCGGCTGGAACCTGCTGTTCGGGTTCGTCACCGCGCTGGTGTTCGCGGTGGTGTTCATGGCGCTGCTGAAGCTGGCCCCGCGGATGCGGCGGGAACTGCACGCGCTGCTGTGGTCGGCGTTCGTCGGCTGCGCGTTCGGCTTCCTGTACAGCCAGAGCACCACGACGGCACTCGGAGCCGCACTGATGTCGCTGCCCATCGCGGCGGCCACCTTCCTCGTGTTCTTCTACCGCTATTACACGCGCGAGGACGCGTCCGGACGCCGGATCCGCTGAGCGTGACCGTGTGCGCATGGACCCCGGGCCGGAGTGGCCGGGGCCCATGCCGTCTGCGTCTCCCTCCTCACCAGCCTCCCCAGCATGAGAAAGAACCCGTTCGGGTGAGCCCTCCAGCGGGGAAAGAGGCCGGTTCCCGGAGGGGACCGGGCCCGGTGGCACCGGGCCCGGATTCCCCCGAATGCAGTCCTCCCACTCGCGCCCCGGACCCCGGAGCCTTTGCCTGGAAGCGTGTCCCCACGCCTCAGGAGCGCCCTGTCGGCCGTACTGATCGCCCTGTCCTGCCTCCTCGTGCCGTTCGGCGCACTGGCGGCCTGGGCGGCGTACGGGCTCGCCGACACGGGCCGGTACGTCACCACGATGGCCCCGCTCGCCGCCGACCCGGACGTGCGGGAGGCCGTCGCGGAGACGGTCGGTGAAGGGATCCTGCGCGCGGTGGACCAGCACCTGGACGTCCGCCCGATGCGCGGTTCCGTCCGCCCGTTCGTGCACGACGCGGTGCGCTCCTTCACCCATACCGAGGCCTACCGACTCGCCTGGGACACCGGCAACCGGGTCACGCACGACGCGGTCCTGCGCGCCCTGCGCGAGGAGGACGAGCGCGACGTCACCGTGGACTTCGCCCCCGTCACCGCCCAGGTCAAGCGCCAGCTCACCCTCGACCACATGCCGCTCGCCCAGCGCATCCCGGTGGAGCACACCGCGGTCGCCGTGCTGCCGGCGGGCGAGCTGGTCGCGCTCCGAAAGGGGTATCACGTGCTCGAAGTAGCCGGCTTCTGGCTTCCGGTGGCGGCCGTCGCCTTCGCCGTCACCGGGATCGGCCTGGCCGTCCGCCGCCGCCGGGCCGTCGCCGCGACCGCGCTGGGCACGGCCCTCGGTGGCGCCCTGCTGGTCCTCGCGCTCGCCGTCGGCCGCAGTCTGACCCTCGCCGACCTGCCCGCCGACGTCCCCCACCCCGCCGTGGGCGCCGTCTACGACGCCCTCACCGGCAACCTGCGCACGGTCGCCTGGCTGCTGCTCGGCCTCGGCCTCACGGTGGCTCTCACCGTCTGGCTCACCCGGTACCTGCGGCTGCCCCGCCCCGCGCGACGCCGGCGAGGGTCGCCAGCGCCCGCGTCAGCTCCGGCTCAGGCGCCGACGCGAGCCCGAGCCTGACCGCGTCCGGTGTCCGGCTGGAGCCCACCGAGAAGGCCGTACCCGGGGTGACCGCGATCCCGTGCGCCCGCGCGGCGGCCGTGAAGGTGTCCGCCCGCCATGGTGCGGGCAGCTCCCACCAGGCGAAGCTGGCCGCCGGGTGGGACCGTACGGCGAACCCGGCCAGCTGCTCGGCGACCAGCCGCTGCCGGTGCCGCGCGTCCCGCCGCTTCGCCGCCACCAGCCGGTCCACGGTCCCGTCCCCGATCCACCGCACGGCCGCCTCCAGCGCGAACCCGCCCGCGCTCCACCCGCCGGACCGGATGGCCCGCGCCACCGCCTCGGTACGCCCCTGCGGTACGACGACGAAGCCCACCGTCAGCCCCGGTGCGACCCGCTTGGACAGCCCGTCGACGAGGTGGACGAGCCCCGGCGCGAGCGCGGCGAGCGGGGCTGTGCCGCCCGGGTGCAGAAAGGACCAGATCCGGTCCTCGACCACCGGTATCCCCAGCCTGTGGACGGCCTCGGCCAGGTACTCGAGGCGCCCGGCGCTGGTCGTCCGCGAGGTGGGATTGTGCAGGGTCGGCTGGAGGTAGAGGGCGGACAGGGGTGCGCTGCGGTGGGCGGCGGCGACGGATTCGGGGAGCAGCCCCTCCTCGTCCGTCGCGAGCGGGACGAGGACGATGCCCAGGCGGCCCGCGATCTCCTTGACCAGCGGATACGTCAACGGCTCCACGCCCACCCGGCCGCCGGGCCGCACCAGGGAAGCCAGGGTCGCGGCGATCGCCTGCCGGGCGTTGCCGGTGAACAGCACCCGCGCAGCACCCGACCGCAGACCGTCCTGGGCCAGCAGGGAGGCCACCGCCTCCCGGGCGGCCGGGGTGCCCGCGGCCGCGGCCGGCCGCAGCGCCAGCCCCAGCGCGTCCGCCCGCAGCAGCGGCGCGAGGGCCGGGGCCAGCAACTCCGACTGGCCCTCGGCACTGGGGTAGTTGAGTTCCAGGTTCACGAGCGCGGCACCGGCCGCCTCGGCCAGCGCGTGCCCCGGCTGCCCGTCCGGTTCGGTGGCCCGCACGAACGTGCCTCGCCCGACCTCACCCACCACCAGGCCCCGGCGGACGAGTTCGGCGTAGACCCGCCCGGCCGTCGAGGGCGCGATTCCGTGCCTCCGGGCGAACGCCCGCTGCGGCGGCAGCCGTTGGCCCGGCCGTAGCCGTCCGCCGCTGATGTCGTCGGCGATCCGGTCGGCGATGCGCCGGTAGTCGTCCACATGTCCCCCTGTCCGTACCGATACCCCCGATTGCACCGAGAGCAAAGATCTTATTGCACCGACGAGTTGGGGCACCTAGGGTCACTTCCATGCCTCCCTTCCTCGCATACGAGGACAAAGACCCCGGCACCTCGACCCGGGTTCCCCTCGTCCTCGTCCACGGCCACCCCTTCGACCGCACGATGTGGTACCCGCAACTGACGGAGTTCTCCGCCGGCCGCCGGGTGATCGTCCCCGACCTGCGCGGCTACGGCGCCTCCCCGGTGACCCCCGGCACGGTCCCGCTCTCCCGCCACGCCCAGGACATCGCCGACCTCCTTCGATTCCTGGAGGTGGACACCTTCGTCCTCGCCGGCCTGTCCATGGGTGGCCAGATCGCCATGGAGTGCTACGAGCGCTTCGGCGACCGGGTCCGCGGCCTGGTCCTGGCCGACACCTTCCCGGCCGTGGAGACCCCCGAGGGCAAACGGGGCCGCAACGCGATGGCCGACCGGCTGCTCGCCGACGGCATGCGCGGCTACGCCGACGAGGTACTGGAGAAGATGGTCGCCCCCTACGCGCACCCCGACGTCAAGGACCACGTCCACCGCATGATGACGGCCACCTCCCCCGAGGGCGCCGCGGCCGCCCTGCGCGGCCGGGCCGAACGCCCCGACTACCGGCACCTGTTGACCACGGTGCGGGTGCCCGCCCTGGTCGTGGTCGGTGCCGACGACACCTACACGCCCGTCTCCGACGCGGAGGCGATGCACGCGGCCCTGCCCGACTCCCGACTGCACGTCATCGAGGGCGCCGCCCATCTGCCCAACCTGGAGCGGCCGGCGGAGTTCAACCGGGTGCTGGCCGATTTCCTGGCGCGGCTGGACGGGTGATCGTAGGCTCGCTCCCGTGACCCACCGCCGCGGACGCAGGCTCGGCGCCTGGTGTGCCGGACTGCCGCTGGCCGGCGTGAGCGTGATCGTCGGCTGCCGGGTGGCCGACACCGACGGCGTCACCCCCGTACCCCAGCTCCTCGCCTTCCTGCCCTGGCTGCTCCTGCCGACCGGCTTCGCCCTGCTCTGCGCGCTGCTCGCCCGGTGGTGGACGGGACTGGTGTGGGGCGTCGCCGTCCTCGGCCTTTTCGCCTGGTACCTGGAGCCGTACGGCACCACCACCGAGCCCGGTGGCCCGCCCCTCGCCGCCGTCCGGGTGCTCACCTCGAACGTCGAGTTCGGCCGCGGCACCCCCGCCCTGGTGCCGGTCATCCGCGACCGGCATCCGGACGTGGTGTTCGTGGCGGAGTGCGAACACACCTGCCAGGCCACCCTGGAAGGCGACTTCGCGGACACCTACCCGTACCGGCAGGCGGTGCGTGCGGCCGGCTCCCACGGCTCCGTGATCCTCAGCCGCTACCCGCTCCAACCTACCGAGGGCGTCGACGGCACCATGGGCATGCCCGGCGCCGTCGCCGACGTGCGCGGCCACGCCGTACGCCTCCAGCTCGCCCACCCCATGCCCCCGCTGCCCCGCCAGCTCGGCCTGTGGCGCCGCGAACTCGGCAGGCTCCGCGCCTTCGCGGCGGCCGGCAAGGACACCCCCACCATCCTCGCGGGCGACTTCAACGCCTCCCAGGATCACGCGGCGTTCCGCCGCATCCTGGACACCGGCCTGACCGACGCGGCCCGCCTCGCCGGCCACGACCGCGCCCCCAGCTGGCCCTCGCGCACCGCCTCCGTCATCGGCGCCCAGATCGACCATGTCCTGATCTCCCCGGACTTCGCCGCGACCGGCGCCCACTTCCTGCGCCTGACCGGCAGCGACCACCGCGCCCTCGTCGTCGATCTCACGCTCCACCAGCGCGAATGATCCGGCCCGGCCACCCCACGCCACCGGTCCGGCCCGGACCGAAGCCGCCATAATGGCCGCATGCCCCGAGAGTTCCCCATCGGCCTCACTCCTCCCGACTGGCTGATCCGGAACCTCCAAGCCCAGCAGGCACCCGTCAACTGGGCCGCCGTCGCCCGCGCCGCCACCGCCATGACCCTCCCCCTGGTGATCGGCCTCGCGGCCGGCCGCCCGGCCTACGGCGCGCTCGCCTCCATGGGCGCCCTGTCCGGCGTCATCGGTGACACCGCCGACGCCTACCGCATGCGCATCCTCAACATCGCCGTCCCGCAGCTCTTCGGCGCGGTCGGGGTGACGCTGGGCGCGCTGGTGTACGGGCACGGCTGGTACGCGGTCGCCGCGGTCACCGGGGTCGCGCTGCTGTCCGGCATGATCTCGACGATCGGCGCCGTGGCCTCGGTCTCGGGCCTGCTCCTGCTCCTGAACTGCGTGGTGGGCGCGGGCCTCCCGCTCCCCTCCCCCTGGTGGCTGGCCCCGGCCCTGATGACCGGCGGCGGCCTCCTCGTCCTGCTGCTCGCCCTGCTGGCCTGGCCGTTGCGCTCGGGCGTCCCCGAACGCGCGGCGGTCGCCGCCACCTACCGCACGGCCGCGGCCCTCCTGTCCGTCTCCGGCACGGACCGCACCGAGGAGTACGACGAGGCCCGCCGCGCCGTCACCCAGTCCCTGAACCAGTCCTACGACCTGATCCTGGCCCGGCGCACCCGCCACCACGGCCGCAGCCCCGACCTCACCCGCCTGCTGGCCCAGTTGAACGCGATCACCCCGGTGGTCGAGGCGGCCCCCACGGCCCACCTGGCGGGCCGGCCCCTCCCGCCGCAGATCCCGGAGTCCGTCCACCACCTGGCCCGGGCCGTCGAGACCGGTTACACCGGCCCGATAGCCCTGGACCTCCCGCTTCCCACCACGGAGACGGCCCGCGCGGTGGACCACGCCCTGCGCCACACGGCCGAGGTCGTCACGACCCCCGACGTGGACCCGCGAGGCATCGACGACCGCCTCGGCCGCCCCGCCGCCCTCGGCATCCGCTCGGCCCGGGCAGCCCGCAACGTGATCCTCTCCGCCAACTCCTGGCGCTACGGTCTGCGCCTCGCGGTCTGCATCGGCATCGCCCAGGCCCTCGTCTCCCTGATCCCGGTCCCCCGCTCCTACTGGGTCGCCCTGACCATCACCTTCGTCCTGAAACCCGACTTCGGCTCGGTCTTCTCCCGCGCCCTGCTGCGTGCCCTCGGCACGGTGGCCGGCCTGGTGATCGCCGCGGTGGTCCTGGCGAACGTGCCCCTGGGCCGGTGGGACGTCCTGGCCATGTTCGTGCTGGCCCCCCTGATCCCGGCGCTGACCCCGCGGGGCTACGGCTACCAGACGGCAGCCATCACGCCGGTGATCCTCCTTCTCTCCGACATCCTCAACCACCAGGGAACGGCCCTGCTGCTCCCCAGGCTGACCGACTCACTCCTCGGCTGCGCGATCGCCCTGATCGCCGGTTACCTCCTGTGGCCGGAGAGCTGGCACACCCGCGTCGGCGACCGCCTCGCCGACGCGGTCGCCGACACGGCGGACTACGTGGAGGCGGCGTTCGGCACGGACACCGACCCGGCCGCCCGGGCCCGCATGCGCCGCCGCCTGTACCGGGACCTCTCCGTCATCCGCACCGAGTTCCAGCGGGCCCTGACCGAACCCCCGCCGACCGGCCGGCGCGCCGCCGCCTGGTGGCCGCTGGTCGTCGCCGTGGAACGCATCGTGGACGCCACGACGGCGGCCCGCGTCCGCGTCCGGCACGGGGCCGCGCCCCCGTCCACGGCCGAGATCGCCCAGGTCGCCCTGCAACTCCGGGAGCTGTCGGAGGGCGTACGGAACGCGAAAACGCTGATCGCCGTGCGCACGGATCTCACCGGTCCGGCCGGGAGCGTCCTGGAGCCCCTTCGCCAGGAAGTGGCGGCGGCCCGGTCGATCGCTTCCCCCCACTGAGCGCTTCGCTAACCTTACGTGTCCGTCCTGGCCAGGGATTGACGGGCATCAACTCACGAAGGGTTGCGCACATGGGCATTCTCACTCTCCTGCGGAACGCATTCGGCCGCTCACGCAAGGCACGAGCCACCGAGGCGGAGGGTGCGGACCGACTTCCCACGCAGCCCTCGACCCCGGAAACCCCCTCCGCGGAAACCGGGACTGCGGAGCCCCGGTCCCCGGAAACCCCGATCGCGGAAACCCGGACCCCGGAAACCCCGACCGCGGAAACCCCGACCGCGGAAACCCGGACCGCGGAGCACAGCGGGTCCCCCGAGCCCCGCACCACGGCTCCGGAGACAACCGAGCCCCGCACCACCGAAATCCCCGAGCCCCGTCAGGCGAGCTCAGACGAGCACGACCTCGTGGCAGCGGCCTTCGACCACGTGAAGGTCCCCCACCCGTCGAACCCGACGGAGGGGGAGACCAGGGGGACGCCCGAGGCGGAGCCTCAGCCTGACGCCGAAGCCGGGTCCGCGTCCGAGGCCGAGGCCGAGGCCGAGGCCGAGGAGACGGCCAAGAACAAGGCCGAGGAAAAGGCTGAGGAGAGCGCCCCGGCCGAGGAGAAGGCGGAGGAGAAGGCCGAGGGGAAGGCCGCGAACGAGACCGAGCCGAAGGCCCAGGAGAAGCCCGAGCCGAAGCCCGAGCCGAAGGCCCCGAACAAGGCC
>NZ_JBEXRL010000003.1:39401-373328 GCF_040613075.1 Streptomyces sp. NPDC006314 | reverse complement strand
ACCGAGCCGAAGGCCCAGGAGAAGCCCGAGCCGAAGCCCGAGCCGAAGGCCCCGAACAAGGCCGAACCGAAGGCCCAGGAGAAGCCCGAGCCGAAGCCCGAGCCGAAGGCCCCGAACAAGGCCGAACCGAAGGCCCAGGAGAAGCCCGAGCCGAAGGCCCCGAACAAGGCCGAACCGAAGGCCCAGGAGAAGCCCGAGCCGAAGCCCGAGCCGGCGCCGGACCCGGAGGCGGAGCCCGAGGCAGTACCGGCAACGGCCGACGACGACGCCGTACCGGCCGCCGAGACGACCGCCCCGCAAGCCGCCGATGGCGAGGACACCCCGCAGGGGTCACCCGCAGCCGACGACGAAACCGGCACGGCTGGTGCGGAGGGGAACACAGACGCCGAAGGCGAAGCCGAGGCGGTGGCCAAGCCCAAACCCGCCACCCCCCTGACCAAGGTCAAGTCCCGCACCCCCTCCCTGGCCACCGCCTACAAGGCCGCCGCGGCCACGCTCAAGAAGACCGACCTCACCGGCACCCGGGCGAAGCTCTACCTCGTGCTCGACCGCTCCGCGAGCATGCGCCCGTACTACAAGGACGGCTCCGTCCAGGCCCTCGCCGACCAGACCCTCGCCCTCGCCGCCCACCTGGACCCGGAGGCCACGGTCCACGTCGTCTTCTTCTCCACGGAGGTGGACGGCACCACGGACCTCACCCTCGCCCCGGACCACGAGACGAAGATCGACGACGTCCACGCCGACCTCGGCCGCATGGGCCGTACCAGCTATCACGCCGCCGTAGAGGCCGTCGTCAAGCACTACGAGAAGAACCACCCGGACCCGGCCACCGCACCCCCCGCCCTCGTGATCTTCCAGACCGACGGCGCCCCGGACGCGAAGACCCCCGCCACCCAGTCCCTCGCCGAGGCCGCCGAGCAGTACCCCGCCCTTTTCTTCTCCTTCGTCGCCTTCGGGGAGCACGACAACAAGGCCTTCGACTACCTCCGCAAGCTGAAGACCGGCAACACGTCCTTCTTCCACGCGGGCCCCACCCCCCGCGAGCTGACGGACACGGAACTGTACGAGGGCGCACTCGCCACCTGGCGCCCATGACGACCGCAACGGACCGCAACGGACCGTTAGCGACGACAACCGACCGCAATCACCGCGGCCGCCCCTTCCCACGCTGCAAAACGGGAAGCGGGCGGCCCACCCGTCTCGGCTACCATTTCAAGGTTCGTAAAACAACCCGACCTGGGAGCAGCCCGCGATGGCTCGACACCTCATCACCAGCGCCCTTCCGTACATCAACGGGATCAAGCACCTGGGCAACATGGTGGGGTCCATGCTCCCGGCGGACGTCTACTCCCGCTACCTGCGCCAGCGCGGCCACGACGTGCTGTACATCTGCGCCACGGACGAGCACGGCACCCCCGCCGAGCTGGCCGCCAAGGAGCAGGGCCTCGCGGTGGACGAGTTCTGCGCCCAGGCCCACGACGCCCAGAAGGCGGTCTACGACGGCTTCGCGCTGGCCTTCGACTACTTCGGCCGCAGCTCCTCCCCGGAGAACCGGGAGATCACCCAGCACTTCGCCCGCAAGCTCAACGAGAACGGCTTCATCGAGGAGCGGGCGATCCGTCAGGTGTACTCCCCGGCCGACGGCCGCTTCCTCCCGGACCGCTACGTCGAGGGCACCTGCCCCCACTGCGGCTACGACAAGGCCCGCGGTGACCAGTGCGAGAACTGCACCCGCGTCCTGGACCCGACCGACCTGATCAACCCGCGCTCGGCGATCTCGGGCTCCACGGACCTGGAGGTCCGCGAGACCAAGCACCTCTTCCTGCTCCAGTCCAAGCTCCAGCACGAGGTCGAGGCGTGGGTCGCCCGGCACGAGCAGGACTGGCCGCAGCTCGCCTCCTCCATCGCCCGCAAGTGGCTGAACGAGGGCCTGCACGACCGCGCGATCACTCGTGACCTGGACTGGGGCGTCCCGGTCCCGGCGGACACCTGGCCGGAGCTGGCGGCCGAGGGCAAGGTCTTCTACGTCTGGTTCGACGCCCCGATCGAGTACATCGGCGCGACGAAGGAGTGGGCGGACCAGGACCCGGAGAACCGGGACTGGAAGGCGTGGTGGTACGAGGCGGACGACACCGTCCGCTACACCGAGTTCATGGCCAAGGACAACGTCCCCTTCCACACCGTGATGTTCCCGGCCACCGAGCTGGGCGTGCGCGAGCCGTGGAAGAAGGTCGACTACGTCAAGGCGTTCAACTGGCTGACGTACTACGGCGGCAAGTTCTCCACCTCGCAGAAGCGCGGCGTCTTCACCGACCAGGCCCTGGACATCCTGCCCGCCGACTACTGGCGCTACTTCCTGATCGCCAACGCCCCCGAGTCGGACGACTCGTCCTTCACCTGGGAGCACTTCACCGCCACGGTGAACAAGGACCTGGCCGACACCCTCGGCAACTTCGTCAACCGCGTGCTGTCCTTCTCAAAGAAGCGCTTCGGCGAGGAGGTCCCCGCGGGCGGCGAGCCCGGTGAGGCGGAGGCGCGGCTCGGCGAGCAGATCGCCGAACTCCTCGCGGAGTACGAGTCGCAGATGGAAGCCCTCCAGTTCCGCAAGGCCGCCGCCGCCCTGCGCGCCCTGTGGTCGGCCGGCAACTCCTATCTGGAGGAGAAGGCCCCCTGGCTGGAGATCAAGACGAACAGGGAGGGCGCGGCCCTCACCCTGCGTACGGCGATGAACCTGATCCACCTGTACGCGGTCGTCTCCGAGCCGTTCATCCCGGCGACGGCGAAGACGATGCGCGAGGCGTTCTCCCTCGCGGACGACACCGCGGTCTGGGTGAGCCCGGATGAGGCGAAGGCCCTGGCCTCCGTCCCGGTCGGCACCCCGTTCACGGTCCCGCCGGTGCTGTTCGCCAAGCTCACCGAGGAGGACTTGGCGGCGTACAAGGAGCGCTTCGGCGGCGAGGAGGGCTGACCACCTCGCGCCCGCGCCCCGCTCCTGGTCACAACCGGGTGCGGGGCGCGTGCCGTTTCTGCGTCAGCGTTCCGAGGTGTAAGCCACGAAGTCCGCCCATGCGCCGGGCGTGAGCGCCAGACGGGGACCGTCGACGTTCTTGGAGTCGCGAACGTGCACCGTACCGGGGGTGACGGCAAGCTCGACGCAGGAGTTGCCGTCGTTGCCGCTGCTGTAGCTGCTCTTGAACCACGCCAGCTCAGAGGCGTCCCCGGCGTTGGTCTTGCGGATCATGTCTCTCCCAGCATTTGTTCGATGAAGGCCAGCGACTCCCATGGCGAGAGGGCCTGAGCCCGGATCGTGCCATACCGCAATTCAAGGATGCGCAGATGTTTGGGGTCCGAAGTCGGCCGGCCGTTGAAGGCACCGTCGGAGCGGCCCACCGCTGAACCGTCTGCGAACTTCAGCAGTTCGATCTTGCCGTCCATACCGGAGTGCGTCTCGCAGCTCAACGGCATCACCTGGAGAACGACGTTGTGCAGCCGACCTACCTCCAACAGACGTTCGAGCTGCTGGCGCAAGACCATTGTGCCCCCGATCGGACGGCGCAGGGCCGCCTCTTCCAGGACGAAGCTGAGCGCGGGCGCGGGCGAACGTTCGTAGATCGAAGCACGAGCCGCGCGCGCGGCCACCATCCGCTCCACCTCGTCCGGGGAGTAAGGAGGTTGCATCGCTTCGAACAGCGCGCGTGCGTGGTCAGGGACCTGCAAGAGCCCGTTGATGCCAGCGCTCTCGTAGATGCCGATCTCTACCGCCTGCGCCTCCAACTTGGCCAGTTCCCGAACCTTCTTGGGATACCGGACCCTCTTCACGTCCTCCCAGGCCGCCGCGATGAGTCCGCCCGCACCCAACACCTCGTCGGCCTTGTCCAGATACTCCTGCCGGGGAATCCGCTTTCCGCCCTCGACCTTGTAGACCAGGTCCTCCCCGTACCCGACCGCCGCCCCGAACTCGGCGGCCCGCAGCCCCACGGCCTCGCGCCGCAGCTTCAACTGCCGCCCCACGGTGGTGATGACGGCCAGCCCCCACTCGTCGTCCGGGTCCACCTCCCACCCCGGCTCGTCAGCCTCGTTCTTGAGCCGCCGTACCTCGCCGTCCACCGACATGCCGCATCCTCCGTCGTACCGCCGGACAGTCACCCTGCGTACCACCGCTGTCACTGCCCACGGTAGGCACGCACCGCCACGCTCAGGGATGCGAACAAGGAAAAGTCCACCCGCGCCTGGTCGCCGTCCCGGAACCCCCCCACCAAGCCCCACCCCTCCCGCCCATGACGCACACTCACTCCCGCGGGTGAACATCATCAACTGGGCTGGATTTGTGACCGGTTGCCTGTTCTACGCTCAGCGCAGCACAGCCCAACCCCAGACATGCGACGGCCCTCGCCGGGACTGGCATCCCACGGCGAGGGCCTGACCACCGAGGAAGTGAAGGCCTTCCCGATGGACACCCAGAACACTAGCGTGCGCCCGCCCGCCCAGTCCCGTATCGGCGGGAAAAACCACCCGTACCGGCACGCCCACGCCGGCGGCGTCATCCACGACAACGCCCGCCACACCACCCGCTTCACGGTGATCGGCTCCGTGCCGAAGCCCGGGTACACCTCTCCCACCCTCCTGCAGGCGGCCACCGACGTCCTCACCGGTCTCCGCCGCACGGACCCCCGCCTGATCCTCTCCCCCACCGACTCCGAGCACCTCGCCCGACCGCGCTTTCAGGTCGGCGGAACCGGGCACATGCGGCGGCTGCCGGACCCGCACGCACCGATAGGAACAAGGAACCGAATGGTCAGCTCACCCCACGAGGCGATGCACCGCATCTTCCAGGACTACCCGGGCCTCTTCTCCGGTGTCTCCGAGGTACTCGGTGTCGACTTCGGCCCGCCCACCTCGGTGACCGTTCTGCCCACCGACCTCACCGAGACCCGCCCACTCGAACGTCGCATCGACACCCTGCTGCGGCTGGAGACAGAGCACGACGAACCGCTTCTACTCGCCGTCGAGGCTCAGGGCAAGAAGGATCCGGACAAGCCCGCGAGCTGGGCGTACTACGCCTCGTACCTGCTTACGAAATACCGCCTGCAACCGATGCTGCTGGTCGTCTGCCAGGACCGCGCGACCGCCGAATGGGCGGCGCGGCCGGTCCGCTTCGGACCCCGCCAGTGGCCGCTGCTCACCCTGCGCCCGATGGTCGCGGGCCCGCACAACATGCCGGTGATCACCGATCCCGCCGAGGTCCGCAAGGACCTCGCGCTGGCCACGCTGTCCGCCATCACACATGTCGCGAATCCGGACGTCGGGGCCATACTCAAAGCAGTGACGACCGTGCTGCGGGACACCCCGCAGGCCCTCGCGGACCCCGTCATCGAACTCATCGCACAGGGCATGGGCAAGCACCCAGCCGCAGAACTCTGGAGGAAACTGGTGGCCGTGGACCTCTCTTTCTACAAGTCGCCCCTCTCCGAGGAACTCCGAGCCGAAGGCAGGAACAAGGGCCGAGCCGAGGGCCGAGCCGAGGGCCGAGCCGAGGACATCCTGTTCATCCTGGAACGACGCGGCGTCGACGTCCCCGATGAGGCACGCGCACACATCACCTCCTGCGACGACCTCGACGTCCTGCGCCAATGGCTGGACCGCGCCCTCACCGCCCGCTCGGCCGACGAGGTCTTCGCCGACGAGTGATCCCGGGCCGCCGGCCGCGTAGGCGGGTCAGGCGTCGCCAGTTCTCTCGAACTCATCGCACAGGGCATGGGCAAGCACCCAGCCGCAGAACTCTGGAGGAAACTGGTGGCCGTGGACCTCTCTTTCTACAAGTCGCCCCTCTCCGAGGAACTCCGAGCCGAAGGCAGGAACAAGGGCCGCGCCGAGGGCCGAGCCGAGGGCCGTGCCGAGGGCCGTGCCGAGGACATCCTGTTCATCCTGGAACGACGCGGTGTCGACGTCCCCGATGAGGCACGCGCACACATCACCTCCTGCGACGACCTCGATGTCCTGCGCCAATGGCTGGACCGCGCCCTCACCGCCCGCTCGGCCGACGAGGTCTTCGCCGACGAATAGTCCCGGACCGGGCCTTGCCTAGCCGCCCGCTCAGGAGAGAAACCGCCGACGGCCCGAAAGAGGATGGCACCGGGCCGTCGGCCGCGCAGGGTCAGGACGCCGTCAGCACGCCCGCGCCGGTCGTGTTCGCCAGTTCCGCCGGCAGGTTCTTCGCCGACGTCTGCAGGCCCGCGGTGAGCGTCGGCGTCCAGTTCACCGTCGTCCTGATCTTCTTCGAGGAGGCGGCGTTGTACGCGGCGACCAGATCCGTGACCGTGCCGTTGACGAGGTTGCCGCCGCCCGCGACCGAGCCGGTGCCGTCGCCGCTGAGCAGCTTGGCGGTCTTCCCGCCGGACGGCACCTTCCAGTAGTTGTCCTCGGCGACGACCTGGGCCTTGGCGCGGGAGTTGATGCTGTACTGCGTCGCGTACCCGTTCAGCGTCGTGACGTCGTAGTAGTTGTTGTAGATGTGGACCTGGCCGACGCGGGCCAGCGGGGCGCGCTGGACGATGCCCTTCCAGATGTTGTGGTGGAGGGAGACGCGCAGCTTGCCGGCGGGCTCGCTGTCGCTGCTGCCGATCAGCATCGTCTTGTCGTGGTTGGTGAACTGGTTGCGCGAGACGGTCACCAGGTCCGAGCTCTTGGTGATGTCGAGGGCACCGTCGTGGATCTGGTACTCGCGTCCGTAGTACTCGGGGTTGGCGCTGTCCAGGTGGGGCGCGTCGGTGAACGTGTTGTGGTCCGCCCAGACGTGGGTCGCTCCGCGCAGGGTGACCGAGTCGTAGTTCGAGTTCCAGTTGCCGTCGTCGCCGTCGGTCGGGTCCCACTGCGGGAAGCAGTCCTCGGTCGCGGCGAAGGTCAGGTTGCGGACGATGACGTTGTCCACGTTCTGGATCTGGAACATGCCGCCGGAGATCCCGGCGTTGCTGCCCGGCACGCCCACGACGGTGGTGTTGGCCGGCACCTTGAAGACGATGTTCTTCGCCTGCTTGGCCTGCGCGGCGGCGCGGGCCTTCTCCTGGGTGCCGGAGGGCAGCTTGGAGCGGCCGTAGGTGGCGGGGTCGTACGCCTTCAGATACGCGGAGAGCGAGTACCCGGTCCCGGCCGCGTAGTCCGCGCAGGTCAGCTTCTTCCCGCTGTCGTCGGTGTCGGCGTCGATCGTGCCCTTGATCCTGACGATCCGGGGTGCGGTGTCGGAGGCCGAGCCCAGTGCCTTCACGAGCTGGGCCCGGGTGGAGACGGTGAAGGTGTGCGCGGAGTCGGCCTTCGCGCCGCCGGTGGTCCCCGTGCCGGAGGCGGCCCAGCCGTCCTTGGCGGCGAGCGTCTGGTGGTACAGGTCGACGGCGTCGGCGTTCGCGTTCATCACGAACACCCCGGCGCCGACACCTGCGGCCACGACGGCGGCGGACACGGCGAGGGTGCGCCGCTTGCGGAGGGACCGGCGGTGGGAGGGAGCTGCCACGGAGGAGTCCTTAGGGGTTTGCTGAACATGCCTTACGACTCCTCAGTGGCCGCCGCGCGCCGGGAAGTTGCCGCGCGCCGGGAGAAATTCTGCGGCTCTCCGCTCACGCCAGGGAGCCGAGGACGAGCGCCGCGACCACCGGGGCGGCGTAGACGAGCGGGAAGGGGATGTGCGCGTACCACCGGGCCCGCGCCACGGTGACGGCGGCCCCGGCGAAGTAGAGCACCAGGCCGGCCCCGGCCAGCACTCCGACCACCGGCACGAACAGCCCGACGACCAGTCCGAGGGCCCCGGCGGCCTTGGCCAGCCCCAGCCGGGTCCACCACGCCCGCGGCACCGAGTAGTCGTCGAGCGCCTTGACGATCCATTCGGCCCGCATCAGCAGCACGGTCCCGGAGAACCCGGCCATGAGGGCGGCGAGCAGGGTGACGACGATGAAGGCGATACGCATGACGGGCTCCTGTGGACGGTTCGGCTGAGCTGCGGACACCCCTCTGAACCCGGCGCGGACGCCTGTGTGACAGGAAGCGGGAAATTCTTTCCGACCGAGGTGAGCACCGCCGTTCGAGGAGACACCGGCGCGGGGCGCGCGCGCATGCCCCGCCCGGTCTGGCAAAGTACGGGTGTCGTGAACCTCCCCGAACCTCACCGGCGGCTCCTCGCGGACGTCGTCACGGCGGGCAGCCCGTACGGGCTGGTCCTCGCCGGTGGATACGCCCTTCAGGCGCACGGCCTGCTGGAGCGCCCGCACGCCAACCTCGACTTCGCCACGGAGAGTTCGGAGGCCATGGACCGGATCGCCGGTGCCGTCGGCTCCGCCCTGGAGGCGCGGGGCCGGCAGGTGCGCGTCGGGCCCGTCAGCGTACGCACCGCGCAGTTGACCGTCATGGACCCGCCGAGCGGTGAACCCTGCGCCCTCGCGCTGCACAAAGAGGCCTTCTGGCAGCCGCCGCGGCTCACCGAGTACGGCCCGGCCCTCTCCCTGGAGGACGCCGTCGGCACGAAGATCCGCGCGCTGTACGACCGGGGCGCCGCCGTCGACCTCATCGACGCGCGGGCCGCGGCCGCCCGGCTGTCGCTGCCCGGTCTGGAGGAACTGGGCCGCCGGCACTCCCACGACCCCTTCGACCTGCCCACTCTCCAGTCCCGGCTGACCGGCACGGACTTCTACGCCGACCGGGAGTTCCTGCGGTACGGGCTCGACGAACCGCAGATCACCGCGCTGCGCGCCTGGGCCCAGCACTGGTCCGACGACATCGCCGAACGGTTGCTGGAGGACGGTGCCTCCCCGGACGAGGAGCCCGATCCCGGCGCCGACGAGTGAGGCCCACCCGTCTCATCGAGGCCGGTAAAAGGGCTGGTAAAGTCCGCTCACTTGGCGAGGGCGGAGGCCCTCGCGGGGAGGGAATCTCACGTGGGCAGACACGCCCCCAGACGGCGCGGCCTGGCCGCGGCCGTCTCCTCGTTCGCGGTCGCCGCGGCGGCCGTATCCGTCGCCGTCCTGCCGGAGAGCGGCGCCTCGGCCGATCCGGCCGCCCCGGCGGCCGGCACCACCGAGATCACACTGACCGATCCCGGCTCCACGCGTCCGCGTACCGACCGGCCGCTCGTCGCCGGCGCGAGCGGCTTCCTGCACCGGCAGAGCGGGATCTCCGGACTGCTGTGGACGGACTACTCCGACGGCACCACCGTGGTCGTGGGTACCGCGGACGGCGCCTACACGCCCGCCGGCTCCTGCGAGAACCTGGGCTCGACGACCTGCCCGGAAGCCTGGTACGGCTCCGACGGTGACCTGGTCGCGCTGCCGTCGGCCGGGTCCGTGGCCCTCTGGGACCCGGCGACACGGACGGCGACGTCCGTCACCCTCGCCCAGGCGTACCGGGGACTGGCCGGGCGGACCGTGATCACCGAGCGCGCGCTGCACGACCGTGTGGAGGGTGCGTGGCGCTCCCGTGCCATCACGCCGTCCTGGCTGCGCGTCAACTCCGGCGCGATCAAGGCCGCCGACGCGCACGGCGCGCTGTTCCAGGCGGACTCGGACCTGTACTACCTCGACCTCGACACGGCCGTCGCCACCGAGGCGTTCAGCGCCGTGAGCGCCCGCCCGGTCACCGTGCAGAGCGACGACCGCATCGGCTGGTACGACTCCGGCTCCGGCGACCTGCACCTGAAGCCGCGCACGGACCCGGCCGGCACCGAGCAGGTGATCGACCTGCCGGCACCCGGCGCCCTCCTGGACGGTGCCCCGGTCCTCGTCGACGACTGGCTGCTGCTGCCCCTGCACACCGGCACCGGCACCAGCGAGCTGACCGCCGTGTCCCTCACCGACGGCTCGTCGCACACCCTGCTGGCCGAGGCCGGCCCGTACACGGTCCGTGCCTCCGGTCACGGCGCCCTCGTCACCGGCGGCACCGACGCCGCCGACTGGTGGGTGCGGCGGGTCAGCCAGGGGGCGGACGGCTCGCTGAGCGTGGGGCAGGTGGCGCAGGTCCCGCCCCTGGAGAACGCCAAGACGGGTCTCGCGCTCAGCCGGGGCAGCCTGCGCGTCGCCGAGGACAACCCGGGCAGCGCCTCGGACACCACCTCAGTGCGCACCCTCACCACGAACGGCGGCACCGAGCTGACCGCGTCCGAGGCGAAGACCGGCGACTCGGTCAGCCCCGTGTGCCCGTACCCGGGCGCCACCTGCTCGGTGCTGTGGGGCAACAGCGGCACCGATCCCGAGGACGTCTACCTCGGCACCTACTACGACGGCGGCGAGGACGGCAGCGGCCTGGAGAACGCGGACCGGCTGGTCGCCATCGGCGACGAATGGTCCAGCAGCCACCTCGAGTTCCACACCGGGGGCGGCACGATCGTCGACGTCTCCGACGGCTACGCGGTCTACAACTCCGGTGGTTCCTCCCCGATGCAGTACGTCGGTGAGTTCGGGCAGGGCGAGAAGCTGAAGCGGTCCGTGCGCGCCGCCGCGCTGAACGGCTCGACGCTGTGGAGTGCCACGGCCACCGCCGGCAAGCTCACCTCGTACAGCCTCGTCGCGGACCGGACCCTGGCCACGGTCACCGTGCCGGGCCTCGGCTGTGTTCCGGGCGAGCTGCAGGCGGCGGGTCGCTGGGTGTACTGGGCGTGCGGCGACGGCTCGGCCGGCGTGTACGACACCAAGGCCGCCACGTCCCGCGCGGTGGACGGCGGTGACGTGCTGCTCGGCGACGGCTTCACCGTCCGCCACGACCACGGCGCCGACACCCTGGTGCTGACCGCGGCGGCCACCGGCGCCACCCGGGTGATCGCCTCCGCCGTCCCCGACACGGGCCTCGCCGTGGACCGCCGCTTCAAGTGGACCGTGGACGAGTACACGGGCCTGGTCGCCTGGACCGACCTGTACGAGCGGACGCACATCGCGACCACCGGCATCACCCCGTCGGCCGTGACGTCGTTCGAGACGCAGACCGAGAGCTACGTGGAGCCGGGCTCGACGGCCCACTGGACCCAGGTGTCGCTGTCCCGCCCGGTCAGCTCCTGGTCGCTGACCTTCACCTCGCTGCAGAGCGGTGCCACCGGCAAGGCCACCCGCGCCTTCACCGGCGGCGCGACCTCGTCGCAGGTGTCGGTGAACTGGAACGGCAAGACGGCGAACGGCACCCCGTTCCCGAACGGCCTGTACACCTGGTCCCTCAAGGCGACCGGCCTCGGTACGACCGGTCCGGTCACCGTGACCTCCGGCAAGGGATTCCTGGGCCGCGGCTCCGCCGTGCGTCACGACTTCGGCAGCCTGGACGGGCCGGACGGCCGGGGCGACCTGCTCACCCTGAACTCCTCCGGTGGCCTCACCTACCAGTTCGGCACCGGCACCGGGAAGTTCGGTGACAAGATCACCGGCAGCGGCTGGGCCACCGGCGTCAAGGCGATTCCCTTCGGCGACCTGAGCGGCGACCGCTGCAACGACGTCCTCGTCCGGCTGAGCAGCGGGGCCCTGCGCCTGTACAAGCCGGGCTGCGGCAAGGCGGTCACCCCGAAGACGTCGTACACGACCCTGGCGAGCAGCGGCTGGACCCAGTACGACGTGCTGGCCTCCCCCGGTGACCTCACCGGCGACGGCCGCCCGGACCTGGTCACCCGCGCCGCCTCCACCGGCACCGTCTACCTCCACAAGGGCACGAGCAGCGGCACGCTGGCGGCCCGCGTGAAGCTGTACGACAACTGGAAGGGCTACAAGAAGGTCATCGGCGCGGGGGACCTGAACGGCGACGGCATCGGCGACCTCCTCGCCCAGGACAAGGCCAACACCCTCTACCGGTACGCCGGCAGGGGCAACGGCACCTTCGCGGCCCGCGTGCAGGTCTTCTCCGACTGGGGCGCCTCATACAACGCGGTGGTAGGCGTCGGCGACCTGACCGACGACGGAAAGGCCGACCTGGTCTCCCGCGACACCAGCGGCGACGTGTACCGCAACAGCGGCGACGGCAAGGGCTCCTTCGGCGCCCGCACGAAGATCGCTACGGGCTGGGGCGGTTACCAGACCCTGTCCTGAGACTCGGGGCGAAACGGCAAGAAGAAGGGCTCGGAACCGGCATCGGCTCCGAGCCCCTTCCGTCGCTCGCGGCCTACTTCGGCTGCGGCTTCCGGACGGACAGGTGCAGCTCCTTGAGGCGGGACTCGTCCAGCTCGGTCGGGGCGCCCATCATCAGGTCCTGGGCGTTGCCGTTGAGCGGGAAGGAGATCGTCTCGCGGATGTTGGGCTCGTCCGCGAGGAGCATCACGATGCGGTCCACGCCGGGGGCGATGCCACCGTGCGGCGGGGCGCCGAAGCGGAACGCACGGAGCATGCCCGCGAACTTCTCCTCGACGGTCTCACGGTCGTAGCCCGCGATCTCGAAGGCCTTGAGCATGATCTCCGGCTCGTGGTTCCGGATCGCACCGGAGGACAGCTCGACACCGTTGCAGACGATGTCGTACTGCCAGCCGAGGATGTCCAGCGGGTCCTGGGTCTCCAGGGCCTCCAGGCCGCCCTGCGGCATGGAGAACGGGTTGTGGGAGAAGTCGATCCCGCCGGTCTCCTCGTCCTTCTCGTACATCGGGAAGTCGACGATCCAGCAGAAGCGGAAGACGCCCTCCTCGAAGTGGCCGGACCGCTTGGCGGCCTCCACCCGGACCGCGCCCATGATCTTCGAGACCTCGTCGTACTCGCCCGCGCCGAAGAAGACGGCATGGCCGGGGGCAAGGGAGAGGCGCTTGGTCAGCTCCGCGACGTTCTCCTCGGTGAGGAACTTCGCGATCGGGCCGGAGAGCGAACCGTCCTCGGCCACGCGCACCCAGGCCAGGCCCTTGGCGCCCTGCTCGACGGCGTACTCACCGAGCTGGTCGAAGAACTTGCGGGGCTGCGCGGAGACGTCCGGCACCGGCAGCGCGCGCACGTGCTTGCCCGCGAACGCCTTGAACTCCGAACCCTCGAAGACATCGGTGATGTCCACGAGCTCCAGCTTGGCGCGCAGGTCCGGCTTGTCGGAGCCGTACTTCAGCATCGCCTCGCGGAACGGGATGCGCGGGAAGGGGGAGGTGACGTGCCGGCCGCCGCCGAACTCCTCGAAGAGTTCGGTCATCAGCTTCTCGATCGGCTGGAAGACGTCCTCCTGCTCGACGAAGCTCATCTCGACGTCGAGCTGGTAGAACTCGCCCGGCGAGCGGTCCGCGCGGGCGTCCTCGTCGCGGAAGCAGGGCGCGATCTGGAAGTAGCGGTCGAAGCCGGAGATCATCAGCAGCTGCTTGAACTGCTGCGGGGCCTGCGGCAACGCGTAGAACTTGCCCGGGTGCACCCGGGAGGGGACCACGTAGTCGCGGGCGCCCTCGGGGGAGGTGGCGGACAGGATCGGCGTCGCCATCTCGTTGAAGCCCATCGCCGCCATCTTGTGCCGGATCGCGGAGATCACGGCCGTACGCAGCATGATGTTGCGGTGCATACGCTCGCGGCGCAGGTCCAGGAAGCGGTACTCCAGGCGCCGCTCCTCGTTGACCCCGTCGTCGGTGTTGATCGTGAAGGGCAGCGGGGCGGCCGCGCCGAGCAGTTCGACCTCGGCGACCTCGACCTCGATCTCGCCGGTGGGCAGGTCGGGGTTCACGTTCTCGGTTCCACGTGAAACAACCTGGCCGTCGACGCGGACCGTGGACTCCTTGGAGATCTTGTCCAGGGCCTCGTAGGCGGGGGTGCCGGGGCGGGCGACCAGCTGCGTGATGCCGTAGTGGTCGCGCAGATCGATGAAGAGGATGCCGCCCAGGTCGCGCCGATTGTGCAGCCAGCCACTCAGCCGGACGTCGGTGCCGACGTCAGAGGCGCGGAGCTGGCCGCAGGTGTGGGACCTGTACCGATGCATCGTCGTTCATCGTCCTTCGTGGTGGGGTTTCTCCTGCCGGCGCTGCGGACCGGCGGGAACGGGCACGGGGCCCGGACCCATCAAGGGTACCGGGCAGCCCAAGATCGGCTCCCCACCATTACGGCCCGCCCGTCCACGGTGGCGGGTATCGATCAGATCTTCTTAAAGTGGGGCAATGCGTACAGGCGAGCCCCTGCCGTCCGTCGGTGACGTCCTCGCCGCCCTCGCGACCGGGCTGTGGCACTGGGACACGGCCACCGGACTGGTCACCGTCGACGCGGAGGCGGCGCGACTGCTCGGGCTGCCCCCCGAGCGGACCACCCTCACGGAGTCCCAGACCCGCGCCCGTCTCCACCCGCAGGACTGGAACGAGATCACCGGGGTCGTGCCGCTGGCGGTCGACGAGGGCACGCTCGCCGAGGTGCGGATCCGGATCATGGACGGGCGGGGACGGGTGGTACGGGTCGTCCGCAGCCGTTCGAAGCCGTCCTTCGACCCGGACCGGAGGTCCTACGAGCTGATCGGCACCCTGCAGGAGGTCACCGAGCCCGTGCCGGGCACGGCCGCGGCGCGCAACGCGGTCACCGGGGACTGGCGGCGCTCCCGTGAGGCGTTCCTGCTGGACGCGGGCCGGGCCCTGGCGGAGGCCCGGTCCACGGCGGAGGTGCTGCGGGTCGCGGGCGGCCTGTCGATGCCGGGGTTCTCCCCGGACGGACTCGTGCTCTTCGGGGTGGAGGGCGACTGGCTGACGATCATCGGCCACCACGGGCACCAGCCCGGCGACGTCCGGCCCTTCTCCGACATGCCACTGGCCGCCGACTACCCGGCGGCGGAGGTGGTGCGCACCGGACGCGCGGTGTACCTGTCCTCACCGGAGCAGTACGAGGCCCGGTACCCGGGGACCTGGGCGCTCGTCCGGCCCTTCGGCCGCCACTCCTGGGCCTTCCTGCCGCTGACGGTGGCCGGCCGCACGATGGGCGCCTGGATGGCGGCCTTCACCTATCCCGTGGCGTTCACCCCGGACGAGCGCGCGGTGCTGGCCACGGTGGCCCGGATGCTCGCCCAGGCGCTGTCCCGGGCCGGTGCCGCCGAGTCCGAGCGGGAGCTGACCGAGGGCCTGCAGCGCTCCATGCTGCCGTCGCTGGGCCCGGAGATCCCCGGCATGCGGGTGGCCGCCCGCTACATCCCGACCGGCGGCGGGCTGCAGGTCGGCGGCGACTGGTACGACATGATCCCGCTGCCGTCCGGCCGCTTCGCGCTGGTCGTCGGGGACGTCCAGGGCCACGACGTCCGCGCGGCCGGGCTGATGGGCCAGCTGCGCATCGCCCTGCGTGCCTACGCCTCCGAGGGCCACCGCCCGGACGCCGTCCTCTCCCGCGCCTCCCGCTTCCTGCACGGCATCACGCACGACTCCCGGGACGAGCACCTCTCCGACCTCCGCTTCGCGACCTGTGTCTACGTGGAGGCCGACCCGGCGACCGGCATGCTGGAGATCGCCCGCGCCGGGCACCCGGACCCGGCGATCCGGATGGCCGACGGCACGGTGATGATGCGACCGACGGCGGGCGGGCTGCCGCTGGGCGTCGACCCCGACGCGGACTATCCGACGACCGGGTTCGCCCTCGAACCCGGGGAGACGATGATGCTCTGCACCGACGGCCTGATCGAGACCGGCGGGCACGACTTGGAGAGCGGCTGGCGGCGGCTGCGCAAGGTCCTGGAGGATCACCAGGGCGATGTGGAGACGCTGGCCGACGCGCTGGTGCAGGCGGTGCACGGGCCGTCCTCGCACCACACCACCGGCCCGCTGGCCGACCGCCGCGAGGACGACATCGCACTGGTGCTGCTGTGCCGGCCCGGGCAGGGCTGCGGGTGCGACGACACCGCGACCGTACGGACGAAGGTGCGGCGCACCCTGCTGTCGGTGGCGCAGGACGAGCCGGAACGGATCGCCGAGGCCCGCCAGCACCTGCGCGAGCTGCTCCACGACTGGCTCTCCGCCGAGCAGATCGACTCGGCGGTACTGCTGGTCTCCGAGATGGTCACCAACGTCCTCGTCCACACCGACACCGACGCGCTGCTGCTCGCCGAGGTGACGGGGGACGCCTGCGGGCGACGGCTGCGGGTGGAGGTCACCGACGCGGGCGACGACCTGCCCCACAAGCGCCGCCCCGGCGAACTGGCCTCCTCCGGCCGCGGCCTGATGCTGATCGAGCTGCTCGCGGACGCGTGGGGGGTGGACCCGCGGGGCGAGGGCAAGAGCATCTGGTTCGAGCTCTACGAGCCGGACGGGTCGGAGGGTGTGTCGGGAGGCGTGTCGGAGGGTTTGGAGAGGCGATCGGGCGGAACCGCGCTCGACGACCCGGCTGCCGCGTCGGGCGGTCCCTCGTAACGCCCCCTCAGCTCCTGCAGGACCCCGAAGGCGGCCGCGGTCAGCGGCACCGCGAGCAGCATGCCGAGGATGCCCGCGACGGAGGCACCGGCGGTGATGGCCAGCATCACCACGGCCGGGTGCATCTGCACGGTCCGGCTCTGGATCACGGGCTGGAGCACATGCCCCTCCAGCACCTGCACCGCGAGCACCACCCCGAGCACCCACAGCGCGATGACGGCACCCCGGTCGGCGAGGGCGACCAGCACGGACACCGCGCCGGAGAGGAAGGCACCGAGGTAGGGGATGTAGGCGCCGACGAAGACGAGCGCGCCGAGGCCGATCGCGCCGGGCACCTGGAGGATCAGCAGGCCGACGGTGATGCAGAGGGCGTCGATGAGGGCGATGAAGGTGGTGCCGCGCATGAACCCCTCGACCGCCATGAAGGCCCGCCGGGCGATGGCCTCCAGGGTGTCGGCGGTGCCCCCGGGCGCGACCGTGCGCAGGGCTTTCACGGCCCGCTGGGAGTCGCGCAGGAAGAAGAAGACGAGCAGCAGCGCGAGCACGGCCATGGCGATGCTCTCGCCGACGACACTGACCCCGCTGATGACGTTGGAGGCGGCCGTCCCGCCGAACTTGCCCAGCAGCTCGCGCGACTTCGCGGCGAGGTCGTCGAGGCCGGTACCGGCGGCCCCGAAGTGCCGGGAGACGGCCTTGGCGGCGTCCCGCAGCGAGGCGATGATCTCGTCGCCGCTGTCGATGAGCGCGGCGACGACGATGTACACGGCACCGCCGGCGACGGCCACGACGGCGACACAGGTGAGCCCCGCCGCCACCGACCGCTGCACCCCGGCCCGTACGAGCCGCCGGTACAACGGCCCGAGCAGCGCGGTGCCGAGCAGCGCGAGAAGCACCGGCGTGACGGCCGTGCGCAACTCCGCGCACAGCCGTACCCCGACCCACCCCACCCCGGCGACGAGCAGCAGCACGGCACACCAGGCGGCGAGCCGGCGGACGGGATCGGGCAGCAACTGCACGCGTCCAGCGGATCACGGCCGCCGACGGCTGTCCTGCCGCGCGCGCCCGGGTGGGTGAGCCCTGTTCGCCGACGTGTCGTCAGGCAGGGCTCGGGACCGTCCCGGTCAGACCTGCGGGCCGCTCCCCGTCATGCCGTGCACGGCGGGGATCGTGCCCAGGCGGCCCTTCTGGAAGTCCTCGAAGGCCTGCATCAGCTCGTCCTTGGTGTTCATGACGAACGGGCCGTAGTGGGCCATCGGCTCACGGATCGGCTGTCCGCCCAGCAGCACCACCTCGAGGTCCGGGGTGCGGGCGTCCTGCTTCTCGTCCGCGCGGACGGTCAGCGAGGAGCCGGCGCCGAAGACGGCGGTCTGGCCCAGGTGGATCGGGCGGTGCTCCGTACCGACGCCGCCGCGGCCCGCGAGGACGTACGCGAGACCGTTGAAGTCCTCGCGCCAGGGCAGGGTGATCTCGGCGCCCGGGGCGAGGGTCGCGTGGATCATGGTGATCGGCGTGTGCGTGCTGCCGGGACCCTGGTGGCCGTCCAGCTCACCGGCGATGACACGCAGCAGCGCGCCGCCGTCGGGGGAGGTGAGCAGCTGGACGTTGCCGCCGCGGATGTCCTGGTAGCGCGGGGCCATCATCTTGTCCTTGGCGGGGAGGTTCACCCACAGCTGCAGACCGTGGAAGAGACCGCCGGACACGACGAGCGACTCCGGCGGGGCCTCGATGTGCAGCAGGCCCGAGCCGGCGGTCATCCACTGGGTGTCGCCGTTCGTGATGGTGCCGCCACCGCCGTGGCTGTCCTGGTGGTCGAAGGTGCCGTCGAGGATGTAGGTGACGGTCTCGAAGCCGCGGTGCGGGTGCCAGGGGGTTCCCTTGGGCTCGCCCGGCGCGTACTCCACCTCGCCCATCTGGTCCATCATGATGAACGGGTCGAGGTAGCGGTAGTTGATCCCGGCGAACGCGCGGCGCACCGGGAAGCCCTCGCCCTCGAAACCGCTCGGGGCGGTCGTGACGGCGAGCACGGGACGTGCCACGGCGTCGGCGGGAGCGGTCACACGGGGCAGCGTCAACGGGTTCTCGACAGTCACTGCGGGCATGGTCGGTACCTCCTTGGTACGCCCACTTTAGTTGAGCGTTGAACTTCCTGCCACCCGTAACAGAGAGAGCCCGGAGGGAATTCCCTCCGGGCTCCGGGCTCCGGGCGCGCGAGGCGCGAGGCTCAGCCGCCGCCGTACATGCGGCGCATCGCGAAGTCGACCATCTGCTCGACCGCCTTCGCGTCGAACACCATCCGGTGCTCACCCTCCATGTCCAGGACGAAGCCGTAGCCGGTGGGCAGCAGGTCGATCACCTCGGCGCCGGTGATGACGAAGTACTTGGACTCCTTGCCCGCGTACCGGCGCAGCTCCTTCAGCGAGGTGAACATCGGGATCACCGGCTGCTGGGTGTTGTGCAGGGCCAGGAAGCCGGGGGTGTCGCCGCGCGGGCAGTACACCTTCGACGTGGCGAAGATCTGCTGGAAGTCCTCGGCGGACATCTGACCCGTGGTGAAGGCGCGCACCGCGTCCGCGAGGGACGGCGGGGACGGCTCCGGGTAGAGCGGCGGCTGCTGGCCGTACCCGCCGACACCGCCCGGCATCTGCTGCTGCGGCGGGGCGTACTGCTGCTGAGCAGCTCCACCGTCCATGGGCTGGCCGTATCCGTACATGGGCGCAAGAGTACCGAGGAGAGGGGGCGCCGGGAGCGGCGGGGAAATTCCCGTAGCGAACGCTGGGGGATCGGGAAATGTTCTGTGTCGTCCGCCGCAGATGGCGTCCACGCTCGCTTCAGGGGGTGCCCCGTGGCCGTCTTCGACTCCGGGCCGGTGAGGGACCGGCCGACGGACCCCGGTACACCGTGATCGGCGCCGACCACCCGGGCACGGGCGGCACCGCGCGCTCCACCCGCCCGCTGGAACCGGGCGAGTCGGCCGACCGGTTGATCGCCCTCGCCGACGCGGCAGGGGCCCGGCGGTTCGCCGTCTCGGGGTCCTCGCCGGGCGGGCGGTGCCCGCTCGCGCGCTGCCTGCGCCCGGCCGCGCGGGACGCGAGGGACCCGCGGGAGCCGGAGGCGGCCGCGAAGAAGACCGGTGCGAGCGTCCCGGAGGGCACGCCGGAGGAGCATGTGGAGCCGGTGGCACGACTGGACGCGACCGCCGGTCTCGCCCGGATCACCGCGCCACCCTGGCCGGCTCACCGGCCGACGGCCCCCTCGGGCCGCCCCCGGCTGCACCGGGGCGGTGGCGGCGGGGAGAGCAGGCGCCCTGGTGGAGATACCGGGCGGTCGCCTGCCTTTCGCCGAGCATCCCGGCCCATGGGCGGCGCTGCTCACGCGCGTGGCGGAGTAGACCCTTCTCACACTTGGACGGGCAGGGGTTGCTTCTTATTACCGACGGGTAGCATCATCGTGCTACTTGTTGGTACGTGAACTAGGTGCGAGGAGTCAGTGCCTCGCCGATCTCTCTACGGAGCCGTCGCCATGGGGCACTACAAGCCGAATCTCCGCGACATCGAGTTCAACCTCTTCGAAGTACTGGGGCGCGACAAGGTGTACGGCACCGGCCCGTTCGAGGAGATGGACGTCGACACCGCCAAGAGCATCCTCGAGGAGATGACCCGCCTCTCGGAGAACGAGCTGGCCGAGTCCTTCGCCGACGCCGACCGCAACCCGCCGGTCTTCGACCCGGAGACCAACACCGCGCCCGTCCCGGCGTCCTTCAAGAAGAGCTACCAGGCCTTCATGGACTCCGAGTACTGGCGGCTCGGCCTGCCCGAGGAGATCGGCGGCACCACCTCGCCCCGCTCCCTGATCTGGGCCTACGCCGAGCTGATCCTGGGCGCCAACCCGGCCGTGTGGATGTACTCCTCGGGCCCGGCGTTCGCCGGCATCCTCTTCGAGGAGGGCAACGAGGTCCAGAAGCACATCGCCTCGGTCGCCGTCGAGAAGCAGTGGGGCTCCACCATGGTGCTCACCGAGCCGGACGCCGGCTCGGACGTGGGCGCCGGCCGCACCAAGGCGATCCAGCAGGAGGACGGCTCCTGGCACATCGAGGGCGTGAAGCGCTTCATCACCTCTGGTGAGCACGACATGTCGGAGAACATCCTCCACTACGTGCTCGCGCGTCCCGAGGGCGCCGGCCCCGGCACCAAGGGCCTGTCCCTCTTCCTCGTCCCGAAGTACCTCTTCGACTTCGAGACCGGCGAGCTGGGCGAGCGCAACGGCGTCTACGCCACCAACGTCGAGCACAAGATGGGCCTGAAGGCCTCCAACACGTGCGAGATGACCTTCGGCGACAAGCACCCCGCCAAGGGCTGGCTGATCGGCGACAAGCACGACGGCATCCGCCAGATGTTCCGCATCATCGAGTTCGCCCGCATGATGGTCGGCACGAAGGCGATCTCCACGCTCTCCACCGGCTACCTGAACGCGCTGGAGTACGCCAAGGAGCGGGTCCAGGGCCCGGACCTGGCGAACTTCATGGACAAGACCGCGCCGAAGGTCACCGTCACCCACCACCCCGACGTGCGCCGCTCGCTGATGACGCAGAAGGCGTACGCGGAGGGCATGCGCGCCCTGGTGATGTACACCGCCTCGATCCAGGACGCGATCCAGATCAAGGAGGCCGCCGGCGAGGACGCCTCCGCCGAGCACGCGCTGAACGACCTGCTGCTGCCGATCGTCAAGGGCTACGGCTCCGAGAAGGGCTACGAGCAGCTCGCCCAGTCGCTGCAGACCTTCGGCGGCTCCGGCTTCCTGCAGGAGTACCCGATCGAGCAGTACATCCGGGACTCCAAGATCGACACCCTGTACGAGGGCACCACGGCGATCCAGGGCCAGGACTTCTTCTTCCGGAAGATCGTCCGCAACCAGGGTGCCGCGCTGAACTCGCTCGCCGAGGACATCAAGAAGTTCCTGGCGCTGGGCACCGGCGGCGAGGAGCTGGCCGGCGCCCGCGAGCAGCTGGCCAAGGCGGCCGTGGAGCTCGAGGCCATCGTCGGCCTGATGCTGACCGACCTCGCGGCCACCGAGCAGGACACCAAGAACATCTACAAGGTGGGCCTGAACACCACCCGGCTTCTGATGGCCTCCGGTGACGTCGTCGTCGGCTACCTGCTGCTGAAGGGCGCCGCGATCGCCGCCGAGAAGCTGGCCACGGCCTCGGCGAAGGACAAGGCGTTCTACACCGGCAAGATCGCCGCGGCGAAGTTCTTCGCGGCGAACGTCCTGCCCGGCGTCACGCTGGCCCGCAAGGTCGCCGCGACCGTCGAGCTGGACCTGATGGAGCTGGACGAGGCCGCGTTCTAGACGTTCCGGACGTCCCCGCCGATTCCCCGCACGGGCCCGCTCCCCTTTCCCGGGAGCGGGCCCGTGCACGTCGTTAAGGTGAACCCCATGAGCGCAGCAGCCCGCTTCGATCGCGGCCACACCGACGACCTGATGACCTTCCTGGCGGCGAGCCCGTCGCCGTACCACGCCGTGGCGAACACCGCCGAACGGCTGGAGAAGGCAGGCTTCAGGCAGGTCGCCGAGACGGACGCCTGGGACGGTACGAGCGGCGGCAAGTACGTGCTGCGCGGCGGCGCGATCGTGGCCTGGTACGTTCCCGAGGGCGCCGACCCGCACACCCCGTTCCACATCCTCGGCGCGCACACCGACTCCCCGAGCCTGCGGGTCAAGCCGCGACCGGACAGCGGGGCGCACGGCTGGCGGCAGATCGCCGTGGAGATCTACGGCGGCCCCCTGCTGAACTCCTGGCTGGACCGGGATCTGGGGCTGGCCGGCCGGCTCACCCTGCGCGACGGCTCCACCGTGCTCGTGAACGTGGACCGCCCGCTGCTGCGGGTGCCCCAGCTCGCCATCCACCTGGACCGCTCGGTCGCCACCGAGGGGCTCAAGCTCGACAAGCAGCGGCATCTGCAGCCGGTGTGGGGCCTCGGCGACGACGTACTGGAGGGCGACCTGATCGCCTTCCTCGAGCAGGAGGCGGGGCTTGAGGCCGGTTCCGTGGCCGGCTGGGACCTGATGGCGCACCCGGTGGAGCCGCCGGCGTACCTGGGCCGGGACCGCGAACTGGTCGCCGGTCCGCGCATGGACAACCTGCTGTCGGTGCACGCGGGCGCGGCCGCCCTGGCCGCCGCCGCGGCCTCCGGCGCCGCGCTCACCCGCATCCCCGTGCTGGCCGCCTTCGACCACGAGGAGAACGGCTCCCAGTCGGACACCGGTGCGGACGGCCCGCTGCTGGGTACGGTGCTGGAGCGGTCGGTGCTCGCGCGCGGCGGCTCGTCGGAGGACCGGGCCCGTGCCTTCGCCGGCTCCGTCTGCCTGTCCTCCGACACCGGCCACGCCGTCCACCCCAACTACGCCGAGCGGCACGACCCGACGCACCACCCGCGGGTCAACGGCGGCCCGCTCCTCAAGGTCAACGTCAACAACCGCTATGCCACGGACGGTTCGGGCCGTGCGGTGTTCGCCGCCGCCTGCGAGAAGGCGAACGTCCCCTTCCAGACCTTCGTCTCCAACAACTCCATGCCGTGCGGCACCACCATCGGCCCGATCACCGCGGCTCGGCACGGCATCCACACGGTCGACATCGGCGTCGCGATCCTCTCGATGCACAGCGTCCGTGAACTCTGCGGAGCCGACGACCCGTTCCTGCTGGCGAACGCGCTGACGGCGTTTCTGGAGGGCTAGTTCGGACCCCGCCGGGTACCCGGACAGCACCGGAGATTCCGGAACCGGAAGGGGAGGCGAAGCCTCATGGGGCTCGGCGGATGCATCATCCTCATAGCGGTGGGGGCCATCCTCACCTTCGCGACCGACTGGGACATGCAGGGCGTCAACCTCACGGTCGTCGGTCTGATCCTGATGGCCGTCGGCCTGATCGGCGTCGCGACGTTCAGTGGAATCGCGCGACGCCGGCGGGTCGTGGTCCCGCCGACCACGCCGGTCGTCGAGGAGACGCCGCACCACCACCACCGCGGCGAGGGCTACACGGACGGCTACGGCGTCTGACGTGACTCCTGCCTACTGCTCCTCCATCCCCGCCAGGACGAGCGGCAGTCGGTTCGCCGCGCCCTCGGCGAGGCGGATCGGGACACCCCAGTCCTGCTGGTGGACATGGCAGGCGGGGTACTCGTTGGCAGGGTCGTCGTCGCAGGTGGCCGCCATCGCGGAGACGTGCAGGACGCCCTCCGTGGCGGCCGGGTTCAGCTCCAGCTCGCGGGTCGGCTCCGTGTCCGCTCCCTCGCCCTTGAGCAGCAGCTCGGGCGGGGTCGAGGAGACCGGCAGACGGGTCGAGGGGCCGTACCGCGTATCCGGCTTCTGACCCGCCGGGGCCTGGAAGACCACGTCCGGGCGGACGGTGCCCGGGGCGACCTCGGTCGCGGCACGCCGGGTGCGGTGGGCGACCGACTCCACCCCGGACCGCGTCCTCGGGCAGGCGCAGCCGCGTCAGGCGGTGCCGGGCGGACTCGACCACCATGATGTCCTCGTCGGCGAGGACGGCGTCGCTGGGACCTTGCCGATGAGCTCGGGGGCGGCGGACGCGGGCGCGTCGGGGTGCGGAGTCGGCCATGGCCCCAAGAGTGCCACCCGACTCCGACAACCGGTGCGACGCCTGTGGACAAGTCGGTCGTCAGTCCCGGTGGAGCGGTGTCCGGTCAGGAGAGAGCGTGGCCCGTGGTCGCGTCCACGTGGCCGGGCACCTCGTCGTGCCGGTCGCCGACGGTGAGGGTCCCCGTGGGCTCGAAGACCAGGATCTCGGTGGGCACGGGCGCGTAGGGCTTGTGCTCGGTGCCGCGCGGGACGGTGAACACCGCGCCCTTGGAGAGGACGACCGTGCGCTCGCCGGCCGGTTCGCGCAGGCCGATGTGGAGTTCGCCGTCGAGGACCAGGAAGAACTCGTCGGTGTGCTCGTGGGCGTGCCAGAGGTGTTCGCCCTGCACCTTGGCCACGCGGACGTCGTAGTCGTTGACGGTGGTGACGATGCGGGGGCTCCACCGCTCGGTGAAGGAGGCCAGTGCCTTGTCCAGGGAGATCGGTTCCATGGACTCATCGTGCGGGTGCCGCGGCCGCCCGTACGAGTGCTAGAAATCGCATATGCCGCAACGATCCTCTCAAGCCCCGCACCGGGTCACCGTGATCGTGGACGCGGGCACCAACCCGTTCGAGGTCGGCGTCGCCACCGAGCTGTTCGGACTGCCCCGGCCGGAACTGGACCTGACCGGGCCCCTCTACGACGTGACGCTGTGCTCGCCCGCCCCCGAGGTGCGGATGAACCACGGGTTCTTCAGCATGAGCGGTCTGCCCGGTCTGGAGGCGGTGGACGGGGCCGAGACCCTGATCGTGCCCGGCCGCCCGGACAACGTCGTGCCGCGCGGTCCCGACGTCCTGGCCGCGATCCGCCGCACGCACGCGCGTGGCGCCCGTGTCGTCAGCTTCTGCACCGGCAGCTTCGCGCTCGCCGAGGCCGGGCTGCTGGACGGCCGCCGGGCCACCACCCACTGGATGTGGGCGGACGCCTTCCGAGAGCTGCATCCGAAGGTGCTGCTGGAGCCGGACGTGCTGTTCGTCGACGAGGGCGACGTCCTCACCGCCGCGGGCAGCGCGGCCGCGCTCGACCTCGGCCTGCACATCTGGCGCAGCGACCACGGGGCCGAACTCGCCAACGCCGTCTCCCGGCGCCTCGTCTTCGCCGCCCACCGTGACGGCGGGCAACGGCAGTTCGTGGAGCGGCCGGTGCCGGACGTGCCCGACGAATCACTCGGCCCGCTGCTGGCCTGGGCGCAGGAGCGGCTGGGCGAGCCGCTGACGGTCGCCGCCCTGGCGGCCCGCGCGGCCGTCTCCCCCGCCACCCTCCATCGCCGCTTCCGCACTCAGCTGGGCACGACTCCGCTGGCGTGGCTCACCGGGGAGCGGGTGGCGCTGGCGTGCCGGCTGATCGAGCGGGGCGAGGAGCGGCTGGACGTCGTGGCGGCCCGCAGCGGCCTGGGCACGGCGGCCAACCTGCGGGCCCGCCTGCGGCGCGGGACGGGGCTCAGCCCCTCGGACTACCGGCGGCGCTTCGGGCCGGCGGGAGGTGTGCCGTCATCGGGGGGTGCGGGACGGTGAGCCGGGAGCAGGGGTCGCGGGCGGTGCGGTGGCCTCGGGCCCGTTCCGTCCGAGCCAGGCGTCCGCCACCGCTTTCGGGACCTCCGCCGTCAGGACGCCCTCCTTGGTGAAGGCGAGCCCCCGGGGGTGGTCGCCGCCGCGGCAGCCGTCGGACGGACGGCGAGCCGCGCGTCGGCGGATGCGTCGATCACCGGGCCGCCGGCACCGTGACCGCACACCCTCCCGGTCAGGACACGCAGTCGCATCCGTCCCTCCTTCCGGCTCCGTGACGATCACCCCGTGCCGGGGAACGGTATCCGCATGAGATACCTCGTACGCGACCGTATCCTCGGCATCGGTGACGACTGGTGGATCGAGGACGAGCACGGCCGGCAGGTGTTCCTCGTCGACGGCAAGGCGATGCGGCTGCGGGACACCTTCGAGCTCAAGGACACCCAGGGGCGGGTCCTGATCGACATCCACCAGAAGATGTTCGCGCTGCGCGACACGATGGTGATCGAACGGAACGGCGAAGGCCTGGCCAGGGTCAAGCGCAAACGGCTGTCCCTGCTGCGCCACCACTACCGGGTCGCCCTGGCCGACGGCACAGAACTGGACGTCAGCGGCAAGATCCTGGACCGGGAGTTCGCCGTCGAGTACGACGGCGAACTCCTCGCGGTGATCTCCCGGCGCTGGCTGACCCTCCGGGACACCTACGGCGTCGACGTCGTACGGGATGACGCCGATCCGGCGCTGCTCATCGCGGTGGCGGTGTGTGTGATCCACCTGGCGGAGAAGGAGGGGGAGGAGGACTAACCCCGATGCCGGGGTGGCTCCAGGCCGAGGACCCGGTCCTTCAGGGCCGGGAACTGCTCGCGGACGGCCGCGACCTTCGCCGGGTCGAAGTCGACCGTGAGGATCTCCTCGCCCGGACCGGCCTCGGCGAGCACCTCGCCCCACGGATCGACCACGATCGAGTGACCCGCCTGCGGAACTCCCGCATGAGTGCCGGCCGTTCCACAGGCGAGCACGAACGCCTGGTTCTCCACCGCCCGCGCCTGAGCCAGCAGCGTCCAGTGCGCGCGTCGCCGCTCGGGCCAGCCCGCCGGGAGCACCAGCACCTCGGCGCCGGCGTCGACCAGCCCACGGAAGAGTTCGGGGAAACGGAGGTCGTAGCAGGTGGCCACGCCGAGGGTGGTCCCGGGCAGCCGGACCGTGACCAGGTCACGTCCGGCGCCCATCAGCACGGCCTCGCCCTTGTCGAAGCCGAAGCGGTGGATCTTGCGATAGGCCGCGGCCAGTTCACCGGAGGGGGAGAAGACGAGAGAGGTGTTGTAGAGGATGCCGTCCCCCGCGGCGGAGCCGCTGCCGGACGCTGTTCGCTCCGGGATGGACCCCGCGTGCAGCCACACGCCCGCGTCGCTCGCCGCCTTGGCCAGCGCCTCGTACGTCGGTCCCTCGAGCGGCTCGGCCTCGCGGCCGAAGTCCTCGTAGGCGAAGGCGCCGGTGGTCCACAGTTCGGGCAGAACCACGAGGTCGGCACCGGCCTGCTCCCGCACCAGCGCGGCCACGCGCTGCCGCCGGAAGTCGACCGATTCGTCCTCGTCCACGGCGATCTGGATCAGCGAGGCGCGCACACTACCACCGTCCTGGCATTCGAGTCGTCCACACGGGCCTACGATCGTCACACGAAAGCACTGCCGGGGTGCCTCACAGCAGCGTAACTTGGGGGTCCTCCCCCGTTCGAGCGCAGCCGAGAACTTGGGGGAGGCCCAAGACACCCGCCGAGTGCAGCCACCGCCCGCTGGCAACGCCGCCACACCACCTGCCCGTGTACCGACCGCCGAGGGGTCCCGTTTCCGTGAGTCTGCATCCCACCCTCCAGCCCTACGCCGACGCCTGGACGCACTCCATCGAAGCGATATCCGAGATGGTGCAGTCACTCGTCGACGGTGAGTGGAACCGGCGGACCCCGTGCCCCGGCTGGTCGGTGCGGGACATCGTGTCCCATGTGATCGGCATGGACTGCGAGATGCTCGGTGACCCGCGCCCCATCCACTCCCTGCCCAGTGACCTCTTCCACGTCGCCACCGAGCACCAGCGCTACATGGAGATGCAGGTCGACGTCCGCCGCCACCACACGGCGCCGGAGATGACGGCCGAGCTGGAGTACACGGTCATCCGCCGCAACCGCCAGCTGCGCAACGAGTCCCGCGACCCCGGCACCACGGTGCGCGGCCCGCTGGGCAAGGACATCACCCTCGAACATGCCTATCGGATGCGGGCGTTCGACGTGTGGGTGCACGAACAGGATCTGCGCACGGCCCTCGGCCGCCCCGGCAACCTCGACTCGCCGGGTGCGTACGTCGCCCGGGACGTCCTGCTGGATGTGCTGCCCAGGGTCGTCGCGAAGGACGCGGCCGCGCCGCGCAGTTCGGCGATCGTGTTCGACGTCCACGGACCGGTCGAGTTCCTGCGCACGATCCGCGTCGACATCCAGGGTCGCGGCACCCTGGAGACCGCCCCCGCCCTCGGCCCCGCCGCCACCCTCACCCTCGACTGGGAGACCTACGTCCGCCTCGCCTGCGGCCGGGTCACCCCGGAGGCGGTCGCGGACCGGGTGAAGACGGAGGGCGACCAGGACCTGGCCGCGGCCATCCTGCGCAACCTCTCGGTGACGCCGTAGGGAGCGGGGCGAAAGGCCCCGTCCGGCCTCCTGGCCGACCGTGAACAAAAGGCCGCGCCCGGCCTCCTGACCGACCGTAAACAAGTGGTGGGCCGCTGGGAGCACCACCTAGCGTCCTCGCCATGACCGACACTCCGCCCCGCCTCAGCCGCCTCACCTTCCACGGCCCCCTCTCCGAGCCCCGCGCCGGCAGGATGGTCCAGCGGCTCGCCGCGACCCGCCCCCACACCGTGCTGGACATCGGCTGCGGCTGGGCCGAGCTGCTTCTCCGCCTCCTGGACGCCGTACCGGGCGCCAAAGGCACCGGCATCGACGTCAGCGGTGAGGATCTGGCCAGGGCGCGGCGCAACGCCGAGCGGCGCGGGCTCGCGGACCGGGTGGAGTTCGTGCAGGAGTCGGCCCTGGAGACGCGGCGCGGCCCGGCCGACGTGGTGCTGTGCCTCGGCGCGAGCCAGGCATTGAGCGCCGCCGACTCACCCACCGTCGAAGCCCTGCGCGAGCTGCGCCGGCTGGTGACCGACGGCGGGCGTGTGCTGCTCGGCGAGAGCTTCTGGGAGCGCCCGCCCACCGAGGCAGAGCTGTCCGGCATGTGGCCGGGCGCCACCGCCGCCGACCACTACGATCTCGCGACCCTCCTCGACCTGGCCGTCGAGGCCGGGTTCCGGCCGGAGTGGACGGAGACGGCCGGCCCCGAGGAGTGGGAGGAGTTCGAGTCGGCGTACCAGGCGGACACGGAGGTCTGGCTCGCCGGACACCCGGAGCATCCGCTGGCCGCCGAGACCCGGGAGCGCCTGGACCGGCACCGGGCGCAGTGGATGAGTTACCGGGGCGTCCTCGGGCTCGCCTACCTCACCCTCGTACCGGTGGCGCGCTGACCCCGCCGGCCCGCACAACCGCACCGGGGGCCGTCCGCCCTGACCGCGCGCGGGCCACGGAGAGCCTCCGACGGCGAGCACCCCCGGTGGTCCGGCCTCCCTCCCAGCCGATGGGAAACGGGTGCGCGCGGGTCGGCAGGCACTGAGGCACGGCTCAAGCCGCGGGCACGTGCACCGTCTCCACGCGGCTCGCCACCAGCCGTTCCCGCTCGCGGCGGGCCGCCCGGCCCCGCAGCCGGAGGATCTGGCTGACACCCAGCGCCTGCAGGACGAAGACCGCGGAGAAGGCCACGGTGTAGTCGTCGCCGGTGGCGTCCAGCAGCACGCCGATCGCGAACAACGTCGTCATGGAGGCGATGAAACCGCCCATGTTGGTGATACCGGACGCGGTGCCCTGTCGCTCGGGCGGATTGGCCGGCCGGGCGAAGTCGAAGCCGATCATCGAGGCCGGACCGCAGGCGCCGAGCACCGCGCAGAGCCCCACCAGCAGCCATATCGGCGCGTGCTCCCCGGGGTATGTCAGCGTCACCGCCCACAGCAGCGCGGTCGCCCCCACGGTGCCGAGCGCCAGCGGCAGCCGCGCCGCATGGTGCCGGGCGACGATCTGACCGTAGACGAGCCCGATCACCATGTTGGACAGGACGACCAGGGTGAGCAGCTCACCGGCCGTGGCCCGGCTGAGCCCCTGCGCCTGCACCAGGAACGGCAGGCCCCACAGCAGCAGGAACACCATCGCCGGGAACTGGGTCGTGAAGTGCACCCACAGGCCGAGACGTGTGCCCGGCTCCCGCCAGGCCGCGGCGATCTGCCGGCGGACGTAGGCCGCGCCCCGGTGCGAGGACGGCTCGGGCTCGTGCCCTTCGGGGTGGTCCTTGAGGAAGAGCAGCGTCAGCACCAGGACGACCGCGCCCGCGAGCGCGCTGCCCGCGAACGCCGGCGTCCAGCCGATGCCGTGCAGCAGCCGGGCGAGGAGCAGGGTGGAGACCAGGTTGCCCGCCATGCCGACCAGGCCCGCGAGCTGCGCCACCATGGGTCCGCGCCGGACCGGGAACCAGCGGGTGCCGAGCCGCAGCACGCTGATGAAGGTCATCGCGTCCCCGCAGCCGAGCAGCGCCCGGGAGGCGAGCGCGGTGCCGTACGAGGGGGAGAAGGCGAAGCCCAGCTGCCCGGCCGTGAACAGCACGGCACCGATGCTCAGCACCTTCTTGGTGCCGAGCCGGTCGACCAGCAGGCCGACGGGTATCTGCATACCGGCGTAGACCAGCAGCTGGAGGATGGAGAAGGTCGACAGCGCGGAGGCGTTGACGTGGAAGCGGTCGGCCGCGTCGAGGCCCGCGACGCCCAGCGAGGTGCGGAAGATGACGGCGACGAAGTAGACGGCGACGCCTATGGACCACACGGCGACCGCCCGTCGGCCGCCCGGAGGGTCACCTGGAAGGGTGGCGTTGGTCATCGGACCTCACCCCGCGCCAGGTGCGAGAACCAGCTCACATGCCGGTGCACGACCCCGACGGCCGCCTCCGCGTCCCCGGCGCGCAGCGCCTGCAGGATCTCCTCGTGCTCGGCGAGCGTCTTGGCGATCCGGTCGGGGTGCGAGTGCATGACGGCGACGCCCATCCGCAGCTGGCGGTCGCGCAGCTGATCGTAGAGCCGGGAGAGGATCTCGTTGCCGCCGCTGCGCACGATCTCGGCGTGGAAACAGCGGTCGGTGACCGCGGCCGCGGCCAGATCGCCGGCGGCGGCCTGCGCCTTCTGCTGCTCCAGCAGCTCCGTCAGCCGCTCCAAGAGGATTGGCGGGGCGGGTACGGCCTTGCGGGCGGCGTGCTCCTCCACCAGCAGCCGGGTCTCCACCACGTCGGCGATCTCCTGCGCGGAGACGGGCAGCACCAGGGCACCCTTCTTCGGGTAGAGCCGGATCAGGCCTTCGGCCTCCAGCCTCAGCAGCGCTTCCCGGACGGGCGTGCGCGAGACGCCGACGGCCTCGGCCAGCTCCCCCTCGGTGAGGAGGGTTCCGCCCTCGTAGCGGCGGCCGAGGACACCCTGCTTGACGTGGGCGTAGACGCGGTCGGCTGCGGGTGGCTGCTTGAGGGTCCGATGGGTGGTCTGCTGAACGGCCGTGTTCATGCCGACAGGATAGATACAACACGCACGCATGCGGGAGCCTCGTCCACGATGCGGACGTGACGAAAATCCCCCGCAGCACCCGCACAACCATGTGTGCTAATTACATGTCACACCTGTGCGGCCCCACGCTCTTGCCGCCTCAACTCGGCCGCACTTCAGGGGCATTCACGACAATCGGGGTATCTCACTTTGATTACCGGCATTAAGGGCACCCGCATCCGCAGAGCCGCTGCCGTCGCCGTCACCTCCGGCGCGCTGCTCGCCACCGGTGCCCTCACCGCGGCGCCCGCGCAAGCCGTCACCGCGCCCTCGATCGTGGCCAAGGGTGGCTACGTGATGAACAACGCGAACGGTTCGTCGCTCTACACCAAAGCTGCCGACACCACGCGGTCCACCGGCTCCACCACCAAGATCATGACCGCCAAGGTCGTGCTCGCGCAGTCGAACCTCAACCTGGACGCCAAGGTGACGATCCAGAAGGAGTACAGCGACTACGTCGTCAGGAACAACGCCTCGCAGGCCCACCTGATCGTCGGCGACAAGGTCACCGTCCGCCAGCTGCTGTACGGCCTGATGCTGCCGTCCGGCTGCGACGCCGCCTACGCGCTCGCCGACAAGTTCGGCACCGGCACCACCCGGGCCCAGCGCGTGGCGAGCTTCATCGGCAAGATGAACACCGCCGCCAAGAACCTGGGTCTGAAGAACACCCACTTCGACTCGTTCGACGGCATCGGCCACGGCTCCAACTACTCGACCCCGCGCGACCTGACGAAGATCGCCAGTAGCGCGATGAAGAGCTCCACGTTCCGCACGATCGTCAAGACGAAGACGTACACCGCGAAGACGATCACCAAGACGGGCAGCACCCGCACGATGAACCCGTGGACGAACACCAACGGGCTCCTCGGCAGCTACAGCGGCACCATCGGCGTGAAGACCGGCTCCGGCCCCGAGGCGAAGTACTGCCTGGTCTTCGCCGCGACCCGGAACGGCAAGACGGTCATCGGTACCGTCCTCGCCTCCACCTCCATCTCCCAGCGCGAGGCGGACGCGAAGAAGCTCCTCACCTACGGCTTCGCCAAGCTCGGCTGACGCCACGCGGAGACACACGGGCCCGTCGCGGAAGCGACGGGCCCGTTCTGCGCTCGGGGCCCGCGCTCGGCCGAGGCCGGCATACGCACCCGGGAGGACGAGGGCCCCTCCTCAGGGTCCGCCCGGACGCTCATGTGGTCGACGGAAGCTGGTCGTAGGTCCGGAAGGTGTAGGAGGCGTCGTACGACATCACGTTTCCGCTGCTCGCCGGGAGGCCCAGCCGTCGGTTGAGGGGTCCGGCCAGCGGTCCGCAGTGCTCCGCGGCCGGCGCGGTGAACGTGTCGTCGTACGCCGAGAACTCGATCAGCGGTGGATCCTGGGAGACCCACCTGGAGGGACCCGAACGCTTGAGCTGGAAGTCGAGGGGCGCGTCGGCCCCGATGGTGCAGCCGTGCGGCAGCAGGGGGCTCAGCAACCGCAGGCGCATGCTCCACCGGCCGGTGTAGAAGTCGGACCGGCCGCCGTACTCCGGCTGTATCGCCAGCCCCAGGACCGGCGAGCGTCCACCTGCGGGGGTCCCGGTCAGCCCGCCCGGCACGGCGGTCGGCGCGCTGTGCATCGCTCCCCACACCTGCCCCTTGCCGCCGTCCGGCAGGGGTCCCTCGGCGTGCGTCATGGTGATCGGCGCAAGCGTCACCGTGGCCTTGCCGACCGTCACCCGGGGTGCGGCCGTGTGCACTTCACATCTCCAGCGGGCCGGGTCGACGCCGTCGGGAAGCGAGGGACAGTCACGGAAGCCGGTCGATGGCGAGGGGCCGGCAGCAGGCGCGGAGTAGGCCGTCCCCTGTGCACTCACCACTGTGGCCGCAGCCAGGACGGCGGCGCCGACCGCGGTGACAGCGGCACGTCGGAGGAGCGGGGGACGCGGGCGGGAAGCAGTGGCTTTGGGCATGTGACCAGAGTGCCGCGAGCAGCAGGCCGGTCACCATCGGTGATACCCCTGGTCCTACCCGCACGCCCCCCTGACGCCTTGTCAGGGTGCCCGCGCGGCGCCGCTCTCCGCCACGCGCTGTGATCGTCTCCTCCGCAGAAGCCTCGGGTCGTCCGACCCCGTCGACGGAGGCCCGCACCATGCGCACCCGTAGCTCCACCGGCCAATTCGCCCGCAGCCCGGCTCGCCAGGGAGCAGCACGAGCCGCGGCCGAAACCCGTTTGTACGAATCCCCGCTCCCTGGCTACCGTCGGCTCATCGACGTGTAGCTCAGCAGCAGAGCACCGGGCTTCCAACCCGGAGGGCGCGGGGGCGGAACCCGCCACGTCGGCCATCGACGACGTGTAGCTCAGCAGCAGAGCACCGGGCTGTGGTCCCGGAGGGCGCGGGGGCGGAACCCGCCACGTCGGCTATGAACGACGACGCTGAGCAGCAGCATTCCGCCCAGGCGAACCCGGGTTACGCGGCCGGTCAATTGACCGCCGCGTTCCGTACGGCCGCCACGCACCCGGATCCGGAGACCCGCCGGCGCGCACAGGAGCGCGGGCGCAGGTGGCGTGCCGTCCTGGACGGAATGGTCAACGGACCGCTGACGATCGGCTCCCGCGCGCCCGTCGCCGGACTGCCCCCGTGGGTCACACCGGAGGTCGTCCGGGGCGGTTTCGCCACCGGCGAGCCGAGCGCGGGCGGTCCCCTGCTCGACTTCGAGACCGCCGCCGCGCGCCGGGCCGGTGTGCCCGCGGAGCGGCGGGCGCTGTTCGGTTACTTCCTGTCCGAGGAGGGGCTCACCTACCTGTACGCGCTTCTCGACAGCGGACGCTACGCGGTGACCGTTCCCGAGGAGGCCGCCCTGCTCACCGTGGCCTGGCTGGTCCGGGCCGGGGAGACGGACGCCGCCCTGGACCTGGTGCGGGAGCTGGCGCCGTTCGCCGACCGGCTGCGGTTCGGCCCGCGGCCGTCCGACCGGCCCGCGCCCCGGCCCGACGCCGTGCACCGCTCCACCGTCGCCGGTGCCTCCGCGGCCCTCGCGCGCCGGCGCCCCAGCACAGCCGTCGAGACCCAGCGCGAGGCTCTCGCCGTCTGGCAGCCCTTCGGCGACGAACTGCTGCTGCACTGGCTGGAGGTGACGGACGAGGAGGGGTACGTACGGATCCCCGCGACCGCGGATGCCTGGCACGCGCGCTCCGCCGAGCTGCTGTGTCGCTACCGCGACCTGGCCCTGCGGCACACCCACTGCACCAAGCACCGCAAGCCCAAGGAGAACCTGGGCATCCTGCGCGCCGCGCTGGAGGAGACCGCCGCCGGGCGGGAGCTGGAGCCACGACGGCTCGGGATGCTGCGGCACGCCGTCGCCTCCATGGTCCGGCGGCGCGGGCGGCCCGGCTCCGAGCGGCACACGGAACTGCGGCGGGGGCAGGCCGCCCAGGCGGCACTTCCCTCGCACCACGCGCTCGCCCGCGTCGTGCTGGGGCGGCTGTCCGGCCTGCCGCAGTCCGGCGGGGTGAGCGAGGTCGAGCCGATCGTCGCGCCGGTGAGTGAGGAGGAGGCCGGTGAGACCGGCGCGCCAGCCGGCGCGGGCATCCCGCCCGCCGTACGCCGGCCCGTCGAGGCCGCGCTCAGCGCCCCCGTCGGCACGCTCGTGGAGCGTGGGGTGGTTCCCTCCGCGGAAGTCCTGGCGGAGCTGGTTCCCCAGCTCGTCGCCGCCGCCACCGCCGGGCAACACCGCGATCCGGCCCTGCGCACGCTGGCCGCCGCGCACTACCGCGCGTTCCGCAATCGCCGCTCCCTGCTGCTGCTCAACCTCCAGCGGCAGGTCCGGGTGGAGGAACTGCCGTGGGTGCGGGCCGTCGCCGGCCACCGCGGCGCCGACGGGGCGGACGAGGCGGCGGCCGCCGCGCTGCGGCAACTGGGCGGGCTGGCCGTGCGGGCCTTCCCGGGCACGATCCTGCCCAACCCGCTGATCCGCGAACTGTCCGTGCTCGCCCGCCAGGCCGAGCTGGACACGCCCCTCGTGGAGGAACTCGCCACCGACATCTTCATGGGCACGTTCACCCCGAAGTTCCTCACCGCCGCGCGCGTCGCGGCCGAACTTCTCGGCGGAGGTTCCCTGTACGAGCGCTACTACGCCATCGACTACCTGGCCGTACGCAACCTGGCCGTCGTCGAGGCGGGAGAGGCGGCGCGCCGGTCGGGCGGGGCCCGTACGTCGCCCGGGTTCGCCGCGCTGTGCCGGCAGCGGGCCGCGGCGTTCGCACCGGGGACGGGGACGTCCCGTTCCTGGGCCGCCGAGAACGGCACGGTGATCGAGCAGGCGCAGATCCTCACCACCCACAACCTGGCCACCCTCGTCCACCGGGTCGGCATCGACCCCGGCGTCGGCTGGGACGAGTTGACCCTGTGCTGCTTCGACACGGTGTGCCGGCTGACCGGACGCGTCCACCGCAACCCGCGTCCGCTCGGCGCCATCAAGGACGTCGCCTACGCCTGGCGGCAGATGGTGTTCCACCTGTCGCTGTGCACGCCGGACGAGCAACGGCGCACCGTGGACCGGCTGACCGAGGACATGGCACGGCAGCCCCGGCATGTGTCCGGACGGCTCGCTCCCGCCCTCACCGGCCTCCGCCAGGTCATGAGCGGCGACCCGGCCGACGCGGGCAAGGGCCGCCTGCTGCTGGGCTGGAGCACCGGCGGCCACTGGTTCCGCCCGGACCCGGGGCCGGCCGGGCCGCGGTGAGGAACCGAAGGGGAGGCCGGGGCAGGGGCAGGGGCCGAGGCGGCGGCACACCGCGCCGGGTGGCGTGTTGTCGCTGCTGACGAGGGGACTGGCCACCGGCGGCGGGTGTACGTCCGCTCGGGCGGCTTCGGCCGACGGCCGTTGGTGTGGGCGCTGGTGTGGACCGAGCCGCGCCCCCGGGGATCCGGGTGCGCGGCCTCCTCGGCTCATGCCCAGGTGATCAGGCGCTTCGGCTGCTCCAGGATCGCCGCCACGTCCGCCAGGACCTTGGAGCCCAGCTCCCCGTCGACCAGGCGGTGGTCGAAGCTCAGCGCCAGTGTGGTGACCTGGCGGGGCTTGACCTTCCCCTTGTGGACCCACGGCTGAAGCTTGATCGCTCCGACCGCGAGGATCGCGGACTCGCCGGGGTTGAGGATCGGCGTGCCGGTGTCGACACCGAAGACGCCCACGTTGGTGATGGTGACCGTGCCGCCCTGCATCGCGGCCGGCGAGGTCTTGCCCTCGCGCGCCGTCGACACCAGCTCGCCCAGCGCCTCCGCCAGCTGCGGCAGCGTCTTGGCGTGGGCGTCCTTGATGTTCGGCACGATCAGACCGCGCGGGGTCGCCGCAGCGATGCCCAGGTTGACGTAGTGCTTGAGCACGATCTCCTGGCTCGCCTCGTCCCAGGACGCGTTGACGTCCGGGTTGCGCTTGATGGCGACCAGCAGGGCTTTGGCGATGAGCAGCAGCGGGTTCACCCGCAGGCCCTGCATCTCCTTGTCCTGCTTGAGCTCCTCGACGAGCTTCATGGTGCGGGTCACGTCCACCGTCACGAACTCCGTGACATGCGGCGCCGTGAAGGCCGAACCGACCATCGCCGCCGCCGTCGCCTTGCGCACGCCCTTGACCGGGATACGCGTCTCCCGCGCACCGTCGTGGGTCACGGCGGGTGCGGGGGCCGGACGGGCCGTCGCGGGGGTCTGCACCACCGGTTCGGGAGCGGCCGTGGGCGTGGCCGCCGCGTGGACGTCCTCGCGGGTGATGACCCCGTCCGGCCCGGACGGGGTGATCACGGCGAGGTCGACGCCCAGGTCCTTGGCCAGCTTGCGCACCGGCGGCTTGGCCAGCGGGCGGGGCTTCTCCGCGACCGGGGCGTGGCCGTGGCCGTTCAGCTCCGCCTGGATCGCCTGGGCCGGTGCCGGCACGGTGACCTCGGGGCCCTTGCGGGGGCGGCGCTTGGTGGCGGAGGTGGACACGCCGTAGCCGACGAGGACCGGCTGGCGGGCCTCCTTCTTCGGCTCCTCGGACCGCTGGGCGGGCTGCTCGGGCGCCGCCTTCGGCTGCTCGGCGGGTGCCTCGGCCGCCGCGCCGCCCGCCACGTCCACCGTGATGATGGCCGTGCCCACGTCCACCGTGGTGCCTTCCGGGAAGCGCAGTTCACGGACCACGCCGTCGTAGGGGATGGGGAGTTCGACGGCCGCCTTCGCGGTCTCGACCTCGCACACCACCTGACCGTCGGTGACCGTGTCACCGGGCTGGACGTACCACTTGAGGATCTCGGCCTCGGTGAGTCCCTCGCCGACGTCCGGCATCTTGAACTCGCGTACGGACGCTTCCGTCATCGTCGTCACGACCCTCTCCTCAGTACGCCAGCGAGCGGTCGACGGCGTCGAGCACGCGGTCCAGGTCCGGCAGGTACTCCTCCTCCAGACGCGCCGGCGGATACGGCGCGTGGTAGCCGCCGACCCGGAGCACCGGAGCCTCCAGGTGGTAGAAGCAGCGCTCGGTGATCCGCGCGGCGATCTCCGCGCCCGAGCCGAAGAACACCGGCGCCTCATGCACCACGACCAGCCGGCGGGTCTTCTCCACCGACGCCTGGATCGCGTCGAAGTCCAGCGGGGAGACCGAGCGCAGGTCCAGGACCTCCAGGGACTTGCCCTCCTCTCCCGCCGCGGCGGCGACCTCCTGGCAGAGCTTCACCATCGGGCCGTAGGCGGCCAGGGTGAGGTCGGTGCCCTCACGGACGACCTGGGCCTTGTGGAGCGGGGCCGGGATGGCCTCGGGGTCGACCTCGGCCTTGTCCCAGTACCGGCGCTTGGGCTCGAAGTAGATCACCGGGTCGTCGCTCTGGATGGCCTGCTGCATCATCCAGTACGCGTCCGACGCGTTCGACGGAGAGACGATCTTCAGGCCGGCCACGTGCGCGAACAGCGCCTCGGGGGACTCGGAGTGGTGCTCGACCGCGCCGATGCCACCGCCGTAGGGGATGCGCACGACGACCGGCATCTTCACCTTGCCCAGCGAGCGGGCGTGCATCTTGGCCAGCTGGGTGACGATCTGGTCGTAGGCCGGGAAGACGAAGCCGTCGAACTGGATCTCCACCACCGGGCGGTAGCCGCGCAGGGCGAGGCCGATCGCGGTGCCGACGATGCCGGACTCCGCCAGCGGGGTGTCGATGACCCGCTCCTCGCCGAAATCCTTCTGGAGGCCGTCCGTCACGCGGAAGACACCACCGAGCTTGCCGACGTCCTCGCCCATGACGAGGACCTTGGGGTCGGCGTCCAGGGCACGGCGCAGCGACTCGTTGATGGCCTTGGCCATCGCCATCTTCTCGGCCATGTCAGTGACCCCCTTCAGCATCGGCGAACGACGCCTGGTAGGCGGCGAACTGGGCTCGCTCCTCGTCGACGAGCGCGTGCCCGTCCGCGTACGCGTTCTCGAAGATGGCGAAGCGGTCCGGGTCGGGCATGGCGCGGACCGCTTCGCGCACTCGTTTGCCCAACGCCTCGGACTCGGCCTCGAGTTCCGCGAAGAATCCCTCGTCCGCGTGGTTTGACGCCTCCAGGTACCGGCGAAGGCGCAGGATCGGGTCCTTCGCCTCCCAAGCGGCCCGCTCCTCGTCGCCCCGGTAGCGGCTCGGGTCGTCGGAGGTGGTGTGGGCACCCATGCGGTAGGTGTACGCCTCGACCAGGGTGGGGCCCTCACCGTTGCGGGCGCGCTCCAGTGCCCACTTGGTGACCGCCAGGCACGCCAGCACGTCGTTGCCGTCCACCCGCACGCCCGGGAACCCGAAGCCCTGCGCGCGCTGGTACAGCGGCACGCGGCTCTGCTTCTCGGTGGGCTCGGAGATCGCCCACTGGTTGTTCTGGCAGAAGAAGACGACCGGCGCGTTGTAGACCGCGGAGAAGGTGAACGATTCGGCCACGTCGCCCTGGCTGGAGGCACCGTCGCCGAAGTAGGCGATGACGGCCGAGTCCGCGCCGTCCTTGGCGATGCCCATGGCGTAGCCGGTGGCGTGCAGCGTCTGGGAGCCGATGACGATCGTGTAGAGGTGGAAGTTGTTGCTGTTCGGGTCCCAGCCTCCGTTGTTGACGCCACGGAACATGCCGAGCAGGTTGGTCGGGTCGACCCCACGGCACCAGGCGACGCCGTGCTCGCGGTAGGTCGGGAAGACGTAGTCGTCCTCGCGGGTGGCCCGGCCGGAGCCGATCTGGGCGGCCTCCTGGCCCAGCAACGAGGCCCACAGGCCCAGCTCTCCCTGGCGCTGCAGGGCGGTGGCCTCGGCGTCGAAGCGGCGGGTGAGCACCATGTCGCGGTACAGGCCGCGCAAGTCGTCGGGGGTGATGCCGGCGACGTAGGTGTCGTACTCGGCGTTCTTGACCCGCTTGCCCTCGGGGGTCAGAAGCTGCACGAGTTGCGGCTCGGGGCTCTTCTTCGCGGCGCTGCGGGTGGTGCGGGTGGTGCGCTTGGTGCCGGTGGCTCCGGTCGCGTCGCCGGTCGTGCCGGTCTTGCTGCCGGTGGTGCCGGCCTTGCCTGCGGCGCTGCGTCGCGGCTTGCGCGCGGCACTGCTGTCCACGGTCACGTGTGCTCCTCCGTCGGTCCGGCCCCCGGGGTTGCCGGCAGGCCAGTGCGGCTCACCTGTTGTCGACCACCGGGCACGGGGTGGGTGCCACTCGGCCGGGAACAGGCGTGACAGGTGCCCCGGCGAGCGCCCTGCAACCATCACGTTACCCAGTGCTCCACATTTCTGTGAAACCCCACCTGACCTGCGATTTTGCTTGGATTTCCAAGTAAAATCGAGGTGGCGGGCAAGCGTGCTGGTCACAGCCTTGCTCACGGCCGGAGCTACCGCACGTTATCCCGCTCACCCAGCTCACGGGAAGAGTTTGCGTGGGAGACCGACTCCGTGCGTGAAGGCGGAGAAATCAGCATATTTCTTCTGGTACGGATTCCGGCCACCCGACTCGACGTGGCGGAACCGGGCGTCAGATCGGTGCACGGCCGCACCCGCCCGAGAAAACGATCAAGAAACGGAAAAGCCCCGCAATCTCTGCGGGCGAGTGAATCCTCCAAGGCCTTGGAATTCGTCAGACCTTTTCAACAGCCTTCAAACAGAACTTTGAAGAGGGTCGCAGCTTCCCTGTCGCCACGCCGCCGTCACGGAGGTCCGTGCGGCTGCGCGGGCGCCTGACCGTCGACCCGGAGTTCGTCCCGGTGCGCCCTGTGACCGAAAGCGACCGACGGCGACTGTGTGTGATAAGCCCCAGCTCACAGGGTCTTTTCGTGCCCTAGCATCTGCCGCGTGCCGCGCTCTTGTGTACCACCCCCCGTGCCCCACGCGCCCCCTCTGGGCGCCCTGCTGCGCCTCTACGCCGCCGGTACCGCCCTCACCTGTGAGCCGGTCGATCAGGGCCTGCTCAACCGCGGCTACCGGTTGTGCACCACCCGCGGCCGCTACTTCCTCAAGCACCACTTCGACCCCGACACCGCCGACCCGGCCGCCATCGAACGCCGGCACCGGGCCACCCAGCGCCTGGCCGACCTCGGCGTCCCGGTCGCCGTGCCGCTCGCGCACCGCGAGGGCCGCACGGTCGCCGTCGTCGGCGGCCACGCCTACGCCCTGCACCCCTGGATCGACGGCAGGCACCGCCACGGCGGCCAGCTCACGCGCGCGCAGAGCGCACGCCTGGGTGCGCTCCTGGGCGCCGTGCACGCCTGTCTGGAGCGCGTGATGCCACCCAAGGGGCGCACCCGCCCGGCCACGAGCCCCCACCCCGTGGAGAGCGCCGACCCGGCCGACACCTTCGCCCTCATCGACGACCTGCTCGCCCACGTGCGCCGCCACCGCCCCGCCGACGCCTTCGACGAGCTGGCCCGGCACCGCCTCCTGGAACGCCGCGCACTGCTGGAGCAGCACACGGACCGGCGGCCGCCGCGCGGTGGCTCGGTGGGCTGGGTGCACGGCGACTTCCACCCGTTCAACCTGCTCTACAAGGACGACGCCCCGGCGGCCATCGTCGACTGGGACCGGCTCGGCGTGCAGCCCCGCGCCGAGGAGGCCGTACGCGCCGCCGCGATCTTCTTCGTACGGCCCGCGGGCCAGCTGGACCTGCCGAAGGTGCGGGCGTACGCGCGCGCGTACCGGCGTGCGGCCGGCGCCCCGCCCTCGGAGCTGGCGGCGGCCGTGCACCGGGTGTGGTGGGAGCGGCTGAACGACTTCTGGATGCTGCGCTGGCACTACGAGCGCGGCGACACGCGCGCGGACTGCCAGTTCCCGGCCGCCTCGGCGCTCGCGGTGTGGTGGACACGCGCGTACGACACGGTGTGCGACGCGTTCGTGCGGTGACCCGGGGCGGCCGGGACGGGCCGGCAGGTCAGTGTGATGCCGGCCCGGTCGCCGTGGGTGTCCTTCAACCGGCGGTGTCGCCCGTGCCGCCGTCCGCCGTGGCCCCGTCGACGGTGCCGTCCGTGGTGCCCGTGTCCGTGCCACCCTCCGTGGTGCCCGTGTCCGTGCCGCCTTCCGTGGTCCCCGTGTCCGTGCCGCCGTCCGCGGGGTCCGTGGGCTGCGACTGCGAGGTCTGCGGGTCGGACGGCTCGTCGCTCGGTTCGGAGCTGGCCGACTGGGACGGCGTGTACGACGGGGTGTACGGCGGGGGCCAGTTGGAGCCGGTGCCCCCCGTGTCCGAGCCGGTGCCGGTGGAGGGCTCCGTGGGCTGCTCGTCCGTGCTGTCGTCGGACGGGCTCGGGGAGGGGGAGTGTTCCTTCGTGCTCTTGGAGTGCGTCGTCGTCGGCTTGGTGTCGGTGCCGTTGCCGCTGCTGCCGCCGACGCCCTTGAGCGCCACCGCGACGCCCGCCGCGATCGCGATGACCGCGAGGACGGCGAGGATCCACAGCTTGCCGCGCCCACTGCCCTTGTTGCCGTGCCCTTCGAAGCCGCCTTCGTCGCCGCCCCCGTATCCGGCGGGCAGGATCGGCTGCGGGATCTGCGCGGTGCCCGCGCCGAAGTCGCCGGGATGCTGCATCACGGTCGTCCCGGCGAAGCCGGCCGCCGGGGTGTGCCGGCCGTCGTGCGTCTCCACCGGGCCCGTGTTCCAGGTGCCGGTGTGGCCGCCCTGGTCGTACAGCATCTGGAGGCCGTACTGGATCAGACCGCGCATCTCCTCGGCCGTCTGGAACCGGTCGTCGGGCTCCTTGGCGAGAGAGCGCATGACCAGGCCGTCCAGCTCCGGCGGCACGGCGTCGGAGACCTCCGAGGGCGGGGTCGGGATGTCCTGGACGTGCTGGTAGACCACCGACAGCGGGGTCTCACCGGTGAACGGCGGCCGGAGGGCGAGGAGTTCGTACAGCAGGCAGCCGGTCGCGTACAGGTCGGAGCGGTGGTCGACGGCCTTGCCGAGCGCCTGCTCCGGGGAGAGGTACTGCGGGGTGCCCATGACCATGCCGGTCTGCGTCATCGTCGTGGACGCGCCGTGCAGGGCGCGGGCGATGCCGAAGTCCATCACCTTGACGGCACCGCTGTGAGTGATGATGACGTTGGCCGGCTTGATGTCGCGGTGCACGATGCCGTGCTGGTGCGAGTAGGCGAGCGCCTCCAGCACTCCGGAGACGATGATCAGGGCCTGCTCGGGGCCCGGCGCCTCGGCGTTCAGCAGCAGGTCGCGGATGGTGCGGCCCTCGACCAGCTCCATCACGATGTACGGCACGGACTGGCCGCCCACGTAGTCCTCGCCGGAGTCGTACACGGCGACGATCGCGTGGTGGTTGAGTCCGGCGACCGACTGGGCCTCGCGGGTGAAGCGGGCCTTGGAGACCGGGTCCTCGGCCAGGTCGGCGCGGAGCAGCTTGACCGCGACCGTACGGCCCAGGCGCACGTCCTCGGCCGCGAACACCTCGGCCATGCCGCCCCGGCCGAGCCGGTGTGTGAGCCGGTACCGGCCGTCACCGACCAGCCCTCCGTTACCCCACATCTCCGGCGTGTCTGACATGCCGCCGCCAGTCGCCTCGGGGTCGGACGGGCCCTGGGCGCTGTGCGTCTGTGCCATCGGTCCTCGCCGTCGTTTCTGCCCGCGGTGCGCGCGGTGTTGTTACGGTCTCCGTCGGCCACGCTACAGCCTTCGCGGTGGCCTCCGGTCCGGAACCGGAACCGGGACCGGCCTGAGACGGACCGGTCATGAAACCTCTAGCACGCGCTCTCGTGCAAATTCCGTGTACCGGTCGCACGCCCGAAGTAACGCTTCCGCGACGCTTCTTTCGCGTACGGTCACGGAACGGGCACCGAGCTTGACGTGTCGGTGCCCTCGGGCAGACTTGGCCGGGAATGACACATTCGATCAAGGCCTGTTCGCTGGGCGGCGACGCCGGACGGCCAGTGGGGGACGCGGAGAGATGAGCCAGGACGGCGCACACGGCCGGTACGCGGGGCAGGCGCTGGCCGGCGGCCGCTACCAGCTGCGCGACTTGCTCGGCGAGGGCGGCATGGCCTCGGTACACCTGGCGTACGACGCCGTGCTGGACCGTCAGGTCGCGATCAAGACGCTCCACACCGAGCTGGGCCGCGAGCAGGCCTTCCGCGAGCGCTTTCGCCGCGAGGCCCAGGCCGTGGCCAAGCTCACGCACACCAACATCGTCTCCGTCTTCGACACGGGCGAGGACACACTGTCCGACGACGGCTCCGCCGCGGGGACCGGCATGCCGACGCCGTACATCGTCATGGAGTACATCGAGGGCCGGCCGCTGGGCTCGGTCCTGGGGGAGGACATCCGCCAGTACGGCGCGATGCCCGCCGACAAGGCGCTGAAGATCACCGCGGACGTGCTGGCGGCGCTGGAGATCAGCCACGAGATGGGGCTGGTCCACCGCGATATCAAGCCGGGCAACGTGATGATGACCAAGCGCGGTGTCGTGAAGGTCATGGACTTCGGTATCGCCCGCGCCATGCAGTCCGGCGTCACCTCGATGACTCAGACCGGCATGGTCGTCGGCACCCCGCAGTACCTCTCGCCCGAGCAGGCCCTCGGCCGCGGCGTGGACGCCCGCTCCGACCTGTACTCGGTCGGCATCATGCTGTTCCAGCTGGTCACCGGGCGGCTGCCGTTCGACGCCGACTCCCCACTGGCGATCGCGTACGCGCATGTGCAGGAGGAGCCGGTGGCTCCCTCGTCGATCAACCGCGCGCTGCCGCCCGCGGTCGACGCGCTGGTCGCCCGCGCGCTGAAGAAGAACCCGAACGAGCGTTTCCCGACCGCCGAGGCCATGCGCGCCGAGTGCCTGCGCGTCGCGGCCTCCGTCCAGCCGGCCGCGCCGAGCATCGTGCCGGGCGCCGGACCGGTGCAGAGCGGCTCGGGCGTCGGCTCCGCGGTGTTCCCGCCGGTGGGCCAGACGACCCCGCCGCCCGCCGGGCCGGTGCAGACGCCGTACCAGCCGAATCCGTACGGCCCCCAGACGCCCGCGCCCGCCCCGACCTACGGCTATCCGCAGCAGGGCGGCTACCAGACGCCTCCGGTGGGCTACGGACCGCAGACCGCCGCGACCCCGCCGCCGTACACGATCTCGCCCCAGCCGGGCGCGCAGCCGGGCGGCGGCAAGAGCAACAAGCCGGTGATCATCGGCTCGGTCGGGGTGGCGCTCGTCGTGGTCGTCGGTCTGGTCGTCGCCCTGACGCTGCACGACAACGGCGACGGCAACCAGGGCCGCGGCGCGAGCGCCTCGAAGTCCGCCTCCCACAAGGCGGGCTACCGCGGTCCGGACCCGACCCGGCGGATCGACAAGGACAAGTGCACGGCCCCGGACGAGTCCTACGACGACCCGGACAAGATCCAGCTGCCCGACTTCCGCTACAAGGACATCAGCTCCGTGAAGGAGTGCCTCCAGGCCGCGGGCTGGACCTGGCACATCAAGAAGGTGAACGAGAACACCTGGGGCAAGGACACCGTCATCGACCAGTTCCCCGGCGAGGGCACGGATGTCGACCCCAAGGACCTCGGCAAGATCGAGCTGAGCGTCTCGACGGGCGAGCCGCAGTAACCCTCGTCAACCCCGTGTGAAAGGGCCCGGCGGTCGTCCGCCGGGCCCTTTCGCTTGCCGTGGTTCAGTCGCGTGGACGGCTCACAGGAAACCACCCGCTCACAGGTACGGCCCGCCCGTGCGGCCGCCGGCGCGGGGGTCGTCGCCCTCCTGGCCGGTGACGCCCGGCGGAAGGGCGCGGCGCATCTGCTCCAACTGGGCCCGCGCGGCCATCTGCTGGGCGAACAGCGTCGTCTGGATCCCGTGGAAAAGGCCCTCCAGCCAGCCCACCAACTGCGCCTGCGCGATGCGCAGTTCCGCATCGCTCGGGGTCGCGTCGTCGGTGAACGGCAGCGACAGCCGCTCCAGTTCCTCGACCAGCTCCGGGGCCAGCCCGTCCTCCAGCTCCTTCACCGAGCTGGCGTGGATCTCCTTCAGCCGCACCCGGCTGGCCTCGTCGAGAGGAGCCACGCGCACCTCCTCGAGGAGCTGCTTGATCATGCTGCCGATCCGCATCACCTTGGCCGGCTGCTCGACCTGCTCCGTCACCGGAATTTCGCGGGAGTCCTCGTCTCCGCCCCCGCCGCCGATCGCCATGCCGTCCTGGCCCACGACCAGGATCTGGGGATTCTCCGGCGACCGTTCGTTCCTCGGCATCTCCATGCCGCCATTCTCTCGCACCCGTACACCTCATCACCGTCGTGCCCCCTCGCGGGGCTGATCCACCGTTTAGACCCGACGGCCCAATCCGAAGTGCCCTCTTTGTCATTGAATGTGAGGCTGATTCCCGTCGGTTTTCCATCGGTCACAGCACCTGGGCTCCGGGAGGTCACCGACGTGTCTTCATGGCTGCGACTCTCGCACCACTGCGTACGGCTGCTGCTCGTGCTCACGGCGGCCTTGCCGGTCTACGGCGCCGTCACCGCCTACGGCACCGTGCTCGCGTACGCCGTCGAGCCCGACGCGTCCCACGCCGCCGGCGGACGCCCGGCCCTGCCGGCCCATCCGGCCCCTCCGGTCCCTCTCGCCCCTCCGGACAGCGAGCGCCCGGATCATCTCGGGCACGAGCAGGCGGACCGTCCGGGCCCTGGGCGGTCTCACCAGGCCGCCGCCGGTGCGTGGGCCGTCCCCACACCGTCCGACTCCGCCTCCGCCTCGGTCCGCCCCTCCCACCCCGCCACCGAGCCGTCGCGGGCGGGGAGCCGGGCCGGTGAGGGGAGGATGCGGCCGGGACGACCGGACGGCCCCGCGGCCGAGGTGGAAGGCGACGACGACACCCTGCCCATCCGGGCTTCCGATACCGCCGGCCAGCCGGAGGAACCGGAGACCGCGGACGTCCCGGGCGGGACGCAGGGCGCCTCCCAGCCGCCCGAGGAGGCCGGCCTCGAGCCCACCCGGACCCCGCGGCCGCCCGCCGCCCAGCAGCCCGTCCAGCAGGGCGAAGCCCGCACCGAGCCGGTCCTGCAGATCCTTCCGCTGGGCAGCGGGCTGGTCCTCATCGGCCTGGGTCTGGGGCTGGCGCTCCTGGGGCTCAGGCTCCGCAAGAGCTGACCCGCCCCACGCCCCGCTACGGCGCGACCAGCAGCACCTTGCCGATGTGGCCGCTCGCCTCCAGCACCCGGTGCGCCTCGGCCGCATCCGGCATCGGCAGCTCGCGGTCCACGACCGGGCGGACCTGCCCGGTGGCGAGCAGAGGCCACACATGCTCGCGTACGGCCGCCACGATGGTCGCCTTCTCACCGAGCGGGCGGGCGCGCAACGAGGTCGCACTGATCGCGGCCCGCTTGTTCAGCAGCGTCCCGATGTTCAGCTCCCCCTTCACACCCCCCTGCATGCCGATGATCGCGAGGCGGCCGCTGACGGCGAGGGCCTGGACGTTGCGGTCCAGGTACTTGGCACCCATGTTGTCGAGGATGACATCGGCACCCGCGCCGTCGGTCGCCTGCCGGATCTCGGCGACGAAGTCCTGCTCGCGGTAGTTGATGAGGACGTCCGCGCCCAGCTCGGCGCAGTAGTCGAGCTTCTCCTTGGTGCCCGCGGTCACCGCGACCTTGGCGCCGACGGCCTTGGCGAGCTGGATCGCCATGGTGCCGATGCCGCTGGAGCCACCGTGCACCAGCAGTGTCTCGCCGGGGCTCAGCTGCGCGACCATGAACACGTTGGACCACACGGTGCAGACCACCTCGGGCAGCGCGGCCGCCTGCCCGAGGTCGACGCCCTCCGGCACGGGCAGCAGTTGTCCGGCCGGTACGGCGACCTTCTCGGCGTAGCCGCCGCCCGCGAGCAGCGCGCACACCTCGTCACCGACGGCCCAGCCGGACACGCCGGGGCCGAGCGCGACGATCCTGCCGGAGCACTCCAGACCGGGGTAGGGGGAGGCACCGGGCGGCGGATTGTAGAAGCCCTGACGTTGCAGGACGTCGGCACGGTTGACGGCGCTGGCCACCACCTCGACCAGCACCTCGCCCTCGCCGGGCACCGGATCGGGGACCTCCGCCCACACCAGCGCCTCGGGACCGCCAGGTTCGGGAATCGTGATCGCATGCATGCACGCGACGCTACTCCCCGCGGGTGCCGTCTCCGAGGCAGCCCCGCCCGCCCCGGACGCCGGGGCTGTCCCGTCAGTCTCGGGGCAGTGGCCGGGTGTCCGGGGTGACCTGGGCGCCGGGGGAGGCGCGCATGATGGTGATCAGGCGGTCCGTCAGCTGGAGGGTGCCGATGGACGCGTCGTCGTAGCCGAGCACCCGGTGTCCGCGGACGATACTCACGACGAGGTCGTCCGTCTCGCGCGGTGTCTTGCCCACCTCGCTGCGGACGACCGGGCGCTCGATGAGGTCCAGGCCGCTGCCCTGCTGGATCAGGTCCTCCATGACCATGCCGGCCGCGGGGCTGAGCACCGAGAGACCGAGCAGCCGCCCGGCCGCGCCCGAGCTGGTGATGACGGCGTCCGCACCGGACTGCTTGAGCAGCGGGGCGTTCTCCTCCTCGCGGACGGCGGCGACGATCTTCGCGCTGCGGTTGAGCTGGCGGGCGGTCAGGGTGACGAGGACCGACGTGTCATCGCGCTGCGGGGCGACGATGATCTGCCGCGCCTTGTGCACCTCGGCACGCTTGAGCACATCACTGCGGGTGGCGTCCCCTATGACCCCCGCGTAGCCCTCCGCGGTCGCCGCGTCGATCACCTTGGAGCTGGGGTCGATGACGACCACCTGTTCTTTCTTCAGGCCGGTCGCGCAGACGGTCTGGATGGCCGACCGCCCCTTGGTGCCGAAGCCGATGACGACGGTGTGGTCACGCAAGGTGGACCTCCAGCGGTTCAGGCGCCATTCATCCCGGGTGCGTTCCGTGAGGACCTCCAGCGTGGTGCCGACCAGGATGATCAGGAACAGCACGCGCAAGGGTGTGATGACGAAGATGTTGGTCAGCCGGGCACCGTCGCTGACCGGGGTGATGTCGCCGTAGCCGGTGGTGGAGAGGGTGACGGTCGCGTAGTAGAACGCGTCGAGGAGGTCGACCGAGCCGTCGGAGTTGTCGTTGTAGCCCTCATGGTCGGCGTAGACGGTCAACGCGGTGGCGACCAGTACCGCCAGGGCCATGAACAGCCGTTTGACCACCTGGCGGATCGGACGCTCCACCACTTTCCTCGGGAGTTGCACCCGATGGGTCACCAGATGTTCGCCCGCCTGGCGGGCGATGGCGTCCTGGCCCGGAAGTTTCACGTGAAACACACCCCGATTCCGGCGGCCGCCCACGGCAGGTCCAGCAGTTCCGTCTCCTCGCCCTGCCGGGCCCCGCCCGGCGATACGACGGCCAGCGCGTCGGCGGCGGCGATGCCCCGCAGCATGGCCGGGCCGTTGTAGTGCAGCGGTACGGCACGGTCGCCGCGCAGCACCACGGGGATGAGCCGGGTGTCGTGGGGATGCCCCTGCACCGCGTCCCTGAGCGGCAGCGTGTACGGCTCCGGGGCGGGACGGGCGGCGAGGGTCCGCAACAGCGGCTCGGCGAGCGTGAGCAGGCCGGAGACGGCCGCGAGGGGGTTGCCGGGCAGGCCGACGAGGTGCTGGTTGTCCTTGGTGCGGGCGAGCAGCATGGGGTGGCCGGGGCGCACCTCCACGCCGTCGACGAGGAGCTCGGCGCCGATCCGTTCCAGGACGGGATGGACGTGGTCGACGGGTCCGGCGGCGGTGCCGCCCGTGGTGACGATCAGGTCGGCGTCGGAACCGGTGACCGCCTTGCGCAGGGCTTGGGCGTCATCACCGATCCGGCGCACCGCGACGACCTCGGCGCCGAGCCCGCGCAGCCAGGGCGGCAGCATGGGTCCGAGCGCGTCCCGGATCAGCCCGTCGTGCGGAAGGCCCTCGGTCAGCAACTCGTCGCCGAGGACGAGGACGTCGACGCGGGGCCGGGGAACGGCGGTGACGGTGTCGTATCCGGCCGCCGCGGCGAGGCCCAGTACGGCCGGGGTGACCAGGGTGCCGACGGGCAGCAGCTGGTCGCCGTCGCGGCACTCCTGGCCACGGGGGCGGATGTCGTGGCCGTGCACGATGTCGCGCGTGGCGTGCAGGCGGCCCTGGGCGTCCGTGCGGCCGTGCTCGGTACGCAGGACGGCGGTGGTGTCGGGGGGGATGCGGGCGCCGGTCGCGATCCGCACCGCTTCGCCGTCGGTGAGCGGCCCGGGGTGCGCGTGCCCGGCGAGTACGCCCTCGTCGCGCACCTCCCAGGGGCCGGGCCCGGCGACCGCCCAGCCGTCCATCGCGGAGGTGTCGAAGGACGGCAGGTCGGTGAGCGCGTCGAGGGGGGCGGCCAGGACCAGCCCGAGGGCGTCGCCGAGCGGCACGGAGACGGTGGCGCGGCGGGCGCCGGACCGCGCGGCGCGGGAGGCGATCTCGCGGGCCCGCGGCCAGGGGGTGGCCCGGTGCCGCTCGTGCCGGCCGGCTCCGTCCGCCGGCGGTCGGCGCCGGGGGGCGGGGGCGGTGCTGCCGTCCTCGGGTTTCCTCACCAGGGCCAGGGCCTCCTCGACGTCGAGGTCGTCGCTGTCCACGGCGGGCGCCCCGGACCGGGTTCCGGGGGCGGTCATCCGGCGTCCGGGGCGCTCGGGCCCCCGCTCTCGTCTTCCGCGCCCACGCTGTTCTCCTCTTCCCACCGCAGGGCCAGCGCGGCGGCTCGGCGGGCGGCCTCGGCGACGGCCTCGGGACCTCCCTTGCCCTGGGCCGCGGCGTAGCCGACGAGGAAGGTGGTCAGCGGGGCGGCGGGCCGGGCCACGCCGTGCGCGGCGTCCCGTGCCAGGTCGAGCAGGACGTCGGTGTCGACGTCCAGGTCGATGCCCAGTTCGTCCTTGACTGCGGAGATCCATTCATCCAACACGTGCCCATGCTCCCTGATGCGTGCCCTGGCGTCGGCGATGTCGTCCCAGGTGTCGCAGTCGAAGGATGCCAGCGGGTCCGGGACGCGGATGAGGCGGAGGGCGCCGGTCAGGCGGCGCAGGGGCAGTCCGGTCAGGCCGTCGTGCGCGGCGGCGAGGGAGGTCAGCTCGCGGCGCAGCGCGGCGCTGCGGTAGGCGGCCACGAGCGGCTGGTCGCGGCCCCCCGCGTCGGTGAGTAGCGCACCATCGGCTCCGGAGTCCAGCAGGGTCCCCAGTAGGCGCCTGACGGCGGCCTGTTCGAGGAAGGGGAGGTCGGCGGAGAGGACAACGGCGTACTCGGCCGTGGTGTGCCGCAGCCCTGCCTCCAGCGCGGCCACCGGTCCGGCGCCGGGCGGCTCCTCGCGCGCCCAGCGCACCGGCCGCGCGGTGGGCCGGGGCGCGGCCACGACGACGGTCGTACGGGCGCCCCCGCAGGCCGCGAGCACCCGGTCGAGCAGCGCGCGGCCCCCGACCCGCACGCCGGGCTTGTCGGCCCCGCCGAGCCGCCGGGCGGCACCACCGGCCAGCACGACGGCGTCGTACGGCACGGCGGTCCCGGGTGCGGCGGGGGCGTTGTCGGTCACCCTCCGAGTATGTCCTGTCGGCCCCTCCGTGCGGACCGGTGCGTCACAAGGTGCGCAGGAGCACCGGCCTTCACGGTCGCGGCTCGCGCAGGACCACCTGCCTTCATGATCACAGCGTGCGCAGGAGCACCGCCGGCTGTTCCACGCAGTCCGCCACGTACCGGAGGAAACCGCCCGCGGTACCGCCGTCGCACACCCGGTGGTCGAATGTGAGCGAGAGCTGCACGACCTGGCGCACCGCCAGCTCGCCCTCGTGCACCCAGGGTTTGGGGACGATGCGGCCGACGCCGAGCATGGCCGCCTCCGGGTGGTTGATGATCGGCGTGGACCCGTCGACGCCGAAGACGCCGTAGTTGTTCAACGTGAAGGTGCCTCCGGTGAGTTCCCCGGGTGTGAGCGTCCCGGTGCGGGCGGCCTCCGTGAGCCGGGCGAACTCGGTGGTCAGCGACTCGGCGTCGCGCGCGTGGGCGTCCCGGACGACCGGCACGACCAGCCCGCGCTCGGTCTGCGCGGCGAATCCGAGGTGTACGTGCTCGAGTCGGACGACCTCGCGGGCCTCGGTGTCGACGTAGGAGTTCAGTTCGGGGAACCGGGCGAGGGCGGCGGTGCAGATGCGGGCGAGCAGCGCGAGGAGGGAGATCTTGGGTCCTCCGGCCGCGTTCATCGCGGCCCGCGCGTGCATGAGCCCGGTGGCGTCGGCGTCGACCCAGCAGGTCGCGTCCGGGATCTCCCGGCGGCTGCGGGAGAGCTTGTCGGCGACGGCACCGCGGACGCCCTTGAGCGGGATACGGACGCCCTCTCGGGAAGGAGACGCCCCGGGGGCCGGTACGAGACGTTCCTCGACCGTGGCGGTCCGTGCGGCCGGCTCCTCGACCGTGCGGGTCGGCGCGGCCTTGGCTCGCAGCACGCCCTCGACATCGGCCCGCAGGATCAGCCCGTCGGGTCCAGAGCCGGCCAGTTGCCGCAGGTCCACACCGTTGTCGCGGGCGAGCCTGCGCACCAGCGGAGAGATCACCGGGACCGGGCCGTCGACGAGGGCAGGCGCCGCAGCCGCGGCGCGCGCGGCGGGGGCGGGTTCGGGCTGCCTGGCCTGCCCGTTGCGGGCTGCCGTGCCCGCCGCGGACCGCACCCGGCGCCGCCGGGCCGCCGGGGCCTGGGTGCCGTAGCCGACCAGGACGTTGCCCGAGCCCTCCGGCGCCGCCGCCGGTTCGCCCACGGCCACCGTCAGCAAGGGAGCCCCGACGGGCAGTTCCGTGCCCTCCTCGCCGAAGCGGGCGGTGACCACACCGCCGTAGGGGCAGGGGACCTCGACCATCGCCTTGGCCGTCTCCACCTCGACGACCGGCTGGTCGACGGCGACGACGTCACCGACCTGCACCAGCCAGCGGACGATCTCGGCCTCGGTGAGTCCTTCGCCGAGGTCGGGGAGCTTGAACTCCAGCACCTGTGCCATCAGCCCTCGGCCTCCCACTGCAGCCGCGCCACGGCGTCCAGGATGCGGTCGACGCCGGGCAGGTGGTGCCGCTCCAGCATGGGCGGCGGGTAGGGGATGTCGAAGCCGGCCACGCGCAGCACCGGCGCCTCCAGATGGTGGAAGCAGCGCTCGGTGATGCGGGCCGCGATCTCGCCGCCCGGCCCGCCGAACCCGGTGGCCTCGTGGACGACGACCGCACGTCCGGTGCGCCGTACGGCCGCGCAGACCGTCTCGTCGTCGAACGGCACCAGGGAACGCAGGTCGACGACCTCCAGGTCCCAGCCCTCCGCCTGCGCGGCCTCAGCGGCCTCCAGGCAGACCGGCACGGACGGGCCGTAGGTGATGAGCGTGGCGCTGCGGCCGGGACGCCGCACGACCGCCCGGCCGATCGGCTCCACGTCCGTCGGGTGCTCCGGGTTCCAGGAGTCCTTCGACCAGTACAGCCGTTTGGGTTCCAGGAAGACGACCGGATCGTCGGAGGCGATGGCCTGGCGCAACAGCCCGTAGGCGTCGGCGACCGTCGCCGGTGTGACGACGTGCAGGCCCGGGGTGGCCATGTAGTAGGCCTCGGAGGAGTCGCTGTGGTGCTCCACGCCGCCGATGCCGCCGCCGTAGGGGACGCGGACGGTGATCGGCAGGGGCATCCTGCCGCGCGTGCGGTTGCGCATCCGGGAGACATGGCTGATCAGCTGCTCGAACGCCGGGTAGGCGAAGGCGTCGAACTGCATCTCCACCACCGGGCGCAGGCCGTACATGGCCATGCCGACGGCGGTGCCGAGGATGCCGGCCTCGGCGAGCGGGGTGTCGGTGCAGCGGTCCTCGCCGAACTCCTTGGCGAGGCCGTCGGTGACGCGGAAGACACCACCGAGGGCGCCGACGTCCTCGCCCATGACGTGCACGGTGGGGTCGGCGGCCATCGCGTCGCGCAGCGCGCGGGTGAGGGCCTGCGCCATGGTGGCGGGCTTGACGGCGACGGTGGTCATCGGGCGTCGCCTTCCTGCTCGCCGTGCTGCTCCTGCTCGGCTTCCAGCTCGGCCCGCAACAGGGCGCGCTGTTCGCGCAGCTGGGCGGTGGTCTCGGCGTAGACGTGGTCGAAGAGGTCCATGGGGTCGGGCTCGGCGTCGCGGTTCATGCGCTCGCGCAGGTCGGCGGCCATCGTCTCGGCGTCCTGCCGAGCGGCCTCGACACCGGCCTCGTCGAGCAGCCCGCGTGAGGTCAGCTCCTGCTCCAGCAGCTGGATCGGGTCGTGTGCGCGCCAGGCCTCGACCTCGGCGTCGCCGCGGTAACGGGTGGCGTCGTCGGCGTTGGTGTGGGCCTCGATGCGGTACGTCACCGCCTCCACCAGGGTCGGACCGCCGCCCGCGCGTGCGTGCCGTACGGCGTCGCTGAGGACCTCGTGCACGGCCGCCGCGTCGTTGCCGTCGACCAGCCGGCCCGGCATGCCGTACCCGACGGCCTTGTGGGCCAGGGAGGGCGCGGCCGTCTGCTTGGCGAGCGGGACGGAGATGGCGAAGCCGTTGTTCTGCACCAGGAAGACCACCGGCGCCTGCCAGACGGCGGCGAAGTTCAGGGCCTCGTGGAAGTCACCCTCGCTGGTGCCTCCGTCGCCGACCATGGCGAGCGCCACCACGTCGTCGCCCTTGAGGCGGGCGGCGTGGGCGAGGCCGACGGCGTGCGGGAGCTGGGTGGCCAGCGGGGTGCTGAGGGGGGCCACGCGGTGGGCATAGGGGTCGTAGCCGCTGTGCCAGTCGCCGCGCAGCAGGGTGAGGGTCTCGACCGGGTCGACGCCCCGGGCGACGACGGCGAGGGTGTCGCGGTAGCTGGGGAAGAGCCAGTCGCGCTCTTCGAGGGCCAGGGCGGCGGCGACCTCGCAGGCCTCCTGGCCGGTGCTGGAGGGGTAGACGGCGAGACGGCCCTGCTTGGTCAGCGCGGTGGCCTGCGTGTTGTAGCGGCGCCCGCGCACCAGCTGCGCGTACAGCCTGCGCAGCAGGTCCGGGTCGGCCTTGGCGGCCGCCTCCGTGCCGAGGACGCGGTAGGGCTCGGCGTCGGGCAGCAGCGGCGCGGGGTCCATACGGGGCTGCCAGGCGGGCGGCGGCGATGGCCGGTACGCGCCCCGCTGCTCCAGAACCGTCATGACGGCACCTCCTCGTGGGAGCGACTACGGGAGGCGTGTCGGCTGTGACCCGCCTCACCTACCGATTGTTCGGTCGCCGGCACATTTTGGCTACAGGCGCCTTCAGGCTGTGGACAAACGGTTCTCCACAGCCTGGAATGAATGCAGGACGTCCACGGCGGCAGAGCGGGGGGACATGGGAACTGAACAAATGGCCGACGGTCCGCAGTACGCCACCGTTCAGCCACCGCCGCGCCCGCTGGACGCCATCGACCAGGACATCCTGAAGATCCTCCAGGCGGACGGCCGTGCCTCGATACGGTCCGTGGCCGAACGCGTCCACGTCTCGCGCGCCAACGCCTACGCACGCATCAACCGTCTCGTCGAGGACGGCGTGATCCGGGGGTTCAGCGCGCGTGTGGACCACGAGCGCGCGGGGCACGGCACGTCGGCGTACGTCACGCTGAAGATCGTCCAGAACACTTGGCGCACGGTCCGCGAGCAGCTCAGGCAGCTGCCCGGTGCCTCCCACATCGCCCTCATGGGCGGCGACTTCGACGTGCTGCTGCTGGTGCACACGCCCGACAACAAGGCGCTGCGCGAACTGGTGCTGACGCGGCTCCAGGCGATCCCCGAGGTGCTCAGCACCCGCACGCTGCTGGTGTTCGAGGAGGAGGACCTGGAGCCGGACGGCTGAGGCCGGTTCCGGGACGGGGCCGGGCCGCGCCGGAGCCGGACGGTCCTGGCCGGGCTGACGCAGACTGTCGAGGTCAGGCCCGACGTAGCTGGTCGAGAGTCCTGGCCGGGCCTGACGCAGACGGTCGAGGTCAGGCCTTGCACAGACGGTCGCGGTCAGGCCTGCCGCAGGCCGGCGAAGACCAGCCGGACCACCGCGTCGGCCACCTCGCGGCCGCTGGCGCCGCGCACCTCCGGCCGGTACCACTCCACGATGGAGTTGATCATTCCGAAGACCAGCCGGGTGGCCAGCCGGACCTGCACGTCGCCGCGTACGTCCCCGTCGGCGGCGGCCGCCCCCAGCAGTTCGGCGACCCGGTGGTCGAAGTCGCGGCGCCGCTCCAGCGCCCACCGCTCGGTGGCGGTGTTGCCGCGCACCCGCAGCAGCAGGGTCACGTACGGCAGCTCGGCTATGAGCACCTCGACCATGCGCCGCACGACGTGCTCGAGGCGGTCGACGGGCCGCCCCACGCGCGCGTGCTCCTCGTCCAGGATGGCGAACAGGCCGTCCAGCGCGCGGCTGACCGCCCGGCGCAGCAGCTCTTCCTTACCGCTGACGTGGTGGTAGATCGACGACTTGGAGATACCGGCCGCCTTGGACAGGTGCTCCATGGAGGTGCCGTCGTAGCCGCGTTCGTTGAAGACCCGCACGGCGACGGACAGCAGCGTCTCCGGGGTGTACGTGTCGCGCTTGGCGGTGGTCATGAGGTGCCCTCCCGCTGGTCGGTGGCGTACGAGTGCCGGTAGAGGGCGAGGGAGGGCGCGTACCGGCCGGAGGGGTCGCGCTCGTGCAGTTCCTCCAGCAGGTCGTGGGCCCAGCCTCGGGGGAGCCTGCGGCACCACTCGAAGGGGCCGAGCGGGTAGTTGACACCCAGGCGCATCGCCGTGTCGATGTCCTCCTCGGTGGCCGCGCCCTTGGCGACGGCGTCATGGGCGAGGTCGATGAGCCGGGCGACCGTGCGCGCGACGATCATGCCGGGGACGTCGCCGATGACACTGACGTCCTTGCCGAGCGCCTGGAAGAGGCCGGTGGCCTCCGCGAGGGTCCGCGGTGAGGTGTCCTGGGAGGCGGACAGGGCGATGCGGGTGGCCTTGCGGTAGTCGAGGGCGAGGTCGAAGTAGACGACGTCGCGGAACTCCACCGAGGTCTGGCCGTCGGCGAGGGCCAGCTGACCGCCGCTCGGCAGTACCAGGCGCGTGCCCTCGTTCTCGTCCTCTTCACGGAGCTGGATGCCCGCCTCGCGGATCAACGTGAGCAGCTCGGCGGCGGGCCCCAGGCCGCCCTCGGCGGTGACGTGCGCGGGCGGCCGCTCCCTGCCGGCGGTGTGCGGCCCCGGGCGCTCGGCGGCGGCGGTGTAGTCGTACCAGCCGCGCCCGGACTTGCGGCCGAGCCGCCCGGACTCGACCAGCCGGCGCTGGGCGAGGGAGGGCGTGAAACGCACATCCTGGAAGAAGGACTGCCACACCGAATGGGTGACCGACTCGTTGACGTCCTGCCCGATCAGGTCGGTCAGCTCGAAGGCGCCCATCTTGAAGCCGCCGGACTCGCGCAGGACGGCGTCGATGGTGGCCGGGTCGGCGGCCTGCCCCTCATAGACGGCGAACGCCTCGGCGTAGAAGGGCCGGGCGATGCGGTTGACGATGAAGCCGGGGGTGTCCGCACAGGCCACCGGCGTCTTGCCCCAGGCGCGGGCGGTCTCGTACGCGCGCGTGGCCGACGTGACGTCGGTGGCGAACCCGGAGACGACCTCGACCAGCGGCAGCAGCGGGGCCGGGTTGAAGAAGTGCAGGCCCACGAAGCGGCCCGGGTGGCGCAGCGGGCCGGCGATGGCCGTCACCGACAGCGAGGAGGTGTTGGTGGCGAGCAGGCAGTTTTCGGCGACGACCTCCTCCAGCTCCGCGAAGAGCTGCTGTTTGATGTCCAGCCGCTCCAGGACGGCCTCGACCACCAGCGCACAGTCGGCCAGCTCCGCGAGGCTGTCCACGGGCTTCAGACGGGCGCGGGCCGCGTCCCGGTCGATGCCGCTGAGCCGGCCCTTCTCCACGAGACGGTCGAGGCGGACGCCGATCGCTTCGGCCGCGTCGCGGGCCCGCCCGGCGAGGGCGTCGTAGAGCCGCACGGGGTGGCCGGCGACCAACGCGACCTGGGCGATGCCCTGTCCCATGGTGCCGGTGCCGACGACGGCCACGGGGCTGCTGAGGTCGAGTGCTGTCATGTGCGCGATCCTCCCGCACGGGGTTTTCCACAGATGCGGCGGTCCCCCTTGTCCCGACCGATCGTTCGGTTACTCTAGCTCTGACTGCACCGCCCCGCTGCTCTTTCTGCCAGGTCGTGAACTCGACGAAGAGTTCTCCAGACGAGGAGTTGGTCCCGCATGGCCGCCGAACTGACCGCGCACGAGCTGATCGCGAAGCACCGGCCCACTCTCGACCAGGCCCTGGAGGCGATCCGCACCCGCGCGTACTGGTCACCGCACCCCGAGCACCCGAAGGCGTACGGCGAGAACGGCAGCCTGGACGCGGCGGCGGGCAAGGCCGCCTTCGACGCCCTGCTGGGCACCCGACTCGACCTCGGCCAGCCCGGCACGGACGACTGGGTGGGCGGCGAGATCTCGCCGTACGGCATCGAGCTGGGCGTGAGCTACCCGCATGCGGACATCGACGTACTGCTGCCCGCGATGAAGGCCGGTCAGCGCGCCTGGCGCGACGCGGGCGCGGAGACCCGTGCGGTGGTCTGTCTGGAGATCCTCAAGCGCATCAGCGACCGCACCCACGAGTTCGCGCACGCGGTCATGCACACCAGCGGCCAGGCCTTCATGATGGCGTTCCAGGCGGGCGGCCCGCACGCCCAGGACCGCGGCCTGGAGGCGGTGGCGTACGCGTACGTGGAGCAGGTCCGCACGCCCGACACGGCCGAGTGGACCAAGCCCCAGGGCAAGCGGGACCCGCTGGCCCTCACCAAGCGGTTCACGCCGGTCCCGCGTGGCATCGGTCTGGTCATCGGCTGCAACACGTTCCCGACGTGGAACGGCTACCCGGGCCTGTTCGCCTCCCTGGCCACCGGCAACGCGGTATTGGTCAAGCCGCACCCGCGCGCGGTCCTGCCGCTCGCGCTGACCGTGCAGGTCGCCCGGGACGTGCTCGCCGAGGCGGGCTTCGACCCGAACCTGGTGGCGCTGGCCGCCGAGCGCCCCGATGAGGGCGTCGCCAAGACCCTCGCCACCCGTCCCGAGATCCGGATCATCGACTACACCGGCTCGACGTCCTTCGGCGACTGGCTGGAGGCCAACGCCCGACAGGCGCAGGTCTACACGGAGAAGGCCGGCGTCAACACGGTGATCGTGCACTCCACGGACGACTACAAGGGCATGCTGTCCAACCTGGCGTTCTCGCTGTCCCTGTACAGCGGCCAGATGTGCACCACCCCGCAGAACCTGCTGATCCCCCGGGACGGCATCCGCACCGAAGAGGGCCCCAGGACCTTCGACGAGGTCACCGCCGACCTCGCCCGCGCGGTCGACGGCCTCCTCGGTGACGACGCGCGCGCGAACGCCCTGCTCGGCGCGATCGTCAACCCGGACGTCAAGGCCCGTCTCGAGGCCGCGGCCGGACTCGGCGAAGTCGCCCTCGGCTCCCGCGAGATCAGCAACCCGGACTTCCCGGGCGCGGTCGTCCGCACTCCCGTCATCGTCAAGCTGGACGGCGCCAAGCCGGACGACGAGGCGGCCTACATGAGCGAGTGCTTCGGCCCCGTCTCCTTCGCCGTGGCGGTCGACTCGGTCTCCGGTGCGCTGGACCTGCTGCGCCGCACGGTCCGTGAGAAGGGCGCGATGACGGTCGGCGCCTACACCACCGACACCGACGTCGAGCAGGCCGTCGAGGAGGTGTGCCTGGAGGAGGCCGCCCAGCTGTCGCTCAATCTGACCGGCGGGGTGTACGTGAACCAGACCGCCGCCTTCTCCGACTTCCACGGCTCGGGCGGCAACCCGGCGGCGAACGCGGCCCTCACGGACGGAGCGTTCGTGGCGAACCGCTTCCGGGTGGTGGAGGTCCGCCGGGAGGCCTAGGAAGCCGAGGGCGCGCCCCCGGTGGCACTCCAGTGGTACAGCGTCATAGCCACACTCGTGGCGAGGTTGTAGCTGGAGACCTGGGGGCGCATCGGCAGCCGCAGCAGATGGCCGGCACGTGCGCGTAGCTCCGCCGACAGTCCGCTGCGCTCCGAGCCGAACGCCAGCACGGCGTCGTCGGGCAGCTTGGTGCCCCGGATGTCCTCGCCCTCCGGATCGAGGGCGAACAGCGGCCCGGAAGGCAGCTCGTCGACCCCGAGCCGCTCCACGGCGGTCGCGAAGTGCAGGCCCGCGCCGCCGCGCACCACCGTGGGATGCCAGGGGTCGAGCGTCCCCGTGGTGACCACCCCGATCGCTCCGAAACCGGCGGCCAGCCGGATCACGGCCCCGGCGTTGCCGAGGTTGCGCGGGTTGTCCAGGACCACGATGGGGGCGGTGCGGGACGTGCGGCCCAGCACCCGCAGATTGGCCTCGCGGGACGGCCGTACGGCGAGCGCCGCCACCCCCGTCGGATGCGGCCGCGGGACGAGGGCGGCATACGTCTTCTCGGGCACCTCCGTCAGCAGCGCGTCCAGTGCGTCCCGTACGTCCCCGGCCAGCTCGTCGGCGAGGGCGAGCGCGGCCCGCCGGTCGGTGGTGACCGCCACCGGCACCTCCGCGCCGAAGCGCAGCGCGTGCTTGAGGGCGTGGAAGCCGTCGAGCAGCACGGCGGCACCGGCGTGCTCGCGCCAGCGGGTCAGCGGGTCGGTCATGCGGTGAACCCTACGCGGCTCCCACACGTCCCGGAGTGCTCTCCTCCGGGGAACGCGGCGGTGGCACGTCAAGGACGCCGCGCCGGATGATCCGCCCTCGTGCGCGTGCCGCCAGATCACCCAGCCGCCGCAGGAAGGACGTCGGCAGGAACACGGCGTCCGCGGTGATCATCGCCAGCGAGAAGAAGGGCAGGCCGAGGACGACGGCTATCACCGCGTGCTCGGTCATCATCAGCACCAGCAGAACGTTCTTGACCCGTCGGTTGAACAGAGTGAACGGGAAGGCGACCTGCACCATGACCGTCCCGTAGGTCACAAGCATCATGATCGTGCCGCTGGTGGACATCAGGTCGGCGAGTCCTGGCCAGGGCGAGAAGTAGTGCAGGTGGAGCGGGTAGTAGACGGCGGTGCCGTCCTGCCAGCGCGAGCCCTGGATCTTGTACCAGCCGGCGGTGGCGTAGATCAGGCACGCCTCCGCCATGATCACGAACAGGGCGCCGTTGTGCAGGACGTTGGCGATCACATCCAGCAGGATCCGCGGCTCGGCCGGCTTCGTCCGGCGCTCGACGAGCCCCCACACGCCGAGCACCACCCACACCGTCCACAGCAGTGCGGGGATCAGCCAGCCGTTGTCGAACCGGCCGGTCAGCGTCACGGTGACGAGCGCCAGGCCGAACACCGCCCACAGCACCGGTCCCACCCGGTCTGCGGAAACCCGCTCGCCACGCGCGCGTGCCGCCTCGTGGCGCGCTGTCCGCCGCGCGTCGAGGGACCACACCCGACCGCAGCGCGTGAACAGCAGATAGAAGGACATCAGGTGCAGGACGTTGTCGCCGCCGTCCCCCATGAAGACGCTGCGGTTCTGCAGCGACAGCACGCCCACCATGAACAGCACCGACGCGGTCCGGGTGCGCCAGCCGAGCAGCAGCGCCGCACTGGCCAGGACCGCCAGCAGGTAGAAGCACTCGAACCAGGCCCGCCCGTCCGACCACAACAGCGCCGAGAAGGCGTGGTTGTCGGCGGTCAGATCCTTGGCAAGCTGCCAGCCCCAGGGGCCGGAGGGGCCGTACAGCTCCCGGCGGTGCGGGAACTCGCGCAGCAGGAACAGCAGCCAGGTCCCGGCGAACCCGATCCGGATCACGGCGCTCTGGTACGGGCCGAGGGCGGCCTCGGTGACACGGGCGATGCCGCGCGAGAGGGTCAGCGAGAGACGGTTCACCGCACGCCTCCCGCGGCCTCGGCGGCTGTCACGGACCACCAGGGCAGCAGGCGGTAGACGGGCTTGTCGGACACCCGCTCACGGCTCCACTTCGGCGGCTGCACATTGGTGGTGCTGGAGCGGACCTGCACGCGCTGGATGACGCCCTCCTTGCTGGTCGGATCGTCCCGGTACAGCCTCATCACGACGATCCGGCGCAGATACTGCTCGGAGAGGGCGCCGCGCAGGGCCACGGGACGGTTGTCGGCGCTGTGCGTGGTGACGAAGAAGTCCCAGGCCCGGCGCAGCTCGTTCTGCTGGGTGTGGCTGGGCACCAGATTGCCCTCGATCGCGGCGCCGTCCTGGGCGGAGAGGTCGGTCCAGCCGGTGGTGCGCAGTCCGCCGTCCTTCAACCGCACCTCGGCGCGCACCTGGACGGCGATGTTCTGCTGCAGCGGGTTCGGGGCGAACAGCTTCCAGTTCTGTTCGAACTCCGGATAGATCCACTCCTCGATCGCCTTGCCGTGCTGCTTCGTCACCGTGTTCGCGGGCGCGAGGCTGAGGAACACCATCGCCAGATGCACACAGGCGGCGACGGCGACCACCGCGAAGGCCAGCGCGGCGCCGACCTGGTAGCGGGGGGAGAGAGCGGCGACACCGGTACGGGTGGAAGCCGACGACGCCGACGAGGATGGCGAGGCAGTCGATGCTGAGGGGACAGTCGATGCCGGCACCCTCGATGCCGTCGGTACAGTCGGTGCCGAGGTGGGCGGGACCGCCTCCGACGACCGGCCCGACTCGTCGGACCCAACGGATCCGCCGGACCCGCCGGACCCACCGGACCCGCCGGACCCACCGGACCCACCGGACCCACCGGACCCACCGGACCCACCGGACCCACCGGACCGTCCGGACCCGCCGGACCCGCCGGACCCGCCGGACCCGCCGGACCCGCCGGACCCGCCAGACTCCAGCGGCCTGAACGGCTTGGGCGGTTCCAAGGGCTCGAAGGCACCCGGTCCCTGCCGGGCCCCCGAGTCCTCGTCGTACGCGTCCATTGCGCCCCGTCCCCCGTTTCGGCTCATTCGTTCCGCTGATCGCTTCGGCTGAGTGGGTCAGCTCGGCGGGCGGCACCTGCCACGGGCGCCGCACGATGCATGAGCGCCGCACCGGCGCTCGCACGGAACGGTACTCAGCCGGGACCACCGGGCGCAGCCCCGGGTACGGGCCTATGGCCGTGGCCCTCGCCACGCCGCACGCCCAGCCCCGGCCCCCACCCGGTCCCTTGACCTGTCGCGGGCCGGCTCTCCGGCGCGTTGTCCACAGGAAGCCCGCGGAGTTTTCCACAGTGGTTGACACCCTCCGGCGGCCCGGCACACCATTGATAGCGCACGGACCGAACGATCGGTCGGGACAGAATCCACCGCAGAGCCCGAGGTCAGGGGGACCGCATGGCCACAGCAGCCGCGCAGCGCACGGCCCGTACGCAGGCGGACGGCGCGCAGGGCACCGTCGAAACGACGGCCTATCAGCGCGCCTTCGACGCGGCCGTGGCCGCCGACGAACGCATCGAACCGCGCGACTGGATGCCCGACGCCTACCGCGCGACCCTGGTCCGGCAGATCGCCCAGCACGCGCACTCCGAGATCATCGGGATGCAACCGGAGGCCAACTGGATCACCCGCGCGCCCTCCCTGCGGCGCAAGGCCATCCTGATGGCCAAGGTCCAGGACGAGGCCGGTCACGGCCTGTACCTGTACAGCGCGGCCGAGACCCTCGGCACCGGCCGCGACGAGTTGCTGGACAAGCTGCACAGTGGCCGCCAGAAGTACTCCTCGATCTTCAACTACCCGACGCTGACCTGGGCCGACGTCGGTGCGATCGGCTGGCTGGTGGACGGCGCCGCGATCACCAACCAGGTTCCCCTGTGCCGCTGCTCCTACGGCCCGTACGCGCGGGCCATGGTGCGGATCTGCAAGGAGGAGTCCTTCCATCAGCGCCAGGGCTACGAGCTGCTGCTGGCCCTCAGCAAGGGCACCCCGGAACAGCACGCGATGGCCCAGGACGCGGTGGACCGCTGGTGGTGGCCCTCGCTGATGATGTTCGGCCCGCCCGACGACGAGTCCCAGCACTCCGCGCAGTCCATGGAGTGGAAGATCAAGCGCCACTCCAACGACGAACTGCGCCAGCGCTTCGTCGACATCTGCGTCCCCCAGGCCGAGTCCCTGGGTCTCACCCTGCCCGACCCTGAGTTGAGGTGGAACGAGGAGCGGGGGCACTACGACTTCGGTCCGATCGACTGGACGGAGTTCTGGGAGGTCCTCAAGGGCAACGGCCCGTGCAACGAGCAGCGCATCACCCAGCGCAAACGCGCACACGACGAGGGCGCGTGGGTACGGGAAGCGGCCGCGGCGTACGCGGCCAAGCACACCGGCGGCGCCGGTGAGACGGGAGCGGAGCGAGCATGAGCACCACCGACTGGCCCCTGTGGGAGGTCTTCGTACGCTCCCGGCGGGGCCTCTCCCACACCCACGCCGGCAGCCTGCACGCACCCGACGCGGAGCTGGCCCTGCGCAACGCCCGCGACCTCTACACCCGGCGCGGCGAGGGCGTCTCGATCTGGGTCGTCCCGGCCGCCGCGATCACCGCCTCCTCGCCGGACGAGAAGGACCCGTTCTTCGAGCCGTCCGCCGACAAGCCCTACCGGCACCCGACCTTCTACGAGATCCCGGAAGGGGTGAAGCACCTGTGACCGCGACCGTTCCCGCGACCGCCGCGCTCGCCCTCGGTGACGACGCCCTGGTGCTCTCCCACCGCCTCGGCGAGTGGGCCGGACACGCCCCCGTCCTGGAGGAGGAGGTCGCTCTCGCCAACATCGCCCTCGATCTGCTCGGCCAGGCCCGCGTGCTGCTGTCCCTGGCCGGCGACGAGGACGAACTGGCCTATCTGCGCGAGGAGCGGGCCTTCCGCAACCTCCAGCTGGTCGAGCAGCCGAACGGCGACTTCGCCCACACGATCGCCCGCCAGCTGTACTTCTCCACCTACCAGCAGCTCCTCTACACCGAACTGGCGGCCACGGACGGCCCGTTCGCGCCGCTCGCCGCCAAGGCGGTCAAGGAGGTCGCCTACCACCGCGACCACGCCGAGCAGTGGACGCTGCGGCTCGGCGACGGCACCGGGACCAGCCACGAGCGGATGCAGCGTGCCTGCGACGCGCTGTGGCGGTTCACCGGGGAGATGTTCCAGCCGGTGGAGGGCCTGGAGGCCGACTGGGCGCTCATGGCGGAGCGTTGGCTGGAGTCCGTCCGAGACGTCCTCGGCCGTGCCACCCTCACCCTCCCCGAGGGGCCGCGCACCGGGGCCTGGTCGGCGGGTGCCGGCCGGCAGGGCCTGCACACCGAGCCGTTCGGGCGGATGCTCGCCGAGATGCAGCACCTGCACCGCAGTCACCCGGGGGCGTCATGGTGACCGCCACCGCCCTGGAGGCGCAGCTGCTGGAGCTGGCCGGCTCGGTGCCCGACCCCGAACTGCCCGTGCTCACCCTCCAGGAGCTGGGCGTGGTGCGCGCGGTGCGCATGGACGGCCCGGACACGGTCGAGGTCGACCTGACACCCACCTACACCGGCTGCCCGGCCATCGAGGCGATGACCCTCGACATAGAACGGGTGCTGCGTGCCCACGGCATGCGTGAGGTCACCGTCCGTACGGTGCTCGCGCCCGCCTGGTCGACCGACGACATCACGCCCGAGGGACGCCGGAAGCTCCAGGAGTTCGGCATCGCTCCCCCGCGCGTGCACCACGCCGCGGGTCCGGTCCCGCTGGCCCTCGGCGCGACCCGGACGCAGGACACGGAGACCGAGCCGGTCCGCTGCCCGCACTGCGGCTCCGCCGGCACCGAGCTGCTGAGCCGGTTCTCCTCCACCGCCTGCAAGGCGCTGCGCCGCTGCCTGGCCTGCCGCGAACCGTTCGACCACTTCAAGGAGTTGTGATGGCGCGCTTCCACCCGCTCCCGGTGGCCGCGGTCGACCGGCTCACCGACGACTCCGTCGCCCTCACCCTCACCGTCCCGCCCGAGCTGCGCGAGGAGTACCGGCACGCACCCGGCCAGCACCTCGCGCTGCGCCGCCGCGTCGACGGCACGGAGATCCGGCGCACGTACTCGATCTGCTCGCCCGCCCCCGACCCGGCCGGCGAGGGACCGAGCAGCCTGCGGGTGGGTGTGCGGCTGGTCGAGGGCGGAGCCTTCTCCGCCTACGCGCTGAAGGAGATCAACGTCGGCGACGAGCTGGAGGTGATGACCCCGGCCGGTCGCTTCACCCTCCGGCCGGCGCCGGGCCTGTACGCGGCGGTCGTCGGCGGCAGCGGCATCACGCCGGTGCTGTCCATCGTGTCGACCCTGCTGGCACGCGAACCGGAGGCCCGGTTCTGCCTGATACGCAGCGATCGCACGGCTGCCTCCACCATGTTCCTGGAGGAGGTCGCCGACCTGAAGGACCGCTACCCGGAGCGGCTGCAGCTGGTGACCGTGCTCTCCCGGGAGGAGCAGCAGGCGGGCCTGCCCTCCGGCCGGCTCGACCGGGAGCGGCTTGCGGAGCTACTGCCCGCGCTGCTGCCGGTGGAGCGGGTGGTGGGCTGGTTCCTGTGCGGTCCGTACGGGCTGGTGCAGGGGGCGGAGAAGGCGCTGCGCGGGCTGGGCGTGGGCCGGGACCGGATCCACCAGGAGATCTTCCACGTGGACGCGGGGTCGCCTCCGGCGGCCGTCGTCCCGGCGCCTGCGCACAGCACCGTCACCGCCCGGCTCGACGGACGCGGCGGCACCTGGCCGGTGCGGGAGGGGGAGTCGCTGCTGGAGACCGTCCTGCGCAACCGCTCCGACGCGCCCTACGCCTGCAAGGGCGGGGTCTGCGGGACCTGCCGGGCCTTCCTGGTCTCGGGCGAGGTGCGCATGGACCGCAACTTCGCGCTGGAGTCGGAGGAGACGGAGGCCGGGTATGTGCTGGCCTGCCAGTCGCATCCGGTGACGGAGAAGGTCGAGCTGGACTTCGACCGCTGACGCACCGTTCCCTTCTTCTAGAACCTGTTCTATCTTGACGGCCCGTCAGGCGAACTGCCGGACCAACCGTCAGATGACCGGATCCGCCGGGAGGACAGGCCGTGGACTTCACCTTCACCGAGGAGCAGCGGGCGGCGGCCGAGGCGGCGCGCGGGGTGTTCGCCGGCGTCGTACCGGACGCGGTACCCAGCCCGGCGCTCACCGCCGGGGCCGTGGCCGAGGGTTTCGACCGGGAGCTGTGGGCCCGGCTCGCCGGCGCCGACCTGCTGAGTCTGCTCCTGGACGAGGCGCACGGCGGGGCGGGCCTCGACGCGATCGCGCTGTGCCTGGTGCTCCGCGAGTCCGCCAAGGTTCTCGCGCGGGTGCCGCTGCTGGAGCACAGCGCCGCCGCCGCGGCCGTACAGGCCTATGGCGGGGCGGAGTCCGCAGGGCGGCTGCTGGGGCGGGCCGGCCGCGGAGAGCTGGTGCTGACGGTGGCGGCGAACGGACGGAGCGGCCATGACCCGGCAGAGCTGGCCGTCACCGCACGGCGGGAGGGCCCGGCCTGGGTGCTGGACGGGGTGCAGACGGCGGTGCCCTGGGCGTACGACGCGGATCTCGTCCTCGTGCCGGCACACGTCCAGGGCACCGGCCCGGACCGGACGGTACTCGCGCTCGTGGCGCGCGAGGGGGACGGGGTGGCCCTGGCCGAGCAGGTGTCCACCAGCGGGGAGCGGCTCGCCGAGCTGCGGCTGGAGTCCGCGCGAATCGACGCGGCGGATGTCATCGAGGCCGACGGCGCGTGGGAATGGCTGCACGCGCTGCTCGCGACCGGTACCTGCGCACTGGCGCTCGGGCTGGGCGAGCGGGTGCTGCGGATGACCAGTGAGTACACCGGCAGACGCGAGCAGTTCGGGTATCCGATCGCGACCTTCCAGGCCGTGGCCGTGCAGGCCGCGGACCGGTACATCGACCTGCGCGCCATGGAGGCCACCCTGTGGCAGGCCGCGTGGCGGATCGCCTCGCGGGCACCGGGGGCACTGCCCGCCGCCGGTGACGTCGCGGTGGCGAAGGTCTGGGCGGCGGAGGGCGTACGCCGGGTGGTGCAGACGGCGCAGCATCTGCACGGCGGATTCGGCGCCGACACCGACTACTCGCTGCACCGGTATCACGCCTGGGCCAAGCACCTGGAGCTGTCCCTCGGCCCGGCTGCGGCGTACGAGGAGAGACTCGGAGATCTGCTGGCGGCCCACCCGCTCGGCTGATCGCACGGCCTGCGAAAGCAACCGGTCGGCGACCGGCCCGTGGGTCCCCACCGGTCGGTACGGATCTGCGACCGGCGTGCAGCCGGTCTACAGCACGAAGCCCGGCTTGCCTTCGTCCGTGATCACCGGGCGGCCCGCGGCCTGCCAGACCTGCATGCCGCCGTCGACGTTCACCGCGTCGATGCCCTGCTGGACCAGATACATGGTGACCTGGGCCGAACGGCCGCCCGAGCGGCAGATGACGTGGACACGGCCGTCCTGCGGGGCGGCCTCGGTCAGCTCGCCGTAGCGGGCCACGAACTCGCTGATGGGGATGTGCAGCGCCCCGTCGGCGTGGCCCGCCTGCCACTCGTCGTCCTCGCGGACGTCCAGCAGGAAGTCGCCGTCCTTGAGGTCCGTGACCTCGACCGTGGGCACACCAGCTCCGAAATTCATGTCTCCGACGCTACCCGAAGCAGCATGAAGCTCAGCCCTGTCCCAGCAGGTCCGCCAGCTCGGCCTCGCGCTGGGCGACGTCGGCGCGCAGCCTGTCGGCGATCTCGTCGAGCAGCCCGTCGGGATCGTCGGGGGCGAGGCGGAGCATGCCGGCGATGGCGCTCTCCTCCAGTTCCCGGGCGACGAGGGTGAGCAGTTCCTTGCGCTGGGAGAGCCATTCGAGGCGGGCGTACAGCTCCTCGGCAGGGCTCGGGCGGCGTTGGGGCGGCACCGGGCCGGCCGCCCACTCCTCCGCCAGTTCCTGGAGCAGCGTCTCGTCGCCGCGGGCGTAGGCGGCGTTGACGCGGGTGATGAATTCCTCGCGCCGCTTCCGCTCCTCTTCCTCCTGCGCCAGGTCGGGGTGGGCCTTGCGGGCCAGGTCCCGGTAGAGCTTGCGGGCCTCCTCGCTGGGCCGCACCCGCTGCGGGGGCCGTACCGCCTGGTCGGTGAGCATGGCGGCGGCCTCCGGGAACAGGCCGTCGCCGTCCATCCAGCCATGCAGCAGTTCCTCGACACCGGGCATCGGCAGTACCCGGGCGCGGGCCTCCTCGGCCGCCCGGATGTCCTCGGGGTCACCGGTGCGGGCGGCCTTCGCCTCGGCGATCTCGGCGTCCAGTTCCTCGATGCGGAGATAGAGCGGGCCGAGCCGCTGCTCGTGCAGCCGGGAGAAGTTCTCGACTTCGACGCGGAAGGTCTCCACCGCGATCTCGTACTCGATCAACGCCTGTTCGGCGGCCCGGACGGCCTGCTCGAGCCGTTCCTCGGGCCGCGGTGCCTGGGACTGATCGGCTTCCGGGGTCGTCACCCGACCAGCGTAGGCCACGGAGCCGCTGCGCTCGGCTCGGACCAGGTCACACCGGGGAGCCGGGACATCGGCGCCGGGACATCGGTGACCGGTGCAGTGTCCCGCCGTAGGGGTTACCGGGGCATCCGCCGGCTGCGGCTCCGTCGTGGCGGGTCGCGCAGTTCCCCGCGCCCCTGAAGAACCGCAGCCCGCCCGCGCCGCCGTCAGGGAGCTGCGGTTCCGCCGGTAGCACCGTGGGAGCGGGCCCGCGCAGGGCTGGGCACACCGTCGGCCCCCTCGCACCCGCCGTCGGCCTCCTCACACGCCCGGCTCGGCCGCGATCCGCCCCGCCCGCACGCCCGCGACCAGCTCCGCGTGGTCCGCCTCGGTGCGGTCGGCGTAGGCGACGGCGAAATCGGCCATCGCCTCGTCCAGTTCCTCGTTCTTGCCGCAGTAGCCGGCGATCAGCCGCGGGTCGGCGCTGTGGGAGTGGGCGCGGGCCAGCAGGGCGCCGGTCATCCGGCCGTAGTCGTCGACCTGGTCGGCGGCGAGGGCGGCCGGGTCGACGCTGCCCTTGCGGTTGCGGAACTGCCGCACCTGGAAGGGGCGGCCGTCGACCGTGGTCCAGCCCAGCAGGATGTCGCTGACCACCTGCATCCTCTTCTGCCCGAGGACCACCCGGCGGCCCTCGTGCTCCCCGGGCGGCGCTTCGAAACCGGCCGTGACCAGGTGCGGGACCAGTGCCGAGGGGCGAGCCTCCTTCACCTGGAGCACCAGCGGCTGCTCACGGTGGTCGAGGAGCAGCACGACATAGGACCGAGTGCCGACGCTGCCGGTGCCGACCACCCGGAAGGCCACGTCGTGCACCGCGTGCCGGGCGAGAAGGGGGTGCCGGTCCTCGCTGAGGGTGTGCACATACGCCTCCAGGGAGGCGGCGACCGCGGCGGCCTCGGCGTCCGGGACCCTGCGCAGCACCGGCGGGGCGTCCACGAACCGGCGTCCGCCGTCCTCCACCGCCTCGGTCGACTTCGCCGCGAACCGGCCGCTCGTGTTGGCCCGGGCCTTCTCCGAGACCCGCTGCAGTGTGCCCAGCAGGTCGTGGGCGTCGGTGTGGGAGACCAGCTCCTCGTCGGCGATGGCGTTCCAGGCGTCCAGCACGGGCAGCTTGGCCAGCAGGCGCATGGTGCGCCGGTAGGCGCCGACCGCGTCCCGTGCCGCCGCACGGCAGGTGTCCTCGTCGGCGCCCGTCTCCCGTCCGGCGAGCACCAGAGAGGCCGCGAGCCTCTTGACGTCCCACTCCCAGGGGCCGTGCACGGTCTCGTCGAAGTCGTTGAGATCGATGACCAGGTCTCCGCGGGCGTCGCCGTACAGGCCGAAGTTGGCCGCATGCGCGTCACCGCATATCTGGGCGCCGATCCCGGTGATGGGGGTGCGGGCCAGGTCGTATGCCATGAGCCCGGCGGAACCGCGCAGGAAGGCGAACGGGGTGGCCGCCATCCGGCCCACCCTCAGCGGCGTCAGCTCGGGGATGCGGCCGGCGCTGGACTCCTCGACCGCGCTCACCGCGTCGGGTCGGGCGGCGTCCAGGTCGAGGGTGCGGTGCGCACTGCGCGGCACGCTCGCGCGGAGCGCCTTGCCTTCCTTCTTGGGGGAGCCCTGCGCCGGCCACTGGGCGAATCCGCGCACCTGGGGCAGCCGGCCGGCCTCCCGGCCCACCCCGTCCACCACGCCCCCACCGGTTCCGGTCACCGCGGCCGCCTTCCCGAACTACCCCGCACGCCCCCGACCAGGCGCCCGCACGAACATCAACTCGGGGAGACCGTACAGCGGGTGGCCGAAACGCGTCAGACCCTGTGGACGACTCACTACCTGTGGAAACCCACGGGTGCCCCACCCCCGCCTCCCGTGGGCCCCTGCCTCAGAGTTCCTCGCCACCCTGGAGACCGGCATCCTCATGCCGCCGCTACTGCTGTGGAGGGTGGTCACCGACCTGTTCGTCGGCCAGAGCATCTCGCGGAAGGGCGACTTCACGGTGTCTTCAGACGGCCCCCACCCATGAGATAGCTCACGAGTCGGGACCCACCGCATCCACCGCATGTCCCGACAAGGCTGTGGGATGCCTCACAACCACCGGAAAACGAGAAACGGGCCCCGCCGTGACTTCCGTCACCGGCCGAGACCCGTTTCATCGGTTTCTCTGTGCGCGAGGGGGGAGTTGAACCCCCACGCCCTTGCGGGCACTGGAACCTGAATCCAGCGCGTCTGCCTATTCCGCCACCCGCGCATTGGGTGTGTCTTCCGGTCCGGCCTCTTCGGGCTGGCCCCTTCCGACACGCAGAACATTAGCACGTCGTAGCGGGTGGATTCACATCGCTTCCCGCCCGCCCCCTCCCGGCCCCGCTCCCCACCCGCACCCCCAGGCCTGCGCCTTCGGGTCCGGGCGTCCGGCCCCGGTATCCGGCCCGGCATCCGCCCCCGCGCACCCCTCGCCCCGCGGCAACACGCGTATCAAGGAGACACGGTTCACGTATCAACCTCGTACCGGTCCCGGCCATCTCCCCAGGAGGCGGACCGGGTGCACAGCCAGGTGCGGGACACTGGACTTCGCCCGCCTCTACGATCCATGGCAGCAGGACGCGCACCAGGAGTTCGAAGGGGAGCCGCAGGGGGAACCGGCTGATTGCCGGGCGCGTAGATACGATCAGTGAGCAGTACCGGCAGTACCGGCAGTACCCGGCAGGGCAGCGGCACACAGCAGGGCAAGGCAACGGCAGCGACGGAGGAGGTGCCCCATGGGAGTCCTGAAGAAATTCGAGCAGCGTCTCGAAGGTCTGGTGAACGGCACCTTCGCCAAGGTCTTCAAGTCCGAGGTCCAGCCTGTGGAGATCGCCGGTGCGCTCCAGCGGGAGTGCGACAACAACGCCACCATCTGGAACCGTGACCGCACCGTCGTACCCAACGACTTCATCGTGGAGCTGAGCGCGCCGGACCACGAGCGCCTCAGCCCCTACTCCGGGCAGCTCGGCGACGAGCTGGCCGGGATGGTGCGCGAATACGCCAAGCAGCAGCGTTACACCTTCATGGGTCCGATCAAGGTCCACCTGGAGAAGGCCGACGACCTCGACACCGGCCTGTACCGGGTGCGCTCGCGCACCCTCGCCTCCTCCAGCAGCCAGCCGGCCCCCGCCGCCCCTGCGGCCGGCCGCCCCGGCCCGGGCGCCCCGGGCGGCTACGGCTACCCGCCGGCCGCGCCCGCCGGAGCGCCCCCGATGCCGGCCGCGCCGCCGCCCGGCACCCGCCCCGGCGGCTACGGCTACCCCCAGCCCGCCACCCAGCGGCCCGCGGCCGCCCCGATGAGCGGCGCGCGCACCCGCTACTGGATCGAGATCAACGGCACCCGCCATCAGATCTCCCGCGGGACGCTGGTGCTGGGCCGCAGCACCGAGGCCGACGTGCGGATCGACGACCCCGGCGTCTCCCGCCGGCACTGCGAGATCCGGACCGGAACGCCCTCGACGATCCAGGATCTCGGCTCCACGAACGGCATCGTGGTGGACGGGCAGCACACCACCCGCGCTACGCTCCGCGACGGCTCGCGGATCGTCGTGGGCAGCACCACCGTTATCTATAGGCAAGCCGAAGGGTGAAGCGGGGGCAATGTCAGAGCTGACCCTCACGGTCATGCGGCTGGGTTTCCTGGCCGTACTGTGGCTGTTCGTGATCGTGGCCGTGCAGGTCATCCGGAGCGACCTGTTCGGAACGCGCGTCACCCAGCGCGGGTCGCGTAGGGAGGCCGGGCGCCAGCAGCAGGCGGCCCGGCAGCAGGCGCCGCGGCAGCAGGCCGCGCCCCCACAGCAGCGCGGCCAGCAGGCCGGCGGCGGCCGGCGCGGCCGCAACGCACCCACCAAACTGGTCGTGACCGAGGGCACCCTGACCGGCACCACGGTCGCGCTGCAGGGCCAGACGATCACGCTGGGCCGGGCGCACGACTCCACGATCGTGCTGGACGACGACTACGCCTCCAGCCGCCATGCCAGGATCTACCCGGACCGCGACGGCCAGTGGATCGTCGAGGATCTCGGCTCCACCAACGGCACCTACCTGGACCGGTCCCGGCTGACGACTCCCACGCCGATCCCGCTGGGCGCGCCGATCCGCATCGGCAAGACCGTCATCGAGCTGCGGAAGTAGTACGACAATGAGCGAGCGGAGCGAGCACGCAGCGGCAGGCCGCCACCCGGTCTCCGGCGCGCTCCCGACCGGAGGGTGGGCAGTGTGGCTCGACACGACCGGCTGTACCCGGAGCCGACGGGCGAGGTGCGCATGAGTCTGTCACTGCGCTTTGCCGCCGGATCGCACAAAGGCATGATCCGGGAGGGCAACGAGGACTCCGGTTACGCCGGTCCCCGCCTGCTCGCGATCGCGGACGGCATGGGCGGCCAGGCGGCCGGCGAGGTCGCCTCCTCCGAGGTCATCTCCACCCTGGTCACGCTCGACGACGACGTGCCCGGCTCCGACATCCTCACCTCCCTCGGCACGGCCGTGCAGCGCGCCAACGACCAGCTGCGCGCCCTGGTCGAGGAGGACCCCCAGCTGGAGGGCATGGGGACGACCCTCACCGCCCTGCTGTGGACCGGGCAGCGGCTCGGTCTCGTGCACGTCGGCGACTCGCGCGCGTACCTGCTCCGGGACGGCGTGCTGACTCAGATCACGCAGGACCACACCTGGGTGCAGCGGCTCGTGGACGAGGGCCGGATCACCGAGGAGGAGGCCACCACTCACCCGCAGCGCTCCCTGCTGATGCGTGCGCTCGGCAGCGGCGAGCATGTCGAGCCCGACCTGTCCATCCGCGAGGTCCGGGCCGGTGACCGCTACCTGATCTGCTCCGACGGCCTGTCCGGTGTCGTCTCCCACCAGACGATGGAGGAGACCCTCGCCAGCTACCAGGGCCCGCAGGAGACCGTGCAGGAGCTGATCCAGCTGGCGCTGCGCGGCGGCGGCCCCGACAACATCACCGTCATCGTCGCCGACGTCCTCGACCTGGACACCGGTGACACCCTCGCCGGGCAGCTGTCCGACCAGCCGGTCGTGGTCGGCGCCGTCGCCGAGAACCAGCACCACCTGCACGACAACGGCATCATGCAGACCCCGGCCGGCCGCGCCTCCCACCTGGGCCGCCAGGGCCACGGGGGCGGCGAGTTCGGCCCGCCCGGCTCCGCCGACACCACCGGTTACATCCCGGCCGGCGGCTTCGGCGACTACGCCGACGACGACTTCACCAAGCCGCGCAAACAGCGCACGTGGCTGAAGAAGTCCCTCTACGGCGGCCTCGCCCTCGCCGTCATCGGCGGCGGCCTGTACGGCGGTTACCGCTGGACACAGACGCAGTACTACGTCGGCGCCAAAGGCGAGCACGTCGCGCTGTACCGCGGGATCAGCCAGGACCTGGCGTGGGTCTCGCTGTCGAAGGTGGAGAAGGACCACCCCGAGATCGAACTCAAGTACCTGCCGCCCTACCAGCAGAAGCAGGTCAAGAACACGATCGCGGCGGGCGGTCTGAACCAGGCCCAGACGAAGATCGAGGCACTGTCCGTGCAGGCCTCCGCGTGCAGGAAGCAGGCGGAACGCGCGGCCGCCGAGAGCGAGAAGAACGCCAAGACGGGCCAGGGCGAGGCCGGAGGCACCACGGGAACCACCCGTATCTCCTTCACGTCCAAGGCATCACCGACGCCGAACCCGTCGAAGCCGACGTCGTCGACGACGTCCCCGAGCTCGCCCTCGAAGTCTCCGCACCCGTCCACGACCACCACTCCCCACCCCGGCCCGAGCCTCTCCGAGGATGAGCAGAAGGTCGTCGATCAGTGCGGCAAGCAGGAGAGCACGCCGTGAGAGGCCCCGTCACACGATGAGCAGTACTTCCAATTCGCCGACGCACCACACGTCCACGATCGGCGCGATCGGGGCGCCCAGCCGCCGCAACACCGAGCTGGCCCTGCTGGTCTTCGCCGTGGCCATCCCGGTGTTCGCGTACGCCAACGTGGGCCTGGCCGTCAACAACCAGGTACCCAGGGGACTGCTGAGCTATGGACTCGGTCTCGGCCTGCTGGCCGGCGTCGGCCACCTCGGCGTACGGAAGTTCGCCCCGTACGCCGACCCGCTGCTGCTGCCCCTGGCCACCCTGCTGAACGGGCTCGGGCTGGTGGGCATCTGGCGGCTGGACCAGTCCAAGCTGCTCCAGTCGCTGCCCAACTTCGTCACGGCCGCGCCACGCCAGCTGCTGTACACCGCGCTGGGCATCGCCCTGTTCGTCGTCGTGCTGATCTTCCTGAAGGACCACCGCGTCCTGCAGCGCTACACCTATATCTCCATGTTCGGCGCCCTGGTCCTGCTCATCCTGCCGCTGGTACCCGGTCTCGGAGCCGACATCTACGGCGCCAAGATCTGGATCCGGGTCCCCGGACTGGGCTCGCTGCAGCCCGGCGAGTTCGCGAAGATCGTCCTCGCCGTCTTCTTCGCCGGCTACCTGATGGTGAAGCGTGACGCCCTGGCCCTCGCCAGCCGCCGCTTCATGGGCCTGTACCTGCCGCGCGGCCGGGACCTGGGCCCGATCCTGGTCGTCTGGGCGATCTCGATCCTCATCCTGGTCTTCGAGACCGACCTGGGCACCTCGCTGCTGTTCTTCGGAATGTTCGTCATCATGCTGTACGTCGCCACCGAGCGGACCAGCTGGATCGTCTTCGGTCTGCTGATGTCCGCGGTCGGCGCCGTCGGTGTGGCGAGCTTCGAACCGCACATCCAGACCCGTGTCCAGGCCTGGCTCGACCCGATGCGCGAGTACAAGCTGAGCCAGGCCGGGGTCCATGACGGCACCCTCCACTCCGAGCAGGCCATGCAGGCCCTCTGGGCGTTCGGCTCCGGCGGCACCCTCGGCACCGGCTGGGGCCAGGGCCACTCCGACCTGATCAAGTTCGCCGCCAACTCCGACTTCATCCTCGCCACCTTCGGCGAGGAGCTGGGCCTGGCGGGCATCATGGCGATCCTGCTGGTCTACGGCCTGATCGTGGAACGCGGCGTGCGCACCGCCCTCGCCGCCCGCGACCCGTTCGGCAAGCTGCTCGCCATCGGCCTGTCCGGCGCCTTCGCGCTGCAGGTCTTCGTGGTGGCCGGCGGTGTCATGGGCCTCATCCCGCTGACCGGTATGACCATGCCGTTCATGGCCTACGGCGGTTCCTCCGTGCTGGCCAACTGGGCCCTGATCGGCATCCTCATCCGCATCAGCGACACCGCCCGCCGCCCGGCGCCCACGCCTGCCAGCAACCCCGACGCCGAGATGACCCAGGTGGTCCGCCCCGGCGGCGCCGGTCCGGTCGTCCAGTGACCGGGATCATCCTCAGCAAGATCGTTCAACGTCGGGTCGTCCACTAGAGTCACAGGCGACCATCTGTGTCCCGCGACCACGGGACGACCGACACATTGGGGGATGTCATGCTTCGCATGAACTCGCGCGGCAAGCGCGTCGTGGTGGGGGCGGCCGCCGTACTCGGCGCCGCACTGCTCACGGCGACCAGCGCGACGAGCGCGCAGGCGGCCGGGCTGTACGGGGGCAACTGGAACACCGACGACGTGAAGATCCGCAAGGGGCCGAGCACGGACATGGCGATCGTGGACCGCGGCTACAAGCATGACGGCGCCGCCGTGAAGTGCTGGGTCCGGGGTGAGGGCGTGTACGGCAACGACACCTGGTACTACGTGAAGAACGTCAACTCCAGCAAGAACGTCTGGGGCTACACCTCCGCGCACTACTTCAACGTGGCCAGCGGCAACCCGCCCAAGTGCTGAACGGCGCCCCGGCGCACTCCTGACGGACGGCTTCCGGCCCCGGCATCCGCCGGAACCGGAAGCCGTCCGCGGTTTTCCGGAACCCGCCACGCCTGCCATGCGTCTAATGATCAGTCCTTGTCGACGGCCCCGCCCTGGAGGCACGGCCACTGCCTCTAGACTGTGGGCGGCCAAGGATGAGCGCCAGCACCATCGGCACCGAGAGACTGAAGCGACAGGCGCCCCTGTTAGCTTGTGGAAAGGCCGGACGTGAACAAGCCACTGCGCCGCATCGCGATCTTCTGCGGACTCCTCGTCCTGGCGCTGTTGATCCGTGACAACTGGTTGCAGTACGTCAAGGCCGACGGACTGCGCGCCGACCCGCACAACCGCCGCGTGACCATCGAGCGGTACGCGAACCCGCGGGGCGACATCATCGTCGACGGCGACCCCATAACCGGCTCGGCGAAGACCAAGCACGGTGACTTCCGGTACAAGCGCACCTACAAGAACGGTCCCATGTGGGCACCGGTCACCGGTTACTCCTCCCAGGCCTTCGACGGCAGCTTCCTCGAGAAGGTGGAGGACGGCATCCTCACCGGCAACGACGACCGGCTGTTCTTCCGCAAGACCCTGGACATGATCACCGGCAAGGAGCAGCAGGGCGGCAACGTCGTCACCACGCTCAACGCCTCCGCGCAGAAGGCCGCGTGGGACGGTCTGACGTCCCGTGGCGGCAAGGGTGCCGTCGTGGCCCTGGAGCCGTCCACCGGCAAGATCCTGGCACTGGCCTCGTACCCGTCGTACGATCCCTCGTCCTTCGCGGGGAACACCGACGCGGACGGCAAGGCCTGGAACAAGCTGCAGAAGAAGAACAACCCGGCCGACCCGATGCTGAACCGGGCGCTGCGCGAGACCTACCCGCCGGGCTCCACGTTCAAGGTGGTCACGGCGGCGGCCGCGCTGGAGAACGGGCTGTACACGTCGGCCGACGCCAAGACGAAGTCGCCGCTGCCGTGGATCATGCCCGGTACCACGACCCAGCTGAAGAACGAGGGCGACATCCCCTGCGAGAACGCGACCATGCGTGAGGCGCTGCGCGTGTCCTGCAACACCGTCTTCGGCAAGATCGGCGCCGACCTCGGCAACGACAAGATGCTGGCCGAGGCGAAGAAGTTCGGCTTCGACTCCGAGCAGTTCACCCCGGTCCGCTCGAACGCCTCGGTGTTCTCCGACAACATGAACCCGTCGCAGACCGCGCTGTCCTCCATCGGCCAGTTCAACACCGCGGCCACCCCGCTGCAGATGGCCATGGTCGCCTCGGCGGTCGCCAACGACGGCAAGCTGATGAAGCCGTACATGGTCGATGAGCTGCAGTCCTCCAACGTCGACCCGGTCGCCAAGACCCAGCCGGAGGAGCTGAGCCGGCCGCTGTCGCCGGAGAACGCGCAGATCCTGCAGTCGATGATGGAGACGGTCGTCAAGGACGGCACCGGTAAGAAGGCGCTGATCGGCGGCGGGGTGACCGTCGGCGGCAAGACCGGTACCGCCCAGCACGGCGTGGCGAACAGCGCCAACCCGTACGCGTGGTTCATCTCGTACGCCAAGCTCAGCGACAACAGCTCGCCGGTCGCCGTGGCCGTCGTCGTCGAGGACGAGAACGCCAACCGCGACGACATCTCCGGCGGCGGCCTGGCCGCGCCGATCGCGAAGAGCGTGATGGAGGCGGTCATCAACTCCAAGAAGTGAGTCCGCCGGCCCATGGACGTGGGACAACCGGCTCACCGCAGTGAGTCCGCTCACATCCCCTTCACATCGACGCACGTTGCGATACCGGTCCTGTATCGGGTTCCGGGCTTGGCCAGGTCATACAAAGCGAGCCGGGTACCGTAGGCCCGGACGGCAGCCTCGGACGTACACGGATGTGACGGCCGAGACGACGGAGAGGGCTGGTAGGTAGCTATGGAAGAGCCGCGTCGCCTCGGCGGCCGGTACGAGCTGGGCCATGTGCTCGGCCGTGGTGGCATGGCGGAGGTCTACCTCGCGCATGACACCCGCCTCGGCCGCACCGTGGCGGTGAAGACGCTGCGCGCTGACCTCGCGCGTGATCCGTCCTTCCAGGCCCGGTTCCGCCGGGAGGCCCAGTCGGCCGCCTCGCTCAACCATCCCGCGATCGTCGCGGTCTACGACACGGGCGAGGACTACATCGACGGGGTCTCCATCCCGTACATCGTCATGGAGTACGTCGACGGTTCCACGCTCCGTGAGCTGCTGCACTCCGGCCGCAAGCTGCTGCCCGAGCGCGCGATGGAGATGACCATCGGCATCCTCCAGGGCCTGGAGTACGCCCACCGCAACGGCATCGTCCACCGTGACATCAAGCCGGCCAACGTCATGCTGACCCGCAACGGCCAGGTCAAGGTGATGGACTTCGGCATCGCCCGCGCGATGGGCGACTCCGGCATGACGATGACGCAGACGGCGGCGGTCATCGGCACCGCCCAGTACCTCTCGCCGGAGCAGGCCAAGGGCGAGCAGGTCGACGCCCGCTCGGACCTGTACTCGACCGGCTGCCTCCTCTACGAGCTGTTGACGGTCCGGCCGCCCTTCGTGGGCGACTCCCCCGTGGCGGTGGCCTACCAGCACGTCCGCGAGGAACCGCAGTCTCCTTCGGTCTTCGACCCCGAGATCACGCCCGAGATGGACGCCATCGTCCTGAAGGCGCTGGTCAAGGACCCGGACTACCGCTACCAGTCGGCCGACGAGATGCGCGCCGACATCGAGGCCTGCCTCGACGGCCAGCCGGTCGCGGCCACGGCCGCCCTGGGCGCGGCGGGCTACGGCGGCTACCCCGACGACCAGCCGACCACGGCCCTGCGCTCGGACGCCGGCGCGGGAGCGACCACCATGCTCCCGCCGATGAACCCGGACGACGGCTACGGCTACGACGACCGCGGCGACCGCCGCCGCCAGCAGAAGAAGTCCAGCACTTCCACGATCCTTTTGGTGGTCGCGGGCGTGCTGGTCCTGATCGGCGCGATTCTCATCGGGAAGTGGGCCTTCGGCGGAGGCAACCCGGACGAGTCCTTCAAGGCTCCGAACTTCGTCGATCGCACCTATGCCCAAGCCCAGAAGATGGCGGTGAACTCCGACCTGAAGCTGGCCCCGCCCACGCGGAAGCCGTGCGAGAACCAGCCGAGGGGCAGCGTGTGCTCCCAGAACCCCCCGGCGGGCTCGGAGGTGAACAAGGGCGACACGATCAACCTGGTGGTGTCGACCGGCGCGCCGAAGGTCGCGGTGCCCAGCGTTCTCGGCCAGAGCTTCGCCGAGGCCAAGGCTGCGCTGGAGGACGACTTCAGGGTCGTGCGCAAAGACGAGATCTCGGCCACGGAACAGGCGGGCACCGTCCTGAAGCAGAACCCGAAGCTCGGTGCGGAGGTCGAGAAGGGCTCCACGATCACCCTCACGGTCGCCAAGGCCGAGGAGAAGGTCACCGTGCCCGACGACGTCATCGGCAAGTCCTGTGAGGACGCGAAGGCCGAGCTGCAGGGGCTGGGTCTGGTGGCCACCTGCAACGACACCCCCAGCACCAACCCCGCCGACAACGGCAAGGTCCTCTCGACCAACCCGGCGCCGGGCCAGCAGGTCGCCAAGAACACGCCCATCGCGGTCAACGTCGGCAAGGTCCAGCAGCAGAAGACAAAGGTTCCGGACGTCCGCGGCCGGACGGTCGCCGTGGCCAAGCAGATACTGACTGCGGCGGGCTTCACCAACATCCAGTTCGCCCCTGGCAGCGACGGCGGCGACAACGCGCTCGTCGCCTCCCAGGACCCGCAGCAGGGCCAGGAGGTCGACGACCCCGGCAGCACCACGATCACCCTGACGACCGTGGGCTTCGGCAACAACGGCGGCAACAACGGTGGCGACAACGGCAACGGTGGGATCTTCGGCGGCATAGGCGGCTGACGGATCTCCCACGAAAAAGGCCCCCGGCTCTCCGGACGCCGGGGGCCCCTTTTCGTACTGCAACCCATTTTTTTCAGACCACCACCAGCTCCCCTGGCAGGCCACGGGTCAGCCGCGCAGTTCCTTCGGCGGTGTGCGTGCGCCGTCCACCTTCTCCACCCGGACCAGTTCGCCCCACACCACGTACCGGTAGCGGCTCGTGTACACCGGCGTGCAGGTCGTCAGGGTGATGTAGTGGCCGGCCCTGTCCTTTCCGGACTCCTTCGGGACCGACGACAGGACCTTGACGTTGTACTTCGAGGTCTCGGGGAGGACGGAGTAGACCTTGTAGACGTACCAGTCGTCCTTCGTCTCGAAGACGATCGGGTCGCCCTTCTTCACCTTGTCGATGTTGTGGAACTTCGCGCCGTGCCCGTCGCGGTGGGCGGCGAGGGTGAAGTTGCCGTCCCGCCCGGCGGTGGGAAGCGTGGCCTTGACCGGGTCCGTGTAATAGCCGGCCACGCCGTTGTTCAGGACGTCCTCGTCCGTGCCCTTCTCGACCAGCACCTCGCCGTTCTTCATCGCCGGCACGTGCAGGAAGCCGATGCCGTCCATGGTGTCCAGCGCACCGGGGCCGGAGTCCGTGGCGTGGGCCCAGTGATCACGGACCCTGTCGGCCTGCCGGTCGGCCTTGCGGTCCGCTATCACGTTCGTCCACCACAGGGAGTAGACGACGAACAGGCCCAGCAACACACCTGTCGTGATGAGGAGTTCCCCGAAGACGCTGACCGCCAGGGCGATCGGGCCGGGACGCCGGCGCGGGCCGGGCTCCGGGGCGGACGCGTCCGTGTGTTCTTCGGTCTCGTCGGCGGTCGCTGCCACAGTTCCTCTGCCCTTACTCGATGAGCCCTAGTCGATGAGCGCGTCCGGCTTGCCCTTGCCGCGCGGGCGTTCCTCGACCATCTTGCCCCAGACGATCAGCCGGTACTTGCTGGTGAACTCCGGCGTACAGGTGGTGAGGGTGATGTAACGGCCGGGCTCGGTGAAGCCCGAGCCCGGGGGAACGGGGTCCAGCACGCTCGTGTTGGACGGCGGTGTCACCGGGAGCGTCGCCGCCACCTTGTAGACGAAGTATTCGTCCTGCGTCTCGACCACGACCGCGTCGCCACGCGTGAGCCTGTTGATGTACCGGAACGGCTCACCGTGCGTGTTGCGGTGCGCCGCGAGACCGAAGTTGCCCGTCTTGGCCTCGGGCATCGCCGTCTTGAGCGGGCCCTCGCCGTAATGCCCGACCATGCCCTTGTCGAGCACCTTCTTGTTGCTGACGCCCTCCGCGATCGGGGCGACGACGTCCAGCGCGGGGATGTGCAGGATGGCGAAACCCTGTCCCGGCGCGAAGGCGCCCGGGTTGCGCTTGCCGCTGGCCCAGTCGTCCTGCAGCTGGTGGGTCTCGCTGCCCGCCTGGGCGTGCGCGCGGACGTTGGTCCACCACAGCTGGTAGGTGACGAACAGCAGCATCAGCACGCCGGTGGTGATGAACACCTCGCCGATCACCCGGCTCACGATGACGGCCGGGCCCGGTTTGCGCAGCCGGGCCTGCCGCCGGGCCTCCACCCGGGACAGCGGCCGGCCGGACGGTGGTGTCGACGGGGGTGGCGTATCCCGGTTCCCGCTATGACGGCCACCGCGGCGCTTGGCCGCCTTTCTGCGGGCCGCACGGCCGCCCGGCGTGATTCCACCGGCAGGGGAGGCTGCGGAGGCTCCAGAGACGCGCAGGGGCTCGTTCCGCGGGCCAGGGGGCAGCGGACCGGAAATCCTCCGCAGCGCCATCGTCTCGTCATTGGCGGCAGGCATGGGGCCCACGGCGGGCATCGGCGCCGTCGGCGGATCGTCCTGGCGCCCGGCATGGCGGCCGCCATGGCGACCCGCACCGCGACCGGCGTTCGGCGCACCGCCGTGGGACTCGTACGGGCCCTCGCCGTACAAGTCCTCACGCTCGGGGCGCAGCGCGGTCACGCCGTGGCCCTGCCCACCACCGGGGCGAGCCCCGCCGACCTCGCCACGGCACCCTGGTCGCCGCACTCCGCCAGCCAGTTGGCCAGCATCCGGTGCCCGTGCTCGGTCAGCACCGACTCGGGGTGGAACTGCACGCCCTCGACCGGGAGTTCACGGTGGCGCAGGCCCATGATGATGCCGTCGTGTGTACGGGCGGTCACTTCCAGCTCGGCCGGGACCGTGGCCGGTTCCGCGGCCAGGGAGTGGTAGCGGGTCGCCGTGAAGGGGGAGGGCAGGCCCGCGAAGACGCCCTTGCCCTCGTGCTCGACCGGCGAGGTCTTACCGTGCAGCAGCTCCGGCGCCCGGTCGACCACGCCGCCGTACGCCACCTGCATCGACTGCATCCCGAGGCACACGCCGAAGACCGGCACCCCGGTCGAGGCGCAGTGGCGGACCATGTCCACGCACACGCCCGCCTCCTCCGGCGTCCCGGGCCCGGGCGAGAGCAGTACCCCGTCGAAGCCGTCCTGGGCGTGCGCCGTCGACACCTCGTCGTTGCGGAGCACCTCGCACTCGGCGCCCAGCTGGTACAGGTACTGGACGAGGTTGAAGACGAAGCTGTCGTAATTGTCGACGACGAGAATCCGCGCACTCACTGGTTGTCCACCGTCACATCGTTGAAGGGCAGCAGCGGTTCGGCCCACGGGAAGACGTACTGGAAGAGGACGTAGACCAAGGCCAGGACCAGTACGAGTGAGATCAGTGCCCTCACCCACGCGTTCCCCGGCAGATGCCGCCAGATCCAGCCGTACATGCCGTCCCTTTCGTATCCCACGGCACCAGACTCCCGCCGTACGCCACCAGACTAGCGGCGCAGAGCCTTCGGTTCGCCTGCCTCCACAGGCTGTGTGGAGGCCAGGTGCGCCCAGACGATCAGCCGATGACTGTGCCCCCATTCCGGATCGCACGTGGTCAGCGTCAGATACCGGCCCGGACGCGTGTACCCGGACTTACGTGGGACAGGGTCGATCACCTCAACGTCCGCCGGAACGGTTTTGTAAGGCCCTTTGTCGATCCGATACGTGAACCAGGTAGTTCCGTCCGTGAGCACCACCGCGTCCCCCGGCCGCAGCCGCGGGAAGTCCTTGAACGGGTCTCCATAGGTGCGCCGGTGCCCGGCCACCGCGACGTTGCCCTCCCGGCCGAGCCGGGCGGTTCGCGGGTAGTGGGCGAGGCCCTTCGCCAGCACGTCCCGGCCGGTACCCTCCAGCACCGGCTTGTTCCACGTGGAACCGAGCCGCGGGACGTACATGATCGCGAAGGCCTTTCCGTAGCGGTACGGCACCGGCTTCTGCGGCTTCTCGGCGGACACCCTCCGCTCACCCGGGGCGTCCGCCGGCCGCATGGTCCCCGTCGACCACTGGCGGTGCAGCTGCTCGATCTGGTCGCTCATGGCGCTGTCGGCCTGTACACCCGTCCAGAACAGGACGTGGACGACGAAGAGCACGATCAGGGCGCCGACGGTGATGCACAGTTCGCTGACGGTCCTGACGATCACGCGCACCGGCGGCTCCTGACAGAGGACCTACCTACTCCACTGGCTTCGCGTAGTGCAGATCCACTGTGCCGGAGTAGCCGGGAAGAGTCACCGCCCCGTCCTCGGTGACTTTCCAGCCGAGGCCGTAGACGTTGACGTACACCATGTAGGTCTGGATCGCCCTGCTCTGCGCGAGCGCCTGCTGAAGCCTGCCCGGGTCGCCGACCGCGGTGATCTTGTACGGCGGTGAGTAGACGCGGCCCTGGAGGATCAGGGTGTTGCCGACGCAGCGCACGGCACTCGTGGAGATCAGCCGCTGGTCCATGACCTTGATGCCCTTGGCGCCGCCCTGCCACAGGGCGTTCACCACGGCCTGCAGGTCCTGCTGGTGGATGACCAGGTAGTCGGGCTGCGGCTCGGGATAGCCGGGCAGCTTGGCGGTGGCGTTGGGCGGGGCGTCGTTCAGGGTGACGGTGATCGCCTTGCCGGTCAGCTTCTCGGTGCCCGCGTTCCTCTCCAGCCCGCTGAGCTTCTCGTCCTGCGCCTTGGTGCTGCCGTCGTCGCTCTCGGCGAGCGACTCCACGTTGTCGCGCAGGGTCGCGTTGGACTCGTCCAGCTCCTTGTTCTTGCGGCTGCGCTCCTGAATCAGGTCCGACAGCTTGAGCAGGGAGGCGTCCTGCCGGATGTCGGTGCCCTTGGCCGTGTCGAAGCTGGTGAAGAAGATGAGCCCCGCGAGGGCGAACACGGCCGCCGTGAGCATCCGCACCGGCCGGACACGCAGCCTGCGGCCGGGTCCCGGACCCGTTGATCCCGTCCCGGGGGAGTCGGCAGAATTGCTCAACGTACCCTTATCTCCTTCGGCGCCACGGAAGCACTACGCTAACGGACGCCCGGGGGAGCACACAGAGTCGTGATGTTGACCCTTGTACGCTGCCCCGAGCTTGCCCCAGTTCCCTGCGCGGCCACGCAGCGCATCGACAGGAGAGACCCTCGTGCCGAAGTCACGTATCCGCAAGAAGGCGGACTTCACGCCGCCGCCGGCGAAGCAGGCGCAGGCGATCAAGCTGAACAGCCGCGGGTGGGTTGCTCCCGTGATGCTGGCCATGTTCCTCATCGGCCTGGCCTGGATCGTCGTCTTCTACGTAACCGACGGCTCGTTGCCCATCGACGCGCTGGACAACTGGAACATCGTCGTCGGCTTCGGCTTCATCGCCGCCGGCTTCGCCGTCTCCACGCAGTGGAAATAGCCCTCACCAGCACCGTCGTGGCAGCTCTGCCCACGGCTATCCACTGAGTTATCCACAGGTCCGCAGGGGTATCCACACCCACCTGGGGAAAAGACTACGATCTGTGGATAACTCATCGAGGGTTGACGCCGGTGTGACTGCCGCACAAGCCCTCGTACACCTTTTCGGCCCCTGCCGACCTGGGCAAACACATTCGAGCGACCGGGGACACAGGTGTGCCCGCACCGTATGCACAAGATCCGCCACCCGCTGTGGACAACGGTTCGGTATCAGGTGAGCTGAGCGGTCCTGACGAGCACGAGGACCACCGAGACGAGCAGGACCGACGCACAGGTGCCGTACTGGATCAGCGCCCGCTTCCGGCGCGGGGCGTGGACCATCGCGTAGCCGGTCACGACACCGGCGACAAGACCTCCGATATGGGCCTGCCACGAGATGTTGCTGAATCCGAAGGTGAAGATGAGGTTGATCACCAGCAGCGCGATGACCGGCCGCATGTCGTAGTTGAGGCGGCGCATCAGCACCGCGGTGGCCCCGAAGAGGCCGAAGATCGCCCCGGAGGCACCGAGCGAGGCCTCCGTCGGGGAGGCGATCAGATAGGTCAGCGCACCGCCGGCCAGCCCGGAGACGAAGTAGACCGCCAGATAGCGGGCCCGGCCGAGGGCCGCCTCAAGAGGACCGCCGATCCACCACAGGCTCAGCATGTTGAAGCCGATGTGCCAGTACTCCTGGTGCGCGAACATCGACGTCACGAAGCGGTACCACTCGCCCCCGGCGACGCCCGAGGTCGGCGCGAACGGCTTCAGCGGCCAGGCGCCGTACAGGACCAGGTGCTCCAGCAGGTGTTCGTCGGCCTGGACGGCGATGAAGACCGCGATGTTGATCCCGATGAGGATCTTGGTGAGCAGGCGCGGGTCGGCCGTCACCGTGCCACCGGCGACCGTACGCGGCCGGGACGCGCCGGGAGCGTGCCCCGTCCCGGAACCACCGCGGACGCAGTCGGGGCACTGGAAGCCGACCGAGGCGCTGACCATGCACTCGGGGCAGATGGGGCGTTCACAGCGGGTGCAGCGCACGCCGGTCTCGCGGTCCGGGTGCCGATAGCACACGGGCACGCTGCGGGCGTCCTGCGCGCTGCCGCTGCCTGCGGCCTGGTCCATCAGATCCCCTTGCTCGTCATGGCACTGCCCGGCGAATACCCCGCCCCGCTCATCCTTACGGACGAGCGGGGCGTTTGGTTCCCTGCGGGAGGTTGTGGAGAGCGGTGGGCTCAGCCCTCACGCTGCTCGATGACGACCGACTCGATGACGACGTCCTTGGCCGGACGGTCGTTGCGGCCGGTGGGCAAGCCGGCGATGGCGTCGACGACCTTCTGGCTGGCCGGGTCGGTGACCTCGCCGAAGATGGTGTGCTTGCGGTTCAGCCACGTGGTCGGGGCGACCGTGATGAAGAACTGCGAGCCGTTGGTGCCGGGGCCGGCGTTGGCCATGGCCAGGAGATACGGCTTGTTGAAGGACAGGTCCGGGTGGAACTCGTCCTCGAACTTGTAGCCGGGGCCGCCGATGCCGCTGCCCAGCGGGTCGCCGCCCTGGATCATGAAACCGCTGATGACACGGTGGAAGATCGTGCCGTCGTAGAGCCGGTTCGTGCTCTTCTCACCCGTGCCGGGGTGCGTCCACTCGCGCTCGCCCTGGGCCAGCTCGACAAAGTTCTTGACCGTGACGGGCGCGTGGTTCGGGAACAGCCGGACCTCGATGTCGCCGTGGTTGGTCTTCAGGGTGGCGTAAAGCTGCTCAGCCACGATCTGCCTTCCGTTGTCTTCCTGTGACTCCCCGATCCTCGCACGGCCGGGGCCCCACGTCGCCCGGCGGCCACGACTTGTGCCGGGAAAGCAGCGCCCGCCGCCGATTTCTGGCAGGGTCGACAAGAAGCTCCTGTTGCCCGCAATCGAGCCGAAGAGAGCGATCAGCACCCATATGCCCGCCCTCGCATGCCGGACGGACCGTTGACAGGCATGATCCGTAAAAGGGTGGAAAGTCGATTACCGTACGCCACCGAGGAGGAGGAACCCGTGACCCGCATCGACAGCGTGCGCGCCGCGACCGGCTCGGCGAAGGACAGCGTGCTGCACGCCGCGGAAGTGGTGGCGCCCTACGCCGACACGGCCAAGGAGCGTGCCGCGTATTACGCGCAGGAGGCACGCGTACGGCTGGCGCCCGTGGTGTCGCAGGCCGCCGAACAGGCCCGCGAGCAGTACGACGCCCGGCTCGCCCCGCGTCTGGAGCAGGCTCGTGCGCATGTGCCGCCGAAGGTGGACCTTGCCGCGCAGGAAGCCGCCATCCGTACCCGCAAGGCCGCCCGGCAGGCCGCCGAGTACTCACGTCCGAAGATCGAGCAGGCCGTGGCCGCGACCGCTCCGGTACGCGACGAGGCCGCGGCCCGGAGTGCCGCCGCCCTGGTCGCGCTGCGCGGGCAGGTCCCGGCGCAGAAGATCCAGAAGCTGGCTCGCAGGAACCAGCGGCGGTCCAAGGCCGGCCGGACCGTGAAGGTGGTGGCGCTGCTGACCGCGCTGGCCGGCGGTGCCTTCGCGGCCTGGAAGTGGTGGGACAAGCAGGCCAACCCGGACTGGCTGGTCGAGCCGCCCGCCGCGACGGAGGTGCCCGAGACAGGTCGGCTCAGCACCGTGGACGGCAGCGGCACCTCGGTCCTGGACCCCGAGGTACAGGCGAAGCAGGCAGAGGAGGAGACGGACCGCGACGACCAGGGATGAGACGGTCGGGTTCGCACAAGCCGAACGGGCCGTGGGACCGGTGAGCACCAACTCACCGGTCCCACGGCCCGTTTCACGTGAAACCGACTGCACCCGCGTTCCTTCCGGAGCGTCAGAGCGCGAGGACGAGGGAGCCGACGGGCTCCTGTGAGGGGGGACACGCAGAGCGCTCTTCGAGGTCTTCGAGGTCTCCGAGCGAACCTGCTGTCGCCGACCGGCCGCAGCCGCCCCTCCGGGGCCCCCGGTGGACCCTGGCCTTCCACGGTTTCCGGTTTCGCGGGCGTGGAGTCCGGTGTTCACGAGCCGCCGGGGAGCCCGGTGGGCAGACGGCCCCAGCCGCCCTTCGGCGACACCGCCGTGGTGACGCCCCCCCCCACGCAGAACACCCCCTCAAACCGCGTTTCCGCAGGTGAGAAGGGGTGTACGGGGTGGAGCCTAGGGGAGTCGAACCCCTGACATCCGCCATGCAAAGACGGCGCTCTACCAACTGAGCTAAGGCCCCGCGAATGAACGACCGGCCGGATGAAACGCGTTCCGGCGGGCGCCGCAGACCAGAGTACCGGGTCACCCCCCATATCCCGCAAAAAGATTGGGGGTCCCCGCGGATGACCACTCTCCGTAAGATGCTCGACGTGGTTCGCTACAGCGAACCGCGGTTTTCAGGGGAAGCGATGGGGAGACGCAATGGACGCCGCACAGCAGGAAGCCACCGCCAGAGCGCGGGAGCTGCAGCGGAACTGGTACGGGGAGCCGCTGGGGGCACTCTTCCGTAAGCTCATCGACGATCTCGGGCTCAACCAGGCCCGTCTCGCGGGGGTCCTGGGCCTGTCCGCGCCGATGCTCTCGCAGCTGATGAGCGGCCAGCGCGCGAAGATCGGCAATCCTGCTGTGGTCCAGCGGGTGCAGCTGTTGCGGGACCTGGCGGCCCAGGTGGCGGACGGCAGCGTCAGCGCCGCCGAGGCGACCGAGCGCATGGACGAGATCAAGAAGTCGCAGGGGGGTTCCGTGCTGAGCAACACCACCCAGACCACGAGCGGTTCCGGGGCGCCCACGGTCAAGCGGGTGGTCCGCGAGATCCAGTCACTGCTGCGCTCGGTGGCCGCCGCGGGCGACATCATCGACGCCGCGGACAGTCTTGCCCCGACCCACCCCGAGCTGGCCGAGTTCCTCCGGGTCTACGGCGCCGGCCGCACCTCCGACGCGGTCGCGCACTACCAGTCCCACCAGAACTGACCCCGGGCCCGGTTCCCCGGAGGGGGTGGGGGGCCGGGCCAAGGGCAGGGTCCGAGGGCACTGGCCGCGCTGCCGGCGCGGGCAGGGAGTCGGGCAGGGAGTAAGGCGAGGCACGGACGTGTCACTCCTCCCGGGGGAAGCAGGCACGAGGGGAGCAAGTGGGGGAGCAGGGGTAGAGGGGAAGCACGGGCCGAGGGGGAACGCGGTGCTAGGGGGAGGAGCGGCGGACGGTCATGGGTGAGGTCTTCGCCGGCCGGTACGAGCTGGCCGACCCGATCGGGCGCGGAGGTGTGGGCGCCGTCTGGCGTGCCTGGGACCATCGCCGACGACGCTATGTGGCCGCCAAGGTGCTCCAACAGCGGGACGCCCACTCCCTGCTGCGCTTCGTACGGGAGCAGGCGCTGCGGATCGACCACCCCCATGTGCTCGCCCCGGCCAGCTGGGCCGCCGACGACGACAAGGTCCTGTTCACCATGGATCTGGTCGCCGGCGGCTCCCTCGTCCACCTCGTCGGCGACTACGGCCCCCTCCCTCCGGGCTTCGTGTGCACGCTGCTCGACCAGCTCCTGTCCGGTCTCGCCGCCGTCCACGCGGAAGGCGTCGTCCACCGGGACATCAAGCCCGCCAACGTGCTCCTCGAAGCCACCGGTACGGGCCGGCCCCGGCTGCGCCTTTCCGACTTCGGAATCGCCATGCGGCTCGGCGAACCGCGGCTGACCGAGACCAACCTCGTGGTGGGTACGCCCGGTTACCTCGCCCCCGAGCAGATACTCGGCGCCGAACCCGACTACCCCGCCGACCTGTTCGCCGTCGGCCTGGTCGCCCTGTATCTCCTCGAAGGCGCGAAGCCCGACGCGAAGGCGCTTGTGCGGCACTTCATGGAGCACGGCACCCCGAGGGCGCCCAAGGGCATCCCCGAACCGCTGTGGCAGGTCGTCGCCACGCTGCTCCAGCCCGATCCGGCGGCCCGTTTCCGCACCGCCACGGGTGCGCGCAAGGCGCTCGCCTCCGCCGCGGAACTCCTGCCGGAGCCCGGACCCGACGACGAGCTGATCGAGATCTTCGACCAACTCGGCCCACTGCCACCCGGCTTCGGCCCCGGCGGGCCCCTCGAGAAGGCCGAGAGGTCCTCGGGCGCGAAGACGACCTCCTACGGCACGGACATCCCCTCCGGCGCCGACACCGCCTCCCGCACGGACTCCCCCGCGGGCACCCCCTCCCGCCCGAGCGCCGGGGCGCACGTACACACCGGCTCCATGTCGGACACCGGGAGTTTCCGACTCCCTCCGCCCCAGAGCGCCTTGGACGCCGGTCCGCACCCCCGGCCGGCACGCCGGCAGGCCGAGGAGCAGAGCGAGTACGGCCCGCAGCACACACCCCAGGTCCCGGAGCGTCCCTCCCACGATCCGACGTACGCCCTCTCCCCCACCTCCCCGCCATCCGCACCATGGGGCGCCGTCCCGAACCCGATCTCGGTGCCGGCGCATCGCGGTGATGCCTCTACCGCTTCGTACACCGCTCGGGACCCGCAGGTTCCACCGCACGCCCCGCCGATTTCGGCGGCGCCCCCCGGGCAGGGCCGTCGGGCGCGGCGCGCGCACCGCCGCCGCCCCGGGCCCCCAGCCAAGGTCGCGGTACCGATCCTGTTGCTGGCGCTGGCCTGCTACGCGGTGGGCTTCTGGGCGCTGACCCGCGTCTGAGTCCGCCGGGCCGCCGCCGTCCACCCGCCGAGCACCAGCAGCAGCGCGGTGCCCAGGCCGATCCCGCCGACCGCGACCAGTTTCATCACCGTGCCGTTCCGGCCTCCGGTGCTCCCGGCCGGCGCCGCGGCCTCCCGGTCCTGTTCCGTGACGGTGAAGACGTCCGCCGGCTCGGGCCTTCCGGCGTACTCCGGTCCGGCGTGCGCCCGCCCGTCCACCCGTATCCGCAGTGTCACGCCGAACGGGCCCCGGCCGAAGGTGCCGGCCATCTGCTCGCTGAGGTGCAGGACCAGGTAGTACTCGCCGGCGAAGCGGACGGAGGTGACCCCGGCGGGGACGGCGTGGCGGTTGGTGTACTCGACCGGCGGGAGCGGGTCGAGGGCGACGGACTTCCGGGTGCCCGTGTAACCGAGGGACGCGTCGTCGACGAGGCCCCGGACAGGGTTGTGGAGGGAGAGGTTCAGGGCCCCGCCGACATAGCCGTGGCCGGGAGAAGGGACCAGTTCAGCGGAGGCGTGCAGCTGGCGGCCCCAGTCGAGCGGCACCTTGTAGAACCGGGTCTCGCCGGGCACGAGGGCGGTCCGCCAGACCCCCTGGCCCACCGGCTCGGCCGAAGCGAAGCCGCTGCCGCCGGACCGGTCGCGGGGCTCGCCGGTGAGCGGTTCGGGCGTGGCGGAGTCCCAGGTCCGCGGCGCGGTGGTGGAACCGGCCTGTGCCGGGCCGGGTTCCGTGACAGGCGCGATCTCCAGGTCCCAGCCCTGTGCCGGGGCCGCCGTACCGGAGCCCCCGGCGTCGAGGCGTTCGACGAGCAGGTAGTACGTCCCCGTGCCCTGGCACAGTGCCTTGCCGGTCTCGCGCTGCCCCAGGGCCGTGACCGGGCGTGGGCTGAGCCCGGCGCCGAAGCGGGCGGCGGCGTAGGAGCAGGGAGTGCCGTCGGCGTCCCGGACGGACACGCGGATGCCGTCGGTGGCGGAGACCGTGGCGTTCGGGGGCGGTACGGCGGTGACGGGGACGTACGCCGTGTCCGGGGCGGTGAGGCGGAGGCGGTAGTAGAGCCTGCCGTTCTTCGGGAGCGAGCTGCGGTACATACGGCCGGGCTCCAGCGGTTCGGCCCCCGCCATGCCCGCCGCACCCACGACCGTACGGGCGCCGGGCGCGAAGTCGTACGCCCCCGGCCGCGCGTCGGCGGCGACCGCGAGTCCGCCGGGCACGGTGACCGGGGCACACAGCCCCAACAGGAGGACGAGGGCGCGCAGTCCCAGCAGGCGGACGCCGGCACGCGGCCGCGGGGGGCGGACGACGGCACGCGGCCCGGGCAGGACGACCGCCGCACACAGCCCCGGCCGGACGACCACCGCACGCGGTTGCGCAGACCGGCCGCCCCGCCACCACGCCGTACGCTCTCGCCGCCGCCGCACGTGCCACCCCCCTGCCGCTCCGCAACCCGCGCCCCTCGGACGCTTCGCGCGACCGCTCCGGACCGTGGCCCATCCTGCCCCGAGCGCCCGTGCGCCATCCGGGCAACGCGTACGGCCGTCCGAAACGTCCGGCAACGCCCGTCGGATCCCCGTACGGCGCCCCGGAACGGGTACCTCACCCGCCGCGGCCCCGCAACACGGGGCAACGCAAAACCCCGACCGCGAGGGCGGCCGGGGTCTGTTCAGATTCCGGTGTCGGGACTCACGAACCCGTGGGCACGGAGTCAGTCGCCTCCGTCCACAGATCCTGCTCGGCGCGATCCGCCTGGATCTGGCGGTACACGAGGAGCCCGCCGATGGCGGCCAGTGCGACCAGGAGCAGCTTCTTCACCGCGCGACCTCGTCTTTCCTTGACGTAGGGGACCTTTCTGGCGCCCGACTATACACACCGGCCGATATCGATCGGTGACCTGCGTCGGGGCTCAACTCCCGCCTCCGGCAGTGCAATCACAAGAGCGGGCACCGTTCGGATCGGAGGGTGATCACACCTCCACACAGCGTTACTTTGCTCCCCCTTCGCTCGTCTTCGCCACGATTTGGGAGCCTTGCGACCTTCTTGCACCCAACCGGGTGGTGTTCATCTGAACATCGACGCGCCACGGGCGTCGGTCCACCACTTCGCGACCCTCATACACATCATGAGGAAAGTACGCAAATCGCCCAACCCGAAAGTGAGGGGCCATGACCCAGAACAAGGTCATGAAGCTGTGGACCGCCATCGTCACCGCCTTCCTCGCGCTGTGCACGGCGCTCGGACTCGTCACCGCGGCCCCCGCGACGGCCGCTCCCCAGGCCGAGAGCCCCCGCACCGGCGCCACGCACCGCACGTCCCCGACGATCCCGGCGACACACCGCTGGCTCTGGTCCCATGCCGGGGCCCTGCCCCCCACGATGAAGCAGCGCATCCGGGCCGAGGCCCACGGAAAGTCCCCGAGCTGCCGGCACCGGCCCCTCACCGAGACGCAAGCGGAGAACGCGGAGGCCACGGCCCCCGGCCAGGATCCGGCAGCGCTCGACTGCTGATCCCGCTCGACCCGCCGCTCCGCCGGCCACCCGCGGCAGGAACGGCACGCAGCACCGCAGACGTCTCGACACCAGGCGACTTGCGTACGCATCAGTCGACACGGAAAGACCCCCGGCCGGGCTCGGCCGGGGGTCTCGCGCTGTGTGCGCATACGTCATCCTCGTACGGCAACGACCCACGATCCTCGTACGACGACCTCGCCCGGAAAGGTGGTGAGTGCTGCCGTGAGCCGGCGCGTCACCGTTGTCACCGCTGTCCACGGCCCGTCCGCCCGATTCCTGCCGGACGCCTACGCGTCCCTGTGCGCACAGCGGCTTCCCGGCGGCTGGGACTGGCAGTGGCTGATCCAGGAGGACGGCGGGACGGACGACGTCCGCCCCTACGTCCCGGAGGACGAGCGGGTGGTCTTCCGCCAGGGCCGGCCGGGCGGTCCCGGTGTCGCCCGGACGATCGCGCTGGCGCGCGCAGAGGGCGCGTATGTCAAGGTCCTCGACGCCGACGACCAGCTCACCCCGGGCGCACTGGCCCGCGACCTGACCGTGCTGGAGGCGGACCGCACCGTGGGGTGGACCACGTCCCGGGTGCTCGATCTGCTGCCCGACGGCTCCACGGCCGGCTTCCCCGGCGATCCGGACGCCGGCCCGGTCGAACGCGGTGTCGTGCTCGGCCACTGGAAACGGAACGACTTCCGCGCGCCGGTCCACCCGGCGACCCTGTGCGTCCGACGGGACCTGCTGACCGCCCTGGGCGGCTGGATGGCCCTGCCGGCCTCCGAGGACACGGGCCTGCTGCTGGCGCTGAACGCGGTGAGCCGCGGCTGGTTCTCGGCCGAGGTCGGCCTGCTGTACCGCAAGTGGGAGGGCCAGGCCACGGGCCAGGCGTCCCATCTGGACCCCGCCGAACGCGCGGCGCGCATGGCCGTCGCGGAGGCCAGGGCCCGCGCGCTGGCGGAGTTCGGATGGACGTATCCGGCCGACCGCTGAGCGCGTCCAGCCGGCCCCGGCGCTTCGGGGATCCGCCCGCTGCGCCGTTGTTGCGTGGGCTTGCCCGCGAGACCGCTATGCCGTGAGCCGGATCGCCTGCGAGGGGCACTTCTCGGCAGCCTCCGCGACCTGCGGGTCGTCGGCGGACTCCTCGCGGCCGGGCCGTACGACGCCATAGCCGTCCTCGAAGGCGAACACGGCCGGTGCCCGGTGCGCGCACTCGGCGGAGCCGTAGCACAGGCTGCGTTCCACGGAGACCCTCATACGTCCTCCAGCCGTTCAGCGACCCCCGGCCATGACGTCCGGCAGGGGTCGGCTCGGTGACTTCCAGGACGTCACTGCCCGGCGGGGCGGGCGCTGAACCGGCCGGCCGGCGGCCGCCGTGCCGGCGGCGCTACCGCTGCCCGCCCGCGGCCGACAGCCAGTGGGCCACCCGCCGGACCGTGGGCTCGTCGAGCCGGTCGGCCAGTACCCGGACCGCCTCGCCGTCCTCGGGACCCAGCTCGTACAGGCCCGCCTTGCTCAGACCGGCCATGAGCACCTGGTGCCGGCGGTCCGTCATGCGTTCGGCCAGCTTGGCCGGTTCGCCGGGGCCTTCCGGGGGCGGCCCCGCCGAGGCGGCGGGTGCGGGTGCCTGGGCGGCCGGGGCGTCGTAGAGGTGCCAGGTACCGTCCTTCGGGCCCCACAGCGCGACCGTCACCTCGTCTCCGCGCGCCCGCAGGGTCTGGGCCATGTCCCCGGCGGCGTACAGCACGGGCGATCGGTGCGGGGACTCGGCAGCCACCGTCCAGGAGCTCTGGGAGGGCTGGTGGAACATCGCGACCCAGCGTGGAGCACCGGGCGGTCGCGGGCACCGGGGACGCTTCTCCATGGCAATCACCCCTTCGGAACAGCCGATTGGAGTGACCGTAGCTGACGGATCGTCAGGTTTCCAGGACGGGTCCGGCCCGGACGAAGGAGGCAGAGGAGGCCGGGAATGAGCGGACGGGACGAGGCGGCGGCCGGAACCGCGCCGCGTGCCGGTGCGCCGGCGTCGGCCGGGGCGCGGCCCAGGCCGTGCCGAAGGACCCCGGCCGTGCCGAAGGACCCCGGCGCGGGGCCGCTCACGCGAGCCCGCCCACCCAGCCGCACGAGCCGGGCACCGCCCGGCACACCCGAAGCAGAGCCCCTGCCCGTCCGGTACCGGTCCCTCCCCTCGTGGGGACCGGTACCGAACGGTGCAGGGGATGTCGACCCGTGCCACGTCGGCGCATCGGCGCGGGTCGAAGAACGGAGCCGTTCCCGCAGGCGTTCGCGGGTTCAGCCGTGGTCGTCGTCGCCGCTTTCTTCCTCCGAAGGCACCCGCTCGCATGCTTGCGGCGGAAGTTGTCCGAGAACGTTCGCTGCCATGGGCTGTCTCTCCGAGCACTGAGCCGGTGGCCTGTCCAGACGGTGCGTGACCAGTCCGCTACCCGGTCCGGATCCTGCCATCTGTGGCCTCCGGCGAGGAGGTTCCGGTCCGCGCCCCCGTCCTTATCCGCAGGTCAGCCCTATAAGGTGAGTTTTCCGGTCCGGACGTCCAGATGCGTAAGGGGTGGGACCTTGAGTTCCGACTCAGGGGCACGCACAGCGTTCGCGGAACGCCTCGCGCTGCTGTACAAGGAGGCCGGAAACCCTCCCCTCAAGAGCGTCGCCGAGGCGGTCGTGCGGTTGCAGCGGGTCGACGAGCGCGGCCGGCCCGTACGGGTTTCGGCCCAGCGGATCAGTGACTGGCGCCGGGCCCGGAACGTGCCGGCCCAGTTCGCCGCCCTCGCCGCGGTCCTGCACATCCTGATCCCGGAGGCACGACGCCTGCGGCCCGCGCCCGTCTCCAGCGGTCTGTACGACCTCACCCACTGGCAGCGCATGTGGGAGCGCGCGCTGGCCGACCCGGTCGGCGACCGGCCCGCGCCGCCCGCGCAGGAGGACCAACGGCCCCCCGCCCAGGCCCCGCCCGTCGCCGGTGGTGTGTGCCCGTACCGAGGGCTGGCCCCGTACCGGCACGAGGACGCGCGCTGGTTCTTCGGCCGGGAGCGGAGCACGAACGCGCTCGTCGCCCAGCTGCGTGCCGCGGAGCGGACGGGCGGCCTGGTGATGCTGGTGGGCGCCTCGGGTGCGGGAAAGTCGTCCCTGCTGAACGCAGGCCTGGTCCCCGCGCTGCGTGACGGCGCCCTCGGTGCCTGGGCGGCCGACGGAACCACGGCCCCCGCGAGTACCACCTCCTCGGATACCGCCACCCCTCCGTCCGCCGGCACTCCCGACGGCGACGTCACCGGCGTCCCCGCCGAAGACGACGCCTCCGCCGACGGCACCGCGCCCTGCGGCCCGGTGCTGCAGCTCGTCCCCGGTCCCGACCCCCTCGGCGAGCTGGTCCGCCGTATCCCGGATCTCGCCCCCGTCGCCGCCGACGCGCGCAAGGCCGAGCAGGAGGCGACGGAGAACCCGGCGGCGCCGGGCTCCGACGCCCCGCGGCTCGCCCGGGCGGCGCGCGAGGCCGTCTCGGCATGGGCGCGCCGCGAGATGCCCCCGGATGCCCGGCCGGTCGTCATCGTGGACCAGTTCGAGGAGGCGTTCACCCTCTGCGCCGACGAGGCGGACCGGCGTACCTTCATCCAGCTCCTGGCCGCCGCCTGCACCCCGCCCGCCCGCTCGGGCGGGGCCGCCCCCGCGCTGGTGGTCCTCGGCATCCGCGCCGACTTCTACGAGCAGTGCCTCGGCTACCGGGAACTGGCCAACGCGCTGCAGCACCGGCACATGGTGCTCGGCCCGCTCACCACCGGCGAGCTGCGTGACGCCGTGACCGGTCCGGCCAAGGCGGTAGGCCTCGAGCTGGAACCGGGGCTCGCCGAGCTGATCGTGCGGGAAGTGAGCGCCGACGGCCCGCGCGGGGCGCACGACGCGGGCGTACTGCCGCTGCTGTCCCACGCCCTGCTGGCCACCTGGCAGCGCCGGAAGGCCGGGCGGCTGACGCTGGCCGGTTACCGCGCGGCGGGCGGCATCCAGGGGGCCGTGGCGGCGACCGCCGAGCGCGCCTGGTCCGGCCTCGACCCCGCCGCCCGTACGGCGGCCCGGCTGCTCCTGCTGCGGCTGGTCCGGCTGGGCGAGGACACCCAGGCCACGCGGCGACGGGGCACCCGGCGGCAGCTGGCGGACGAGTCGTCGGACCCCGGCAAGACCGAGGAGTCCCTCGAGGCGCTGGTGCGGGCCCGGCTGGTGACGCTGGACGCGGACACCGTCGAGATCACCCACGAGGCGCTGCTGCACGCCTGGCCGCGGCTGCGGCACTGGATAGACGACAACCGCAACGACCACCTGCTGCGGCAGCGGCTGGAGGAGGACGGCCGGGCCTGGGAGGACTCCGGCCGGGACAACTCGCTGCTGTACCGCGGTTCCCGGCTGGAGCAGGCCCGCAACTGGGCAAGGTCGGCCGGGGACACCTATCTGACCCGGAGCGCGGTGGAGTTCCTGGCCGCCTCCGTCCGGCTGCGCAAGCGCTTGGTGTGGCTCAGCCGGACCGCGGTGGCGGCGCTGGTCGTGCTGGCCCTGCTCGCCGGCTGTACGGCGGTGATCGCCTGGCAGCAGCGGGACGACGCCGTGTTCGCCCAGGTGCTCGCCGAGGCCGACCGGGTCCAGCACACGGACCCGTCCCTGGCCGCGCAGCTCGACCTGGTCGCCCACGATCTGCGCCCGGACGACGAGGGCACCTACAGCCGGCTGATCTCGATCGTCAACGCGCCGCTGGCCACCGCCCTGTCCGGCCACACCGGCGCCGTGTACCTCACCTCGTTCAGCCCCGACGGCAGGACCCTGGCCACGGCCAGCTACGACCGCACGGTCCGGCTGTGGAACGTGGCCGACCCCAGCCACCCGAAGCCGCTCGGCAAGCCGCTCACCGGCCACACCAGCTGGGTGAGCAGCGCGGTCTTCAGCCCGGACGGGCACACCCTCGCCAGCGCGGGCGACGACGGCACGGTCCGCCTGTGGGACGTGACAGACCCCGCCCACCCGGCCCCCCTCGGCCGGCCCCTGACCGTCCACACGGGCACGATCTACCTGATCGCCTTCAGCCCCGACGGCCGCACCCTGGCCTCGGCCGGCGAGGACCACACCGTGCGTCTGTGGGACGTCGCCGACCCGCGCCGGCCGAAGGCACGGGCCGCGCTGCGCGGCCACACCGCCGCGGTGCGCTCCGTGGCGTTCAGCCCGGACGGGCGGACGCTCGCGGCGGGCGGCGACGACGCCACCGTCCTGCTGTGGCGCACGGCCGACCCGCGCCGGCCCGAGCCGATCCGCACCGTGCTCAAGGGCCACACGGACATCGTGCACTCGCTGGCCTTCAGCCCCGACGGCAGGACCCTGGCCAGCGGCAGCGCGGACGACACCATCCGGCTGTGGGACGTGACCGATACCGGCCGTCCGGCCGCGCTCGGCGCACCGCTGACCGGCCACACCGGTCCCATCTGGTCCGTGGCGTTCAGCCCCGACGGCGGCCGGCTGGCCGCCGCGAGCGCGGACAGCACGGCGAGCCTGTGGAACGTGAGCGATCCGGCGTCCCCCTCGCAGGTCGGGGAGCCGCTCACGGGCAGCAGCGGGGAGATGTACGCTCTGGGCTTCAGCCCCGACGGGCGGACCCTCGCCACCGGCAGCGGCGACAGCAAGGTGCGCCTGTGGTCGATACCGACCTCGGACATGATCGGTCGGAGCGGAGCATTCCGGCCGGACGGGCGGGTGCTCGCCACCGCCGCGCGGGACGGCAGGCTGCGGTTGTGGAACGTGGGGCGTCCCGGCCGGCCGTTGCCGCTGGGGAAACCCTTCATGCGCGCGGACGGCGACCAGCGTTCCCTGGTGTTCTCCCCCGACGGCCGCACCCTCGCCGTCCTCACGGGGGCCAGGGCCGTGTACCTGTGGGACGTCTCCGATCCCTCCCACCCACTCTCCGCCGGACCGCCCCTCCCCCTGCGGACCCGCTTCATGGGCCCCGACGCGCTGGCCTACAGCCCGGACGGCCGCACCCTGGCCACGGCCTACGACGACCGCACCATCCGGCTCTGGGACGTCTCCTCCCCCTCGCGCCCCGTCCCGCTCGGCAAGCCGCTCACCGGCCACCGGGGCTACATCAACGCCCTCGTCTTCAGCCCCGACGGCCGCACCCTGGCCAGCGGCGGCGCGGACAGCACCATCCGGCTGTGGAACGTCACCGACCCGGCCCACGCGGTCCACGCCGGCACACCGCTCGACGAGCACTCCGGTCCCGTCAACGCGCTCGCCTACACCCCGGACGGGCACACCCTGGCCAGCGGCAGCGACGACGACACGGTCCGCCTCTGGAACGTCACCGACCCCACCGGGGCGAGCGCGCTGGGCGCACCGCTCACCGGCCACAGCGAGGCGGTGACGTCACTGACGCTCAGCGCGGGCGGCCACATCCTGGCCAGCGGCGGCAACGACAACACGGTCCGCCTCTGGAACATCACCGACCCCGCCGGGGCGGCCGCGATCGGCCAGTCGATGAGCCCCAACGCCAAGACGGGCAACTTCCTGACCTTCAGCCCCAACAGCCATGTCCTCGGCGTCTCCAGCGGTGCCGACACGGTCCGCCTGTGGCGGCTGGACGCCGGCACGGCGATCCGGCACATCTGCTCGGTCACCCGGGGCGTACTGACTCCGCGGAAGTGGCACGAGTACCTTCCCCGCCTCTCCTACGACCCTCCGTGCGGACGTTGATCGGCCAACCTGATTGATTCGCGGGGGACTTGGTCCCACGAGCCGCCCAACCTTGTTACCCTTGGCCATGGCCCGATCGCTGGTGCATCCCCCGTCGCCAGCGGTCGGGTCTTTTTTCATGCCCTGAAAGACTTCCTCGCGTTCTAGCGGGAAGCCCCCTCGCGTTTCGACGTTGGCGATCATCGTGCGCAGCGCCCTGAGCGCGGCCACGTACTCCTCGTCGCCGATGCCCCCGTCGACCACGGCGCGCAGCCCGGTGGCCAGATCACGCAGCCGCAGTCTTGCTGCTTCGCCCGCGTCGGCGAGGTGCAGACGCTGCCGCCGTCGGCGTGAAGCCAGTCGCGATCGAGGAGCTGGTCGATGACCCGCGGGATTCGTGCGGCCCGCCTGCGAGTGGCGTGAGTGGCGTGGCCACCTCCTCACGGCTCGGCGCCGCGGGCCACTCGTTCACACAGTCGAGTACCCGGTACCGCGGCTGCGTGACGTCGATCCTGGCCATCGCGTACACGCAGGTGCCGGGTGACAGTGGCGTGCGCCAGGCCACTCCCATGGCCGATGGGCCGGCTGGCCAGCATCTCGTCGGTGGCGGCCGGATCCGCCGGGGCCTGGTTCGGTGACGCCGCTGCTCAACGGTTTCATGATCACGAGGTCATTTTCCGCAGGAGCGGCTGAGCCCTTCCCGTACCCGCGGTCTGAAGGCGCGGGACAGGCCGTCGCGGTACTCGCCGATCTTCTCGAAGACCCGCCCGTGGCTGACCGTCGCTGGCGGTGTCAACCGTGGGTGTCAAAAGACCCCCAGCCGGTATGGCTTGGGGGTCTTCTCGCTGGTGGGGCTAACAGGATTTGAACCTGTGGCCTCATCCTTATCAGGGATGCGCTCTAACCAACTGAGCTATAGCCCCGCCGCGCTCTGCGGTGTATGTCCCGCGCGCTGACTCCTGAAGATTAGCGCACGACCGTGCCAGTCCCAAAATCGGTTGTCGGGGGACCGTCAGGTCAGGGAGCCGTCGGCGGTCACTCGTCCTCCGCCAGGGTCAGCTCGACGCCGCCCACGAAGCCCGCGGAGAGGTTGTAGATGAACGCGCCGAGGGTCGCGAGCGCTGTGGCCAGCACCACGTCGATGACCGCGATGATCGTCGTGAACATCAGGACGTGGGGGAGCGACAGGAACGCCTGGAGGTCGAAGCCGTTCGCCTCGTTGGAACCGGTCGCCTCGGAGATCGTGCCACCGACCGTCGAGAAGACACCCATCGCGTCCATGACCATCCACAGCACCGCCGAGGCGACGATCGTGCAGATACCGAGCGCGATGGAGAGCAGGAAGCTGACCTTCATCACCGACCACGGGTCGGCCTTGGCCACCCGCAGCCGGGCCTTGCGGGTGCGGGGCGCGGTGCGCGCGCCGGTGCGCGGCCGGCGTACGCCACCGGCGGGGGCCTGCGCCGGATAGGCCTGTGGCGGGTGGTACGGCCCGGCAGGCTGCTCCTGACGCCGCTCTCCGGGGAGCGGGGACGCCGGCTGCGCCTCGCCGGCCGCGGCCGGTCCTCGGGTGTCCGTCACCGTTCCCCCTTGGGATTCCTGCGTGCCGGCAGAGTCCGTCACGGAAGCCTTCACCGGTCTCAGATTGGTCGTGTGCGGGTCGTTCGCGGCCTCCGCACGCGCGGCGGAGCCACGACCGCCGCCGTCCGATTCCGTACCCGTGGAGGTACCGGCCGATCCGGCGCCCGTGGCTCCGCTCACGATGACTCACTCCTCGTGCTACTCGGCCGAGGGCGCCTCACCCTCGTCCGTGCCGGTGGTCGTGGCACCCTCGGCGGTCTCGTCGACGACGTCCCCGCCGTCGACCTCCTCCGCCTCGCGCCCCGCCTCGGCGTTACGTGCGATACCGACCACGGCATCGCGCTTGCCCAGGTTGATCAGTTGGACGCCCATGGTGTCACGGCCCGTCTCCCTGACCTCGTTGACTCGCGTACGAATCACACCGCCCGACAGGGTGATGGCGAGGATCTCGTCGTTCTCCTCGACAATCAGCGCGCCGACGAGCGAGCCGCGGTCTTCCACGATCTTGGCGGCCTTGATGCCGAGGCCGCCGCGACCCTGGACGCGGTACTCGTCGACGGCGGTCCGCTTCGCGTACCCACCGTCCGTCGCAGTGAACACGAACGTACCGGGTCGGACGACATTCATCGAGAGAAGCTCGTCGCCCTCACGGAAACTCATCCCCTTGACGCCGGAGGTGGCGCGGCCCATCGGGCGCAGCGTGTCGTCCGAGGCGGTGAACCGGATCGACTGCGCCTTCCTGCTGACCAGAAGGAGATCGTCGTCGGCCGAGACGAGTTCGGCACCGATCAGTTCGTCGTCGGAACCGCCCTCGCGCTCCCGCAGGTTGATCGCGATGACACCGCCGGAGCGCGGCGAGTCGTAATCCTTCAGCGGCGTCTTCTTCACCAGGCCGGACTTGGTCGCCAGGACCAGGTACGGCGCCGCCTCGTAGTCACGGATCGCGAGGATCTCGGCGATCGCCTCGTCCGGCTGGAAGGCGAGCAGGTTCGCCACGTGCTGGCCGCGCGCCTCCCGGCCGGCCTCGGGCAGCTCGTACGCCTTGGCCCGGTACACCCGGCCCTTGTTGGTGAAGAACAGCAGCCAGTGGTGCGTGGTGGAGACGAAGAAGTGGTCGACGATGTCGTCTTCCTTCAGCTTCGTACCGCGTACGCCCTTGCCGCCGCGCTTCTGCGCCCGGTAGTCGTCCGTCTTCGTCCGCTTGACGTAGCCGCCGCGCGAGACGGTGACGACGATGTCCTCCTCGGCGATCAGGTCCTCGATGGACATGTCGCCCTCGTACGGGATCAGCTTGGTCTGGCGGTCGTCGCCGTACTTCTCGACGATGGCCGCCAGCTCCTGGCTGACGATCCCGCGCTGGCGGACCGGCGAGGCGAGGATCTCGTTGTACTCGTTGATCTTCGTCTGGAGTTCGTCGTGCTCCTGGACGATCTTCTGCCGCTCCAGGGCGGCCAGACGCCTCAGCTGCATCTCGAGGATCGCGTTGGCCTGGATCTCGTCGATCTCCAGCAGGCCCATCAGGCCGGTGCGCGCGACGTCGACGGTCTCACTGCGCCGGATCAGCGCGATGACCTCGTCGATGGCGTCCAGGGCCTTCAGCAGACCACGCAGGATGTGGGCGCGCTCCTCGGCCTTGCGCAGCCGGAAGCGCGTCCGGCGCACGATGACCTCGATCTGGTGCGTCACCCAGTGGCGGATGAAGGCATCGAGCGAGAGGGTGCGCGGGACACCGTCGACCAGCGCCAGCATGTTGGCGCCGAAGTTCGTCTGCAGGTCGGTGTGCTTGTACAGGTTGTTCAGGACGACCTTGGCGACCGCGTCCCGCTTGAGGACGATCACCAGGCGCTGGCCCGTACGGGACGACGTCTCGTCGCGGACGTCGGCGATGCCGCCGATCTTGCCGTCCTTGACCAGGTCGGCGATCTTCTGCGCCAGGTTGTCGGGGTTCACCTGGTACGGCAGCTCGGTGACCACCAGGCACTGGCGGTTCTGGATCTCCTCGACCTCGACCACCGCGCGCATCGTGATGGAGCCGCGCCCGGTGCGGTACGCCTCCTCGATCCCCTTGCGGCCGACGACGAGCGCGCCGGTCGGGAAGTCGGGGCCCTTGATGCGCTCCATGAGCGCGTCCAGCAGCTCCTCGTGCGACGCGTCGGGGTTCTCCAGATACCACTGAGCGCCGGCCGCGACCTCGCGCAGGTTGTGCGGCGGAATGTTGGTCGCCATGCCGACCGCGATACCGGCCGAGCCGTTGATCAGCAGGTTCGGGAAGCGGGCGGGCAGGACGGTCGGCTCCTGGGAGCGGCCGTCGTAGTTGTCCGTGAAGTCGACGGTCTCCTCGTCGATGTCCCGGACCATCTCCATCGACAGCGGCGCCATCTTGCACTCGGTGTAGCGCATCGCCGCGGCCGGGTCGTTACCCGGGGAGCCGAAGTTGCCGTTGGAGTCCACCAGCGGCATCCGCATCGACCAGGGCTGGGCGAGGCGCACCAGGGCGTCGTAGATCGAGGAGTCACCGTGGGGGTGGTAGTTGCCCATGACGTCGCCGACGACACGGGCGCACTTGTAGAAGCCGCGGTCGGGGCGGTAGCCGCCGTCGTACATGGCGTACAGGACGCGGCGGTGGACGGGCTTGAGGCCGTCCCGGACGTCGGGCAGCGCACGGGACACGATGACGGACATCGCGTAGTCCAGATACGAGCGCTGCATCTCCGTCTCGAGCCCGACGGGTTCGACGCGCATCACGAGTTCGCCGCCCTCTTCAGGCGTCACGGGAGTGTTCTCGTCGGCCATTGCTGGTGAAGATCCTTCCTGGTGCGGTCAGCTGAGACCGACTCAGATGTCGAGGAAGCGGACGTCCTTGGCGTTGCGCTGGATGAACGCGCGGCGAGCTTCGACGTCCTCGCCCATGAGGACCGAGAACAGGTCGTCGGCCTGGGCGGCGTCGTCGAGGGTGACCTGGCCGAGGACGCGGTGCTCCTGGTCCATCGTGGTCACGCGCAGCTCCTCGGCGTTCATCTCGCCGAGACCCTTGAAGCGCTGGATGGAGTCCTCACGGATGCGCTTGCCGCGCTGCCGGCCCATCTCGATCAGCGCGTCGCGCTCGCGGTCCGAGTACGCGTACTCGATGTCGTCCCGGCCCCACTTGATCTTGTACAGCGGAGGACGGGAGAGGTACACGTGCCCGGCCTCGACCAGCGGCCGCATGAAGCGGAACAGGAAGGTGAGCAGCAGGGTGCTGATGTGCTGGCCGTCGACGTCGGCGTCCGCCATCAGGATGATCTTGTGATAGCGGAGCTTCTCGATGTCGAAGTCCTCGTGCACGCCCGTGCCGAAGGCGGAGATCAGCGCCTGGATCTCCTGGTTCTGCAGGATCTTGTCGATCCTGGCCTTCTCGACGTTCAGGATCTTGCCGCGGATCGGGAGGATCGCCTGGTACTGCGGGTTCCGGCCGGACTTGGCCGAGCCGCCGGCGGAGTCACCCTCGACGATGAAGATCTCGCACTTGGTGGGGTCGTTCGACTGGCAGTCGGAGAGCTTGCCCGGCAGGGACGCCGACTCCAGCAGGCCCTTGCGGCGCGTCAGGTCGCGGGCCTTGCGGGCCGCCACGCGCGCGGTGGCCGCCTGGATGCCCTTGCGGATGATGTCCGCCGCCTCGACCGGGTTGCGGTCCAGCCAGTCGTTGAGGTGCTCGTAGACCGCCTTCTGCACGAAGGTCTTGGCCTCCGTGTTGCCCAGCTTGGTCTTCGTCTGGCCCTCGAACTGCGGCTCGCTCAGCTTGACCGAGATGATCGCGGTCAGGCCCTCACGGATGTCGTCCCCGGTGAGGTTGTCGTCCTTCTCGCGCAGCAGCTTCTTGTCGCGCGCGTACTTGTTGATCAGCGAGGTCAGCGCCGCCCGGAAACCCTCTTCGTGGGTACCGCCCTCGTGGGTGTGGATGATGTTCGCGAAGGAGTACACGCCCTCGCTGTAGCCGCTGTTCCACTGCATGGCGACCTCGAGGGACAGGCTCTTGTCCTTGTCCTCGGCCTCCAGGTCGATGACGGTGGGGTGCACCGCGTCTCCCTTGCGGGAGTTGAGGTACTTCACGAAGTCGACGATGCCACCCTCGTAGTGGTACGTGACGGTCTTGACCTCGTCCTTCTCGTCCGCACCCGCCTCGTCCGCCCCGGCCGTGGCCTTCGCCGACTCGCGCTCGTCAGTGAGTTTGATCGTCAAACCCTTGTTGAGGAACGCCATCTCCTGGAAGCGCCGCGACAGCGTCTCGAAGGAGTACTCGGTGGTCTCGAAGATCTCCGTGTCGGCCCAGAAGGTGACCGAGGTGCCCGTCTCCTCCGTGGCCTCGTGCTTGGCCAGCGGCGCCGTCGGAACGCCCATCTTGTAGTCCTGCGTCCAGCGGTGCCCGTCGGTCTTCACCTCGACGGAGACCTTCGACGACAGGGCGTTCACGACGGAGACACCGACGCCGTGCAGACCACCGGAGACGGCGTACCCGCCGCCGCCGAACTTGCCGCCCGCGTGCAGCACGGTCAGCACGACCTCGACGGCCGGCTTGCCCTCGGAGGGCACGATGCCCACCGGGATGCCACGGCCGTTGTCGACGACGCGCACACCGCCGTCGGCGAGGACCGTCACGTCGATGGTGTCCGCGTAGCCGGCCAGCGCCTCGTCGACCGAGTTGTCGACGACCTCGTACACCAGGTGGTGCAGACCGCGCTCACCGGTGGAACCGATGTACATGCCGGGCCGCTTGCGGACCGCGTCCAGCCCTTCGAGCACGGTGATGGCGCTGGCGTCGTAGGAGGAGGCTGTGGCCTCGCCGTTCACGCCGGCGTCGGTGGACGGGATGTTCTCGTTGGGGTTGCCGGAATCGGCCACGAAGCGCCCTTTCTGGCACAGCACGAGCCGGGCTCGTCGGCAGGTTGCCGGAGCGGCTGCGGCATGTTGCGTTGGTAAGCCTTGATCAGCGTTGCTCAGCGTTTCCCGGGCGGTCCCCACGTTGGGGCGGGATTGCCTTCCAGTCTACCGGTAGCACTGACATCGATGGGGGTTTGCCGGTACCTGAGCCCCCATGTGCCGCCCTCAACAGGTCTCGGCCGGGTCCCGATATGCAGACGGGGGCTCCAAGGGGCTCACAGCGGCACTCAGCGCTTCGAGCCGTCAACCCTTGGCTACTGGGGGGTCAGATGGCGATCCGGCGGTGATCCGGTGGGTCTCCGCACCTGTTGTACGGAGGCACGGCGGCCCGCCGACGCGACCACAGGACGTGAGGTTCGTCACCCGTACGTATCGCCGGGACCGGTGCTCCCCGGAGCCCGCAGCGGGCCGTAGCGGCGGGCCGGGCCGCCCGGATTGAGCACCTTGATCATCCGCACGGTGCCGTGCCCGAGGTCCTCGTTGAGCCGGGCCACCAGCGTGGGTGCGAGCACCCGCAGCTGGGTCGCCCAGGCCGTCGAGTCGCACTGCACGGTCAGCACCCGCTCGTCCTCGTCGTACCGCTGCGGCACACAGTGCTTGGCCAGGTCCTCGCCGACGATCTGCGGCCAGCGGCCCATCACCCCGCCCACCGCCGCGGGGGTCTCCCAACCGCGCTCGTTGATCAGCCGGTTGATCGCGGAACCCAGTGCCATGGGATCGCGGCCGTCGGCGCGGGCACCGGAGCGCAGGCCACCACCGCGCCGCGCCTGCTTCTTCTGCCGCGCCGCGTCCCCACGCGCGCGCGCCTGTTCCCTCGCGGCGCGCAACGCCACGCGCGCGAGGTCGACGCCGGACGGTTCCCTCGTGCCGGAGTGTCGCTTCTGGTCCGGGGTGGGTTCCTCGGTGCTCATACGCGCTCCACCGTCCCGTCGGCCACCGCGTACCGGGCACCGGCCAGCACCTGCGGTACGTCGTCGTCCACGGCGGCGGTGACCAGCACCTGCTCGCCGGGCGCGACCAGCTCGGCCAGCCGCTCACGGCGGCGGGCGTCCAGCTCGGCGAACACGTCGTCCAGGATCAGTACCGGCTCGTTGCCCTCGGCGCGCAGCAGGTCGTACGAGGCGAGGCGCAGCGCGAGGGCGTAGGACCAGCACTCGCCGTGCGAGGCGTATCCCTTGGCGGGGAGCTGACCGAGTTTCAGCATCACATCGTCTCGGTGAGGCCCCACGAGCGTGACGCCCCGCTCGATCTCCTGCTTGCGCGCCTCCGCCAGAGCCGCCGACAGCTGGGCGTGGAGGTCCTCGCGCGTGTGGGCCTCGCCGGGCGCGGACGGCTTGTACTCCAGCGCGATGGGCCCGCCGCCGGGGGCCAGCTGCTCGTACGCCTTGTCGGCCAGCGGTTGCAGCGCGGCGATCAGGTCCAGACGCTGGGCGAGCAGCTCGGCACCCACGCCCGCGAGGTGCTGGTCCCACACGTCGAGGGTGGACAGGTCCATGGACCGGCCGCCGTGCCGACGGGCCAGTGCGGCCGTCTTCAGGAGCGTGTTGCGCTGCTTGAGCACCCGCTCGTAGTCGGAGCGCACGCCCGCCATGCGCGGGGAGCGCGCGGTGATCAGCTCGTCCAGGAACCGCCGCCGCTCACCGGGGTCGCCCTTGACCAGCGCGAGGTCCTCGGGCGCGAACAGCACGGTCCGTACGATGCCCAGCACGTCCCTCGGCCTGACCTGCGAGGACCGGTTGATGCGGGCGCGGTTGGCCCTGCCCGGGTTCAGTTCCAGCTCGACCAGCTGCTGCCGCTCGCCCTGCCGGACCTGCGCCCGGATCACCGCCCGCTCGGCGCCCATGCGGACCAGCGGGGCGTCGGAGGCCACGCGGTGGCTGCCCAGGGTCGCCAGGTAGTCGACCGCCTCGACCAGGTTGGTCTTGCCCTGGCCGTTGGGGCCGACGAAGGCGGTGACGCCCGGGTCGAGCGGGACCTCGGCCCGGGCGTACGAGCGGAAGTCGGCCAGCGAAAGATGCGTGACGTGCATGGTCGTTCCGCCGACCTCCCCCAGAGTGGTGATGGCTGTGGATCGCGGGGCGACCCTGTGGACTACTTCTTCTCTACGGCGTGGCCGCCGAACTGGTTGCGCAGAGCGGCGATCATCTTCATCTGCGGCGAGTCCTCCTGGCGGGAGGCGAACCGCGCGAACAGCGACGCGGTGATCGCCGGCAGCGGCACCGCGTTGTCGATGGCGGCTTCCACAGTCCAGCGTCCCTCACCGGAGTCCTGTGCATAACCGCGCAGGCCCTCTAGGTGCTCGTCGTCGTCGAGGGCGTTGACCGCGAGGTCGAGCAGCCAGGAGCGGATGACCGTGCCCTGCTGCCAGGAGCGGAAGACCTCGCGGACGTTCTCCACGGAGTCGACCTTCTCCAGCAGCTCCCAGCCCTCGGCGTAGGCCTGCATCATCGCGTACTCGATGCCGTTGTGGACCATCTTCGCGAAGTGGCCCGCGCCGACCTTGCCGGCGTGCACCGAGCCGAATCCGCCCTCCGGCTTGAGCGCGTCGAAGACCGGCTGCACCTTGGCGACGTTCTCGGCGTCGCCGCCGTACATCAGCGCGTACCCGTTCTCCAGGCCCCAGACGCCGCCGGAGACGCCGCAGTCGACGAAGCCTATGCCCTTGGCGGCCAGCTCCTCGGCGTGCTTCTCGTCGTCGGTCCAGCGCGAGTTGCCGCCGTCCACGACCACGTCGCCGGGTTCCAGCAGTTCGGCGAGCTGGTCGATCGTCGACTGGGTGGGCTCGCCGGCCGGGACCATCACCCAGACCACGCGCGGAGCGCTGAGCTTGCCCACAAGCTCTTCCAGGCTGTGGACATCCGCGAGGTCCGCGTTGCGGTCGTATCCGATGACGGTGTGGCCCGCGCGGCGGATCCGCTCGCGCATGTTGCCGCCCATCTTGCCGAGGCCGACGAGACCGAGCTCCATCAGTTGTGTTCCTTAGGTCGCTGTGTGGCGTGAGAGGCACCTTCGTGCCGAGCCGAGCCTAAACCCGGACGCTCACGCACAGCTGTGGGCATACGCGCTCATCCGTAGCCCTTCACCTGCGGATTCCCTCCACAGGCCGGGGGCGGTTCTCCACCGGCCTGTGGACGACCGTCGGCGGCTCAGCCGCTCAGCCGCACCGGCATGATCAGGTACTTGTACGCGTCGTCCGCCTCGGCGTCCAGCGCCGGCTTGCCGCTGAGCAGCGCGGGCTTGGTGGACGTGGTGAACGACAGCTGGGCCACCGGGGAGTCGATCGCGCTCAGGCCGTCCAGCAGGAACGTCGGGTTGAAGGCGATCGAGATGTCGTCGCCCTCCAGCTGGGCGTCGACCCTTTCCACAGCCTGTGCGTCGTCGCTGGAGCCGGCCTCCAGGATCAGCACACCCTGCTCGAAGCTCAGCCGCACCGGAGTGTTCCGCTCGGCGACCAGGGCCACACGCTTGACGGCCTCGACGAAGGGCGCGGTCTCGATCACGGCGACGGAGTTGAACTCGGTCGGGAACAGCGTGCGGTACTTCGGCAGGTCACCCTCGAGCAGCCGCGTGGTCGTACGACGGCCCGCGCCCTCGAAGCCGATCAGGCCCTCGCCCGCGCCCGAGCCGGCCAGCGCCAGCGTGACGCTGTCACCGGCACCGAGCGACTTGGCGGTGTCCAGGAGCGTCTTCGCCGGGACCAGGGCGACGGCGGAGGCGTCCGGGTTCTCCGGCTTCCACAGGAACTCGCGGACCGCGAAGCGGTAACGGTCGGTCGAGGCCAGGGTGACCGTGTCGCCCTCGATCTCGATGCGCACACCCGTGAGGACGGGGAGCGTGTCGTCACGGCCGGCGGCGATGGCCACCTGGGAGACGGCGGCGGCGAAGACCTCACCGGGGACGGTGCCGGTCGCGTTCGGCATCTGCGGCAGCGCCGGGTACTCCTCCACAGGCAGGGTGTGGAGGGTGAAGCGCGAGGAGCCGCAGACCACGGTCGCCCGTACACCGTCTGTGGAGATCTCCACCGGCCGGTTGGGAAGAGCGCGGGAGATGTCGGCGAGCAGGCGGCCGGAGACGAGGACGGTGCCGTCCTCCTCGACCTCCGCGTCGACGCTGACGCGCGCGGAGACCTCGTAGTCGAAGCTCGACAGGCTCAGCTGGCCGTCCTCGGCCTTGAGCAGAAGGCCGGCGAGGACAGGCGCCGGCGGACGGGCCGGGAGGCTGCGTGCCGCCCAGGCCACTGCCTCCGCGAGTACGTCGCGTTCCACCCGGATCTTCACCGTAAGCCGCCTCCTGCTTGTTGCTACTGAGTCCTCCGACTCGGTGTCACCGCCCACTGCGAAGGGAAGGACACCGGGGACCAGTCTGACGCACCGCACTGACAGTAGGTGCCTGTCGGGGTCAAGTCGCTCCGAGGGGCAGCCGGGCTCGAGACGGCGAGTTGTGCACAGGCCCCGCTTCGAAACGGATTCCCAGCTCTCTCTAGTCGGGAGTAGTAGTAGGGCCTGTGGATACCGTGGATAACCTCGTTTGCCCAGCTCACAGCCCAAATTTTGTCCACTGGCCCTGTGGGCGGAGGCGGTGGACAACTAGGGGTGTCTGTGGAGAACAGAAAGTTCTGCACACACCGCCCACAGCCCGAGGGCAGTTCTCCCCAGCTGTGTCCCCAGGTTTACCCGCGTTTCCCACACCCCAACCCGGCACCTTCGTGTGACGCCTTTCACTCGACGCGGTGAGCAGGAGCGTCGGGTTGCCGAACAGTGGACAGGCATGTGGAGAAGCCGGGGATCGCTGGGGACAACCGCCCCCAGCCTGTGGGGTGCCGGTGGACAACTTCGTGCACAGCCTGTGGATCTCCGCTCTGTCCACAGCCTGTGGGGATCGCTCGTCCACGATTCCACAGGCAGCTGAGCTGGGCGGACGCTGTATGAACAGGCTCCCTGTGGACGCAGCTCGGGACAACTCCCCAGTCCCCAGGATGTGGACGGCAGAAAGTCACCGAATCTGTGGAGAGTGGCCGTAACCAGGCACGTAATCGAACACTCGGTGGCGAACGGGAAACACCTCACAGCCCGCGCGGGCCTTCCACAGCGCTGTGGGCAGAGCTGTAAGCGCCGTTCCGACACACCCATCCGCGGGCGTGCCGGTGCCGGGCGGCACCGCTGGGGCCGCTTGGCCGCCGCTGGAACGCCGAAGGACGCCTCGGGACGTCGGAGGACGCCTCGGGACTTCGGAAGTCGTCTCGGGTGTGGCGGAAGTCGTCTCGGGGGCGGGCGGATCCCGCCGGGGCGTCGCAGAATGCCCCCATGACGCCGGAAGGCGCCCCCGGGATCCGCTCCCGAGGGCGCCCTCAGCGCTGTCGTACGGCCCGCGTCAGCCGTTCTTGATGCGGTTCGTCAGCTCGGTCACCTGGTTGTAGATCGAGCGCCGCTCGGCCATCAGCGCGCGGATCTTGCGGTCGGCGTGCATGACGGTCGTGTGGTCGCGGCCGCCGAACTGCGCGCCGATCTTCGGCAGGGACAGGTCGGTCAGCTCACGGCACAGGTACATGGCGATCTGCCGGGCCGTGACCAGCGCGCGCCCGCGTGAGGTGCCGCACAGGTCCTCCACCGTGAGCCCGAAGTAGTCCGCGGTGGCCGCCATGATGGCCGGCGCGGTGATCTCGGGGGCACTGTCCTCGCCGCCGGGGATCAGGTCCTTCAGCACGATCTCGGTGAGGCCCAGATCCACCGGCTGCCGGTTGAGCGAGGCGAACGCCGTCACCCGGATCAGCGCACCCTCGAGCTCACGGATGTTGCGCGAGATCCGTGAGGCGATGAACTCCAGCACCTCCGGCGGCGCGTTCAGCTGCTCCTGCACCGCCTTCTTGCGCAGGATCGCGATGCGCGTCTCCAGCTCGGGCGGCTGGACGTCGGTGATCAGGCCCCACTCGAAACGGTTCCGCAGCCGGTCCTCCAGTGTGACCAGCTGCTTGGGCGGCCGGTCGCTGGAGAGCACGATCTGCTTGTTGGCGTTGTGGAGCGTGTTGAAGGTGTGGAAGAACTCCTCCTGCGTCGACTCCTTGTCCGCGAGGAACTGGATGTCGTCGACGAGCAGGATGTCCATCTCGCGGTAGCGCTTGCGGAAGCTGTCGCCCTTGCCGTCGCGGATGGAGTTGATGAACTCGTTGGTGAACTCCTCCGAGCTGACGTACCGCACGCGCGTGCCGGGGTAGAGGCTGCGCGCGTAGTGCCCGATCGCGTGCAGCAGGTGCGTCTTGCCGAGGCCCGACTCCCCATAGATGAACAGGGGGTTGTACGCCTTCGCGGGCGCCTCGGCGACGGCCACCGCGGCCGCGTGCGCGAACCGGTTGGAGGCGCCGATGACGAACGTGTCGAAGAGGTACTTCGGGTTCAGGCGGGCCGTCGGCTCACCGGGGCCGCTCGCCGGGGCGGGCTGCGCGGCCAGCGGACCGGGGGCGCCGGTCGCGGGCACGTCCGGGCGGCCGGGGCCACCCCGGTGCGCCGGGCCGCCGCCCGCCGGCTGCTCGGGCAGCTCACGGCGGACGGGGTCGCGCTGGTCGTACTCGGTCCGGGCCGGCTCGTACTCGGAGCGACCCGAGTCGTAGTCCCGGCGGGAGGGTTCGTAGTCCGTCCGCTGGCTGTCGTAGTCGCCGCGCTGCTCGTACGGCGGGCGGTCCATGCTCTGCGGGCGGTAGTCCTGGGACGGCGAACCGTAGGTGTCCCGTCCGGAGCCGTAGGTGTCCTGTGACGACGGCGACGCGTAGGGGTCCCGCTCCGGGAAGCCGAGCCGCGGCTGCTGCCAGCCGTACTCGTCCTGCGCGGGGCGCGGCCAGGCGCCGGGCTCGGGGCGCTGGTACTCGGAGGGGTACGCGGGCCGGGCCGTGGGGAGCTGGTCGGCGCGCGGCTGGGGCTCGGTGCCCGGCAGCGGGTCGGCTGCGCGGTGACGGCCGTAGCCCTCGTACTGTCCGGAAGGCGGCTCCGGCTCCTCGTAGCGCGACTTGGGGGCCTGCTGCACGGGGGGCGCCGCCGGGGCCGGCGGTTCACCCGCGGAGTCGTCCACAGTGATCGCGATGCGGATGGGACGGCCGCACTCGCGGCTCAGAGTCTCGCTGACGACCGGAGCGAGACGGCCCTCGAGTACACCCTTCGCAAACTCGTTCGGTACGGCGAGCAGGGCGGTGTCCGCGACCAGCGCCAGCGGCTGGCAGCGGCGGATCCAGTGCTCGTCCTTCGCCTCGACACCCTGTCCGCGGCCCTCACCGAGGAGCTGTTCGAGTACTCGTGGCCACACTGCGGCAAGATCGGCAGGTACGTCAGCCACAGGGCACGCTCTCTCACAGGTCCCACGAACGTGTGGTAGTGGGACGGGTCGGGATGAATCCGGGTCGGCGGGCGGGGGTGATCCCGCTCGGCCGGGGACAAAGGAACGAATCGGAGTTCAGCCACGGTAGTCAGCGCGGCGGGTGCGGTTCAAGTTGTTGTCCCCAGCCTGTGGATAGTGTCTCTGAGTGAGCCCCGGTTTGACCGGATGGCGTAGCCCCGCGTACCGTAACCAGGTCGAGTTGTCGATGGCTGCTGCCGCCTGCCTCCGATGGGCACAGATCACTTCAGGTGATCGGGAAGCGGTGCACTCGGGCGTGACGCGAGCTACTCGTGGGCGCACGGTGACAGCCAGGACGGCACCCCGCCACTACCGATTCTTTCTGGAGCCCCCGAGTGAGCAAGCGCACCTTCCAGCCGAACAACCGTCGTCGCGCCAAGACCCACGGCTTCCGGCTGCGTATGCGCACCCGTGCCGGCCGCGCGATTCTCGCGTCCCGCCGCAGCAAGGGTCGCGCCCGCCTGTCCGCCTGATCCCGATCAGGTCATGACGTCGTGCTGCCCACCGAGAACCGGCTGAGGCGGCGCGAGGACTTCGCGACCGCGGTACGACGAGGTCGTCGGACTGGCCGTCCGACCCTCGTTGTCCACCTTCGTAGCGGTGCCACGGACCCGCACGCGCCAGGGGAGAGCGCTCCCCCGACGCGTGCGGGTTTCGTCGTGAGCAAGGCCGTGGGTGGTGCGGTTGTGCGCAACAAAGTGAAGCGCAGACTGCGCCATCTGATGCGTGACCGAGTCGCCCTATTTCCCCCCGGTAGCCTGGTAGTCGTACGAGCGCTGCCCGGATCGGGCGACGCAGACCACGCACAGCTGGCCCGAGACCTGGATGCCGCCCTTCAGCGGCTGCTGGGAGGGGGTGCGCGATGAAGTACCCACTACTGGCTCTGATCAAGCTGTACCAGTGGACGATCAGTCCACTGCTCGGGCCGGTGTGCAAGTACTACCCGTCGTGCTCCCACTACGGCTACACGGCCATCGACCGGCACGGTGCGATCAAGGGAACGGCACTCACCGCCTGGCGCATCCTCCGGTGCAATCCGTGGTCGCTCGGCGGTGTGGACCATGTCCCGCCGCGCAAGCGCCCGCGGTGGCACGAAATGCTGCGCAACGCTTGGCGTGCACGCAGGGGCGGGCCCTCCGCCGCCGACCCGGCCACCGAAGAGAAGCTCTCTTCCGAGCTTCCTCCGAGCCCGGCCGCAGAGACTTCGTCCCATGCCCAAGGAGCATGATTAGTGGACACGATTGCCAGCCTCTTCAGCTTCATCACGACACCCGTTTCATGGGTCATCGTCCAGTTCCACGCGGTGTACGGCGCCATCTTCGGTCCTAACACCGGTTGGGCCTGGGGCCTGGCCATCGTGTCCCTGGTGATCCTGATCCGCATCTGCCTGATCCCGCTCTTCGTGAAGCAGATCAAGGCGACCCGGGCCATGCAGACGCTCCAGCCCGAGATGAAGAAGATCCAGGAGCGCTACAAGAACGACAAGCAGCGTCAGTCCGAAGAGATGATGAAGCTGTACAAGGAGTCGGGTACCAACCCGCTCTCCTCGTGCCTTCCCATCCTGGCGCAGTCCCCGTTCTTCTTCGCCCTGTACCACGTGCTCAACGGCATCGCCTCGGGCAAGAAGATCGGCGTCATCAACGACTCGCTGCTGGAGAGCGCCCGTCAGGCGCACATCTTCGGGGCCCCGCTCGCCGCGAAGTTCCGGGACGGCTCCGACACGATCCAGGCGCTCGGTGCCTCGGTCACCGACGTGCGCGTCGTGACCGTGCTCATGATCGTCCTGATGTCGGCATCGCAGTTCTACACGCAGCGCCAGCTGATGACGAAGAACGTCGACACGACGGTGAAGACGCCGTTCATGCAGCAGCAGAAGATGCTGATGTACGTCTTCCCCCTGATGTTCGCCTTCTTCGGCATCAACTTCCCCGTCGGTGTCCTGGTCTACTGGCTGACCACCAACGTGTGGACCATGGGCCAGCAGATGTACGTCATCCGCAACAACCCGACCCCGGGTTCCAAGGCTCAGGCCGCCTACCTGGAGCGTCTGACCAAGCACGTCACGCACCACGGCAAGGTCCGTCGCCGGAGCGAGAAGTCCATCGTCAAGGCGATCGTCGCCAAGGGCCGCGACCGCAACGAGTTCGAGCGCAAGTTCATCAACGCCCTGAACAAGGCCGGCCTCGCCGCCCAGGCCGACGGCACCGTGGTGAAGAGCACGGTCCAGGCCGCGGTGCAGACCGAGGACGGCGCGACCACCACGACGGCCACCGCCGCCGCTGCCCGGCGCCAACAGCCCAAGCGTCAGTCCAAGGCCCAGCGTCAGTCCGGGCCCAAGCAGGCGGGCGACTCCCTTTCGCTGGAGAAGTCCGACGAGCCGCAGGACGCCAAGCCCGCCGCCAAGCAGTCCCAGAAGCCCAGCTCCGGCACCCGCAGCAAGGCCCAGTCCGGCCAGCGCAAGGGTGGCCCGCAGCGGCCCAAGTCCCCGTCCAAGAAGTAAGAAGGAGCCCATCCCGTGACGGAAGGCACCACCTCCGCCGCTGCCGAGGGTGCAGACACCCTCACCCGCCTGGAGCAGGAGGGTGAGATCGCGGCGGACTACCTGGAGGGTCTGCTGGACATCGCCGACCTCGACGGCGACATCGACATGGACGTCGAGGCCGATCGCGCCTCCGTGTCGATCATCAGCGACACCGGCACTCGTGACCTGCAGAAGCTGGTCGGCCGGGACGGCGAGGTGCTGGAGGCGTTGCAGGAGCTGACGCGCCTGGCCGTGCACCGGGAGACCGGCGATCGCAGCCGGCTCATGCTGGACATCGCGGGCTACCGGGCCAAGAAGCGGGCCGAGCTGTCCGAGCTGGGCGCCAAGGCCGCCGCCGAGGTGAAGAGCACCGGCGAGTCCGTGAAGCTCAAGCCGATGACGCCGTTCGAGCGCAAGGTCGTGCACGACGCGGTCAAGGCCGCGGGACTGCGCAGCGAGTCCGAGGGCGAGGAGCCGCAGCGCTTCGTCGTCGTGCTTCCCGCCTGATCGGCACCCCACGTGCCACCGGCCCCGTCTGTTGAGCAGACGGGGCCGAACTTTGTCAGCCTGGTAGTTCTGGTGGCCGGTGCGCGAAGCACCGGCGCTGTACGGAAGGACGGTCCCCGTGACGGAGGCAGCGGAGCTTCCCCCCGCGCCCGAAGAGGCGCGGGAAGTGTTCGGTGAGCGCTTCGCCGATGCGGTCCGCTACGCGGAGCTGCTCGCCGAGGCGGGAGTGAAGCGGGGGCTGATCGGCCCGCGAGAGGTGCCCCGCCTGTGGGAGCGGCACCTGCTCAACTGTGCGGTGCTCTCCGAGGCGGTCCCCGAGGGAGTGACCGTCTGTGACGTGGGCTCCGGCGCCGGGCTGCCGGGGATCCCGCTGGCCCTGGTCCGGGAGGACCTGAACATCACCTTGCTGGAGCCCCTGCTGCGGCGCACCAACTTCCTCACCGAGGTCGTCGAGCTGCTGGGCCTGGACCACGTCACCGTGGTGCGTGGCCGTGCCGAGGAGGTTCTGGGCAAGCTGCCGCCCGTCCATGTGGTGACCGCCCGGGCCGTGGCCCCGCTGGACCGCCTGGCCACATGGGGCATTCCGTTGCTGCGCCCGTACGGCGAGATGCTCGCGCTCAAGGGCGACACCGCCGAGGAGGAGCTGAAGGCCGCGGCCACCGCACTCAGCAAGCTCGGCGCAGTGAAGACGTCCATCCTGCATGTGGGTGAGGGCGTCGTGGACCCGCTGTCCACTGTCGTTCGCGTCGAGGTCGGGGAGAGCCCGGGTGGTGTGCGCTTCGCGGCGAAGCGAGCGAAGGCGGCCAGGACGGGGCGGACGCGCAGGCGTCGTTGAGCGGGCCCGGTGCCGGGCCGGACGTATTAATCATCCGCACTGATCCGTCCTGACGACGAGACGTACTCCACACAAGCTGCCAAAGCTACGCAGGACGGAGTGTCGCAAGGGTTCGGTCGCGCCCGCTGTGCATCGTGTTTCACGTGAAACGTCGCTCACTGCTGCACGGCATCATCAGTCGCGGCCGCGCTGCGGCCGAACCGCGCGACCGGAAACCTCTCGGATCACTCGGAGAGGACACCGTTTCCCCGGGCACTCGGGCCCCCGCGAGGGGCGCGGGGTTGTCCACAGAGGTGGATTTCTCCACAGAAGACCAGGCCTCACTGGTTCACGACCCCGAAGACATGGGAGGCTCTGTTCATTGCGAGCCTGAAGTCGAGGAGAGTGAATCCTTGCGGTCCGACGCCAACATCGCGGGACCGATGACCGATCCGGTCCCCGGTCCCCGTACCGAATCGATGGGAGCGGATGTTTCACGTGAAACACCGCCCCCGATGGACGACACTCCCATCGGTCGTGCTGCCCAACTGGCGGTGGAGGCTCTCGGCCGCGCCGGCGAAGGTCTGCCGCGGCCGGAGCAGACCCGAGTCATTGTTGTCGCCAACCAGAAGGGCGGCGTGGGCAAGACGACGACGACCGTCAACCTTGCCGCTTCACTGGCTCTGCATGGTGGCCGTGTCCTGGTGATCGACCTCGACCCGCAGGGCAACGCATCCACGGCACTGGGGATCGACCATCACGCCGAAGTACCCTCTGTTTACGACGTGTTGGTGGAGAGCAGACCTCTCGCCGAGGTCGTCCAGCCCGTCCCCGATGTCGAGGGCCTCTTCTGCGCCCCCGCCACCATCGATCTTGCCGGTGCGGAGATCGAGTTGGTGTCCCTCGTGGCCCGGGAGAGCCGGTTGCAACGCGCGATCCAGGCGTACGAGCAGCCGCTGGACTACATCCTCATCGACTGTCCGCCCTCGCTGGGCCTGTTGACGGTCAACGCGCTGGTCGCGGGGCAGGAGGTCCTCATCCCGATCCAGTGCGAGTACTACGCGCTCGAGGGCCTCGGTCAGCTGCTGCGCAATGTGGACCTGGTGCGCGGGCACCTCAACCCCACGTTGCATGTGTCGACCATCCTGCTCACCATGTATGACGGCCGGACGCGTCTCGCCTCGCAGGTCGCGGAAGAGGTGCGCACCCACTTCGGTGACGAGGTGCTGCGAACGAGCATCCCCCGCTCGGTCCGTATCTCCGAGGCGCCTAGCTACGGGCAGACGGTGCTGACTTACGATCCTGGATCGAGTGGTGCTCTCTCTTACCTTGAGGCCGCCCGAGAAATCGCGCTGAAGGGCATCGGCATCGGCTATGACGCTAGCCAGGCCCATATCGGCGCCCAGAACGACCCGAGCATGGTGAAGGGGATCCAGTGAGCGAGCGACGGAGGGGGCTGGGCCGTGGACTCGGCGCACTGATCCCCGCAGCCCCGGCCGAGAAGACGCCGGCCTCTGCCGCGATGGGGGCCGGAGCGTCCACCTCCCCCGCGGCCGTGCCGATGCTGACGACCGACCGTGGTGTGGCCGCGGCAAAGGTGGCCACCCTGCCGCCTGCCTCACAGGAAACCGAGGAACCCTCGGCGGGCCCGGTCGTGGAGACGCCCGCTTCTCCAATGGGCGCCCACTTCGCCGAGATCCCCCTCGACGCCATCACGCCGAACCCGCGTCAGCCGCGTGAGGTGTTCGACGAGGACGCCCTTCAGGAGCTGGTGACCTCCATCAAGGAAGTCGGCCTCCTGCAGCCCGTCGTCGTGCGGCAGCTGGGACCCGCCCGCTATGAGTTGATCATGGGCGAGCGGCGCTGGAGGGCCTGCCGCGAGGCAGGTCTGGAGGCCATCCCGGCCATCGTCCGGGCCACCGAGGACGAGAAGCTCCTCCTGGACGCGCTGCTGGAGAACCTGCACCGCGCGCAGCTGAACCCGATCGAAGAGGCAGCCGCCTACGATCAGCTGCTGAAGGACTTCAACTGCACCCATGATCAGTTGGCCGACCGGATCGGGCGTTCCCGCCCACAGGTCTCCAACACCCTGCGTCTGCTCAAGCTCTCGCCGACCGTCCAGAAGCGGGTGGCCGCTGGAGTGCTGTCGGCCGGCCATGCCAGGGCGCTGCTGTCCGTCGAGGACTCCGAGGAGCAGGACCGGCTGGCGCACCGCATCGTGGCCGAGGGGTTGTCGGTGCGGTCTGTGGAAGAGATCGTGACGCTGATGGGCTCGCGGCCTCAGAGGGCCTCGCGCTCCAAGGGTCCGCGGGCCGGTTCCGTGCTCTCTCCGGCGCTGAGCGAGCTGGCGACCCGGCTCTCGGACCGCTTCGAGACGCGGGTGAAGGTCGAGCTGGGCCAGAAGAAGGGCAAGATCACCGTCGAATTCGCCTCCCCGGACGACCTGGAGCGGATCCTCGGCACCCTGGCTCCGGGTGAGAGGCTGGCCCTTCAGAAGACCTCACGGGAGGACGACACGGAGGAGACGGACGACTGATCAGGCGGTGCCGCCCAGGTGTTCAAAGAAGCGGGCTGTGTCCGGTGCACACCGGACACAGCCCGCTTCTTTGCTTTGAGACGGTATCGAGTGAATCGCATCGTGGATACGATGCGATCAGGTATGGCGCATCCACCGGACAGCATCTGCATCTCTGAGTCGGAAGCGGGGCCATGCGATCGATGAGCCGCACCGGACTGGTGAGCGCGGGCCTGAGCCTTGGAGCGGTCGGCGGATTCGTCGGCAGCCTGCTCAGGGAACGCAGTGCTCTGACAGCCGCTCGCGATGCGGCGGGCGAAGGAAGCGAGGAACAGCCTTCATGGGGCGTCGGCTCGTGCCGCTCACGCTGGACAACCTTCAGGACCTTCCCACGCGTTGTCGTTCGTGTGTCTTCTGGGAGCTGGACCCCGTCAGCGGCGAAGCGGCGGTGAAGGCCGGCACGTCCGCGCTGGAGAAGGAGGCCTGGATCTCCGCCGTCCTGCTGGACTGGGGGTCGTGCGGCCGCGTGGCGTACGTCGATGATGTGCCGGTGGGTTTCGTGCTCTACGCTCCGCCGGCCTATGTCCCGCGCTCGACGGCCTTTCCCACGAGCCCGGTCTCACCAGATGCCGTGCAGCTGATGACAGCGTTCATCATGCCCGGGTATCAGGGGCAGGGGCTGGGCCGGGTGCTCGTGCAGACGGTTGCCAAGGATCTGCTGCGTCGGGGCTTCAAGGCGATCGAGGCCTTCGGAGACGCTCGCTGGAAGGAACCCGCCTGCCTGCTGCCCGCCGACCATCTTCTGGCCGTGGGCTTCAAGACGGTGCGGCAGCATCCGACGTACCCCCGGCTTCGGCTGGAACTGCGGTCGACGCTCTCCTGGAAGGAAGACGTGGAGATGGCGCTCGACCGGCTTTTGGGGGCAGTTCAGAAGGAGCCGGCGCTGAGACCGCTGTAGCGGTCGGCGGCATCCTAGAACCACAACAAGCGAATGGGCCGACCCTAGGTGGGTTGGCCCATTCGTGTTTCACGTGAAACATGCGCAGCCGACTGCCGACGGCACCGTTCGGCTCTTCGCCTTACTTGGTGATGAACTCCTCCAGGTCGCGCACGATCGCGGCCTTGGGCTTGGCGCCGACGATGGTCTTGGCGACCTCACCGCCCTGGTAGACGTTCAGGGTCGGGATGGACATGACGCCGTACTTGGCGGCAGTGCCCGGGTTCTCGTCGATGTTGAGCTTGACGACCTCGATCTTGTCGCCGTACTCGGCCGCGATTGCCTCCAGGGACGGGGCAATCTGGCGGCACGGGCCGCACCAGGCGGCCCAGAAGTCCACCAGGACGGGCTTGTCGCTCTTGAGGACGTCCTGCTCGAAGGTATCGTCGGTCACATTCTTCAGGGTGCCGGCCACGGCGGGCTCCTTGTCTCGTTCGTGTGGTGGGGCGGGAGGAGGGGAAGGTCAGACGGCGGCGGTCTTCTCGGGCTCCGCCTTGTCCTCGTCCGCGAGGGCGGCGAGGAAGCGCTCGGCGTCCAGGGCGGCGGAGCAGCCGGTGCCGGCCGCGGTGATCGCCTGCCGGTAGGTGTGGTCGACCACGTCACCGGCGGCGAAGACACCCGTCACATTGGTACGGGTGGACGGGGAGTCGACCTTCAGGTAGCCCTCCTCGTCCAGGTCCAGCTGGCTCTTGAACAGCTCGGTGCGCGGGTCATGGCCGATCGCGATGAACAGACCGGTAACCGGCAGATCGGACAGCTCGCCGGTCTTGAGGTTGCGCAGCTTCAGACCGGAGAGCTTCTGTTCGCCCTGGATCTCGGCGACCTCGCTGTCCCAGACGAACTTGATCTTCGGGTCGCCAAAGGCGCGCTCCTGCATCGCCTTGGAGGCGCGCAGCGTGTCCCGGCGGTGGACGATCGTCACGGACTTGGCGAACCGCGAGAGGAAGGTGGCCTCCTCCATTGCGGTGTCACCGCCGCCGATCACGGCGATGTCCTGGTCCTTGAAGAAGAAGCCGTCGCAGGTGGCACACCAGGAGACGCCGCGGCCGGAGAGTGCGTCCTCGTTCGGCAGGCCGAGCTTGCGGTGCTGGGAGCCGGTGGTGACGATGACCGCCTTCGCCTGGTGGACCGTGCCCGCGGTGTCGGTAACGGTCTTGATCTCACCGGTCAGGTCGACGGAGACGATGTCGTCCGGAACCAGCTCGGCGCCGAACCGCTCGGCCTGCGCGCGCATGTTGTCCATGAGCTCGGGGCCCATGATGCCGTCGCGGAAGCCCGGGAAGTTCTCCACCTCGGTGGTGTTCATCAGCGCACCGCCGGCGGTGACAGCGCCCTCGAACACCAGGGGCTTCAGCGACGCGCGCGCGGTGTACAGCGCGGCCGTGTAGCCTGCGGGCCCGGAGCCGATGATGATCACGTTACGGACGTCGCTCACGGCTTGATTCCTCGTCTCTGGTCTGCGTCATTCGACCGGTGGGAGCGCCTTTCGGGACTCTCACCCCACCCAACGGATCCTACGGGGCCTGCATTCCCGAAGTGTCCGGGCACACGCGTGGGCGCACGCGACTGACGGATCCAGCGGATCAAGGCCGGGCGAAGGACTGCTTCAGGAGAACCTTGCCGGCGGAGGCGGGCTGCTGGCGGACGCAGGCCGCGTCGATGACATAGACAGTGACACGCGTGGTCTTCTCAGTGTCCGGCACGACGACCAGATACGCGGGCTTCCCCTCGTACGTTCCCGTCTTGGCCGCGAGGACAGCGTCGCTCCGACGGAGTGACTGCCGGACACAGTCGGGGACCGCGGGGTCGGTCTGAATGAGGGTGTTCGCGCTCTCGGTTGCCCCCGGGGTGTTCTGCCCGGTTCCGCTGTCTCCTCGAGGCGACTGGCTGTCGGCGCCGCGTCGAGTGTCCTTCTTGGCGGAGAGGAGATCCTTCATCTGGCTCTGGATGCTGTTGCCCGAGAAGGGCCCAGCGGAAGGTGTCTGCTGCCCGTGCGCAGTAGTGTCGCCGGAGTGGTCACCGAACGACTGCAGGACCAGCGACCCCGCCCCCAGAACCGCTGCGGTGAGGACGGCACCTAGGACCACGCGCCTCTGACGCCGACCGCGGTCGCGCCCCTTGCGTCCTGGACCGGTCGCCGCCTGCGGACGTCCGGACGGCCGATCGGAGGGAGCCGGCGTTTCACGTGAAACATGACCCTTCTCATCCTCGCGAGCCGACTCGGTCAGGCCGGAGACCGACGCGTTCACCCTGTCCGGCGCCGAGGCACCGAGCAGTGCCTCGGCAGCGAGAGCGGCATCGATACGTCCGGCCACGTCAGCCGGCATGCCCTCCACCTCCGGTACGGATCCCAGCAGGCCCCGGATCTCTTCCAGCGAGGCATGAACGTCCGCACACAGCTCGCACGTCTCCAGGTGGCGCCGTATGTGCGTGCTGCGGTCCGGCGAGAGCAGGCCTTCGGTGAGGTCGGAGATCTCCGCGACGTCCGGGTGCCCGGCCGTGTCTGTCATGGAAGTCACGCTCGCCCACCTCCGCCCTTCACTACGGCTGAATCGCTCGGTCCCGTGACTCCGGGGCTTCCACTCGGGGACCCCGTTGCCGGTGGGACGGATGTCCCCGTCGCCCGGTTCCGTCCCCGGCCGGATTCTTTTCCGCCTCCGGCACCCTCGGGTCGTAGATGGGTGAGCAGGGGCATCAACCTGGCTCTGCCCCGGGAGCAGCGGCTCTTCACCGTCCCCGTCGGCACATCGAGGATCCGAGCGGCCTCTGCCACGGGGTAGCCATGCATGTCCACGAGCACCAGAGCGGCCCGCTGCTCGTGCGGGAGGGTGCCGAGCGCTTCGAGGAGCTGGCGGTGGACATCGTTCCGCTCGGCCGGCGCCGAGGCCGACTCGTGCGGCTCCAGCAGCTGCTCCAGTCGCTCGGTGTCGTCGACCGGCGCGGTTTTCCGCGTAGCCGCCTTGCGGGCCCGGTCCAGGCAGGCGTTCACCGTGATGCGGTGCAGCCATGTGGTGACAGCCGACTGCCCGCGAAAGGTGTGAGCGGCCCGGTAGGCCGACACCAGAGCGTCCTGAACCGCGTCAGCGGCCTCCTCACGGTCCCCCAGAGTCCGCAGCGCAACCGCCCAGAGCCGATCCCGATGCCGCCGCACGATCTCACCGAAGGCATCGGGGTCGCCTTCCACATGGCGGGCGAGCAGGTCCTCGTCTCGTGCGTCGCCGTATCCGACACCATCTGCCATCGGGCCCCTCCCTGGGGGGAACCTAGCTGGTGACCTTGATATCGGCCACTCTGCCGCGCCATTTGCCGTCGTCCGGCTGCAAGGGCAGTTTGGTCAGCCACACGAGGAGGTACCGGGTCTTGAAAGCTTTACCGGGCTTGAGTTCCACACTCGACCCCGAGCCCCGGGCGACCTTGGTGTAGTCGCCGAACGATGTGGGTTCCGATCCGGCGTCGGCACTCGCACTGCGGAGTTCGACCGAGGTCTCGCCCATGAAGGTGACCGTCACCTTCCCGACCTGCTGGGCTTTGCCGAGATCGAGGATGACGCCGACGCCCGACTTCAGGTTGCCGAACGCCGGGCTCAGATAGAAATCCGTCTGCCAGTAACTCGCGGTGCTGTTGTCGTAGACCTTCCCTATGTCGCCCGGCTTTTCGGACTGGTCCCTGCTGAACGGGTCGAAGTCACGAGCGCCCTTGATGGCGATCGGTTTGCCGGAGGCAGGCTTCTTCGGGCCCTTGTCGCCGCCGTCCTGCGTCTGCGTGTTGTTGGTGTCGTTCGACTTGTCACTCTGGTCCATCAGCGCGTCCGCCAACTGCCAGCTGCCGAGGCCGAGGGCGGCGATGAGGAGTGCCGACACCGCCCACTTCAGGGCCTTGCCGGTGCGGCTCTGCAGCGGGGGCGGTGGAGGCGTGATCGGCTGGGTGACGCCAGGGTGCGGCGCCGGACGGCCGTAGGTTCCCTGCTGGTACGTCGTGCGCTGGTACTCCGGCGGCGCGGTGAACGCCGGCTCCGGCGGGCGGATGCGCGGCATCTCACCGATCGCCTTGACCAGCTCCTCCGGCGTGGTGCACGCAGCCTCGTGACGGGACGCGGTAGCCCCGTCGTTGACCAGTGCGCGCATGGCCAGTTCGGACAGGCCGCGGTGGACGCCCGCCCGTACCTGGTCCGGTGCGATGAGCCCGATGTCCTTGGGAAGGCCGGACAGACCGTACGCGTCGTTCTCGTACGGCCAGCGCTGGGTCAGCGTCGCGTACAGCAAGGCGCCGATCGCCTCGGTGTCCGTGCGCTGTGGGGTGTCGGAGCTGATGCCCCGCAGCGCGGCGTTCACGGCGAGGCCGCGGATGCGCCACTGGCCGGTGGACGTGCGCAGAACGGCGTTCGGGTTGAGCCGCAGATGGGCAAGGCCTTCGCGATGAGCGGCGGCCATGGCGGAGGCGATCTGAGTGACCATCTGGTAGGCGTCGTGCGGCTCCAGCGGGCCGGCCGCGAGAAGTGTGGTCAGCTCGGTGGCGTCGGGCAGCCACTCGTGCACGACGTAGACGAGGTCGTTCTCCTCGACGGCGTCGAGGACCTGGACGAATCGGGGATCGCCGAGCAGCGCGGAGGAACGGGCGGCGGCCAGGACGGAACGGGCCCGCGCGTGGTCCGCGGGCAGGATGTGAACGCCGACGGCGCGACGGAGTTTCTCGTCGACCGCACGCCAACTGCTGAATCCGTCCAGACGGGTGACGCACTCCTCCAGCCGGTAGCGTCTGGCGAGCTTGTGACCGCTGTGCAGTTCGGGTGGGGCGGCCTTCTGCCCGGGACCCTCGATTCCGCCGCTCCCCTGCGCCTCTTCGCTGTCCGTGTCCCGCTCCGGGTTCTTGGCCACCCCGTCGGCCGTGGACTGGTCCGCCTTGGCGGTCAGCGGTTGATCGCCGCTGTTGTCTGCCACGTCGACGGCAGCCGTGCTCCGTTCCGCCACCGTCGTCCCTGCCTCCCCATCCGTTGCACGCTGTTCGACGCCGAAACCAATTGTGCCCACAGTCCGTCGCAATGCACGACACACAGCAGCGGACGATGGTTGTGCGCCTACCCCCGCCTCAGCGCCCCAGACGCCCGCGGACCATTCCCACGAGCGAGTTGAGTTCATCGATCCGCATACGGCGGGCGGCGACGAAGAAGACGCCGAACAGGACCGCACCCCCGACGATCAGGGCGGCGAAGGAGCCGACGATGCCCTGGCCGAGGGTGTGCCCGATGCCGTAGCACGCCGCGCCGCTGAGCAGGGCCGCCGGCACCGATGCGATGCCCAGCCGCGCGTATGTGCGCAGCACCCGCGTCCCGTCCAGGTCGCCGCCGAGCCGCTTGCGCAGCCGCTGCCAGGCGACGCCCACACCGATCGCGTAGGCCAGGCCGTAAGCGGCGGCCATGCCGGCGACCGCCCAGCGCGAGGGCAGCAGGAAGTAGCAGAGCGCGGAGACGCCCGCGTTGACCGCCGCCACGATCACAGTGTTGTAGAAGGGTGTGCGGGTGTCCTCGTAGGCGTAGAAGGCACGCAGGACGACGTACTGCACGGAGTAGGGGATCAGGCCCAGGCCGAAGGCCATCAGCATGTAGCCCATGTTGATGGCCGAGCTCGTGCCCGCGGAGCCGAAGATCAGCGTGCACATCGGGATGCCGAGCGAGAGGAAGCCGAAGGCGATGGGCACGATGGCGACCGCGGTGGTGCGCAGGCCCTGGGAGATGTCGTCGCGAACGGCCCCGGCGTCGCCCTCGGCGGCCGAGCGCGAGAGACGCGGCAGCAGGGCGGCCATGAGGGACACCGTGATGATGGCCTGCGGAAGGCCCCAGATCAGCTGGGCGTTGGCGTAAGCGGCGAAGCCGGCGCCCTTGACGCCGGAGTCCTTGCCGGCGGCGGTGGACAGCTGGGTGACGACCATCGCGCCCGCCTGGTTGGCGAGGACGAACAGGACCGTCCACTTGGCGAGCATCGCGGCCTTGCCCAGGCCGTGGCCCTTCCAGTCGAACCGCGGCCGGATCCGGAAGCCGGTCTCGCGCAGGTAGGGGATCATCGCGAGCGCTTGGACGACCAGGCCGAGCAGCACACCGACACCGAGCAGCCGCTGCCCCTCCGGCGGGATGTTGGTGACGTCCATGTGGGAGTTGGCGGCGTTGCCGTAGACCCAGATGAACATGCCGAGCGAGATGATGATGACGATGTTGTTCAGGACCGGAGTCCACATCATCGCGCCGAACTTCCCGCGCGCGTTGAGGATCTGGCCCATCACCACGTGGATGCCCATGAAGAAGATCGAGGGCAGGAAGTATCGGGTGAAGGTGACCGCGACGTCGTTGGCCGCCGGGTTGCCGGCGATGGTGGGGGACAGTGCCCGCACCAGGAACGGCGCCGCGAACATCGCGAGGCCGGTGAGCGCGGCCAGCGCCACCATCACCAGGGTCAGGAGACGGTTCGCGAAGGCCTCGCCGCCGTCCTCGTCCTCCTTCATGGACCGCACCAGCTGCGGCACGAAAACGGAGTTGAGGCCGCCACCGACCGTAAGGATGTAGATCATCGTCGGCAGCTGGTAGGCCACCTGGAAGGAGTCGGCGAGGAAACCGAGGCCCAGCGCGGCCGCGATCAGCGCGGAGCGGATGAAGCCGGTGAGGCGGGAGACCATCGTGCCCGCCGCCATGACGGCACTGGACTTGAGCAGCCCGGCAGCCTTGCCGCCCTTCTTGGGGGGAGCGGTGGCAGCCACGGGCGTCTCGGGCTCGGCGACGCCCACACCGGTCGGGTCCGGGGCCGCGGCGGGGGCGGGCACCGGGGGTTGAGCCGGGTTTTCGGCAGCATGGGGAGCGGCCGCGTACGAGGCCTCGGCGTACGGGTGTCCCTGCTGCGTGCCCTGGCCGTACGGCGGCGGGTGGTGACCGGCGCTCGCCTGTCCATAGCCCGACGGGGCGGCCGGTCCCGGGACGCCCGGGGGGCCCATGGGCGCGTGCCCGCCGCTCTGCTGCTGGTCCTTGAAGAGGTGGGCGAAGGCGTCCGGCTCGTGGTACTCCTCGCCGGAGTGCGTCACCAGATCGTCCACGCCCACGAACTGGGTCGTGCGCGGGTCGTCGCCGTAGGGCAGGTACTGGGTCGCGGCCTCCGGCTCCGGCGCCGGGGTCTGTGCCCACACGTGCGGGTCCGGGGCGTACGGCGACTGGGCGGGCGGGGCGTACAGCGGCTGCTGCCGGTCATAGGCGCCCGGGGGTGGTGGCGGGTGCGCGGCGCGGTCGTAGAGCGCCTCGGCGACCGGGTCCTGGGCGGTCAGGTCGTGCGCCCGGTAGGGGTCCTGCTCGTAGGCGTCCTGGAGATACATGTCCGCCGCCTGCTGCGGCGGCACCTGGCCCGGCTCGGGCGGCGTCTCGGGGTAGCCCGAGCCGGCCGCGCCCTGGCCGTGTTCACCGTCGTACGGCGCGTTCATGCTTACCCCACCTCATCGTCCCGGGCCCACCGGCCACGACATCGCTCAACGGTCCACTCTCTCACCCGTCCCGGACGGGTCGGTGCTTTCCGGTGCGGTGTCCGGTGCAGGGTCACTCGGCTGCTCCGGGTCGTCTGCCCCGGAGGCGGAGTCGGACTCTTCCGGGAGACGGTCACCAGGTGCCTCGGGGTTCCCGGGTTCGTCGGTGTCCTCCGCCGCCGTGTCGGGGCCGTCCTCCTCGGCCCTGCGGCCGGCCGCGCGCTTGCGCTGGGTGTACATGCGGAAGCCGGCGAGCACGAGGAGGAGCACACCGCCGCCGATGACCAGCATCACGGTAGGCGTGACCTCGGTGACCTTCACATCGAAGCTGACGGGTGAGCCGTACTCCTGGCCGTCCTCGGTGTACAGCTGGGCGATGACCGTGACCCGGCCGTTGGCGTTGGCCGAGGTGGTGAACTTCACGGACTGGCTGTGCCCGCCGGAGACCTCCACGGGCTGCTCGTCGTAGGCCTTGCCGCCGATCTTCAGACGGGTCGGCATGGTCGAGGTGAGGCGCAGGACCAGATGGCCGACGGGCTGGACGAGGTTGTTCTGGACGGTCACCGGGATGGTGGCGCTGCGGCCGGAGAGCTTGGTCTCCGACTTGTCGATCAGCTTCACCTGGTGGGCCAGGTCGTCGAGCCACGCCTCCACGCCGCCCCGGTAGCCGTCCGCGTCCCTGGTCCGGCCGCGCCACGACGTGGACATCTCGCGGTTTATGGCCCGCCCGAACGGAGTGACCACGCGGGACTGGTCGGAGAGGATCACCTGGAAGTTGTCGAGCTTGTCCTGGGTGCGCGCGATCTGCCCGAAGGCCGACGTCGGCAGCTCCTGCCTGCGCAATGAGGAGGGGTAGGCGGACGTCGACGGGACCCGAGTGGTGGCGTTGGGATCGGGCTTGGCCTTGGCCGCCGCGGTGAGGGTCTGGGACTGGGTCCAGGTGCCTGCCTGGAGCGTCTTCAGGGCCGCCGCCATCGTCTGTGCCTGGCTCGCCGTGGGCACGCGCTGGGGGGCCACGACGATGCTGCGCTGCTCGTCGGTCTGAGCGTTCACCTCGAGGCTCTGGGCCAGGAACTGCTGCACGGCGAGCGTGGCCGAGCCCGCCTTCGTCAGATCGCCCTCGAAGGCCGTGGACAGCCGGGCGTCCGCAACCACCGCGGTGGTGCCTCCGCCGACCGGGCGTGCGGCGGAGGGCGTGTACGACAACCCGGCGGTCTCCTGGAGGCTGTCGCTGCGTGCGATCACCCGGTCGGCTCCGGCGGAGGTCGCGACCTTCATGATCGAAGGATCCACCGCCCCGTCCACGGGCCAGGCGAAGTCGGTGTCCGGAGTGACGTGGAGCACGGTCCTGACGGTGGTGGCGGCGACGTCGGTGGCGTCCTTGAGGTGGCTGAGCGAACCGGTGACCCTGGTGCCGTTGTGTGCGAGGGACGCCAGGTCCGGGTCGGCGAAGGGCAACGCGACGACCTCCTTGCCCGTCACGGCCTTCTGCAGGTTCACCAGCCACTGCTTGGCGAGCGCCTGATGTTCCCGGGATCCGGGCGTGGTGGTGCCTCCGTCGCCCTGGAGCCGGTAGTTTCCCGTCGCCATCGCGTCCACGGAGGCCAGCAGGTCCGGATCGATCACCCACGTGACGTCCAGGTCCTTACCCAGGTCCACCATCTGCGCCAGCCGGCCGCCCGGCGCGAGTTCCTTGGCCAGGTCGTCGTCGAGGAACACCGGCGTCTGCAGGTCGCCGGCGCCCGTCTTGGCCGTCATGTGGACCGTGGAGAGCAGCGGCCACAGGAACGTCGTCCTGGTCTTCGTGTCGGCCTCGGAGGGCTGCCACGGCAGGAATGTCCGCTGGATGCCGAGGACCTGCTCCCAGGGCCGGGCCGAGGTCTGGCCGGACAGGGAGACACCGAACTCGTAGACGCCGTCCTCGTCGAGGTCGAGCTTGTCGACGGGGACCGAGATGGTGAAGTGCTCGGCGACGCCCGGGGACAGCTTGGCGAACTTCTCCACGTACTTGCCGCCGACCTCGGAGCCGATTCCACCGTGCAGCTCGTCGGAGTGCCTGGCGACGGCGTCGATGGCCGAGCGGGTGTTCAGCAGTGGGCCCACCCGCAGGCCCACATGAGCGCCGGTGACGCTCTGCTTGCCGTTGTTGATCACCGTGCCGGAGACGGTCAGCGTGTCCCCGTCGCTGGGGGCGGTGGGGCTGAGCGAGTCCAGGGATACGGACACCGTGTCCGAGGACGCGGCCTGAGCGGGGCCCGCGGCGGGCAGCTGAAGCAGACCGGCCAGCAGGGGCGCACCGGCGAGCAGGGCCCCGGTGCGCCGGAGCCACCGGCGGGCAGGTGAGGCACTGGTCCCCTGGAAGTCAGCCGCCTCGGCCACGCGCTCGCCCGTCCCTCGTCGTCGTCAGTGGTCGTCGAAATGTGCGTCCACGCATGGTAACGATGTGCACTGAGGGGAAGTGCCGCGGTCTCCTCCACAAGATCGAAGGACAACGGTGACCCGTCCTCTATATCCAGTATCGAGTGGAGAGCGGCAGTACGCCGTAAGAGCATTGCTTGCGCGGGTATGCCGGGAGCTGTCCGCGGCCCCTAATGGAGGCGCCTGTGGCCGGGCGGGGCACGTACCCTCTTCTGTTGTGCCGAACCCCAACGAAGACACTCCCTCTGCCCTGAGCCAGGCGCAGCAGCGCGCGGTCGCCGAGCTGCTGCGGGTGGCCCCCGTCGCCGACGATCTCGCCCGCCGATTCCAGGAGGCCGGGTTCTCCCTCGCTCTGGTCGGCGGATCGGTCCGCGACGCGCTGCTCGGCCGGCTCGGCAACGACCTGGACTTCACCACCGACGCCCGCCCCGAGGACGTACTGAAGATCGTCCGGCCCTGGGCGGACGCCGTCTGGGAGGTGGGGATCGCCTTCGGCACCGTCGGCGCGCACAAGAGCGCCCGTGTCGGAGACACTGACTGGCACTTCCAGATCGAGATCACCACCTACCGGTCGGAGGCATACGACCGCACCTCACGCAAGCCCGAGGTGTCGTACGGCGACTCCATCGAGGAGGACCTGGTCCGCCGCGACTTCACGGTCAACGCCATGGCCGTGGCGCTGCCGGAGAAGGAGTTCATCGACCCCCACGGTGGCCTGGAGGACCTCGCGGCGCGTGTCCTGCGCACGCCGGGCACGCCCGAGGAGTCGTTCTCGGACGACCCCCTGCGCATGATGCGGGCCGCACGGTTCGCCGCCCAGCTGGACTTCGAGGTCGCGCCCGAGGTCGTCGCCGCCATGACGGATATGGCCGGGCGTATCGAGATCGTTTCTGCTGAGCGGGTGCGGGACGAGCTGAACAAACTGATCGTCTCCACGCAGCCGCGTAAGGGGCTGACCCTGCTCGTCGAGACCGGGCTCGCTGATCATGTGCTGCCCGAGCTGCCGGCGCTGCGTCTGGAAAGTGACGAGCACCACCGGCACAAGGACGTCTACGAGCACACGCTGATCGTCCTGGAGCAGGCCATCGCGCTGGAGGAGGCCGGCGCGGACCTTACGCTCCGGCTGGCCGCCCTGCTGCACGACATCGGCAAGCCGCGCACGCGCCGCTTCGAGAAGGACGGCCGGGTCTCGTTCCATCACCACGAGGTGGTCGGCGCCAAGATGACCAAGAAGCGCATGACCGCTTTGAAGTACTCCAACGAGCTGGTGAAGGACGTCTCACGGCTCGTCGAACTTCACCTGCGCTTCCACGGTTACGGCACCGGAGAGTGGACGGACTCGGCGGTCCGACGCTACGTCCGTGACGCAGGCCCACTGCTGGACCGCCTGCACAAGCTGACCCGCTCCGACTGCACCACGCGCAACAAGCGGAAGGCAGCCGCGCTGTCCCGGGCCTACGACGGCTTGGAGGAGCGCATCGCCCAGCTTCAGGAGCAGGAGGAGCTGGACTCGATCCGCCCGGACCTCGACGGCAACCAGATCATGGAGATCCTGGGTGTTGGCCCGGGACCAGTCGTCGGCAAGGCGTACCAGTACATGCTGGAGCTGCGCCTGGAGAACGGTCCCATGGAGCACGATGGTGCGGTCGCGGCTCTCAAGGAATGGTGGGCCGGGCAGAGCTGAGCCGATCCGGGATCGGGCGATGTTTCACGTGAAACACCTGCCCGTACCGGCAGCGCCGAGGGGCGAGGTTTCACGTGAAACATCGCCCCTCGTTTCTTGTCGGCTCACCGTCGCTCGAAGTGAGTCAGCATCGCGGTGACCCCGCCGTAGATCACGGCGACCAGTACCACCAGTAGGGCCGAGCGGCCATCCGGCGGAAGCATCAGGGCCGCGACTCCTGCCGCGCCGACGAACGCCACGTTGAAGAGGACGTCGTACACGGAGAAGATGCGGCCGCGGAAGCCGTCATCGACAGCGGCCTGCACGATCGTGTCCGTGGCGATCTTGGCGCCCTGGGTGATCAGGCCCAGAACGAAGGCCGCGGCGAGAAGCGGCCCGGTGGCGAACGGGAGGCCGAGGGCGGGTTCCAGCACTGCGGCCATGCCGGAGCACACCAGGATCCAGCGGCCGGGCCCGAGACGTCCCGCGGCCCATGGGGTCACCATGGCCGCCGCGAAGAATCCGGCACCGGACAATGCCAGTGCTGTTCCCAGTAGCCGGAGTCCCTCCTCGGCGCTGCTGGAGAGGGCGTAGCGGCACAGCATGAGCAGCAGGACGAGGAGCGCGCCGTAGCAGAAGCGCATCAACGTCATCGCGGCCAGCGCCCAGGCCGCTTCCCTGCGGCGCGGCGAGGCGAGGTGGCGGACGGCCGCGAGCAGATCGCGTGCGGTGCCGGCGAGCGCGTCGCCCAGGTGCGGCCGTGACGGCTGCCGGTCGGGGCCGAGGAGCGCGGAAGCCATGCTGAGAGATGCGAGGCCCGCACACAGATACAGGAACGCGCCCAGGAGCACCACCGCGGCGTCGGATCCCGATGCCACGAGCCGTACGAGGAAGGCGAGACCGCCGCCGGCGGTCGCGGCGAGCGTTCCGGCCGTCGGGGACAGGGAGTTGGCCAGCACCAGGCGTTCGGTGTCGGTCACCCGGGGCAGGGCGGCGGACAGACCGGCGAGGATGAAGCGGTTGACGGCTGTGACGCACAGCGCGGAGACGTAGAAGAGCCAGTCCGGGACGTGGCTGATCATCAGGGCGGCTGTGGCCGCGGCCAGCAGGGCGCGCAGGAGATTGCCGTACACGAAGACCTGCCGGCGCCGCCAGCGGTCCAGTAGAACGCCCGCGAACGGGCCGACCAGCGAGTAGGGGAGCAGCAGGACCGCCATCGCCGAGGCGATCGCGGTGGCCGATGTCTGCTTCTCCGGGGAGAAGACGACGTACGCGGCGAGCGCGACCTGGTAGACGCCGTCGGCGCCCTGGGACAGGAGGCGGACGGACAGCAGACGCCGGAAGTTCCGCAGGCCCAACAGGACGCGCAGGTCACGGACGACGGGCATGGATCACACCCTCACACACGCGGAAGATCCCCGGGTCAGAAACCCGGGGATCTTCACGGCCCTGGCAGGAGCGTTCTCGTGCGAGCGACGGCTCTCCGCGCTTTAGCGCTCGACCTCGCCGCGGATGAACTTCTCGACGTTCTCGCGGGCCTCGTCGTCGAAGTACTGGACCGGCGGGGACTTCATGAAGTAGGAGGACGCCGACAGGATCGGGCCACCGATGCCGCGGTCCTTGGCGATCTTCGCGGCGCGCAGGGCATCGATGATGACACCCGCGGAGTTCGGCGAGTCCCAGACCTCGAGCTTGTACTCCAGGTTCAGCGGGACGTCACCGAAGGCGCGGCCCTCGAGGCGGACGTAGGCCCACTTGCGGTCGTCCAGCCAGGCCACGTAGTCGGACGGGCCGATGTGGACGTTCTTCTCGCCGAGGTCCCGGTCGGGGATCTGGGAGGTGACGGCCTGCGTCTTGGAGATCTTCTTGGACTCCAGGCGGTCACGCTCGAGCATGTTCTTGAAGTCCATGTTGCCGCCGACGTTCAGCTGCATCGTGCGGTCGAGGATGACACCGCGGTCCTCGAACAGCTTCGCCATGACGCGGTGCGTGATGGTGGCGCCGACCTGGGACTTGATGTCGTCGCCGACGATCGGGACGCCCGCCTCGGTGAACTTGTCCGCCCACTCCTTGGTGCCGGCGATGAAGACCGGGAGGGCGTTGACGAAGGCGACCTTGGCGTCGATGGCGGCCTGGGCGTAGAACTTCGCGGCGTCCTCGGAGCCCACGGGGAGGTAGCAGACCAGGACGTCGACCTGCTTGTCCTTCAGGATCTGGACGATGTCGACCGGCTCGGCGTCGGACTCCTCGATGGTCTCGCGGTAGTACTTACCCAGACCGTCGAGGGTGTGGCCGCGCTGCACGGTGACACCGGTGCTGGGCACGTCGCAGATCTTGATGGTGTTGTTCTCGGAGGCGCCGATCGCGTCCGCGAGGTCGAGGCCGACCTTCTTGGCGTCGACGTCGAACGCGGCGACGAACTCGATGTCGCGCACGTGGTAGTCACCGAACTGCACGTGCATCAGGCCGGGGACCTTGGCCGCCGCATCGGCGTCCTTGTAGTACTCGACTCCCTGCACCAGCGATGCCGCGCAGTTGCCCACGCCGACGATGGCTACGCGAACCGAACCCATTCCGGTTGCTCCCTGTGTGTACGAGTGAGGCCCTGACTGGGCGCTCACGTGGCGGTGTCGTCGGGCGTATCCGCCCCGGGGGCGTCCCCGGGGCGGGGCAGGCCGCCCGTCGCTCCAAATGTGGTGTTCTGCTGAGCGGACTCCCCGGAGGCGGAATCCTTGAGGTCCCGTCCGGCCCGCTCGCTCTCGATGAGCTCGTTCAGCCAGCGCACTTCGCGCTCCACGGACTCCATCCCGTGGCGCTGAAGCTCAAGTGTGTAGTCGTCGAGGCGCTCCCGGGTGCGCGCCAGGGAGGCGCGCATCTTCTCCAGGCGCTCCTCCAGGCGGCTGCGCCGGCCCTCCAGGACGCGCATGCGCACATCGCGCGACGTCTGCCCGAAGAAGGCGAAACGTGCGGCGAAGTGCTCGTCCTCGTACGCGTCGGGGCCGGTCTGCGAGAGCAGCTCCTCGAAGTGCTCCTTACCTTCCGCCGTCAGCCGGTAGACGATCTTGGCGCGGCGACCGGCGAGGGGAGCGGCGAGGGCGTCCTCATGGGTGCTGCCCGGTTCCTCGATCAACCAGCCGTTGGCGACCAGCGTCTTGAGGCAGGGGTACAGGGTCCCGTAGCTGAACGCACGGAACACACCCAGTGACGTGTTGAGTCGTTTGCGCAGCTCATAGCCGTGCATCGGGGACTCGCGGAGCAGGCCGAGTACGGCGAACTCAAGGATGCCGGAGCGCCGGCTCATCGTCGCCTCCCCTCGTCCCGCAGGGCGATCCCGCAGGCCTCGCAGTGCCTTCCAGCGGCCTTATCTCGCGCTGATGTATCGACTCGATACATCACGACGATAGAACGGCCTTCCGTAAGCGACAAGAGGGAAGGCGGTGAACGGGATCACATCACCGATTCGCAGGAGGCAAGTTGCCTGTTTTGGGGTGAACTTCGGTGCTCGGCGGGTTTTGGTGGTGCGTAGTCTGTGCGGCATGCACACCACCGGGAACCACGTGGCGCCTGGGGAGCGTCGTCGTCCCCGGTGCAGTACGGGTGAATGCAGAACCGACCACATCCGTACTTCGGGGGGACCGGAAAACAGCCGCCGTTCCAGGCGCGCACGGGTGCGCCTGCCCGAGGAGTAATCGTTCGATGAGCGAGCACCGTCGCAAACCGCCGCAGCCGCAGGGAGGCGGACGTGCCGCGGCCCGACGCGGCCAGCCCGGCTCGTCCTCCGGCCGCCGTGCGGCACCGCGAGGCGCCACCGGATCTCCTGCCGACTCCTATGGGTCGGACTCCTACGGATCGGGAGGTGAAGAGCGCTCCTACGGTGGCCGTGCCGAGGCCCGCCGGGCGGCGCAGAAGGCCGGTCGACGCAGAGTGGCCGACAACGCAGGCTCGGGCGGCCGTCGCGGTGGTCCGGTCGGCCCGACCGATCCGCGAGGCAGGGGCCGCGCGGCGGCAGTACCGGCCAGGAAGCGGTTCATCGACTACCCCCGGGCTGGCAAGTACGGCTGGCGCCGATGGGTGCCCTCCTGGAAGCTCGTCTCCGGCCTGTGTATCGGCTTCGTCGGCAGCCTGGTGGCGATCGCCGGCATCGGTTTCGCCATGGTGCAGGTCCCCAACGAGAACATCGCGGCCAAGTCCCAGAACAACGTCTACTACTGGGCCGACCACACGCAGATGGTGGCCACGGGCACGGGCGTCAACCGGCAGAACGTCAACATCGACCAGATCCCCGAAGCGATGCGCTACGCGGTGATCTCCGCCGAGAACAAGTCCTTCTACAAGGACTCCGGTGTCGATCCCATGGGTATCGCGCGTGCGGTGCTCAACATGGCGCGGGGCGGTCAGACGCAGGGCGGCTCGACGATCACCCAGCAGTACGTGAAGAACACGTACCTCAGCCAGGACCAGACCCTCACCCGCAAGTTCAAGGAGATGTTCATCTCCATAAAGGTGGGCACGAAGCTCGACAAGAACACGATTCTGCAGGGCTACCTGAACACCTCCTACTTCGGCCGGGGCGCGTACGGCATCCAGGCGGCGGCACAGACCTACTACGGCAAGAACGCGGTCGACCTCAAGCCGAGCGAGTGCGCCGTCCTCGCGGCCCTGCTCAAGGGTCCGACGTACTACGACCCGGCCGGAAACGCGGACCTCGACAAGTCGGCGACCCAGGAGGCCAACACCAAGCGCTCGAAGGATCGCTGGTCCTGGATCCTCGGCGAGATGCACAAGGACAAGTACCTCACCGACGCCGAGTACCAGGAAGCCACCGCGAAGTACCCCGTGCCCGACGGCCGCAAGGCGACCAAGGGAATGACCGGCCAGATCAGCTATCTGGCCGACACGGCGAAGAAGTACGTCCTCGCCCACTCCGACATCACGGAGGCGCAGTTCGACCGGGGCGGCTACCAGATCTACACGACGTTCCAGAAGGACAAGGTCAACGCGCTGGCCAAGGCCGTGAAGAACGTCCAGAAGTCGCGCCTCGACCCGAAGCGCGACCTGGACAAATACGTCCAGTTCGGAGCGGCCTCGGTGGTGCCCAACGATGGCGCGATCGTCGCCCTCTACGGCGGTGACGGATACGAGAACGGGCACTTCACCAACAACGCCGACACCTCCGGTGTCCCTGTCGGTTCGACGTGGAAGCCCTTCGTGCTGGCCGCGGCCATGGAGTACGGAACGTACAAGTCGGCCGGCGAGGGTGTGTCGCCGCTGAGCAAGTACAACGGCAACGATCACCTCAAGGTCTACAAGCCGGATGGGTCGTTCTACCTCAACAAGGACAACTCGCCCTTCTATCAGAAGAACGAGAGTACGCGCCCCTGGGGCTACATCACGCTGCGCAAGGCGATGGAGCAGTCCATCAACACGCCGTTCGTGCAGCTCGGTGTCGACGTGGGTATGACGCACGTCCGGGACGTGGCCAGGTCGGCCGGCATCCTCCAGCAGAGCATGTCGCAGGACCTCAACCCGTCCTTCGCCATCGGTACGTCCACACCCAGTGCGATCCGGATGGCGGACGCCTACGCCACGTTCGCCGCGTCCGGCAAGCAGGCGGAGCCGTACTCCGTGACCGCCGTCAAGGTCAATGGCGGTGACGCGCCCAGCTTCATCAAGCCCAAGCGCACCACCAAGGAGGCGATGGACCCGAACATCGCCAACAACGTCACGGATGTTCTGCAGAACGTGATCCAGAACGGTACGGGTTACAACGCCAAGGTCCTCGGTCGTACTGCGGCGGGCAAGACGGGTACCACCGACAAGAACAAGTCGGCCTGGTTCGTCGGCTACACCCAGCAGCTGTCGACCTCGGTGGCGATGTTCCGTGAGAACCCCAAGGACCACAAGCTGCTCTCCATGAACGGCACGGCGGGCAAGGACTCCATCCATGGTGGTGACATCCCGACCCTGGTGTGGACCGAGTACATGAAGGCCGCACTCAAGGGGAAGTCCGACCCTGGCTTCCCGGAGGCCAACGAGATCGGCAAGATCCAGGACGAGGCGGGGGCCCCCTCCCCGACTCCGTCCGTCACCATTACGCCGAGCCCGACGCCCAGCGACTCGCCCAGCCCGACGCCCAGTGTGACGACCACCTCCCCGTCCCCGACACCGAGCGAGACCTGCCAGCTCGGGTGGGGCAACAAGTGCGACGGTGACAACGGTGGTAACGGCGACGGCGGCTTGGATACGGGCGGCACCGACGGAGGCACCTCTCCGACACCCACAGTCACGGACACGTCCGACACCGGCAACACACGAGGCAACGGCAACGGGGGCATCTTCGGAGGTCAGACCGGCTGAACGCCGGATCTGACCGATTGGCGGCCTTATGGTCCGCCGCGAGTGTTTCACGTGAAACATGGGCCGCCGCACCGATGAGGTGCGGCGGCCCTCGGTGTATTCCTAGACAGGTACGGCAGGATGTGGCCCATGCCCAGTGCAGAGATGACGCCCCCGAGCGTGCACGAGCCCGAGCCCGTGCGGCACGCCCCGGCAGAACCGGTGCAGCCGACCAGGGAGGACGAGGTCGCCGCGGCCGGCAGTGAGCTGATCGGGGGCCCCCTCGGGCGGCGTGCCCTGCTCGGGACCTCCTGGTGGACGCCGGTACGGGTCGTCGCCCTCGTGGCGATCGGCATGTTCGCCCTCGGGCTGGTCCAGAAGGCGCCCTGCTACGACGGCGCCTGGTTCTTCGGCGCGAGCAGCCAGTACACCCACGCCTGCTATTCGGACATCCCGCACCTCTACCAGGGGCGTGGTTTCGCCGACCATCTCGTGCCGTACTTCGACAAGCTCCCGGGCGACATGGACTACCTCGAGTACCCGGTGCTGACCGGAGTGTTCATGGAGGTGGCCTCCTGGCTGACCCCGCACAGCGGCAGCATCCAGCACCAGGAGCAGTGGTACTGGTTCGTCAACGCCGCGATGCTGATGGTGTGCGCGGCCGTCATCGCCGTATGCGTGGCCCGCACCCACCGCCGACGCCCCTGGGACGGCCTGCTGGTCGCCCTCGCGCCCGCCTTCGCGCTGACCGCCACCATCAACTGGGACCTCTTCGCGGTCGCCCTCACCGCCGCCGCGATGCTCATGTGGTCACGGGGCCGGGCGCTCGCCTTCGGCATCCTGCTGGGTCTGGCCACGGCCGCCAAGCTCTATCCGGTCTTCCTGCTCGGCCCGCTGCTCCTGCTGTGCTGGCGGGCCGGCAAATGGCGGGAGTTCTTCCAGGCCGTGGGCGGCACGGTGGCCGCCTGGCTTGCGGTGAACCTGCCGGTGATGCTCACGCACGACGCGACGGGCTTCCACATCCGTGAGGGCTGGGCGAAGTTCTACACCTTCAGCAAGGAGCGGGGCGTCGACTTCGGGTCCTTCTGGCTGATCTGGGCGCAGAACTCGAGTCACCCGCCCACCATCGACTTCGTGAACACCATGGCCTCGGTGCTGGTGGTGCTGTGCTTCCTCGGCATCGGCGCGCTGACGTTCACCGCCCCGCGCCGGCCGCGCTTCGCCCAGCTGGCCTTCCTGATGGTGGCGGCCTTCATCCTCACCAACAAGGTCTACTCCCCGCAGTACGTCCTGTGGCTGGTGCCGCTGGCGGCCCTGGCCCGGCCCAAGTGGCGGGACTTCCTGATCTGGCAGGCGTGTGAGGTGGCGTACTTCCTGGGCATCTGGATGTACCTCGCCTACACGACCAGCGGAGACGCCCACAAGGGTCTGCCGACGCACGGCTACCACTGGGCGATCGTGCTGCACCTGGTGGGCACGCTGTACCTGTGCGCCGTCGTCGTACGGGACGTCCTCATGCCGGAGCGCGATGTGGTGCGCCGTTCGGGCGACGACGACCCCTCGGGAGGGGTCCTCGACGGCGCGGAGGACGTCTTCGTGCTCGGCGCGGCGGCCCATCCTCCGCGGCATGCCGCCCACTTCGACGGCCCTCAGGTGGACTGGGGCAGGCCTGAACCGTTGTCTCACGACGATCGTTCGCTCTGAGCGAACGGCCCCTGGGCCGGCCATGGAGAAGGCCGTACACGCGTGATGCGTGCACGGCCTTCCCGCTTTCCCGGTACCGCGTTGCCTGTGCCGGCCTAGCGGTCCACGATGCGGTCGAACTGGGTGGTGGTGTGCCGCAGATGGGCCACCAACTCGTCGCCGACCTTGGGCTCCGGGGCGTCCGACGGCACGAACAGAATCGACACCTGCATGTGCGGCGGCTCGGCGAACCAACGCTGCTTGCCGCCCCAGACGAACGGAGAGAGGTTCCGGTTGACCGTGGCGAGGCCGGCTCGCGCGACGCCCTTGGCCCGCGGCATGACGCCGTGCAGGGCCTTCGGGGCCTCCAGGCCCACCCCGTGCGACGTACCGCCCGCCACGACCACCAGGAAGCCGTCCGAGGCCGCCTTCTGCTGCCGGTAGCCGAACCGGTCGCCCTTGGCCACACGCGTGACATCGAGGACGGCACCGCGGTACTCGGTCGCCTCGTGGTCCCCCAGCCACAACCGCGTGCCGATGCGGGCACGGAACCGGGTCTGCGGGAACTGCTGCTGGAGTCGGGCGAGTTCATCGGCCTTGAGGTGGCTGACGAACATCGTGTGCAGCGGCAGCCGGGCCGCGCGCAGCCGGTCCATCCAGCCGATGACCTCCTCGACGGCGTCCGAGCCGTCGGTGCGGTCCAGCGGCAGATGGATGGCGAAGCCCTCCAGGCGGACGTTCTCTATGGCCTGGTGCAGCTGCGGCAGGTCCTGCTCGCTGATCCCGTGCCGCTTCATCGAGGACATCACCTCGATGACGACGCGGGCACCGACGAGGCCGTACACGCCGTCGACCGACGACACCGAGCGGACCACCCGGTCGGGCAGCGGCACGGGCTCCTCGCCGCGCCGGTACGGCGTCAGCACCAGCAGGTCACCGCCGAAGAAGTCCTTGATGCGCGCGGCCTCGTAGGTCGTGCCGACGGCGAGCATGTCCGCACCGAGCCGCGTGGCCTCCTCCGCCAGCCGCTCGTGCCCGAAACCGTAGCCGTTGCCCTTGCAGACCGGGACGAGACCCGGGAACTGCTCCTGCACGTGCTTGTGGTGCGCCCGCCAGCGCGCGGTGTCGACGTAAAGCGTGAGCGCCATGGCCGGACCCGGGACCTTTCTCGTGGCTGCGGTGTATCAGAGGGGGGAAAGCTGCGAAGGCTATGGAATCAAACACCCGCTGCTCAGCGGCGCGACATGTAGATGTCGAGCGCCTTGTGGAGCAACTTGTTCAGCGGGAAGTCCCACTCGCCGAGGTATTCGGCGGCCTGTCCGCCCGTACCGACCTTGAACTGGATCAGGCCGAACAGGTGGTCCGTCTCGTCCAGCGAGTCGGAGATGCCGCGCAGGTCGTAGACGGTGCCGCCGAGCGCGTAGGCGTCGCGCAGCATCCGCCACTGCATCGCGTTCGAGGGCCGGACCTCGCGGCCGATGTTGTCGGAGGCCCCGTAGGAGTACCAGACGTGCCCGCCGACGATCAGCATCGTCGCGGCGGACAGGTTCACGCCATTGTGGCGCGCGAAGTACAGCCGCATGCGGTTGGGGTCCTCGGTGTTGAGGGCCGTCCACATGCGCTGGAAGTACGACAGCGGGCGGGGCCGGAAGTGGTCGCGCACGGCCGTGATCTCGTACAGCCGCTGCCACTCGGGAAGGTCCTGGTAGCCGCCCTGGACGACCTCGACGCCCGCCTTCTCGGCCTTCTTGATGTTGCGGCGCCACAGCTGGTTGAAGTTCTTGTGGACCTCTTCCAGGGAGCGGTTGGCGAGCGGCACCTGGAAGACATAGCGGGGCTGCACGTCACCGAAGCCGGCGCCGCCGTCCTCACCCTGCTGCCAGCCCATACGGCGCAGCTTGTCGGCCACCTCGAAGGCGCGCGGCTCGATGAAGTCGGCCTCCAGGTCGCGCAGGCGCTTGATGTCCGGGTCCTGGATGCCCTTCTTGATGGTCTCGGCGTTCCAGCGCCGGATGATCACCGGCGGACCCATCTTCACCGAGAAGGCACCCTGCTGCTTCAGATGCGCCAGCATCGGCTGGATCCAGTCGTCCAGGTTCGGCGCGAACCAGTTGATGACGGGGCCTTCGGGAAGATAGGCGAGATAGCGCTTGATCTTGGGCAGCTGGCGGTAGAGGACCAGGCCCGCGCCGACCATCTCGCCGGTGCGGTCGTCGAACCAGCCGAGGCTCTCCGAACGCCACTCCGCCTTGACATCGGCCCAGGCCGGGACCTGCATGTGGCTCGCCGCCGGCAGGCTCTGGATGTAGGCCAGATGTTGCTCGCGGCTGATGGTCCTCAGGGTCAGGCTCATGTCGGGGCGCTCCTCGGGCTGGTGTGTCCCCATGGGTACAGGGGCTCCGGCTCTCGCGCCGAAGCCTACTGCGCCTTGTGAGCGCCCCGACTGTGCGTACGGGCCTTAGCCCCCGATGAGCCCGCCGAACAGTCCGCCGTGTGCCATGCCGATCAGGAAACCGACCCCCGCGGCACCGAGACCCAGGATCAGACCGAAGCGCTCCCGCGTGGTCACCGAGATCCACTGCCCGTACACGCCGACGACGAGCCCCACCAGACCGGCCCAGGACGTCAGTAGATGAAGGCTGTGGAAGAACGACGTGATGAAGGACAGCAGGCCCAGGAACAGCGTCACCGCCATGAGGGCGTCCTGGAGCGGATGGGGTTTGCCGTCCGTGGCGAAGAGAGATCCGGCGGTATTGGGCTGCAATGCCTGTGCCATAGGGCACCTCCTGCGGAAGGCGGCGCATCGTAGCGCCGTACACACCCGACGTGTACAGATTGACGGCCCTCAGGGCCGGATTTCAACCGGAAGCGGGTGTGCGGGTAGTCTGTACCCTCTGCACCGGTGTCTGCCCAGGCCTGCCAGTCGTACTGGAGCCATGCTGCGGGACCCCCAGGGGAACCCCGATTGTCAGTGGCGGCCGATACCGTTGCGTACGCATCACAACCCTCCTGCCACGGAACGACCGTGGCCGCTGAGTCCAAAGGAGGTGGGTTCCACATGCGTCACTACGAGGTGATGGTCATCCTCGACCCCGATCTCGAGGAGCGTGCTGTCTCCCCGCTGATCGAGAACTTCCTGTCCGTCGTCCGTGACGGTGGCGGCAAGGTTGAGAAGGTCGACACCTGGGGCCGTCGTCGTCTCGCCTACGAGATCAAGAAGAAGCCCGAGGGCATCTACTCGGTCATCGACCTGCAGGCCGAGCCTGCGGTCGTCAAGGAGCTCGACCGCCAGATGAACCTGAACGAGTCGATCCTCCGGACCAAGGTCCTCCGCCCCGAGACCCACTGAGCTCTTCCGCTCAGCTGATCCCGGGATTCGAGTAGCAGCAACCAAGCAGCCAGAGCAGCAAACCCGCCGAGAGGTTCCCCATGGCAGGCGAGACCGTCATCACGGTCATCGGCAATCTTGTCGACGACCCCGAGCTGCGCTTCACCCCGTCCGGTGCGGCGGTCGCGAAGTTCCGCGTCGCGTCCACTCCCCGCACCTTCGACCGCCAGACGAACGAGTGGAAGGACGGCGAGAGCCTCTTTCTGACCTGCTCGGTCTGGCGCCAGGCGGCGGAGAACGTCGCCGAGTCGCTCCAGCGAGGCATGCGCGTCATCGTGCAGGGCCGGCTGAAGCAGCGGTCCTACGAGGACCGTGAGGGCGTCAAGCGCACGGTCTACGAGCTGGACGTCGAGGAAGTCGGCCCCAGCCTGCGCAACGCCACGGCCAAGGTCACCAAGACCGCCGGTGGTGCTCGCGGTGGCCAGGGCGGTTACGGCGGCGGTGGCGGCGGCCAGCAGGGCGGCGGCTGGGGCGGAAGCCCCGGTGGCGGCCAGCAGGGCGGCGGCGCTCCGGCCGACGACCCGTGGGCGACCGGCGCTCCCGCCGGTGGCAACCAGGGTGCCGGCGGCTGGGGCGGAGGCTCCGGCGGCGGTGGCGGCTACTCGGACGAGCCCCCCTTCTAAGCCTTCGGGCCGAGGGTGGGGTCGTACCCCAACTTCTTGATCACACAGGAGATACACCATGGCGAAGCCGCCTGTGCGCAAGCCGAAGAAGAAGGTCTGCGCTTTCTGCAAGGACAAGGTCACGTACGTGGACTACAAGGACACGAACATGCTGCGGAAGTTCATTTCCGACCGCGGCAAGATCCGTGCCCGCCGCGTGACCGGCAACTGCACGCAGCACCAGCGTGACGTCGCCACGGCCGTCAAGAACAGCCGTGAGATGGCGCTGCTGCCCTACACGTCCACCGCGCGCTAAGGGAAGGGTGACCGACTCATGAAGATCATCCTCACCCACGAGGTCTCTGGCCTCGGTGCCGCCGGCGACGTCGTCGACGTCAAGGACGGTTACGCTCGCAACTACCTGATCCCGCGGAAGTTCGCTATCCGCTGGACCAAGGGTGGCGAGAAGGACGTCGAGCAGATCCGTCGTGCTCGCAAGATCCACGAGATCCAGACCATCGAGCAGGCCAACCAGGTCAAGGGCCAGCTCGAGGGCGTGAAGGTCCGTCTGGCCGTCCGCTCCGGCGACGCCGGTCGTCTCTTCGGTTCCGTCACCCCGGCCGACATCGCTTCCGCGATCAAGGCTTCCGGTGGCCCCGAGGTCGACAAGCGCCGCATCGAGCTGTCCGCTCCGATCAAGACCCTGGGCGCCCACGAGACGTCCGTGCGTCTGCACCCCGAGGTTGCCGCCAAGGTCAACATCGAGGTCATCTCGGCGTGATCGCCGCGCTCGCTTGAGCAGGTGAAAGGGGCCGCACCCGTACAGGATGCGGCCCCTTTCCCTATAGCCGGGGCACCATGGCCGGGGGGCAGCGGCGTGTTTCACGTGAAACGGTCAGCGGGTCGCGCCCGTCACGATCCAGTGGCCGGAGCGAGTGCGCAGCCATAGGGACAGCATGCGGATGGTCATCATCAGCGTCATCGCTGTCCAGAGGGCAGTGAGGCCGCCGCCGAACGTGGGGACGAGCAGAGCCACGGGTGCGAACACCGCCAGGGTGACGACCATGGCCCAGGCAAGGTACGGCCCATCGCCCGCGCCCATCAGGACGCCGTCCAGGACGAAGACGATCCCGCAGATGGGCTGCGACAGCGCCACCATCAGCAGTGCGGGCAGCGCCGCGCCTTTGACCACCGAGTCGCTGGTGAACAGCGGCAGGAAGAGTGGTCGGGCGGCCACCACGAGCAGGCCGAGTGCGACACCGGTCGCAATGCCCCACTGAACCATGCGGCGGCAGGCCTCGCGCGCGCTCCGGGTATCGTTCGCGCCGAGGTAGCGGCCGATGATCGCCTGACCCGCGATCGCAATCGCGTCGAGAGCGAAAGCCAGCAGGCTCCACAGGGACAGAATGATCTGGTGGGCGGCGATGTCGGCGTCACCGAGACGTGCCGCGACCGCCGTGGCGATCATGAGGATCGCCCGCAGGGACAGTGTGCGGACCAGGAGGGGAACGCCGGCCTGGGCCGAGGCTCGGATTCCGGCGGCGTCCGGGCGGAGGGAAGCGCCGTGCCGGTGGGCACCGCGCACGACGACGGTCAGATAGACGGCTGCCATGCCGCACTGTGCGATGACCGTGCCCCATGCCGAACCGGCGATGCCCAGTCCGGCACCGTAGACGAGTCCTCCGTTGAGTACGCCGTTGGCGATGAAGCCGGCGACGGCGACGTAGAGCGGGGTCCGGGTGTCCTGCAGGCCGCGCAGCACCCCCGTCGCGGCGAGGACGATGAGCATGGCCGGGATACCCAGCGAGGAGATGCGCAGATACGTCGTGGCATAGGGGGCCGCGGTTGTGGAGGCGCCGATGAGGTCCACGATGCCGGGGGCCAGCGGAAGGACGACGGCGATGACGGCGATGCCGAGCAGCAGTGCCAGCCAGATGCCGTCCATGCCCTGCCGGATGGCCGCCTGGAGATCACCGGCGCCGACGCGGCGGGCCACGGCGGCTGTGGTGGCGTAGGCAAGGAAGACGAAGACGCTCACGGCGGTGGTGAGGAGGGCCGAGGCGACGCCGAGGCCGGCGAGTTGCGCGGTGCCGAGGTGGCCGACGATCGCACTGTCCGCCATCACGAAGAGAGGCTCGGCGATGAGGGCTCCGAAGGCCGGGATGGCCAGCGCGACGATCTCTCGGTCGTGCCGCCGACGGGTGGCCTTCGGTATCGCGGGAGCCTGTGTCATGAGCAGTAATCTAACCGTCCACAGGTAAGAGATGCAACTGGGCATTGCCCCTTACTTCACTTCTTGGGTCGTGTCCTTTCGGGTACCGTTCGAAGTGATCTTGGTCCGACTGGGAAAGTTTTTCTTCTGCACAGCCGGTGGACGGTAAAAGCGCAGGTCACCGGCGTCTCCTGAGGTGGATCGAGGGCTTGTTCACAGGGCTGTCCACCGCGTCGTGCACAGGTTTCGGCGAGTTCTCCACAGCATCGGGGCGGTCGTCCACATGGCCTGTGGATAACCAGATTGGCTGACGGTGCCGACGGGCCTACCGTGGTGCGGCGCCCACTCCTTTCCCGGCCCCGGGAAGCGTCTTTCCCGCGGCCTTGGAACCGTCGCACATCCGACGCGTGCGAACCGGAGTTGGGCCTCTTATTTGTCAGTGTCGTGCCGTACAAAAGAGGACACGGCGAGGTCCGCTGTGCGGACGGGAGGAGGTGCCTCGGTGAGCATTTCCGAGCCCTTGGACGATCCGTGGGCCGACAGCGGACCCAGCGATCGTCTGCCGGCCTCCCGTCGGCGGAGCGACGGTGGCCGGGGTCGTGACGAACAACACGACCGGGGCCGGGAGAACGGCGGCTGGGACGCCGGGGGGTCGTCCTTCGAGCGGGTGCCGCCGCAGGACCTGGACGCCGAGCAGTCGGTGCTGGGCGGCATGCTGCTGTCCAAGGACGCCATCGCCGATGTCGTCGAGATCCTCAAGGGCCACGACTTCTACAAGCCCGCGCACGAGACGATCTACCAGGCGATCCTGGACGTCTACGCCAAGGGTGAGCCGGCCGACCCCATCACCATCGCCGCGGAACTCACCAAGCGCGGCGAGATCAACAAGGTCGGCGGCGCCGCGTATCTGCACAGCCTTGTCCAGACCGTGCCGACGGCCGCCAACGCCGAGTACTACGCGGAGATCGTCCACGAGCGGGCCGTCCTGCGTCGCCTGGTAGAAGCCGGTACACGCATTACGCAGATGGGATACGCGGCCGACGGCGATGTGGACGAGATCGTCAACCGCGCCCAGGCCGAGATCTACGCCGTCACCGAGCAGCGCACCAGCGAGGACTATCTGCCGCTCGGCGACATCATGGAAGGCGCCCTCGACGAGATCGAGGCGATCGGCTCACGAAGCGGCGAGATGACGGGCGTGCCCACGGGCTTCACCGACTTCGACTCGCTGACGAACGGTCTGCACCCGGGCCAGATGATCGTCATCGCGGCCCGACCCGCCATGGGTAAGTCGACCCTCGCCCTGGACTTCGCGCGGGCCGCCTCGATCAAGAACAATCTCCCGAGCGTCATCTTCTCGCTCGAAATGGGCCGCAACGAGATCGCGATGCGTCTGCTGTCCGCCGAGGCCCGGGTCGCCCTGCACCACATGCGGTCCGGCACGATGACCGACGAGGACTGGACCCGGCTCGCCCGCCGCATGCCGGACGTCTCGGCTGCACCGCTCTACATCGACGACTCCCCGAACCTGTCGATGATGGAGATCCGCGCCAAGTGCCGGAGGCTGAAGCAGCGCAACGACCTGAAGCTGGTCGTCATCGACTACCTCCAGCTGATGCAGTCCGGCGGCTCCAAGCGCGCCGAGAGCCGTCAGCAGGAGGTCTCGGACATGTCCCGTAACCTCAAGCTGCTCGCGAAGGAGCTGGAGATCCCGGTCATCGCGCTCTCCCAGCTCAACCGTGGTCCCGAGCAGCGCACCGACAAGAAGCCGATGGTCTCCGACCTGCGAGAGTCCGGCTCCATCGAGCAGGACGCCGACATGGTCATCCTGCTGCACCGTGAGGACGCCTATGAGAAGGAGTCCCCGCGTGCGGGCGAGGCCGATCTGATCGTGGCCAAGCACCGAAACGGCCCGACGGCCACGATCACGGTCGCGTTCCAGGGCCACTACTCCCGCTTCGTGGACATGGCCCAGACCTGATCCCCCGGTTTTGTAGCGTCCAATTTCTGACGCCATATTCCAGATTGGTGTGACCACCGTCTGACGGAATGGTCGTCGGACCTGGACAACTCCACGCCAACCTAGCCACCCCAAGCGGTGGTTGGGGCTTCTTCCTGCATCCCGTGCCGTCTGCCGGAGAGCGTACTCGCGTCAGACGGAGGTCTGGCGGGCACAGCTGACCCGCCTGGATCGCGGGGGTACAGCGTGGATCGTGAGGTCGGCACCGTACTGGTGCAGGTACGGCGTACGGACGGGGTCCTTGATGAGCAGATCAATCGGCTTGAGCGTGACCTCGGGGCACAGCTCTTCCACCGAGCGCAGAGGAAGCACGCCATGAGGCTGACCGAGATCGGCGAACAGGTCCTTGAAGCAATCCAGGCTCTCGCCGACGTCCTGCCCGAACTGCAGACTGCGGAAGGCTAGGTGACGACTCCCCGCCTAGACAGTGGCAACGAACGCTCCCTCGACGAGGACGGGGACGACATCGCAAGCGTCTAGCTCTGTCGCGATGGCGACATCGTCTGCATAACCGCTGCTGATGAGTTCTTGGCCCGATGCACAGGCCGCGACAGTGGCGCCCACGTCCGTCACGCTGTCGAAAACCGCGGCCGCGGTTGCCGCCTCCGGCGAGAGGTTGCTCCGGCCGAATCGGCGCAGTGCGGCGATCACTGATCCAGCGCCGAGGAGGTCTTCGAGGGCGGGCCTGAGACTGCCGTCGGGCCAGCGCTCACCCGAGGCAATCACCAGTACAGGTTGCTCGGCCGTTCCATAACCTCGATCTGCCAGCCATCGGCCGACAGCAGCTGCGTTCCTCAGTGCCCCAGCGACTACCGTCGCCTCCCCGGCCGCGGCGGCGATGGTGGATCCATTAGGCGACGGGAGCACCAGCCGCGGAGCGAAAGGAGCACGTCGCAGCGCAGCTGGTGACAACGACCACGGTGACGTCTCGCTGGCCATGCTCCGCCCCACGGCCAGATGGGCCCCCACCTCGTCAGCGAAAGTCTCAGCGGTCTCGTCACGCCAGCGATAGGGGAAAACCTGAGTCCCCTCCTCGACCGCAACCGTCACCGACGTCGTGAACGACAACACGTCGACGACGACAAGACAGGCGGTGTCCTGCGCAAGAAGTTCCGCGGCGACTGGCCCCCACTCGAACCGCACGCCGTGGTTTGCCTGCACGAACCAATCACCCATGAATGGAGATCATGCCAGAGCCTCCCGGGCGGACTCCCCGATCGGAGACTGTCTCCATCAACGCTGGGAAACCCCGATGCGGCTGCGGAATGGTCAAGCCACTTGGACGATTTGCCGGTGGCATCAACTTGGACGAGAGCTGGAACTCCAGCTCACAGCATCGAGGTTGGTCAGAAGAATCGGCTCCCTACACGGTTGTAGGTTCTCAGGCTCCGTGTCATTTTCTCCGCTGTCGTGTCATGACGATGGCCGTGTCATGACGATGGCAGTCCTGCCGGACCAACGGAGCGGTGTCCCGGGAAATGGATTCGACGCCCGCCGCAGCAGCCGGTGGACTGGGCTCATGTCGACATCTCATGGAGCGCTGCTCCCCGGCACCCGGCGTGCCTTGCTGCACCGGATCGCCGTCGCGCAGGCCGAAGGGCGGGCGCCGTCGCTGGTCGCCGCCGTCGTTCGGGACGGACAGGTGGTGTGGCACGGGGCGCGCGCCTCGGTGCAGGGACACGCGCCGGACGAAAACCTGCAGTATCGGATCGGGTCCATCACCAAGACCTTCACCGCCGTACTGGTGATGCGGCTGCGCGACGAGGGTCTGCTCGATCTCGGTGATCCGCTGGAGAAGCATCTGCCGGGCACCGGCGTGGGGGAGGCGACGATCGCCGAACTGCTCGCCCACACCGCCGGGTTGGCGGCTGAGTCACCCGCGCCCTGGTGGGAGCGGACCCCGGGCTCTCTGCGCCCGGAGCTGAGCGACGTGCTTGGTGAGCAGCCCCTTCTGCATCCCGTCGGTCGACGGCATCACTACTCCAACCCCGGCTACACGGTGCTCGGCGCGCTGGTGGAGGAGCTGCGCGGCGCACCCTGGGAGGAGGTCCTGCGCAGCGAGATCCTCGAGCCGCTCGGCTTGCACCGGACGAGCGCGCAGCCGCAGCCGCCGCACGCGGAGGGATGGGCCGTGCATCCGTGGGCCGACGCCATGCTGCCCGAGCCGCTGGAGGATCTCGGACGGATGGCACCAGCCGGGCAGTTGTGGTCGACCACCGGGGACTTGGCGCGGTTCGCCGCGTTTCTGGCCCGGGGTGACGACCGGGTACTGAGTGCGGAGTCGGTACGGGAGATGCGGACCCCGGCGGCGCCCGCCGAGGCTGCGGACGTGATGGACGGGACCACCTATGGCTTGGGGATGCAGATCCTGCGCCGGGACGGCAGGCTGCTTGTCGGGCACTCCGGTTCACTGCCGGGCTTCCTGGCGAACCTCACCATCAGTGTGGAGGACGATGTGGCAGCGGTAGTGCTCACCAACTGCACCAGCGGACCGCTGCTGGGTGCGCTGGGCGCCGACCTCGTACGGATCGTCGCCGAGGCGGAGCCCCGGATCCCTGAGCCCTGGCGGCCGCTGCGCGAGGTCGACCCGGCGGTCCTGGAGCTGGCGGGACAGTGGTACTGGGGGACTCATGCCTTCGTACTGCGGGTGAGCGCCGACGGCCTGATCGCGTTGGGGCCGCTGACCGGCGGCGGACGCCGTGCGCGCTTCCGCTCGAACGGCGACGGGACCTGGACGGGCCTGGAGGGTTATTACGCCGGGGAGTCGCTACGGCCCGTACGACGCCCGGACGGGCCGGTGAGCCACCTCGACCTGGGGTCGTTCGTGTTCACGCGGCAGCCATACGACACTGAGGCTCTCGTACCTGGCGGAGTGGACCCGGAGGGGTGGCGGGGGATCCGCTAGTCCCAAGACACGAGGGCGGTGTGTTTCACGTGAAACACACCGCCCTCGTTCTGTTCGTCCTGCCGCGCCGTCACAACTTCAGCTTGAAGCCTTCGTGTGACGCCGTGAAGCCCAGCCGCTCGTAGAAACGGTGGGCGTCGGTACGTGTCTTGTCGGACGTCAGCTGCACCATCCGGCAGTCGAGCCGACGGGACATGTCGATCGCCCACTCGATAAGCAGGCTGCCGAGCCCGCTGCCCCGCTCATCGGCGTGGATGCGCACGGCCTCGACGAGCGCGCGCGTCGCGCCCTGATGGGAGAGCCCGGGAATGATCGTGAGCTGCAGAGTTCCGATCACGCGGCCTTCGCGCACGGCGACGACGAGATGCTGGTTCGCGTCGGCGTCGAGGCGCTCCAGCGCAGCTTTGTACGGGGTCAGGTCGTGAGGCGATTCGCGTTGGGCGCCCAGTGGATCGTCGGCGAGCATCGCGACGATCGCCGGCAAGTCATCGGCGGTTGCGTGCCGTATGTCAAGATCTCCCATGCCCGCACCCTACGCGGGCACGTTCAGTGACTCGATGACCCTGACCAACGGGGCCAGCTCGGGGTTCCTGGAGGCCTCGTCCAGGGCCTCGCGCAGGGCGGCGTCATTGGTGGGTCGCGCCTCCTCCAGCAGCCGCAGGCCCGCCTCGGTCACGTTGGTGTAGATGCCGCGCCGGTCGGTGGGGCAGAGGTAGCGCTCCAGCAGACCGCGGTCCTCCAGGCGGGTCACCAGGCGCGTGGTGGCGCTCTGGCTGAGGACGACAGCGTCGGCGACCTGTTTCATCTGCAGATGTCCGCCCTCACCGTCGTGCTGTCGGCTGAGCACGTCGAGCAGGGAGTACTCGCGCACGCTCAGGTCGTGTGTCGCCTGCAGAGCGCGCTCGATGTGCGCCTCGATCTTTCCGTGCAGCGCAGAGAGGGCGCACCAGCCCTGGGCAAGGCCGGTGAGCGCGGGGTCCGTCGCTGTCATGGGCGTTCCTCCGTTCCGGAGCGGCTGAAACAAGGGTAGAGCACAACTGCAATTGTGCGCGGTTGCATTTAGCCCGCGTATGCAACTATTGTGAACGCAGCTAAAGCGCTCCTGCAATCGTTTGAGAAGGTGTAACTCCCCATGCCTCTCGCGCTTCTGGCCCTCGCGATCGGGGCCTTCGGAATCGGAACGACCGAGTTCGTGATCATGGGCTTGCTACCCGAGGTCGCGGACGACTTCGGGGTCTCCATCCCTACGGCGGGCCTGCTCGTGACCGGCTATGCGCTGGGCGTGGTCGCCGGTGCCCCGCTGATGACCGTGCTCGGCACCAAGGTCCCGCGCAAGCGGATGCTGATGCTGCTGATGGGACTCTTCATCGCCGGAAACCTGCTCTCCGCGGTGGCTCCGATCTTCGCGATCATGCTGATCGGCCGAGTGATCGCCTCACTCGCCCACGGAGCCTTCTTCGGCATCGGCTCTGTCGTCGCGGCCGAGCTGGTGGCGCCGGACAAGAAGGCCGGCGCCATCGCGATGATGTTCACCGGTCTGACTGTCGCCAATGTGGTCGGTGTTCCGCTGGGCACGCTCATCGGGCAGAACGTCGGCTGGCGCGTCACCTTCGGCATCGTCGCCGCCCTCGGGGTGGCCGGTCTGGCCGGCATCGCCAAGCTGGTGCCCGAAGTGCCGCGGCCGGAGGGTGTGCACCTACGGCACGAGCTGGCCGCCTTCAAGAACGCCCAGGTCCTGCTCGCCATGGCGATGACCGTCCTCGGCTTCGGCGGTGTCTTCGCGGCCATCACCTACATCGCGCCGATGATGACTCACATCGCCGGCTTTGCCGACGGCTCGGTCACCTGGCTGCTGGTCCTGTTCGGCCTCGGCATGGTTGGCGGCAATCTCATCGGCGGCAAGTTCGCCGACCGCGCGCTGATGCCGATGCTGTACGTCTCCCTGGGCACTTTGGCCGTCGTCCTGGCACTCTTCACGCTGACCGCCCACAACAAGATCGCGGCCGCCGTGACCATCGCCCTGATCGGCGCCCTGGGCTTCGCCACCGTCCCGCCGTTGCAGAAGCGCGTCCTCGACCAGGCGCACGGCGCACCGACGCTCGCCTCGGCCATGAACATCGGCGCCTTCAACCTGGGCAACGCCCTGTCCGCCTGGCTCGGCGGCGTGGTGATCGCGGCCGACCTCGGTTACACCGCCCCCAACTGGGTCGGTGCCGTCCTCGCCGCGGCCGCTCTGGTCCTCGCCGTCCTGTCGGCGGCCCTGGAACGCCGCGACGGTGCACACGGCGCCGTGGCCGCCTCCGGTACGTCCGCCGGGCAGCGGGCGCCCGTCCACCACTGAGTCGCCCGGCTTACCGGTACCCGCCAGACACCCGCACCCGGGGGTCCCCGGTACCGGGCAAGCTCCACTTCAGCAAAAGGAGCAAGCTCCATGAGCACCACTGTCGTCGCGCCGCTCACCATTCGTCGTGCGACGCCTCAGCCCGCAGCCACCGTCAGCGGGGCGAACCGCTTCGTCCAGTCCCCCGGAAGGTCCGTGATGCCGTAGGTCATCACGGCGTTGAAGGCTACGGAGGCCAGCCCCCGCTCCTTCGCCCACTCCAGCAGCTCTTGATGGCGCACGTCGATGTCGGTGCGCAGCGGACGGTCCGTATGGGCCGCCAGGGAGGCGATGAGAGCCTTGGCGGTCTGCGTGTCCCGGGCGATCAGCGGGCCGATGACATGGGTGTTCATGTTGGGCCACGCGGCCGCGTAACCGATGATCCGGCCGTCCTCCTCGGCGACCCGCAGCTGGTCGGCGAAGGCGGGCAGGCGGGTGATGAGGGGCGTGCGGTCGGCGCCGAACCCTTCCTCGTCGAGACGCAGGATCCTGGGAAGGTCCTCCGCGGTCGCGGCACGGGTCAGCACTCCGGACTCCGGCTCGCCGGGGATGAAGCGGCCCGTCAGCATTTCCGCCCGGCCCGTCACCTTGAAGCCCAGTTCCTCATACAGGGGACGACCAGAGGGGGTGGCGTGCAGGGTCAGTGGGGTGGTTCCCATGGCTGACACGACGTGCTGCATCAGACGGCGTCCGACGCCCTGACGGGCATGGCGTTCGGCCACCAGAACCATGCCGATGGCACCGAGTTCGAGCCGTTCCCACGAGCCGTACTCGGTGACGACGCACGCGGCGACGAGGCCCCCCTGGGGGTCGTCGATACCGAAGCCCTTTCCGGCCGTGAGGAGGAAGCCCCACTTGTGCTCTTCGCGTGGCCACCCCCGGTTCTCGGACAGGTCGGCGCAGGCGGTGAGATCGCGAAGCGTCAGTCGGCGGATGGGCAGAGCGGCGAGGGATGGAGTCGGCACGCAGGTCAGGCTGTCCGACCGACACCCCCGGCGTCCACCCGTTTCGAAGGAGACATACGTGCTTTTGGCCATGTCGTAGCCCTGCGTACAGCCCGCAGACAGGTGGGAGTGTTTCACGTGAAACATCGGCAGCCGATTAGCCTCAGGGCCATGGCGAGACTTCATCTCTTCGATCTCGATGGCACGTTGTTGCACCGCACCACGGCACCGGTGGAGATTTCCCGTCAGTTGGGGCTGGAGGCGGAGACGGTGGCGCTGGACCGGGCGATCGCGGAGGGACGGATCGGACCGCCGGAGTACGCGGCGCAGGTGTACGACCTGTGGGCGGGCCTGACCGAGGCGCATGTGGACGCCGCTTTCGAGGCGGCTCCCTGGCTGACCCGGATCCGCGAGGTGTGGGCGCAGATCAGAAGCGCGGGTGAATACTGCGCGGTGGTGTCTCTCTCGCCTTCCTTTTTCGTGGAACGCCTGCTGCACTGGGGGGGGCTCACGCGGCTCATGGATCCCGTTTCCCGGCCGTGCCGTTCACCGAGCCCGTCGACCCTTCCGGGGTGCTGAGCGCCGCGGCCAAGGTGACCATCGCGGACCGGCTCTGCGCCGAGTTCGGCGTTGCGCGGGCGGACTGCGTGGCGTACGGCGACTCATCGTCGGACAAAGAGCTGTTTGCTGTCGTACCGGTTTCTGTAGCGGTGAATGCGGACGGTCACCTGGCCCGGCTCGCGACCCATTCCTACAGGGGGCAGGATCTGTGGGATGCCTATGAATTGGTTAGCGGCGCGCGGTAGTTGACGGACTTCGCGGTTCGCCCTCTGCCTGCGTCGTGAGAAAGGCAGGAGGGACTTGTCTGCGCGGCAACGCCCGGTAGGGTCGACCCCGGTTCACGTCCGGAACGGGCACGCATCCCGTGGGGACCGAGGGCAGGGGCAGTAGCCGAACGGGACGGAGAGATCGCAGACCCGCGTTTCCGAGTACGCGAACGAGGCATCCGATCGGGACCGACCGAAAGACGTTCGAGGCGAGGGCACACCATGGACGCTCCGACCACCACGTCGGGGGAGAACGGCATGTCGGGTGGGGGCGGCTGGTTCATGCCGCGCAACACGCCATCGGCTCCTCCGCCGGACGGTGATCAGGAGATGGACGAGGTTCGCCGACCCGCGGTTCTGCGGCCGGTGGGCCGCCCGGCCGCGCCAGGCACCACCCGTCCCCTGACGGGCGTCCCCGCGCAGCGGCCCACGGCGGCTATCGGCGCTCGGCCCAACGCTGACGGCTCCACCGCGGACGTTCCCATCCGGCACCCGGATGCTCCGGCCCCACAGAACGCGCCCGCGCAGCGCTCGGCGCCGGTTGTCGAGGAGGGGTCTTCGGACGCGGTCCTCATTCGCCGCACGATGGCCGAGATCGGCACCGTGGCCGACAAGGTCACCTCCTACTTCTACACACTTCTCTTCGTCCGCCACCCCGAACTGCGGTCGCTGTTCCCGGCTGCGATGGGCGCCCAGCGGGACCGTCTGCTGAAGGCCCTGCTCACCGCGGCCGAGCACTTGGACGACACCGCCCTCCTCGTTGACTACCTGCAGCATCTGGGCCGCGGACACCGCAAGTACGGGACGCGCGCCGAGCACTATCCGGCCGTGGGCGAATGCCTGATCGGCGCGTTGAGCAAGTACGCCGCCGCAGTCTGGAACCCGGAGACCGAGGCGGCCTGGGTGCGGGCGTACACGACGCTCTCCCAGGTCATGATCGACGCGGCGGCGGCGGACGAACTTCGGGCTCCTGCCTGGTGGCAGGCCGAGATCGTCACGCACGACCTCAGGACCCCCGATGTCGCGGTCCTCACCGTCCGTCCCGACCAGCCCTACCCCTTCCTCGCAGGCCAGTACACGAGCGTCGAGACGCCCTGGTGGCCACGGGTGTGGCGGCACTACTCCTTCGCCTCCGCGCCCCGCTCGGACGGGCTGCTGACATTCCATGTGAAGGCCGTCCCGGCCGGCTGGGTCTCCAACGCGCTGGTTCACCACGCCCGCCCCGGAGACGTCATACGCCTCGGTCCTCCGGTCGGCTCGATGACCGTCGACCACACCACCGACAGGGGTCTGCTCTGCCTGGGTGGCGGCACCGGCATCGCGCCCATCAAGGCTCTGGTCGAGGACATCGCGGAACACGGCGCGCGCCGATCGGTCCAGGTGTTCTACGGCGCACGCACCGACCGCGACCTGTATGACATCGACACCATGCTCAGGCTCCAGCAGAGCCACCCCTGGCTGTCGGTCCGGGCGGTCATAGATCAGCAGGCCCGGCTCCGGCTTCCCGACGCCATGCGCGAGTACGGCCCCTGGACCGAGTACGAGGCCTATCTCTCGGGCCCGCCCGGAATGATCCGCAGCGGAGTCGACGTGCTCCGGAACATCGGCATCCCGCCGAGCCGCATACGGCACGATGCGGTGGAGGAACTGCTCGCCGTCGGGGGCTGACCGCGCTATCCGAGGTCGGGAGCGTGCATGGCGCGTACCCCCTCGATATTGCCGTCCAGGTAGTGGCGTAGCGACAGCGGGACGAGATGGACGGAGGCGATGCCGACGCGGGTGAACGGGACATGGACGATCTCGTACTCACCGGCCGGCTCGTCCACTTCGGGGCCGTGGCGCAGGGAGGGATCCATGGATTCCAGCCGGCAGACGAAGAAGTGCTGCACCTTCACACCGGTGGCGCCGCCGTCCTCACCGATGTGCTCCACGGTGTCCACGAAGCACGGCACCACATCGGTGATCTTGGCGCCGAGTTCCTCGTACACCTCTCGGTGCAGGGCGTGGACGACGGTCGGATCGTCGGGCTCGACCCCGCCACCGGGCGTGATCCAGTAGGGATCGACACCGGGCTTGGTGCGCTTGATCAGGATCAGGTCGTCACCGTCCAGCAGGACGGCACGGGCGGTGCGCTTGACCACGGGTCGGACGGTCATGGGAGAAATGTGGCCCGGCTGGTTCCACGTGAAACATCACAAGGAGCCACCGCCTGACCGCAGGGTGTGCGCTCCCTGGAAGGGGCCTTCAGCACCAGGCCGCGGCCGCCCGCTGGAGCCACTCGTGGGCCCGGGCGATATGGGGCATGGCGAGGGTTCCGGTGCGCACCACCAGGAAGTACGTGCGCAGCGGCGGCACCGCCGGGTCGTGCAGGCCGACGATCGTTCTGTCGTCGAGGGCCGAAGCGCACAGATAGCGGGGTAGGACCGCCAGCCCGGCGCCCGCGATCGCACAGGCGAGCACGGCCCGCAGATCGGGGACGATGACCGTGCCCGAGGCGGCCGGGCGGGAGTCGAAGACGGAGGCCCAGTAGCGCGAGACGAAGGGCAGCGACTCGTGGACCTCGACAACGGGCAGGTTCTCCAGGGCCGGCGGTCCCTTCAGCCGCAGCACGTCCGAGCCGATCCGCTCCGCCCAGCGCGGGGCGGCGACCAGCACGTGTTCCTCGTCGCAGAGAGGTGTGGCGGTGAGCAGTGCTCCGCGCGGCCGGGCCGTGCTGATGGTCAGATCATGGTGTCCGGCGGCCAGCCCCTCCAGCGTTTCCTCCGCGGTGCCGAAGGAGGCGCGCAACGCGAAGCCCTGGCCGTCGTCGCCGGTCAGCTCGGTGAGGGCGGGCAGAGCGCGTTCGGCGGTGAACTCAGGCGGGCCGGCGAGATGCAGCGTCCGTAACGACGACTCGTCGTCCAGGCCGCTCTCGGCTATCTGCACCAGGGCGTCGAGGTGCGGAGCGGCTTTGTGCGCCAGCTCATCGCCGATGGTCGTCGGGGTCACCCCGCGGGCCTGCCGGAGGAAAAGAGGTCTGCCCAGCTGGCGTTCCAGCGTGCGGATCTGTGAGGTGACAGCGGGCTGGGAGAGCCCGAGCAGGGCGGCGGCGCGGGTGAAGGAACCGGCCCGGTGCACGGTGACGAAGGTTCGCAGCAAGGCCAGATCCATGGATGCCCTCCCCTGTCCCTGCCTTCCTCCGGCCCCCGGGGCAGGCACCAACTATAAATATGTCGATAGGCCGCTGTCGTTAGCGTGATTGGACACTGACAGAGAGTCAACTAGCCTTGTGGACGCGGTTCTTCGCGCGCGGAACCGAAGACGGTCCGAGCCACGAAGGGGGGAGGCTCGGACCGTCCTCCGGCATCAGCAGGTCGACGCGTCCCGGCTCACTCGGCGGACGCGTCCCGGCTCATTCGGCGGACTCGCCCAGGGCACGCAGCAGGTCGGCGATCAAGTCCTCGGGGTCCTCGGCACCGACGGACATGCGGATGAAGCCCTCCGGGACCGCGTCCCCGCCCCAGCGGCGGCGGCGTTCGGCCGTGGAGCGCACCCCGCCGAAGCTCGTCGCGTCCTCCACCAGGCGCAGTGCCTCGAGGAAACGCTCCGCACGCGCGCGCGTGGGCAGCGTGAAGGAGACCACACAGCCGTAGCGGCTCATCTGCTGCGCGGCGATCTTGTGCGAGGGGTCGTCGGGCAGGCCGGGGTAACGCAGGCCGGACACCTCGGGCCGCTGCCGCAACGCCTCGGCGACCCGCAGGGCGCTGGTGTCCTGCCGGTCGACGCGCAGCTGGAGCGTGGCGATGGACCGGTGCGCGAGCCAGGCCTCCATGGGCCCGGAGATCGCCCCGACGATCTTGCGCCAGCGGCGTACGGCGGCCATCGCCTCGGCGTCGCGACCGGTGACGTAGCCCAGGAGGACGTCTCCGTGCCCGGTGAGCTGCTTGGTGCCGCTGGCCACGGAGAAGTCGGCGCCCAGCTCCAGTGGGCGCTGTCCGAGCGGGGTGGCGAGGGTGTTGTCGACGGCCACCAGAGTGCCGCCCGCGTGCGCCGCCTCCACCAGGCGTCGGATGTCGCACACGTCGAGCCCGGGGTTCGACGGGGACTCGATCCACAGCAGCCGGGCGCCCTCGAGGACCTCCAGCTGGGCGTCGCCGGCGGTGGGCGCGGTGCGCACCTCGATGCCATAGGACTCCAGCTGGGCACGGACGAGCGGCAGCACCTGGTAACCGTCGGAGGGCAGCACGACCGCGTCCCCGGCGCGCAACTGGGAGAAGAGCACCGCGGAGATCGCCGCCATGCCCGAGGCGAACACCAGCGTCTCGACGTTCTCCTGCCCGGGAGCCTCCAGCTCGGCGATGGCGCGCTCCAGCAGCGTCCAGGTCGGGTTGTCGTCACGGCCGTAGGAGTACGGTCCCGTCACCTCGCCGGGCAGGTGGAAGTGCGCCGCGAACACGGGCCCCGGCAGGGTCGGCTCGTGCTTGACCGGCTCGGGCAGCCCGGCCCGTACCGCGCGCGTGCCGTCGCCGGTGCGCGCCTCGTCCGCGGTGGCGTCGCTCATGCGGCCCGTCCCTCCAGTTGCTGCCGTACGGCGGCGAGCAGGCCGGTGCTCGCCGCTTCCACCATCTCAAGACACTCCTCGAAGCCGTCCCGGCCCCCGTAGTACGGGTCCGGGACGTCGAGGTCGTCACCGGTGGATTCAGACGGTACGGGCGAAGTGCTCGTCGAGGGGTGGGGGCCCGGTGACGGGCGGACGTAGGAGCGCAGCAGGTGGATCTTGCGCGCGTCCTCCGCGGTGGGGGCGAGCCGGCGCAGGGTCTCGAGGTGGCCGTGGTCGAGGGCGATCACGAGGTCGAGCCGGGCGAACCACGACGGCTGGAACTGGCGGGCGACGTGCTCGGTGTCGTAGCCGTGCTCCTCGAGAGCCGAGACGGCGCGCGGGTCGGCGGCCTCGCCCTCGTGCCAGCCTCCGGTACCGGCGCTGTCGACCTCGACCAGGCCCTCGAGCCCGGCCTCCGCCACGCGCGCGCGGAAGACGGATTCGGCCATCGGGGAGCGGCAGATGTTGCCGGTGCACACGAAGCAGACGCGGTAGGACATGGCGCGTTCAGTCCTCGTCGGGCAGGACGACGTGGAGCGCCCAGGAGACGACGGAGACGATCAGACCGCCCAAGACGGCCGTCCAGAAGCCCTCCACGTGGAAGCTCAGGTCGAGCTTGCCGCACACCCAGGAGGTCAACAGCAGCATCAGCGCGTTCACCACCAGCGTGATCAGCCCCAGCGTCAGGATGAACAGCGGGAAGGTGAGCACCTTCACGATCGGCTTGACCAGCCAGTTCACCAGGCCGAAGACCAGCGCGACGACGATCAGCGTGCCGGCCTTCTTGGCCGTGTTGTCACCCGTCAGGGTGATCTTGTCGAGCAACCAGACGGCGACCGCGAGGGCGCCCGCGTTGGCGATCGTCTTGACTACGAAATTCTTCATGTGTCTGATCGTGGCAGACCGGACGGGAAGCGAGGCAGTGATGCGAGGGCGGCAGCGGCGATGAAGGCATTCCGGCTGGACGAACTGGAGGCGGAGCGTGCCGCCAATGAGGGTGCCTACCTTCAGTTCCTGCGGGAGCGGAACATGTCGGTCGGCCTGTACGCCCTCAACGCGGGCGAGCACGACCCGCAGAAGCCGCACAATCAGGACGAGGTGTACTTCGTCGTCAGCGGCCGGGCGTCGATCACGGTCGGTCTGGAGACGACCGAGGTGGCGCGGGGCAGCGTCGTGTACGTGCCCGCCGGGGTCGCACACAAGTTCCACCACATCAGCGAGGACCTGAGGGTGCTCGTCGTCTTCTCCCCGCCCGAGGCCTGAGTCCGGCCCCCCCGGGGTTCCCTAGGGGACGGGTCAGGGGACGACAAGGGTCACGGCGTCCCCGCGGACCGCCTCGGCAGCCCTAGCATCGAGTGCAGGACATCGACGAGGCACGAGAACGCAAAGGACGAGGGCGATGCGAGAGATCTTCGCGGGGTTGTCGTGGTGGGTGAAGTGGGTCGCGGTGCCGATCATCGCCCTGGTCGTGTTCGGCGGCCTGATAGTGACCGTGGTCGGATTCGTGATCAACCTGCTGTTCAAGGCGCTGATCTTCGTCGCCCTGGTCGGCGGTCTGATTTACCTCGTACGCAAGTTCATGGCGAACTCTTCATCGCGCAGCGACTGGTGAGGAGTCCGGCGACCGGTGAACGGTGAGGGGCCGATTCCCTCGGGGGAGGGAAGTTTCCCCGCGAGACCACCTGCGTGCGGTGGCTGACGGTTAGAGTCCGGAACTCGCCACGGGATCCGGCCCGTGGTGGCGCAGATCCCCCTCCGTGCTCTACCCCCGCACGGGCTGCCTCCTCGCGCTTCGGGAGTGACCCTTGGCCACGGTTGACACCGCACCGGCAGAACCCCACGCACCGCCCACCCCATCGCGCTCCTGCCCGCCCCTCGTCCAGCGGGCGCCCGCCGCGGCCGTCCCCGGGCAACCACACGCCGCGGACCCCCCAGGACGTCAGCGGTCAGCGGGCCTCCCGGAGCAACCGGCCTCCGGGCATCCCGGGCCACCGGCCACTGCGACCCTCATCGGATCCGTGCAGCGAGCCATGCGGCTGCTGGAGAGCGTCGCCGCGCACGCCTACGGGGCAACCGCCAAGCAACTCGCCCGCGAGACCGGCCTGGCGCTGCCCACGACCTACCACCTGCTGCGCACCCTGGTGCACGAGGGCTATCTGCGCCGCGAGAAAGGGCTGTTCTTCCTCGGCGACGCGGTAGAGCGGCTGAGCAGTAGCGGAGCGCAGCAGAAACGTCGCAGCACGGTGGCGGACACGCTCGCGCACTGGCGTGATTCCATCGGTGTGCCCGTGTACTACGCGATGTACCAAGACGGCGAGATCGAGGTCATGTGCGTCTCCGACTCCCCGGAGGCCCCCGCGGTCGAGGAATGGGCGGACTTCCGCGAGACCGGCCATGCGCACGCGATCGGTCAGTGCCTGCTCTCCCAGCTGGACGAGGACGCCCGACGCGACCATCTCGCCCGCTATCCCGTGCAGGCCATCACGCCGTACACCGTGCGGGACAACGGTGCCCTGCTGCGACGGCTGACCCGGCTGGGGCGCATGGAGGCGGTGGTGGAGCGTCAGGAGTACGCGCTCGGCACGGTCTGCGCGGCGGTGCCGATCACGGTCGGCACCACCGCGGCCACCATGGCCCTTTCCCTGCCCGCCCGTCACGCCGACCGGCTGCTGCCCGCCGCCCACCGGTTGCAGACGGAGATCGGGCGCCATCTCGGGTCCCTCACGCTCTCTATCAGCATCTGAAAAATTACTCCTTGTGATCTCCCGTGCACGTTCAGCAAGATTTGACCACGGTCAGAGGGATCGATCCCGGCCAGCCGATGTCATATGACGGGGTAGACGATGCGTGAGTCCGTACAGGCAGAAGTCATGATGAGCTTTCTCGTGTCGGAGGAGCTCTCCTTCCGCATTCCGGTGGAGTTGCGCTACGAGACCAGTGATCCCTATGCGGTGCGACTCACCTTCCATCTGCCCGGCGACGCCCCGGTGACCTGGGCCTTCGGGCGGGAGCTGCTGGTCGACGGGGTCGGCCGGCCGTGCGGAGAGGGGGATGTGCACATCGCACCCGCCGATACGGAGGTGCTGGGCGAGGTGCTGATCCGGCTTCAGGTCGGCGGTGACCAGGCTCTGTTCCGCTCGTCGGCCCCGCCGCTCGTGGCCTTTCTGGACCGCACGGACAAGCTCGTGCCGCTCGGTCAGGAGGGCGCGTTGGCCGATTTCGACGCCCATCTCGACGAGGCCCTGGACCGCATCCTGGCCGAGGAACAGAGCGCCGGCTGAAGCATCACGGCAGGGGACGCCGGGCACTTCGCTGTGGCGTGTGCAACGCGCAGGAACGCTTCTGCGCAAATCTGCATGGCGCGGACTCCATATAACGGTCGGCCTTGCCCGGTCCGCAGGACACGGCCGGCCGTGCCGGCTCACCGCTTGCGGCGGCGGCCCCGGCCGGCGCGGGCCGGAAGGCGCTGTACTCCGGTGGCTGCCGGGGCACCCGGTCCGGGCCGGTCGGCCGACACCACCAGCGCGGCGAGCGCGGTGGTGACCGGGACCGCGGCGACCAGACCGATCGATCCCACCAGCGTGCGTACGATCTCCTCGGCCACCAGCTCACTGTTGGCCACGGTCCCCACGCTGCTCTGCGCGATCGAGAACAGGAGCAGCAACGGCAGTGCGGCACCGGCGTAAGCGAGGACGAGCGTGTTGACGACTGACGCGATGTGGTCACGGCCGATGCGTATGCCCGCCCGGTACAGCCCGCGCCAGCCCATCGACGGATTGGCCTCGTGCAGCTCCCAGACGGCCGACGTCTGCGTCACCGTCACATCGTCCAGGACACCGAGCGAACCGATGATGACACCGGCCAGCAGCAGACCACTCATGTCGATCGACGGATACAGGCCGTGGATCAGACCGGTGTTGTCGTCCGTGTTTCCGGTGAGGGCGGCCCAGTCGATGAACTCCGAGCCGAGGATGCCGATCAGCAGGAGGGAGACCAACGTGCCGAGCACCGCGACGGACGTACGGGCCGACAGCCCATGGCACATGTAGAGCGCGATGAGCATGATCGCACTCGACCCGACGACGGCTACCAGCAGCGGATTCGAACCCTGCAGGATCGCGGGCAGGATGAACAGCGTCAGCACCAGGAAGCTCACGGCCAGCGCGATCAGCGCCATGACCCCGCGCAGCCGGCCCACCACGACGACCGCGAGCGCGAAGATTCCCGCGAGCAGCGCCATGGGGAACTTCCGGTTCACATCGGTCACCGAGTACTGCAGGTCCTTGGGCGCCGAGGGCTCGTAGGCGACCACGACCTTCTCACCCTGGTGCAACTGCCGTGACTGGTCCGGCTGCACGATCTCGGTGAACGTACGGCCCTTGTCCTTGCCGGTCTCGACCCGGATGGTCGCCTTCTTGCAGGTACCCCCCGCTTCCTGCACCGCCGAGTTGCCCTCGGCGGTGGAGGTGTCACTGGTCGGAGTCCCGCCGGAGGCGTTCACCGACTTGCAGCTCACCTCGACGACCCTGGTGACCGTGGCCTGCTGAGTCTGCCGGTCGAAGCCGACGCCGGTGCGCTTGTGCGAGGGGGCACCCCCGGGCCAGAGCACCACCAGACCGACCAGGACCGCCGCGGTGAACGGGACCAGGATCGCCGCGATGACCTTCCGCAGGTGCTGGGAGACGGGCGCGGCGGGACCGTGGCTGTGACCGTGCGAGTGCCCGTGCCCGTGCCCGTGCCCGTGCCCGTCGTCTCCGCCGGATCCCGTCGGGCCGGGTGCGCTGCCCCCGCCGGAGCCGTTCCCCTGGCCGTGTCCGGCGCCCGGCGCACGGCCGTCGTGGGCGCGTTCACCGCCCTGTCCGCCGCCTGGCCCTGAAGCGTCTCGGCGGCCCGGGTCGGGCGCCTGGTACGGGTACTGCTCCATCCTGGTCACCGCCCGATCATCGCAAGAACGGCAGAGGCCCACTGTTCACCGCGCCACAAATGACGCTAGCGTGGAGGCACCTTTGCACACGCGGGAGCTCGGAGCACCGGGCTGAGAGGGCGCTGACCTCCGTATACGCGATGTTTCACGTGGAACGAGCGCTGTTCCACAGGGAACGTCGGCAGACGGGAATCGCTGCGTCGACCGCCGAACCTGTTACCGGGTAATGCCGGCGTAGGGAGTAGGTCTCATGACCAACAAGGACGCACGCACGCCTGCCTCCGTCCAGGACGAGAAGTCCCAGGAGGCCGGGAAGTCCATCGGCTGGCACAAGGCGTACGTCGAGGGCTCGCGCCCTGACCTGCGCGTGCCGGTCCGTCAGGTGCACCTCACCAACGGGCAGTCGGTCACGCTGTACGACACCTCAGGCCCGTACACCGATCCACTCGTCGACACGGACGTCCGCAGGGGCCTGCCACCGCTGCGGGAGAACTGGATCATCGCCCGCGGTGACACCGAGGAGTACGCGGGCCGTCCTGTCCGTCCCGAGGACGACGGGATCAAGCACACAGCGCCGCGCGGCGGGCTGCGGAACCTGGACGCGGTCTTCCCCGGACGCCCGCGCCAGCCGCGGCGGGGTCGCGGCGGCGAGGCGGTGACACAGCTCGCATACGCGCGCCGGGGCGACATCACGCCGGAGATGGAGTACGTGGCCATCCGGGAGAACGTGTCGCCGGAAGTGGTCCGCGAGGAGATCGCGGCGGGTCGGGCGGTGCTGCCGGCCAACGTCAACCACCCGGAGATCGAGCCGATGATCATCGGCAAGCGGTTCCTGGTGAAGGTGAACGCCAACATCGGCAACTCCGCGGTGACCTCCTCCATCGAGGAGGAGGTCGAGAAGATGACCTGGGCGACCCGCTGGGGCGCCGACACGGTCATGGATCTCTCCACCGGCCGGAACATCCACACCACCCGCGAGTGGGTACTGCGCAACTCCCCCGTACCCATCGGCACGGTGCCGCTCTACCAGGCCCTGGAGAAGGTCGACGGCAAGGCCGAGGAACTCACCTGGGAGATCTACAAGGACACCGTCATCGAGCAGGCCGAGCAGGGCGTGGACTACATGACCGTTCACGCCGGCGTGCGCCTCGCGTATGTTCCGCTGACGGCCCACCGCAAGACCGGCATCGTCTCCCGCGGCGGATCGATCATGGCCGCGTGGTGCCTGGCACACCACAAGGAGTCGTTCCTGTACGAGAACTTCGAGGAGCTGTGCGAGATCCTCGCCGCCTACGACGTCACGTACTCGCTGGGCGATGGCCTGCGGCCGGGCTCGATCGCGGACGCCAACGACGAGGCGCAGTTCGCGGAGTTGCGCACGCTCGGGGAACTCAACCGGATCGCCAAGCGTTTCAACGTACAGACCATGATCGAGGGCCCGGGACATGTCCCGATGCACAAGATCAAGGAGAACATCGACCTTCAGCAGGAGATCTGCGATGAAGCTCCGTTCTATACGCTCGGCCCGCTGACCACGGACGTCGCGCCGGCGTACGACCACATCACCTCCGGCATCGGGGCGGCGATGATCGCCTGGTGGGGCACGGCGATGCTCTGCTATGTCACGCCCAAGGAGCACCTGGGGCTGCCCAACCGGGACGACGTCAAGACGGGTGTCATCACCTACAAGATCGCCGCGCACGCGGCCGACCTCGCCAAGGGGCATCCGGGCGCTCAGGAGTGGGACGACGCGCTGTCCGACGCGCGCTTCGAGTTCCGGTGGGAAGACCAGTTCAACCTCGCGCTGGACCCGGACACGGCACGGGAGTTCCACGACGAGACCCTCCCGGCGGAGCCCGCCAAGACGGCCCACTTCTGCTCCATGTGCGGGCCCAAGTTCTGCAGCATGAAGATCTCGCAGGACATCCGCCGGGAACACGGCGGCAGCCAGGCCGAGATCGAGGAGGGCATGGCCCAGAAGTCGAAGGAGTTCGCGGCCGCGGGCAACCGGGTGTATCTGCCGATGGCCGACTGAGAGGCGACGAGGGGGACAGGCCGAGGTGTCCGTCCCCCCCCGGGTCCCGGAAGCCGGTAACGGAAGGAGCACGACGGCGTCCGTGCGCGGACGAGATTCATAGGGTCTGCCGTGTGGGTGGGATCGATGTTGCCAACGGAGTGGCGGGCGCCGTCATCGGCATGCTGTTCGCGGTGCTGTTCCAGCAGCCTTTACAGGATGCGTGGTTCCGGCTGCGCAGACGATCGGCCAGTGCTCTGCGCGGCCTGGGCCGCCGGGAGGAGTCGGGACCGGCCTGGCGCACGTTCTCGCTGGGCCCCCTGCACACATCTGCGCTGATCGTGGAGGGCGACGGTGAGACCACGATCCCGCCGGAGAGAGTCTTCGTCCACGTACTCGACGACGAGGTGCGGCTGCCGGCGGGCATGGAACCGTGGCGGGAGGAGATAGCGGTCGAGAGTGAACGGCTGCGCGCCGAGGGGCGCACGCCCTTGTGGAACGGACCGCGCTACGCGGTCGAGTCGTTCGACATCTCCCGCACCGCGCTCGACGAGACCCCGGAGGTGCATCTGCGGCTGCGGCCGACCGACTACTACACCTTCCTGGCCGCCCAGCAACTCGACCGTCGGCTGCCTGACGGTACGACCCCCCGGTCGCGCTACCTGGATCCCGAACAGCCCCTTGTGGCGCCGGCGTTCCTGCAGTGCAGCTTCGCCGTCAACGTCGCCGTGGTCACCGCCGACGACATGCTCGTGGTGAGCCGTCGCAGCGAGCGGGTGCGGATGGCGCCCGGGGTGTGGAACTCCTCGGTGAACGAGGGGCTGTCCCGGCACATCGATTCGTCGGGCAGGAGCGCACCGGACCTCCATGCGGTGTGCCGCCGGGGCATGCGGGAAGAACTGGCCCTGGAGCCCCACGAGTACACCCTCGAGCTCCTGGCCTTCGTCCTGGACGTCGACAGACGCCACTGGAGCGGCCACTACTTCGCCCGGCTGAAGGAACTGCGCAGTACGGACATCCAGGCGAGGATGAGCAGGGGCGTGGCGGACCGCTGGGAGCACCAGACGATCGACTATGTGCCCTTCCGCCCCGCTTCGGTGGTCAGATACCTGCTGCGGGACGACCGCGTCCACCGCTGGGCGCCGCTGGCACCGGCGTTGTTCCACCTTGCGTTGGTGCACGTGTACAGCCGCACGTCCGTGGAGCGTGTCGAAGCGCAGGCGGTCCGGCGGCTGTAAGTGAGCCGCGCCGCTCGCGACCGGGTGCCGCCGCGGGCGGACCCCGGTCGAGGCGGGTGTTCTCACTCCGGCTGGTGTTCGGGGCCGCCGAAGTCCGGGCTTGTGTAGTCGGGGCTGCTGAAGCTCGGGCGGCCGGAGACGGGGCCGTCGTCGGGGCTGCTGAAGCCGGGGCGGTCGTAGCCCAGGCGCGGCATGCGGCCGGTCGGGGCGGGCGGGGTCGTGCGGTGCAGTGCCGTCGGCCCGGGGTCGGCGAGGGCCTCCCGCAGGAACGGCAGGATGCCTCGCTCCAGCAGGGCGTCCCGCCAGGCCTCCCTGGCTCTCGTCAGCTGTTCGTGCGCCGCGTCCTGTGCCTGGGCTTCCGCCGAGTTGCTGTTGCGCAGAGCGGTGAGCAGCAGCCCGACGGCGGCGATGAGGATCGCGGCAGCGGTCATGGCGCCGAACACCCAGCCGGTGGTGAGCAGGGTCCGGGCGAAGGCCTGTTCGGGGTTGAGCATCTTCAGGATGTAGCCGACGAGCAGGAAGATCATCGCCGCGGTTCCGGACAGGAGGGGAGCCAGCACGGCGATGACCGCGATGGCGCCCGCTCCGGTGGTCTCGGCGGCCTCGCCGAGGGTTGCGGCGAGTCCCGCCGTGGCCGAGGCAGGGTCCGTGGTGGCGGAGTCGCCGGTGGCCGAAGGCGCGGACAGCGCCGGGTGGCGCAAATCCTGGCGGACCTGCACGTAGTGCTGGTACTCGGCCGCCGCGGCCGCGGTGATCAGGGCGGTGGCGTTGAGCGCCATGGTGCGCAGTTGCTCGGGGTTGAGCCGCTGTCCGACAGCGGCCAGTTCCGGTCGGTGTGGCGCGGAGCGCAGCGCCTCATCGAGGAGCCGCTCGAATTCCTGGCGGTCCTCGCTCTGCAGGTACTGCGGAACGCTGTTCATGTGCATCCCCCGATGCTCCGTAGGGCTTGGGGCTCGCACGCCGGCGAGCCGTCGGGCAGAAACGGAGGGGAGCCTGCTACGGATAAGCCGATGGTAGAGCCGTGGCGGCACACGGTGACAGGGGATTGCCGGAAATTGCGTTCCGGTCTGCGTGTACGTCGCCGGGGCGCGTCCGCCCGCGGAACGGTCAGTTGTCCAGGGGCAGTTGCTGGACCAGCAGTTTCCCGTCCATGGTCACGCCGCCGTCCATGGCGATGGCGAGCCCGTCGGCGTAGACGTGCGGGCCCTCGACGACCGGGCCGCCGCTCTCCTCGCCGTCCTCGGAGCCGACCTCGCCCAGGAGATAGGGGATGGGGCTGTGGCCGTGAACGACCCGGGTACCGCCGTACGTATCGAGGAGGGAGCGTACGGCGTCGGCGCCGCCCTCGTCGCGGAAGGAGAACCGCTTGGTGAACTTGCGGAACAGATCCCAGACCTCGTCGGCGTCGTTGCGGGTCAGGGCCTCGCGGACGGTGTCGTTGACCGCCTCGATCGAGTCGCCGTAGTCGAGGTAGGCGGTGGTGTCGGAGTGGAGGAGCAGATAGCCGTCGACCTCCTCGACGGCGTCCAGGCGGGCCATCCACTGCAGGTGGTGGTCCTGGAGGCGGTCCATGTCGGTCTTCTGGCCGCCATTGAGCAGCCAGGCCGCCTGGAAGGTGGCGGTGCCCGCGCCGGAGTTGACGGGGGTGTCGCCGAACCGCTTGGCGCCGAGCAGCAGCAGCTCGTGGTTGCCCATGAGGGCCTTGCAGTAGCCGCCGGCCGCGGCCGCCTCGGCGGACAGCCGCATCACCAGGTCGATGACCCCGATGCCGTCCGGGCCGCGGTCGGTGAAGTCGCCGAGGAACCACAGCCGGGCGGTTCCGGCGCACCACTGGCCCGAGGTGTCGATCAGCCCCTGCTCCCGCAGGGCGGCCATCAGTTCGTCGAGGTAGCCGTGGACGTCGCCGACGACGTACAGCGGTCCTGGCCCGGTCGTCGGCTGCGGCGCCGGGGCGGCGGGGGCCGGTTCGACAGGGACCTGGAGGGTGTCGCCGCGGTTGATGACGGGCAGGTCGCGCTGGGTGGGCGTGTAGCCCTCGGGGTACGCCTCGTCGTCGGGCGGGACGGTGTCGCCCGGGTGGACGCCACGAACGTACGGACCGGTCTCATGGACGTACGCAGGCACCCGGAAGTCGCGCAGTGTCGCCGTCCGCTCCACCTCGGGTCCCTGACCGGCCCCCTGAGTCATCAGACCCCTCCACCATCGCGCCGCATCTGCACCGCTTCGGACTGCCTGGTCGCAGCGGTCCGCGGTGTCGTGGGCCCATCATAGGAATGCGCGTCGCGCCGTGTGATGACCCAGGGGTGGTGAATCGGAACAAGACTCCGGTTCCTCGCGGCTTTCGCCCCGTTTGGGCAGGTGTTCGGTCCGCTGTCGGCCGATCGCAGGGTGTTTGCCGGCCCCCGGGTCCCGGCCCCGCCGCCGGACACCGGTTCGCTTCCTGAGCACACCCGCGGAGCACTACCCCTCGGACGTCACTTCTCGTCCGGTGTCCGCGGCGGACTGACCGTCGTGCGCGGGGGGCGCCGCTGCGAGGAGGTGCGCACGATCAGCTCGGTCGGTATCACCTGCTCGACCGGCTGGTCCGACTCGACGCCCTCGATGGCGTCGATGAGCAGCTGCACTACGGCGGTGCCGATGCGGCGCGGCTTCAGGGAGAGCGTGGTGATGGGCGGCTCGGTGCTGGCGTACACCGTGGACTCGCTGCAGCACACCAGCAGCAGGTCGTCGGGGACGCGGAGTCCGTAGCGGCGGGCGGCGGCGAGCAGGTCGGTGCCGTTCGGGTCGAACAGGCCGTAGACGGCGTCGGGCCGGTCGGGGCGGGCGAGCAGCCGGTCGGCGGCGACGGCGCCCGCGCACGGGTCGTGCGCCGGGTAGGCCTCGTAGACCGGGTCCTGGCCGACGCGCTCGCACCAGCGCAGATAGGCGGTGGTCGACAGGTGTGTGTACGTGTCCGTCGTCGTGCCGGTGAGCAGACCGATGCGGCGGGCGCCGGCGGCGGCGAGATGGTCGAGGATGCCGAGTACGGCGGCTTCGTGGTCGTTGTCGACCCAGGCGGTGACCGGGAGCGAGCCGGCCGGGCGGCCGTCGGAGACGACCGGCAGACCCTGCCGGACGAGCTCGCTGACGACCGGGTCCTGGTCGGAGGGGTCGATGACGACCGTGCCGTCCAGGGCGACGTTGGACCACACGTCGTGGCGGGATGTCGCGGGCAGGATGACGAGGGCGTAGCCGCGGGCGAGCGCGGCCGAGGTGGCGGCCCGGGCCATCTCGGCGAAGTACGCGAACTCCGTGAAGGTGAAAGGTTCATCCCCGTACGTCGTCACGGTCAGGCCGATCAGCCCCGACTTGCCGGTACGGAGGGTGCGGGCGGCGGCCGAGGGGCGGTACCCCAGCCGGTCGGCGACCTCGCGGACATGGCGCCGGGTGGCATCCGGGAGCCGGCCCTTGCCGTTGAGGGCGTCGGAGACGGTCGTGATGGAGACTCCGGCGGCGGCGGCCACGTCTCTGATGCCCGCCCGGCCCGGCCGGCTGCCTCGACGTGAGGTTTCCGCGCGGCTCACCTGGTGCTTCCCTGCTGCTGTCATGGCGAGCCGATAGTAGGGCTCATGCGGTGGGGTAGTGCGGACGCATATGCACGCCCTGACAGGCACGTTTCTGCATGATCATACGGCGCCAACTGCCTTAGAAAATAAGGAAGTTGAACACTTCAACGCTGGGACCTGACTTGTCGACGCGTATGGACCTGCCAAGTGCCCGATGTCTCGAAGAGGTCTCAACTCACCTTCACGGGGGATGCGCGCCACGGCGCAAGCTACCGGCGCATAGATATATGTACGGCGCGCCCCCGAAAGGTGCGCCTTCGTACTGTGATGCCCTTGATGCCAGTGGGATGGACGAGGTTTTCGTCCGTCCCGCACCTGTACGCAGCGGCGCCGAATCCTCATAAGGTGAGGAGTATTGGAAGCCGGCGGCGCAGACGGTCCGCCGGTGGTCGCGAGGAGGACTGCGGTGAGCGAGACGAGCCCCAAGCTGCGCGCCGAGCTGGAGGGTATCCCCACCTACAAGCCGGGCAAGCCCGCCGCAGCCGGCGGGCCGGTCGCCTACAAGCTGTCCTCCAACGAGAACCCGTATCCGCCGCTGCCCGGTGTGATGGAGACCGTGACCGCGGCGGCCTGTAACTTCAACCGCTACCCGGACATGGCCTGCAGCGGACTGATGGAGGAGCTGTCCGAGCGTTTCGGCGTACCGCTCTCCCACCTGGCCACCGGAACCGGCTCGGTGGGTGTCGCGCAGCAGCTGATCCAGGCCACCAGCGGACCCGGTGACGAGGTGATCTACGCCTGGCGGTCCTTCGAGGCGTACCCGATCATCACGCAGATCAGCGGTGCCCGGTCGGTGCAGGTTCCGCTCACGCCGGGCGATGTGCACGACCTGGACGCGATGGCGGACGCGATCACCGACCGGACACGTCTGATCTTCGTCTGCAACCCCAACAACCCGACCGGCACGGTGGTGCGGCGGGCCGAGCTGGAGCGGTTCCTCGACCGGGTGCCCAGTGACGTACTGGTGGTGCTGGATGAGGCCTATCGGGAGTTCATCCGCGACCTCGAGGTGCCCGACGGCGTCGAGCTGTACCGGGAGCGGCCCAATGTCTGTGTGCTGCGGACCTTCTCCAAGGCGTACGGGCTCGCGGGGCTGCGCGTCGGTTTCGCGATCGCCCATGAGCCGGTGGCGGCGGCGCTGCGCAAGACGGTGGTGCCGTTCGGGGTGAGCCAGCTCGCGCAGGACGCGGCGGTCGCCTCGCTGCGGGCCGAGGACGAGCTGCTGGGCCGGGTCGGCTCTTTGGTGTGCGAGCGCACGCGCGTGGCCGACGCGCTGCGTGCGCAGGGCTGGACGGTGCCGGAGACACAGGCCAATTTCGTGTGGCTGCGGCTGGGAGAGCGTACGGTCGCGTTCGCGCAGGCCTGTGAGGAACACGGTGTGGTGGTCCGGCCGTTCCCGGGCGAGGGTGTGCGGGTGACAGTCGGGGAGACCGAGGCGAACGACATCTTCCTGAAGGTGGCGGAGGCGTTCCGCAAGGAGTTCTAGTCCGGCGGTAGCGCTAGTCGTCGATCAGTTCCACACGGATGGGGTCGCCGTCTCGGGCGGTCGCCAGGATGCCGGCGTCCCCATCCAGGCTTCCGAGGATGTTGCACGGGCTCGCGAGGCGCCATTCTCCCCCAAACCTTGTTCGGCGCCCCCAGCCCCAAGAGATCGGGGTGGGGTTGTAGGGGAGGGCGAGCGCGTCGCCGTCCGGTCCAGAAGACCACCGTGCCCGGCTCCACAACCTGCCGGGCGTCCGTTTCACGTGAAACACAGACTCCTGTGTCGAAATACCCTCCTCGCCCCTTGCGCGCGGTGGAGGTGAGCGGCAGTGCCTTGGTGACGGCCTGAGCCCCAAGACCGTGGCGGGGTTCGGTGTGTCCCCGTCGAGGGTCGCGGTGACGTCCCCACGGGCCATGAAACACGTATCTGCAGGGCGCGCGATTCAACAAGACGTTGAAGTCGCTGCCAAGGTCTTGTCGCGAGGACCAAGGCGGGACCCCCCTTCGATTGTCGAAAATCAGTGCGTCATAATGGCTTGTGAATGTGAACGCGTTCACAAGCGTGGGCCCGGTTGCTCCTGTATGCGTGCAGCAAAAGGGGCAAACCGCCGCTGTGGCACGGCGCAGTAAGGAGAGTGACTACGTGGACCTGGCTCTGGCGCCGGAGACGCTGGCGCGCTGGCAGTTCGGCATCACCACCGTCTACCACTTCCTGTTCGTTCCGCTGACGATCTCCCTGGCCGCCCTCACGGCCGGGCTGCAGACGGCCTGGGTGCGCACGGAGAAGGAGAAGTGCCTCAGGGCGACGAAGTTCTGGGGCAAGCTCTTCCTGATCAACATCGCGATGGGCGTCGTCACCGGCATCGTGCAGGAGTTCCAGTTCGGCATGAACTGGTCCGACTACTCGCGCTTCGTCGGGGACATCTTCGGTGCCCCGCTCGCCTTCGAGGCCCTGATCGCGTTCTTCTTCGAGTCCACCTTCATCGGCCTGTGGATCTTCGGCTGGGACAAGCTGCCCAAGAAGATCCACCTGGCCTGCATCTGGATGGTGTCGATCGGCACGATCCTGTCGGCCTACTTCATCCTCGCGGCCAACTCCTGGATGCAGCACCCGGTCGGCTATCAGATCGACAAGGCGAAGGGGCGTGCCGAGCTGACCGACTTCTGGGCCGTGCTGACCCAGAACACCGCGCTCAGCCAGGCCTTCCACACCCTTTCGGCGGCCTTCCTGACCGGCGGTGCCTTCATGGTGGGCATCGCCGCCTTCCACCTGGCCCGCAAGAAGCACATCCGGGAGATGAAGACCTCGCTGCGGCTCGGTCTGATCACCGTCGTCATCGCCGGTCTGTTCACCGCCGTCAGCGGCGACGTGCTCGGCAAGGTGATGTTCAAGCAGCAGCCGATGAAGATGGCGGCCGCCGAGGCGCTGTGGGACGGTCAGCAGCCGGCGCCGTTCTCGATCTTCGCCTACGGTGACGTGGAGAAGGGCCACAACAGCGTCGCGATCGAGATCCCGGGGCTGCTGTCCTTCCTCGCCGACGACAACTTCACCTCGTATGTCCCCGGCATCAACGACGTGAACAAGGCCGAGCAGCAGAAGTTCGGCCCGGGCGACTACCGGCCCAACATTCCGGTCGCCTTCTGGGGCTTCCGCTGGATGATCGGCTTCGGCATGGCCTCCTTCGCGATCGGCCTGGCCGGACTCTGGCTGACCCGCAAGAAGTTCATGCTGCCGCAGCATCTGCGGGTCGGCGACGACGAGGTGCCGCACCTGGTGCTGTTCAAGAACAAGGCGCTCAGCCCTGAGCTCACCACCTGGTACTGGCGTATCGCGGTCTGGACCCTGGCCTTCCCGCTGATCGCCAACTCCTGGGGCTGGATCTTCACCGAGATGGGCCGCCAGCCGTGGGTCGTCTACGGCGTGCTGCAGACCCGGGACGCGGTCTCCCCCGGTGTCTCCCAGGGCGAGGTCCTCATCTCGATGATCGTCTTCACCGCGCTGTACGCGATCCTCGCCGTGGTCGAGGTCAGGCTGCTCGCGAAGTACGTCAAGGCCGGCCCGCCCGAGCTGACCGAGGCCGACCTCAACCCGCCCACGAAGATCGGCGGCGACACCCGTGACGCCGACAAGCCGATGGCCTTCTCGTACTAGGCCGAGGGAACAGTCATGGAACTTCACGACGTCTGGTTCGTCCTGATCGCCGTCCTGTGGACCGGCTACTTCTTCCTGGAGGGCTTCGACTTCGGGGTCGGCATCCTCACCAAGCTGCTGGCCCGCAACCGGCCCGAGCGCCGGGTGCTGATCAACACCATCGGGCCCGTCTGGGACGGCAATGAAGTGTGGCTGCTCACGGCGGGCGGCGCGACCTTCGCCGCCTTCCCGGAGTGGTACGCCACGCTCTTCTCCGGCTTCTACCTGCCCCTGCTACTCATCCTGGTCTGCCTGATCGTCCGCGGTGTCGCCTTCGAGTACCGGGCGAAGAGGCCGGAGGAGAACTGGCAGCGCAACTGGGAGACGGCGATCTTCTGGACTTCGCTGCTCCCGGCGTTCCTGTGGGGCGTGGCCTTCGGGAACATCGTGTGGGGCGTGAAGATCGACCAGCGCTTCGAGTACGTCGGCGACGTCTGGGACCTGCTCAACCCCTACGCCCTGCTCGGCGGCCTGGTGACGCTCACGTTGTTCACCTTCCACGGAGCGGTGTTCACCGCCCTCAAGACCGTCGGGGACATCCGGGCCCGGGCCCGGAGGCTGGCCCTGGGGGTCGGCCTCGTCGCGGCCGTCGTGGCGCTCGCCTTCCTGCTGTGGACGCAGGCCCACAGCGGTGACGGAAAGAGTCTGGTGGCCCTGATCGTGGCGGTCGCCGCCCTGGGGGCCGCTCTCGTCGCCAACCAGCTCGGGCGTGAGGGATGGGCGTTCGCGCTGTCCGGTGTCACCATCGTGGCGGCCGTGGCGATGCTCTTCCTGTCGCTCTTCCCGAACGTCATGCCGTCCACGCTCAACGGGGACTGGAGCCTGACGGTCACCAACGCCTCGTCGAGCCCCTACACCCTGAAGATCATGACCTGGTGTGCGGCGATCGCCACACCGATCGTCCTGCTCTACCAGGGCTGGACCTACTGGGTGTTCCGCAAGCGGATCGGCACGCAGCACATCGCGCCTGACGCTGCTGCCGGCGCCGCGCACTGAGTCCGCCGAGGGTGTGTTTCACGTGAAACACACCCTCTGGACCGAAGGGCACGTTTCCCGTGAAACCAATCGATCCACGCCTTCTGCGGTACGCCCGGGCCACCCGCCTCTTTCTCATGGCGGTCATCGGTCTGGGTGCCGCCGGCGCTGGGCTCGTCATCGCCCAGGCGATGCTCATCGCCGAGGTCGTCGTCGGCGCGTTCCAGCAGGGGCAGCCGGTCGCCGAACTGCGCACCCCACTGCTGCTGTTGGCTGCCGTGGCCGTGGGACGATCGGTTGTCGCATGGCTCACCGAACTCGCCGCCCACCGGGCGAGCGCGGCGGTGAAATCGGAGCTGCGGGGGCGGCTCCTCGACCGTGCGGCTGCGCTTGGGCCCGGATGGTTGAGCGGGCAGCGGACCGGCTCGCTGGTCACCCTGGCTACACGCGGCGTGGACACACTGGACGACTACTTCTCGCGTTATCTGCCGCAGTTGGGGCTTGCGGTGGTCGTCCCGGTGGCGGTGCTGGCGCGGATCGTCACCGAGGACTGGGTGTCGGCGGCGATCATCGTCGGCACCCTGCCGCTCATCCCGCTCTTCATGATGCTGATCGGCTGGGCGACCCAGTCCCGGATGGACCGTCAGTGGCGGTTGCTGTCGCGGCTGTCCGGCCACTTCCTGGATGTCGTCGCGGGCCTGCCCACGCTGAAGGTGTTCGGCAGGGCCAAGGCGCAGGCCGAGTCCATCCGCCGGGTCACCGATGAGTACCGCCAGGCCACCCTGCGCACCTTGCGGATCGCCTTCCTCTCCTCCTTCGCGCTTGAACTGCTCGCCACGCTGTCGGTCGCGCTGGTCGCCGTGTCGATCGGCATGCGGCTCGTCCACGGCGACATGGACCTCACCATCGGCCTCGTGATCCTGGTGCTGGCGCCCGAGGCCTATCTGCCGCTGCGGCAGGTGGGCGCGCAGTACCACGCGGCGGCCGAGGGGCTCGCCGCCGCGGAGGAGATCTTCACCGTGCTGGAGACGCCGGTCCCGGCCTCAGGCACCGGCGCGGTACCCGCGGGTGCGGTGGCCTTCGAAGGAGTCACCGTCCGCTACCCCGGCCGCTCGGCGGACGCGGTGACCGATGTGTCCTTCAGTGTCGCGCCGGGCGAGACCGTGGCGCTGGTCGGGCCGAGCGGGGTGGGCAAGTCGACGCTGCTGGACGTGCTGCTGGGGTTCGTACGGCCCGCCGAGGGCCGGGTGCGGGTCGGGGGAACCGATCTCGCCGGCCTCGACCTGGTGGAGTGGCGGTCCCGGATCGCGTGGGTACCGCAGCGGCCACACCTGTACGCCGGAACCATCGCGGAGAACGTGCGGCTGGCCCGGCCCGACGCGGACGGGAGTGCCGTCCGCCGGGCACTGCGGGATGCGGGCGCGCTGGAGTTCGTGGACCTACTGCCCGACGGGGCCGACACGATGCTCGGGGAGGACGGGGCCGGTCTGTCGGCCGGACAGCGGCAGCGGCTCGCCCTCGCCCGCGCCTTTCTCGCGGACCGGCCGGTGCTGCTGCTCGACGAGCCGACGGCCGCGCTGGACGGGGCGACGGAGGCAGAGGTCGTAGCGGCGGTGCGGCGGCTCGCGGTGGGTCGTACGGTGCTGCTGGTGGTGCATCGGCCCGCTCTGCTGGAGGTGGCGGACCGGGTGGTGCGCCTGGAGAGCGCGGAGTCGGTGGGGCACCCGGGGGATGCTCGGCCTGCCAGGGGTCTCCGCCCCCGCCCACCCGCCACCCGACCCGGTCGGACGGAAGGCGGGTCGGAGGGGGTTGGGGCTGGTCGGCCGGGAAGTGAGCCGGAGGGCGTTGCGGGCGGCCGGCCGGGGCAGGAGCCGCAGGGGGTGGGAGCCGGTCAGCCGGGGAGGGCAGGGCAGGGCCCGGTGGGGTGCCGGAGTGTGCTCGCTCGGGTCCGGACGCTTGCCGGCCCCCGGCGCGGGCGGCTCGTCCTCGCGCTGTTGCTCGGCTGTCTGGCGCTCGGCAGTGCCGTCGGCCTGATGGCCACCTCCGGCTGGCTCATCTCGCGGGCCTCGCAGCAGCCGCCGGTGCTGTATCTGATGGTGGCCGTGACGGCGACGCGGGCCTTCGGGATCGGGCGGGCCGTCTTCCGGTACGCCGAACGGCTGGTGTCGCACGACGCCGTGCTGCGCATGCTGGCCGACACCCGGGTCGCGGTCTACCGCCGCCTGGAACGCCTCGCACCCGCCGGACTGCGTACCGCCCGCCGCGGGGATCTGCTCACCCGGCTGGTCGCGGACGTGGACGCGTTGCAGGACTACTGGCTGCGCTGGCTGCTGCCCGCCGGTGTCGCCGTGGCCGTCTCCGCCGGCTCGGTCGGCTTCACGGCCTGGCTGCTGCCCGAGGCCGGTGCCGCTCTGGCGGCCGGCCTCCTGGCGGCCGGCGCCGGCGTGCCGCTGGTGACCGCGACCGCGGCCCGGCGGGCCGAGCGGCGCCTGGCACCCGCCCGAGGAGCACTCGCGACCCGGGTGACCGACCTGCTCACCGGCACCGCCGAACTGACCGTCGCCGGTGCACTGACCGCCCGCGCGGACGCGGCCCGGCGGGTCGACGGCACCCTCACCCGCATCGCCTCGCGCGCCGCAGCCGTCACCGCGCTCGGCGACGGGCTCACCGCACTGGTCTCCGGCCTCACCGTCACGGCCAGCGCACTGCTCGGCGCCCAGGCGGTGGCGGCCGGCCGGCTCGGCGGCGTGGCGATGGCGGTGGTCGTCCTGACCCCGCTGGCCGCCTTCGAGGCCGTACTGGGGCTGCCGCTGGCCGTCCGATACCGCCAGCGGGTGCGGCAGAGTGCGGAGCGCGTGCACGAGGTCCTGGACGCCCCGGATCCCGTACGCGAGCCCGAGCGGCCCGGGCAGGCGCCCGGCTCGCCGTTCCCGCTGGTGGTCAAGCAGCTGACCGCGCGGTACGAGGGGCAGCGACGCGCGGCTCTGGCCGGCTTCGACCTCACCTTGCAGCAGGGGCGCCGGGTCGCCGTGGTCGGGGCGTCCGGTGCCGGCAAAACGACCCTGGCCCAGGTGCTGCTGCGCCTCCTCGACCCCCAGACGGGCTCGTACACGCTCGCCGGTGCGGACGCGTGCGCGTTGGCCGGTGACGACGTACGGCGGCTCGTCGGGCTCTGTGCGCAGGACGCGCACCTCTTCGACAGTTCCGTGCGCGAGAACCTGTTGCTGGCCCGCAAGGAAGCCACCGAGGCCGATCTGCGCGGGGCGCTGGCCCGGGCTCGGCTGCTGGACTGGGTGGAGGGACTGCCCGACGGGCTGGACACGCTCGTGGGCGAGCACGGTGCCCGGCTGTCCGGTGGACAGCGGCAGCGGCTGGCGTTGGCCCGAGCACTGCTGGCCGACTTTCCGGTCCTGGTGCTCGACGAGCCCGCCGAGCACCTGGACCTGGCGACGGCCGACGCGCTGACCGCCGATCTGCTGGCTGCCACGCAGGGGCGTACGACGCTGCTCATCACCCATCGGCTGGCCGGTCTGGACGCCGTCGACGAGGTGCTCGTGCTCGATGCCGGCCGGGTGGTCCAGCGGGGTCCCTACGCCGAGCTGGTCGCGGTGGACGGGCCGCTGCGGGCGATGGCGCGGCGTGAGGCGGAGGCGGAGTCGCTCGTGGGGGTGCGGTGACGCCGCCTGGGTGACGGCCGCCCAGGCCCACCCGGGCACGGGAGGTTCCGCGGGCGCTCGGTTTTCCCGGACAGAAAGGACTGATCAGTCTCAGCCGTACCGGAAACCGCGGTGGTCTAGCCGCGGGCCGCGAGTAGGTGCTCGATCACGACCGCCACGCCGTCCTCGTTGTTCGCGACCGTACAGCCCGATGCGGCGGCGATGACGTCCGGGTGGGCGTTGCCCATCGCGTACGACCGGCCGGCCCAGGTCAGCATCTCGACGTCGTTGGGCATGTCACCGAAGGCCACGACCTCCTCGTGCGAGATGCCGCGTTCGGCGCAGCACAGGGCGAGGGTGCTGGCCTTGGAGACGCCGGGGCCGCTGATCTCCAGCAGGGCGCTGGGGCTGGAGCGGGTGACGTTGGCGTGGTCGCCGATCGCCAGACGGGCGAGGGTGAGGAAGGCGTCGGGGTCGAGGGTGGGGTGGTAGGCGAGGATCTTGAGCACGGGCTGGTCGGCGGCCGGGCCGTCGGGCGCGAGGAGTTTCTCGGCGGGCAGGAGATTGTCGGGTATCTCCATGTGCAGCTTGGGATAGTCCGGCTCCTGGTGGAAGCCGTACGTCTGCTCGACCGCGAACACCGTGCCGGGTGCCGCATCGCGCAGCAGCCGTACGGCGTCCAGGGCGTTCTCCCGGGCCAGCTCGCGCACCTTGACGAAGCGGTGGGCACCCGGGCCGCCGTGCAGGTCGACCACGGCGGCGCCGTTGCCGCAGATGGCCAGGCCGTGGCCGTGGACGTGATCGCTGACGACGTCCATCCAGCGGGCCGGGCGGCCGGTGACGAAGAAGACCTCGATGCCCGCCTCCTCGGCGGCGGCCAGTGCGGCGACCGTCCGGGGGGAGACCGACTTGTCGTCACGCAGCAAAGTGCCGTCGAGGTCGGTGGCGATCAGCCGCGCGGGTGTGGCGGCGGCAGGGGTCCCGGGCTGTCTGGTCGCTGAGGTCACCCGGTCATTCTCGCGCATATGCCCGAACGGCCGTGCGGCACTCCGCCCAGATGAGACACAGATGACGCTCCTTGCACCGGGAAATGGCTGACTCCCTTGTGTGTCAGCCCAGCTGTGCGGTGGTCTCCATGGCGATCTGTTCGAAGACCTTGTGGTCCGCGGCGAAGTCGGAGTCCGGGATGGGCCAGTGGATCACGATCTCGGTGAAGCCCAGCTCCTGGTGCCGGCCGGCGAAGTCCACGAAGGCGTCCAGTGAGTCAAGCGGTCGGCTGCGGTCCGGGGTGAAGCCGGTGAGCAGGATCTTGTGCAGGTCCGCGACGTCCCGCCCGGCGGCCGCGCACGCCTCGGACAGCTTGCCGACCTGCCCGCGCAGGGCCTCGACGGACTGCTCCGGCGTACCGGTCTCGTACAGCTTCGGGTCGCCGGTGGTCACCCACGCCTGGCCGTACCGCGCGGCGAGCTCGAGGCCGCGCGGGCCGGTGGCCGCCACCGCGAACGGCAGCCGGGGCCGCTGCACGCAGCCCGGGATGTTCCGCGCCTCGTGCGCCGAGTAGAACCGGCCCTCGTGCGACACCGCGTCCTCGGTGAGCAGCCGGTCGAGCAGCGGCACGAACTCGGCGAACCGGTCGGCGCGCTCTCGTGGGCTCCACGGCTCCTGGCCGAGGGCGGTCGCGTCGAATCCGGTGCCGCCGGCGCCGATGCCCAGGGTGACCCGGCCGCCGGAGATGTCGTCGAGGGAGATCAGCTCCTTGGCGAGGGTCACCGGGTGCCGGAAGTTGGGCGAGGTCACCAGCGTGCCGAGGCGCAGCCGGTCGGTGACGGCCGCGGCGGCGGTCAGGGTCGGGATCGCACCGAACCACGGGCCGTCACGGAAGCTGCGCCAGGACAGGTGGTCGTAGCTGTACGCGGTGTGGAAGCCGAGCTCCTCGGCCCGCATCCAGGCCGAACGGCCGCCTTCGCTCCAGCGGCGGTACGGGAGGATCACGGTGCTCAGACGCAGACTCATGCGCCCGAGCGTAAGCGGCCCACCGACGGCGAGCGAAACGGTCACCGTTTGCGGTTGCTCGGCCACGGGCTGATCGGGATCCTCGGGATGTGCTCCTTGTGTGCGCGCGGTCGCCGGCAGCGGGACGGCCAGACGGTAACCGGGCGGGAGGCGGCGCATCGTGACGTGGCGGGGCCCTCGAAGACGGAGCGGAGGAAGGCGGGGGTGTCGGCGCGGGATACCGGGGCATTCGACGTCCTCGACCGTGATCAGCGCGTCGCGCGGGCGGTGACGGCGGCCTGGACGGCCGGCAGGTGCGCGGGCACGTGGTCCATACCGGCGATCACGACCCGCAGGTCCGCGCCCGATGTCAACGGGGACCAGGGAACCGCAGGTAGCACGGCGGTACGGCCTGGGTCAGCCAGACTCCGTTGGCGCTGATGTGGAACACGTGGCCGTCGCGGTGCATGGCGCCGGCGTCGACGGTGAGCACCACGGGTCGGCCACGGCGGGCACCTACACGGGTGGCGGTCTCCCGGTCGGCCGAGAGGTGGACGGCGTGCCGGTTCATGGGCTTGAGGCCCTCGGCCCGGATCACGTCCAGGTTGCGGGCGACGGTTCCGTGGTAGAGGTACGGAGGCGGGGTCGCGGGGGGCAGGCCGAGGTCGACCTCGATGCTGTGGCCCTGACTGGCACGAATTCTGGTGCCCTCGATCACGAAGCGCTGCTTGTCGTTGGCGGCCACCACGTGGTCCAGTTCCTCGCGGGTGAACCGGAATCCGTGGGCGCTGGCCGCGGCGATCAGCGTGTCGATCTCCACCCAGCCGCCCTGGTCCGGCGTGAGGCCGATGCGCTCCGGTTGGTGGCGCAGGTGTCTGGAGAGGTACTTCGACACCCTGACGGTACGTCTTTCATCCATGGGTCCAGCGTGCGGCAGAGACGTGGATCACGCAGGTTGTTTTCGTTCGTAGGTTTGATCCACAAACAAGTGCGGTTATCCACAGGCGACTTGACGAATGTGTGGACAACCAGGCCTCGTTTCACGGTGCTTCGTCAACTCTGACTGTAGTGACGCCGGGTGCGGCCAGATGGTCCAATCGCCGTGCCCGTAGTTCACGTTCGGCCGCCAGCGCGATGAACTCGGCAGCGTGCTCCCGGCCGACGAGCCTCTCCACGGCGTCGATCGTTTCCGCGGGGAGGGGGACGACTCGGGCGTCCGGGCGCGCTTGCGTGGGCTTCCCGGAGCCCAGATGGGCCCGGAGGTGGCGTGTGGCGAACACGCGCATGGCGCGCGCCAGTTCGGCGTCCACGGCGTGCTGGGCGAGAGGGCGCAGCCGACGTACGAGCGAGGCGGCTTCTGCCGCGTGTGCGTCCGTGCGGTGCTCGGGAGCGTCCAGGTAGTGGGCGAAGACGTACTCGGTGGTGAACTCCAGGAAACGGGCGGCGATGTGCTCGACCTGTCCTCTCAACTCCCGCAGGTGACTCGAGATCGCGGTCAGTGGAACCCCTGCGGCGTGCAACTCGGCGGCCACGGACAGTTCTTGGGGACTCGGTACGAGGAAGGTGTCGGGGTCGCCGTCGACCCTCTCCAGTACACCGAGTTCGATCGCCTCCGCCACGGCGTCCTCGTCGGGCACGCCACCGAAGCGGGCGTTCAGTTCGGCGCGGGTGAGGCGGTCGGGCTGCTCGTCCGTCCAGGGGCCCTCCACCTCGGTGACCAGGCCGAGGACACCGCCCAGGCCGCGGCCGGTGTCCCAGGCGTCCAGCAGTTCCTTGATCGAGGCGAGCGTGTAGCCGCGGTCGAGGAGGTGGGCGATCTGCTGGAGCCGGGTGACGTGGGCCTGTGAGTAGAGGTTGGCCCGGCCTTGGCGTTCGGGGCGGGGGAGGAGGCCGCGGTCCTGGTAGGCGCGGATGGTCCTTACGGTGGTGCGGGTGCGGTGGGCCAGGTCTTCGATGCGGTAGGTGTTCCGGGCCGGGGGGTCGGGCATGCTCGGTGTCCTTGGCTGGTGGGCGAGGGGGGCGGGAGGCGGGCCGCTTGCCCGCGCCTGCTTTGCCTGGGGACGGGCGCCGCCCCAGCGGTACGACCGCCCGCAGCCACCGCAGGTGCGGTGCCGCCGCTGCGCTCGTTCGCCGAAGCTCCCAGGGTGCGGGGAACGGCGCGACATGCCTCCCCGGCCCTGCTGGCGGGGAGACGGCCCCACGGACGACGGCGCAGGTCCCCTCGCGCTCACAACCTCGGTTCCACCCGCGCTATCCGCCGCAGGGTCCCCGGCAGGAAGCGGGACAGGAGGTGGGCGCCGCGGGCCTCGGGGGTCACCGGTACCACCGCCTTGTTGCGGGTCACCGCGTCCAGGATCGCCTCGGCCACCTTCTCCGGTGGGTAGTTGCGCATGCCGTACAGGCGGGCCGAGCTCTTCTGCCGGCGTCGTTCCTCGGCCGCGTCGACACCGGCGAAGCGGGCCGTGGAGGTGATGTTGGTGTTGACGAAGCCGGGGCAGATCGCGCTGACCCCGATGTCCTGGCCGGCGAGTTCGGCGCGCAGACACTCGGAGAGCATCAGCACGGCCGCCTTGGAGGTGCTGTAGGCCGGAAGGGCACGGGAGGGCTGGTACGCCGCCGCCGAAGCGATGTTGACGATGTGGCCCCCCTGCCCGCGCTCGGCCATGCGGGCTCCGAAGAGCCGGCAGCCGTGGATCACGCCCCAGAGATTCACGTCGAGGACCTTGCGCCAGTCTTCGGTCGTCGTGGCGAAGAAGGAGCCCGACAGGCCGATGCCCGCGTTGTTGACCAGCACATCCAGCACGCCGTACTCGCGGTGGACCTTCTCCGCGAGCTTCTCCATGGCCTGCTCGTCGGAGACGTCGGCCGTCTCGGCCCAGGCCTGGGGGGCGCCGATCAGCCGGGACAGCTCGGCGGTGCGGGCCGCGGCCCCGGCATCGCGGTCGACGGCCACCACGCGCGCACCGGCCTCCGCGAACGCGAACGCCGTCGCCCGTCCGATGCCGCTGCCCGCACCGTTGACCAGGACCAGCTGCCCGCCGAACCGGTCGGCATGGCGGCCGGTGGCCTTCGGCGCGGGACGGCCGCCTTCCACGGACATGACGAATTCCCCGATCCAGGCCGACAGCTGGTCGGGGCGGGTGCGCGGGATCCAGTGCTTCGCCGGGAGCGTGCGGCGGGTCAGCCGCGGCACCCACTGCCCCAGGTCGTCGTAGAGCCGCTCCGAGAGAAACGCGTCTCCCTGGGGCGTGATGAGCTGTACGGGCGCGTGGGCGTACGCGTCCGGACGCGGCCTGCGCAGCCGGGCCCGGACGTTGTCCCGGTACAGCCAGGCGCCGTGCGCCGCGTCGGTGGGCAGGGAGGTCGTCGGGTAGTCGCCGCCGGGGACCCGCTCGACCCGCTCCAGGATCTTCGGCCAGCGCTTGCCGAGCGGCCCGCGCCAGGCCAGCTCCGGCAGAACGGGCGTGTGCAGCAGGTAGACGTACCAGGACTTGGCTCCCTGCCCGAGGAGCTGCCCGATCCGGCGGGGCGTCGGACGCTTCACGCGCGCGTTGATCCAGTGCCCGAAGTGGTCCAGCGAGGGCCCGGACATGGAGGTGAAGGAGGCGATACGGCCCTCGGTGCGGCCGATGGTGACGAACTCCCAGGACTGCACCGAGCCCCAGTCGTGTCCGACGAGGTGCACCGGCCGGTCCGGGCTGACCTCGTCCACGACCGCCAGGAAGTCATCGGTGAGCTTGGCGAGCGTGAAGCCACCGCGCAGTGGCCGGGGTGCCGTGGAGCGGCCGTGGCCCCGGACGTCGTAGAGGACCACGTGGAAGCGGTCCGCCAGGCGGGCGGCGACCTCCGACCACACCTCCTTGCTGTCCGGGTAGCCGTGCACCAGTACCACCGTCGGCTGGTCCGGGTCGCCCAGCTCCGCCACGCACAGCTCGACCCCGCCGGTCCGTACCCAGCGCTCCCGCGCGTCTCGCAGTGTCACTTGTCCTCCGCCCAGCGCCGCACGTGCGGCAGATCGTCGTCCAGCCAGAACGCGCTCTCCTCGGGGTCCCGGGAGTCGGTGACCACGAGGATCTCCTCGAACTTCGCGCCCGTACCCCGGAAGCCGAGGTGCGGTTCGACGGCCCACAGGCCCGGCCGCGGCGGGTGGTCGGAGAAGCGGTACGGCGACCACAGCGGTGACCAGCCCTCGCGGTGGCCGCGCAGCGCGTCCGCGGCCAGGCCCTTCAGGGACTGTGCGCCGAATCCGAAGAGGCGGGGCGACCAGCGGCGCTGCTTCACCCGGTCGACCTTGTGGGCGATCACGCCGAAGGGGTAGGCGCGGTGCCGGTTGGCGTAGCCCTGGCTGACCATGAGCCGGTCCACGTCCTCGTAGATCTCCCGCAGCGGGCGCCGCTCGCGCACCTCGCGCACGATCAGCTCCCGGTGCGCCTCCAGGTCGGCCATCAGCCGGTCCTGTACCGGGTTGGCGCCGAGCGAGCCCGAATAGCCGATGTCCGCCGTGTAACCCTCGTACACCGGGGCCATGTCCAGGATGAACGGCATCCCGGGCGCCAGCGCGCGGTCGGTGGGGAAGAACTGCAGCGGGACGCGGAAGTTCACGAACGCCGTACGGTCCCCGAACCAGGCGAAGGGCAGATGGAACCAGTCCCGCACGCCGCGCTCGCGCAGCCACTCCCGCTGCATCCGCGCCGCCTCGCGCTCGGTCACGCCCGGCTCCAGCCGCGCCGCGACCGCCTCCGCGCATTCATAGGCGAGGCGCTGCACCCGCCTGAACCCCCGTAGCTCAACGGAGGATTCGCTGTTCACTGCCGTCGTCATGCCGCCCCGTCCCGTCGACCGCGGTACGTGTCCGTAACTTGACACTGGTGAATGTGACAGTTGTTAGAGGCGGCGTCAATAGGGGGTGAGGGCTGTGGAGGACGCACGGTGGGCGGGCCGCCGGTACCGCTCGGGCAGGGGATCCCTTAGGGCCCCGTACGACTCGAGTCTGACGCGAAGACGGCTCTGAGGTCTGACGACCGGCGTGGTCCGGATCACTACCGTCGTAGACGTGACTGTGATCGCTACCGAAAGCCTGAGCAAGCGGTTCCCCCGGGTGACCGCGCTCGACCGGCTGTCCGTGGACATCGGGCCCGGTGTGACCGGACTCGTCGGGGCCAACGGCGCCGGCAAGTCCACCCTGATCAAGATCCTGCTGGGTCTGTCCCCCGCCACGGAGGGACGCGCCGAGGTGCTCGGCCTCGACGTCGCCACCAAGGGCGCCGCCATCCGTGAGCGTGTCGGGTACATGCCGGAACACGACTGCCTGCCGCCCGACGTCTCGGCCACCGAGTTCGTCGTCCACATGGCGCGCATGTCCGGCCTGCCGCCCACCGCCGCGCGCGAGCGCACCGCGGACACCCTGCGCCACGTCGGTCTGTACGAGGAGCGCTACCGCCCCATCGGCGGCTACTCGACCGGCATGAAGCAGCGGGTGAAGCTGGCCCAGGCCCTGGTGCACGACCCGCAGCTGGTCTTCCTTGACGAGCCGACCAACGGCCTCGACCCCGTCGGCCGCGACGAGATGCTGGGCCTGATCCGCCGCATCCACACCGACTTCGGCATCTCGGTCCTGGTCACCTCCCACCTGCTCGGCGAGCTGGAACGCACCTGCGACCACGTCGTCGTCATCGACGGCGGCAAGCTGCTGCGCTCCAGCTCCACCACCGACTTCACGCAGACCACGACCACCCTCGCGATCGAGGTCACCGACAACGACACCCACCCCGACGGCACCCGCGCGGTCCGCGAGGCGCTCCACGCGCGCGGGGTCGACATCCACGCCGAGGCGGGCGGACTGCCCGGCGCCGGACACATCCTGCTGCTGACCGCCGAGGGCGAGGAGACGTACGACCTCGTCCGGGACGTGGTGGCCGACCTCGGCCTCGGGCTGGTGCGCATGGAGCAGCGCCGGCACCACATCTCCGAGGTGTTCACCAACAGCGACGAGCAGCGGAAGGAGGCCGTCGGCCATGGCGGCTGAGTATCCCCTGGCTTCGCCGACCGGCGACCAGACCCGCATCCACGACATCGGATACCGCGGCTACGACGGCCCGCGCCTCGGCCGCGCCTACGCCCGCCGCTCCCTGTACTCGCAGTCCCTGCGCGGCGCCTACGGCCTCGGCCGCTCGGCGAAGTCCAAGGTGCTGCCGATGCTGCTGTTCGCGGTGATGTGCGTGCCCGCCGCCATCATGGTGGCCGTGGCGGTCGCCACCAAGGCGCACGAACTGCCGGTGTCCTACACCCGTTACGCGATCATCATGCAGGCCGTGATCAGCCTGTACGTCGCCGCGCAGGCACCCCAGTCCGTCTCCCGCGACCTGCGCTTCAAGACCGTACCGCTGTACTTCTCGCGGCCCATCGAGACGGCCGACTACGTGCGGGCGAAGTTCGCGGCGCTCGCCTCGGCCCTGTTCCTGCTCACCGGCGTCCCGCTGCTGGTGATGTACGTGGGCTCACTGCTCGCCAAGATGGGCTTCGCCCACCAGACCAAGGAATTCGCCCAGGGACTGGTCTCCGTGGCTCTGCTCTCGCTGCTCTTCGCCGGCATCGGCCTGGTCATCGCCGCCATCACCCCGCGCCGCGGCTTCGGCATCGCCGCCGTGATCGCCGTGATGACGATCTCCTATGGCGCGGTCTCCACCCTCCAGGCCATCGCGGACGCCCAGGGCAGCAGCGGCACCGTGCCGTGGATCGGCCTGTTCTCGCCCGTCACGCTGATCGACGGCGTGCAGTCCGCCCTGCTCGGCGGCAGCTCCTCCTTCCCCGGGGCCGGCCCGTCCAGCGGCGAGGGCGTGGTGTACGTCGCCTTCGTCCTGGGCCTGATCGCGGCCTGCTACGGCCTCCTGATCCGCCGCTACCAGAAGGTGGGACTGTGACCACGCTCAGCATCGACCACGTCTCCCGCTGGTTCGGCAACGTGGTCGCCGTCAACGACATCACCATGACCATCGGCCCCGGCGTCACCGGCCTGCTCGGCCCCAACGGCGCCGGCAAGTCCACCCTGATCAACATGATGGGCGGCTTCCTCGCCCCCTCCACCGGCACGGTCACCCTCGACGGACAGCCGGTGTGGCGCAACGAGGCCATCTACCGGCACATCGGCATCGTCCCCGAACGCGAGGCGATGTACGACTTCCTCACCGGCCGCGAATTCGTCGTCGCCAACGCCGAGTTGCACGGCCTCGGGGGCAAGGCGGCACAACGCGCCCTCGCCACGGTCGAGATGGAGTATGCGCAGGACCGGCAGATCTCCACGTACTCCAAGGGCATGCGGCAGCGTGTGAAGATGGCTTCCGCGCTGGTCCACGATCCCTCGCTGCTACTGCTCGACGAGCCGTTCAACGGCATGGACCCGCGCCAGCGCATGCAACTGATGGACCTGCTGCGGAAGATGGGCGACGAGGGCCGCACGGTGCTGTTCTCCTCGCACATCCTCGAGGAGGTCGAACAGCTCGCACGGCACATCGAGGTGGTCGTCGCCGGACGGCACGCGGCCAGCGGCGACTTCCGCAGGATCCGCCGCCTGATGACCGACCGCCCGCACCGCTACCTGGTGCGCTCCAGCGACGACCGCGCCCTCGCGGCCGCGCTGATCGCCGACCCGTCCACATCCGGCATCGAGGTCGACGTCACCGAGGGCGCGCTGCGCATCCAGGCCGTCGACTTCGGCCGCTTCACGGCCCTGCTGCCGAAGGTCGCCAGGGACCACGGCATCCGGCTGCTCACGGTCTCGCCGTCCGACGAGTCCCTCGAGTCCGTCTTCTCGTACCTGGTCGCGGCGTAGGAGGCCGAATATGTACGACCCCACCGTCGCCCGGCTCACCTACCGAGCCCTGCTCGGCCGCCGCCGCGCCCTCATCCTCGGCGCGCTGCCCCTGCTGCTGATCGTGATCTCCGTGGCCGTGCGCGGCCTGACCGGAGCCGACGACCAGACGGCCTCCGACGTCCTCGGCGGCTTCGCTCTCGCCACCATGGTGCCGATCATCGGCGTCATCGCGGGTACGGGCGCGATCGGCCCGGAGATCGACGACGGCTCCGTCGTCTACCTGTTGTCCAAGCCGCTCAAGCGGCCCACGATCATCCTCACCAAGCTCATCGTCGCCATCGCCGTGACCATGGTCTTCTCGGCGGTGCCGACCCTGATCGCGGGTCTCGTCCTGAACGGCAACGGCCAGCAGATCGCCGTCGCCTACACGGTCGCCGCGCTGGTCTCCTCCATCGCCTACTCGGCCCTGTTCCTGCTACTGGGCACGGTCTCCCGGCACGCGGTGGTCTTCGGACTCGTCTACGCGCTGGTCTGGGAGGCACTGTTCGGCTCCCTGGTGCCCGGCGCGCGCACGCTGAGCGTCCAGCAGTGGTCGCTCGCCGTCGCCCACAAGATGGCCGGCGGGGATCTGGTGACCTCCGACGTGGGCCTGCCGACGGCCACCGTGCTGCTGGTGGCGGTCACCGTCCTGGCCACCTGGTACGCCGGCCAGAAGCTGCGATCCCTGACGCTGGCGGGCGAGGAGTAGGCCGCCGGCGGGCAGCCCTCTTATTCGGTGGCGTCCGACTCGGCGGCGGGGCACAGTGGTTGTGCCCCATCCGCCGGGATCGTCCCGGCGCCGCGTTCTGGGAGAGGAGGTGGGCGGTGCCCATGCACGGCAGTACGCCCAGCTCCCGCCAGGGCAGCCCGAGGCCGGCTCCGGAGTGATCGCTACCCCTCCGTGAAGCCATGGGAGCTGCCCGGGGCGGCCGCTTCGAGCACGCGAGGTCGCTCTCGCGTGGGCCGCCCACCCGGAGGATTGGCCGAGTGGTAAGGCACTGGCTTGCGCTGTGTTGGATCAGAAGCAAGCAAGGTCGGGCTGGAAAGCCCGCGCACGTTCGATACGTGCATCCTCCGCCGAAGCCGGGATTCAGCCCAGCAACCGCTCCAGCACCACCGCGATGCCGTCCTCCTCGTTGGAGGTCGTCACCTCGTCGGCCACCGCCCTGAGCTCCTCGTGGGCGTTGGCCATCGCCACGCCCCGCGATGCCCAGGCGAACATCGGGATGTCGTTGGGCATGTCCCCGAAGGCGATGGTGTCGTCCGCTTTCAGGCCGAGACGGCGGGCCGCCAACGACAGCCCCGTGGCCTTGGACAGGCCGAGGGGCAGCAGTTCCACGATGCCCTCACCCGCCATGGCCACCGTGACGAAGCCCCCGGCCGCCTGCCGGGCGGCCTCCGCCAGCTCGTCGTCGCCCAGCGTCGGATGCTGTAGGTAGATCTTGTTCAGCGGCGCGGTCCAGAGATCGGACGCGTCCGTGAAGGGGATGGCGGGCAGGGTGCCCGTGACCGCGTATCCCGGCCCCACCAGCACCTCGCCGTCGAGGCCGTCGCGGCTGGCCGCCAGGTACAGCGGTCCCACCTCGGCCTCGATCTTGGCCAGGGCGACCCCCGCCAGCTGCCGGTCCAGGGTCACGGAGGTCAGCAGGCGGTGCGCTCCGGCGTCGTAGACCTGGGCGCCCTGGCCGCAGACGGCGAGGCCGTCGTAGCCGAGGTCGTCCAGGATGTGCCGGGTCCAGGGGACCGCGCGGCCGGTGACGACGATGTGCGCGGCGCCCGCCGCGGTGGCCGCGGCGAGCGCGTCACGGGTGCGCTGCGAGATCGACTCGTCGGAGCGCAGGAGCGTTCCGTCGAGGTCGGTGGCGATCAGCCCGTACGGGAAGCTCAACGGGACACCGGCTCCAGAACCTCCCGGCCGCCCAGGTAGGGGCGCAGGACCTCGGGCACGCGGACCGAGCCGTCGGCCTGCTGGTGGTTCTCCAGGATCGCCACGATCGTGCGCGGTACGGCGCACAGCGTGCCGTTGAGCGTGGCCAGCGGGCGGACCTGCTTGCCCTCGCGGACCCGGATGGACAGCCGGCGGGACTGGAACTCGGTGCAGTCCGAGGTCGAGGTCAGCTCGCGGTACTTGCCCTGGGTGGGGATCCAGGCCTCGCAGTCGTACTTGCGGGCGGCCGAGGCGCCGAGGTCACCGGAGGCGACGTCGATGACGCGGAACGGCAGCTCCAGCGAGGTCAGCCACTGCTTCTCCCACTCCAGCAGCCGCTGGTGCTCGGCCTGGGAGTCCTCGGGAGTGACGTACGAGAACATCTCGACCTTGTCGAACTGGTGGACGCGGAAGATGCCCTTGGTGTCCTTGCCGTGCGAGCCGGCCTCACGGCGGAAGCAGGGCGAGAAGCCCGCGTAGCGCAGCGGGAGGCGGTCCGCGTCGATGATCTCGTCCATGTGGTACGCGGCGAGCGGGACCTCGGAGGTGCCGACGAGGTAGAGATCGTCCTTGTCGAGGTGGTAGACGTCCTGGGCCGCCTGGCCGAGGAAGCCGGTGCCCGCCATGGACTGGGGGCGCACCAGCGCCGGGGTGAGCATGGGGGTGAAACCGGCCGCGGTCGCCTGGGCGATGGCCGCGTTCACCAGGGCCAGCTCCAGCAGGGCGCCGACGCCGGTGAGGAAGTAGAAGCGGGAGCCGGAGACCTTGGCGCCGCGCTCGACGTCGATCGCGCCGAGCAGCTGGCCCAGCTCCAGGTGGTCCTTGGGCTCGAAGCCCTCGGCACCGAAGTCGCGGATCGTGCCGTGTGTCTCCAGCGTGACGAAGTCCTCCTCGCCGCCGACGGGCACGTCGGGATGGACGAGGTTGCCGAGCTGGAGCAGCAGCTGCTGGGTCTCGGTGTCCGCCGTGTCGCGCTCGGCGTCGGCGGCCTTGACGTCGGCCTTCAGCTGCTCGGCCCGCTTGAGCAGGTCGGCCTTCTCGTCGCCGGAGGCCTTGGGGATCAGCTTGCCGAGCTGCTTCTGTTCGGCACGCAGCTCGTCGAAGCGGACGCCGGAGGACCTGCGCCGCTCGTCGGCAGACAGGAGAGCGTCGACGAGCGCGACGTCCTCTCCACGGGCGCGCTGGGACGCGCGCACACGGTCGGGGTCCTCACGGAGCAGGCGAAGGTCAATCACGGGGCCAAGGCTACCGGTGCGGGGTTGCGGCTCACGAATCGCTATTCCCGGGAGTTCTGAGGCGCGGCTTACGTACCGTTATGTGTCATATGCCGAACGTGTCAAGGGAAAGGGTCACCTTCCCTGGGGCGGGGCAGGCTCGGGCGCCCGGTTGACTGGATTCCCTTGTGCGGAACGGGACTTGGGTGCCGGTTGTCCACAGGAATCCCCACCCCCTGAAGAGTTATCCACAGGCTGTGTGGAAGGTCTGTGGATTTCGGAATGGATCACTCCGGTAGCCTCGAACGGACTGAAGAATTGCCCGGTCAAAGCCCGTCGACGCCCACTTTCGGGTGGAAAACGGTCGCCCTAAAAGATGAACCAAAGGAAAAGGGTGGACGAAGGGTGACTCGGGTGACGGCCGCCCCGTCTGAGGGATGTACGGCGATTTGTCGACGGAATGGCGCTTCCTTGTCGACTTGTCCCCAGGTCGAGAAGGGCACCTGTGGATAACGTCTGTGGATAACGAGGATGCGCAGGTACGACCGACTAGAAACGGCCGTCCTGGCAGCGGGCCACCCAGTCCGCCGCCGCCATGAACGCCTCGTCCGACGTCCCCGGCAGCGTCGGCCGGGCCTCGTCCGGCGCGATGCCGGCGCGCGGGTAGGAGCCGAGGAAGCGCACCTGGAGACAGATCCGCTTCAGCCCCATCAGCGCCTCTGCCATCCGCCGGTCCGAGATGTGGCCCTCGGCGTCGATGCAGAAGCAGTAATTGCCGATACCGGCACCCGTCGGCCGGGACTGCAGCAGCATGAGGTTGATACCGCGCGAGGCGAACTCGCCGAGCAGGTCGCGCAGGGCGCCGGGGTGGTCGTCGCGCTGCCACAGCACCACCGAGGTCTTGTCGGCGCCGGTCGGCGCGGCGGGCCGGGCCGGACGACCGACCAGCACGAACCGGGTCTGCGCGTTCTCCGCGTCGTGGATCCCGGTCTCCAGGGCCTCGAGGCCGTACCGGGCGGCGGCGAACTCGCCCGCGAAGGCGGCGTCGTACCGGCCCTCCTGGACCAGGCGTGCGGCGTCCGCGTTGGAGGCGGCCGACTCCCACGTGGCGTCCGGGAGGTGCCCGCGCAGCCAGTTGCGCACCTGCGGCTGGGCCGCCGGGTGGGCGGAGACCGTCTTGATGTCCGAGAGCTTCGTGCCCGGCCGGACCAGCAGCGCGAAGGTGATCGACAGCAGCACCTCGCGGTAGATCATCAGTGGTTCGCCCGCGACCAGCTCGTCCAGGGTGGTGGTGATGCCGCCCTCGACGGAGTTCTCGATCGGTACGAACGCCGCCTCGGCCTCGCCGGCCCGTACCGCGTCCAGCGCGGACTGCACCGACACATACGGGAGCAGCTCCCGGGTGGCCGCTTCCGGGAGTGTCCGCAGGGCCACTTCGGTGAAGGTGCCCTCCGGGCCGAGATACGCATAGCTCGCTGGCATGTCCTCACCCTAATGGCGGCACCGCGGCCCGGCGTATCCATCTCACGACAGCCACCCGTCCGGGTGGTTTGCATCCGGATCAGCCCTCCAGGAGCCGCTGACCCACGTATTCGCCGTTCGCCGCTCCGCCCGGCACGGCGAACAGCCCGCTCGCCTCGTGCCGGATGTACTGCGACAGCGCGTCGCCCCGGTCGAGCTTGCGCTGCACCGGTACGAAGCCGCGCAGCGGGTCCGCCTGCCAGCAGATGAAGAGCAGACCGGCGTCGGGCGTGCCGTCCGCGTCGATCCCGTCATGGTAGGAGAACGGGCGCCGCAGCATCGCCGCGCCGCCGTTCCGGTCGGGCCGGGTGATCCGGGCGTGCGCGTTGACCGGGACGACGTACTCGCCCTTGGCGTCGGTCTTGTCCAGGTCCATCGCGGTCGTCTCGTCGCCCCCGGACAGCGGCGCTCCATCGGCCTTGCGGCGTCCGATGACCTGCTCCTGAGCGGAGAGCGACAGCTTCTCCCAGTCGTCCAGGAGCATCCGGATGCGGCGTACGACGGCGTAGGAGCCGTTCGCCATCCACGCGGGTCCGCCCGAGGCCGGCACGAAGATCCGCTTCTCGAAGTCGGAGTCGGCCGGCTTGGGGTTGCGGGTGCCGTCGAGCTGGCCCATGAGGTTGCGGGCCGTCATGGGGTGGGCGGTGGCGCCCGGAGTGCGGTTGAAGCCGTTCATCTGCCAGCGCACCCGCGCGGCCGAGCCGGCGTCCTTCTGGATCGCGCGCAGGGCGTGGAAGGCGACCAGGGCGTCGTTCGCGCCGATCTGCACCCACAGATCACCGTCGCTGCGCGCCTTGTCGAGGTGGTCGGAGGAGAAGTCCGGCAGCGGGTCCAGGGCGGCCGGCCGCTGCTTCTCCAGGCCGGTCCTGCCGAAGAAGCTGTGCCCGAAGCCGAAGGTGATCGTCAGCGAGGAGGGGCCCGCGTCCCGGGCCACGCCGGTGTCGTCGTGCGGGGCGGCCTCGCCCGCCATCAGCCGCTCGGCCGTCGCCGACCAGCGGCGCAGCAGGGCAGCCGCCTCCTTGCGGCCCGCGCCCGCCGTCAGGTCGAAGGCCACGAGATGTCCGCGGGCCTGAAGTCTCTCGGTGATGCCGGGCTGATGTTTCCCGTGAAACGTCACCCGGTCGGAGCCCACCGAGGTCAGCGGAGTGGCCTGGGCGGGCGCGGCGGCATAGCCCACTGCCCCGCCGGCCGTGCCGAGTACGAGCCCGGTGGCCCCCGCGGTGCCGAGCAGCGCGCGCCGGGAGACGCCGCGGCCGCTGTCGGGGACGGGCGCCCGCACCGCGGACTCGGGCGTACGGGCCTCCGGGATGGACTGGTCGGGCATGGTGTCGTTCAGCCGATCTGAGCGTTCTTGGAGACGGTCACCTGGTCGATGTCGGAGGTGCGCACGGTGACGGCGATCTTCCAGTCGCCGGCCATGGGGATCTGCACTCCGTTCGCCGACCAGTGGCCGGTGGCGAGGTGGTCGGGGTTCACGGGAAGCGGGCCGATCTTCTTCGCCTCGAGGGTGAAGGAGACCTTCACCTCGGGGACGTCGAAGGCCCGCCCGTTGGGCCGCTGGACGTACACGTGCATCTCGTTGCCGCCCACGCGCGCGGGGTCGAGGTCGACGCTGACGACACCCTTGCCGTCGGTGCCGCCGGTGTCGAAGGGCATGTCCAGGGTCAGCGCCCCGGACGGGGAGGACGACGAGCTGGAGGAAGAGGACGTGACGGCCCTGGCCTCCTGCTCGGTGCGGCCCGGCTCGGTCTGCGTCAGCGCGGTGGTGACGGCGAGCAGGACGACCGCGACTCCGGCCTCGGCGAACACCGAGCGGCGCAGTCCGAAGCGGTCCGGGTCGGCTTCCCTGAGCCGCTTCTGCCGGGCGGCGTCGATCGCGGCCCGCTGCCGGGCGAGCTGGGCGGCCCGCTGGGAGCCCCCGGTACCGGTCACCTCGCCGTCACCGGCGACGGCCGCCGCCTTCGCCCCCTGGCCCGCATCGGAGCTCTGCTTGGCCATGGCGGAGGCCACCCGCTCCCTCTCCGCCCCTGTGATCTTGGCCGTCGCGGCCGTGCCGAGCCGCCCCGTCCACCGCCGTGATGTCGAGGCGACGCCGACCAGCACCGCCACCAGGGCGATCTTGACCAGCAGCAGCTGCCCGTACCCGGTGCCGGTCAACGCCGACCAGGAGCCGAGCTGCCGCCAGGACTGGTAGGTGCCGGTGGCGACGAGCGTGATGACCGAGCCGAAGGCCAGCCGGGAGAAGCGCCGCACGGCGGTCGCCTCGACCGGGGCCTCGGCGGGTGCCCGGTACAGGGCGACCAGGAGAGCGGTGAGGCCGCCCAGCCACGCGGCGGCGGCGAGCAGGTGGACGACGTCGACCGGCATGGCGATGCCCGCCTGGAGTCCGACCGAGGCGTGCTCGGCCATCGCCCAGCTGGACGCGAGCCCGGCGGCGACGACGAACCCGCCGATGGCGAGCCCGAACGTCAGGTCACGCTTCTCCTGGCCGTCCTCGCGCCGGTGGTAGGCGCCGAACAGGACGGCGACGAACAGCGCGGCGGCGGCGAGCAGCAGCAGCCGGGAGACCAGCGCGGCACCGGTCTTCGTCTGGAGGACCTGGCCGAGCAGATCGAGGTCGAAGACGTCGGCGACCTTGCCCGAGGTGGTGTACGAGCCGCGCAGGACCAGCAGCCACAGGGTGGCCGCGGTGAGCGCCAGCCAGCCGCCGACGACCAGCCGCTGCACGGCCCGTACGCCCGCGCCGCGCTGCCAGCAGAGGAGCACGAAGGCCGCGCCGCCCGCCAGCGCGAGGAAGCCGGCGTAGGACACATACCGGCCGAACGCGTAGAGCCCGCCCACGACTCCGCCGCCCGCGGCCGGCCCGGCAGCGGAGACGACGGTCTGCGAGGGCGCCCCGACGGAGAAGGTGTAGGCGCCGGAGACGGGGTGGCTGTCGGCCGAGACGACCTGGTAGGTGACCGTATAGGTGCCCTTGTCCAGTCCGCTCTTGAGCCGCACGGCGTAGGTCGTCCCGCTCACGTTGGCGGGTCCGCCCCGCTGGACCGGTTTGCCCTTGGGGTCGAGCACGCGCAGGGAGTCGTCGCTCATCGCCACCTTCTCGGAGAAGGTGAGCGACACCTGGGTGGGCGCCTTCGTGACCACCACCCCCTGCGCGGGGTCGCTGCCGGTCAGTGCCGCGTGCGCGGAGGCCGGTCCGGCGCCGGCCAGCAGCGCGCCGGTGACGGCGAGGAACAGCAGCACCAGGGTCCGCAGGCGGGGGGTGATGGTCCGCGTCAAGGTGGTCCCTCCCTCAGTGGCCGGTCGTCGGGTTGTACGTGGCGGACTTCACCGGCATCTCGACGGTGAGGGGTCCGGACCTGGCGAAAGTGAGCTTCACGGTGACCGTCTGGCCCTGCTTCGGCTTGTGCTTCAGCTTCTCGAACATCAGATGGTTGCCCCCGCTTTCGAACACGAGTCGACCGTGGGCCGGTATGGCGAAGGAGGTCTTCTCCGTCATGGCGCCGCCGACGGTGCCGTGCAGGGTGACCTGGCCGGCGACGTCACTGGTGATCGAGGTCAGCTCGTCCTTCGCCCCGCCCTTGTTGGTGATCGTCAGGAAGCCGGCGGCCATGTCGGCGGAGACCGGCTGGGGCATGTAGGGGGAGCTGACGGACAGGTCTGCTTTACCGGAGCCGGAGCCGGACCCTGAGCAGCCCGCGAGGGCGAGGGCACCGGTGAGGGCGGCCGTGGTCAGGACGGCACGCCTCACGGCTTCGCTCCCTCGGCGAGCTTGGGCAGGTCCTTGGTGTAGTCGTCGACCGTGGTGTCCTCGCCGTAGAGGACGTAACCGCCGTCGGTCTTCGGGGAGAACGCGATGACCTGCGTGCCGTGCACCGAGACGAGCTTGCCCTTCTTGTCCTTGGTCGTCGGCTCCACGGAGATGCCGACGGAGCGGGCACCGGCCTGGATCGTGGCGAAGTCGCCGGTCAGGCCGATGAACCGCGGGTCGATGCCCTTGAGCCACTTGCCCAGCTCGGCGGGGGTGTCACGGCCGGGGTCGGTGGTGACGAACACGACCCTGAGGTCGTTCTGCCCGGCCTTGGGCAGCGCCTTCTTGGCGACGGCGATGTTGCTCATCGTCGTCGGGCAGATGTCGGGGCAGTGCGTGTAGCCGAAGTAGACCAGCGTCGGGTGGCCCTTGGTCTCCTTGCGGAGGTCGTACTTCTCGCCGTGCGTGTCGGTGAGGACGAGGTCGGGCTTCTCGAACGGCCGGTCGAGGACGGTGGCGGCCTTGCCCGAGTCGGACTCCTCCGAGACCACGGCGACCGGTGACCTGCCGTCGTTCCCGCTGCCGCAGGCGGAGAGGGGCAGAGCGGCGGCGGCGAGCAGCGCCGCCGCGGCGAACGTCTTCTTGTGCATGGAGAAATGTCCCAGATGTGAGAACTCCGGCGCGCGCCGGGGTCGTACGACAGCGTCGCACGACCCCCTGCGCCCGTGCGGAACGGTGGGTCAGGCGGCGGTCCGGCGGCGGCCCGCGAGGACGCCGTAGGCCACGCCCGCGGCGCCGACGACGATGCCGACCACGCCGAGCACGCGTGCGGTGGTGTCACTGCCGCCCTCCGACTCCTCGGCGGCGGCCGTCTCCCCGGTCTTGCCGTCGGTCTCGTCGGAGTCGTCCTTGGCACCCGCCGCGCCGTGGTGGTCGTCGGTGGCGGCGGACAGCTCCAGCACCGGGGCCGGGTTCTCCGGCTCCTCCCGGCCCTCCTGCGGCACCTCGATCCAGCGCACGACCTCCTTGTTGGAGTACGTCTGGATCGCCTTGAAGACGAGCTGGTCGGTGTCCTCGGGCAGGGCGCCGACGGAGAGCGGGAACTTCTGGAAGAAGCCGGGCTGGATGCCCTTGCCGTCGGTGGTCCAGACGACCTTGGTGACAGCCTCGTCGATCTTCTCGCCGTGCATCGTCAGCGGCTTGTCCAGCTTGGACTTGGTGACCTTCGCGGTCCAGCCGGGGACCGGCTCGGGCATGACCGAGGCCAGCGGGTGGTCGGTCGGGAGGTTCACCTCGAGCTTGGTCGTCGAGGCGTTGTCGCGCTCGTTGGGAACCTTGAAGTCGACGACCGCCCAGCCGCCCTTGGCCGCGGTCCCCTCGGGCTGCACGGAGACGTGCGCGAAGGCGGGGACGGACAGGGCGAGAACGGCCGAGCCCGCGACGGCGGTGGCGGCGGCGACACGAGAAGCGATGCGAGAAGCCTGCATGGCAGGTGCACTCCACTGTGAGTGAGGTCCGGTGATGTTGAGGAATACGCGTGCGCGTGGCTGTGCACTCGGTGAGTGCGCACGCGCGCGTGCCGCATGACGGCGTCCCTCTCGTCCGGCTCTCCGTTTCCGGATCCGTGCGGTGGAGGTCGCGTCGCGTCAGGCGGCGAGGAGGAAGGCCGCGGGCGGGCCGCGCCGGATCACCGTGTGCTGGAGTGCGGTGGTGTGCGGGGCGGGTGCCTCGTCCCGGGCGGTACGACAGCCGCGCGGGCCGGGCTCGAGGGCGGGCAACAGCCCGGCGCACAAAGCGTGCGCCAGCGCGAGCGCCCCGCGCAGGGATCGTACGAGCGCCCTCTCGGCGACCCCGTGCGCCGACAGTTCGACCAGTCGCAGTACGGCGAGGTCGCCCCGGCGCAGCAGCCAGCCCGCGGCGACGGCCGCGAGGACGTGGCCGAGCAGCATCGGCAGCGAGGGCAGCAGCGAGGCCGAGGGGCCGGTGGGGTCGGCCATGTGATGCATGGCCGGCATGGCGCCCACCGCCCGGCCCGAGGAGTCGATGAGGTGCGCGTCGAGCAGGAGACGGTAGGCCTGTCCGGGGGTGAGCACCGACGGGGTGGACCCGCACACGAGCCGGGCGGCCCGCTCGACGAGCGCGGCGTTGCTCAGCGACCCGTCCGCCGGGCCCCTCGGCATTCCACCGGAGGCCATGGCCGCCACCCCGTGCTGACCCAGCCCGAACAGCGTGTGCAGGGCGGTCTGGCCGAGGGCGAGGAGCGCGGCGATGCCCGGCAGCGAGCGGGTCCGCCCGGTGAGCGGTGCCACGAGCAGCAGGGAGCCGAGGAAGCCCGCGCCGAGCGTCCACAGCGGCACGCGCGCGCAGGAGGCCAGTGTGTGCCCGGCCGCGGCCAGCACGACGCAGACCGCGGCGAACACCGCGGCCCGCAGGATCCGGAGCCCGGCTCCGGGACGCGCCGTGCGTGGGTGGGGGGCAGTCATGGCGGGCTCATCATCGCACTGCCCTCACCGGCGGCATCCGGCAGGTCGCCGGAGGCGTCCCTCATACACCGATTCCTCCCTGGGCGCATCGCCCGTATGGGCGGCGTCACGTCGACGGAGTGCTTACGGGTCCTTACGGACGGCAATAGGTAACGGTATGTCGAGCCGCGGCCAGGAGGCTGGAGCATGAGCATCTGGTGGTCACTCCATCTGCGCCGCGAGGCCGCGAGCGTGCCCCTCGCCAGGCGCCTGCTGATCGGCACCATGGAGACGGCGGGCGTCGACCCGGAGATCTCCTACGACCTGTCCGTCGCACTGAGCGAGGCCTGCGCCAACGCCGTGGAGCACGGCGGGCCCGGGGCATCCGGCGGCGTCTCGGAGGCGTACCGGGTGACCGCCTACCTCGACGGCGAGAAGTGCCGTATCGAAGTGGCCGATTCCGGACCCGGGTTGGCGCGCGTCCCGGAGGTCCGGCCCGCCCGCCCGGACGCCGAGCACGGCCGCGGGCTCTGTCTCATCCGGGAACTCGCCGACCACGTCCACATCGGCGCCAAGCCCGGCCGGGGCGGGACGGTGGTCAGCTTCGACAAGGCGCTCAAATGGAGGAAAGACGCGCCCTTGATGGCCGTGTAGCCCTGGTGGCCGGCGCTCCGAGGCGGGAGACGGGGGCTGCGACCTGCTGAAACGATCTGCACTGTGTCGGGGGATGGTGATCCGGGCGGCCGGCGCAACAGTCAGGGCGATGCGCTGGCAGTCTCCCTTCCGGGGCGGCCGCGGGTGCTAGCTTAGGCAGACCTAAGTTCTTCAACAGGCCATTACACGGGGGAGATTGTCATGGCGGAACGACCGCAGCGCAGGGCCCGGCCCCTCCACATCGGCCGAGTGGTGCGCAGCCGGCGCCTCACCCCGCACATGCAGCGTGTGGTCCTCGGCGGCGAGGGCCTGCGTGCCTTCGCCGGGGGCGAGTTCACGGACCACTATGTGAAGCTGCTGTTCCCGGCGCCCGGAGTGACCTACCCGGAGCCCTTCGATTTGCAGCAGATCCGCGCGGAGCTGCCGCGCGAGCAGTGGCCGGTGTCCCGTACGTACACCGTCCGTTCCTGGGACGCCGTCAGCCGCGAGCTGACCATCGACTTCGTGGTGCACGGGGACGAGGGCGTGGCCGGGCCCTGGGCGATGCGGGCTCAGGAGGGTGACATCCTGCGCTTCTCCGGCCCGGGTGGCGGCTACGCCCCCGACGCAGGTGCCGACTGGCACCTGCTCGCGGGCGACGAGAGCGCCCTGCCCGCCGTCGCCGCCGCGGTGGAGGCGCTGCCCGCGGGCGCCCGGGCACAGGTCTTCCTGGAGGTGGCGGGGCCCGAGGAGGAGCAGAAGTTCGCCGGTGACGCGGAGGTTACCTGGCTGCATCGGGGAGAGCGCCCCGTCGGCGCGGCCCTGGTCGAGGCGGTACGTGCGCTCGAGTTCCCGGACGGCCGCGTGCACGCCTTCGTGCACGGCGAGGCGGGCTTCGTGAAGGAGCTGCGCCGGCTGCTCCGGGTGGAGCGCGGCATCCCGCGCGAGCAGCTGTCTGTCTCCGGCTACTGGCGTCTCGGCCACGACGAGGACGGCTGGCAGTCCTCCAAGCGGGAGTGGAACACCCAGGTGGAGTTCGAGCAGGAGGGCGGGGCCCCCGCTGCCTGAATCCGGCGGGCGATCGGCACCGGGAAGTGTCCGAAAAATGCCGGACGGGCTGGAGAAAACCAGCCCGTCCGGCATTTTTTCTGCCCGCGCACCGTCGTGCATACCACGGAGCATTGTGCCGCGACAAGAGGGGGTTTTACCTACCGTCGACTCCGTTGACCCATGCTCGGGACATTGATTTGATGATGGTGCCTTGAAAAACCGAACCGCGAGTTGGGGGACAACATGAAGTACTGCTGGTAAACCCATCATGGCATTCACGGGGCCGGCTCGCCGAGCCGGCCCCGTTGTCAATTTCATTGAGGAGAAGGCGACGAAGGAGAGCGCGGAATGCTGGAATACGATCCGTTGTCACCCGAGCTGATAGAGGATCCGTACGCCTTCTACACGGAGCTTCGTGAGACACAGCCGGTCTTCTGGCACGACCGGATCGAGTCATGGGTGTTCACGCGGTATCGGGAGTGTTCGCGGATTCTCCGTGACTCGGCCGCGTTCGCCAGCGACTGGCGCCGGGCGGGCTACGACATGCCCGAGATGGACCACCCGAGCCTGCAGGTCCTCGATCCGCCCGAGCACGGGCCGGTCCGGCATCTCTTCATGAACGCACTGCACCACCAGGATCTCGACGGTGTCGAGGCCATGGTGGCGGACGAATCAGCAGCCATCCTCCGGAAATTCTCTCCGGACGTTCCCTTCGATTTCGTGGGGGAAGTCGCCCGGCCGGTCGTTCTCCTTGCTATCGGTCGATTCCTCGGTGTGGACACGCCGGACACCGACTCCTTCGTCGCACTGACTGACGCGGTGGAGCGCGGTATGGATGCCGGATTCGTTCCCGAGGCGCTGCCGCCGGCCATTGCCGCCCGCCGGGAGATCGACGCTCTGGTGGAATCCTGGGTCGTTGACGAATCCACACCCGGAATGCTGGGGCACGCATTGCGTGAGAGAAAGAACCTGGGTGTACCGGAAGGCGTCGTCTGGAGCACCGGGCGAGTGCTGTTTCTGGCCGGATTCAGTACGACCGTGTCGGCCGCCGCCAATGCCCTGCTCGCTCTTCTCGACCAGCCGCAGCTGATCGAGCGGCTGCGTCGCGACCGCGGGCTGCTCGACAGCTGCATCGACGAGCTCATCAGGTACGACAGCCCGATCCAGGGCACGAGCAGAGCATGCGTGGAGGACCTCGACCTCGGCGGGGTGCGGATCGCCCGCGGGCAGGCGGTCCTGGCCCTCATCGGCTCCGCCAACCGGGATCCCGCACAGTTCGCCACCCCGGACGCGCTGGTACCCGACCGCCGACCCAACCAGCATCTGGCCTTCGGGCGCGGCCCCCACGCGTGCACCGGCACCCTGCTCGCCAAGGTAGTGCTGCGAGGCCTGCTCACCAGCCTCCTGGACCTGCCCGGAACCGTGCGCCGGGCCGGGACGGTGTGTCGCGAGGCCCGTGCCACCCTCCGCTACCCGGAGCGGTTTCCGATCACTTTGACCGCGTGGAGAAACGACACCCATGAGTGAACTCGAGCCGTGGCCGCAGGCCCCGATCCTGGCCGAGTTGCCCGCAACGGCCATGCTCACCCCGCACTTCGACACGGAAGGGCTGCTCGCCGACCTCGACGCCCTGCGGAGCATCCAGTGGCTGTCGCCGCAGATCATCAGCGGCGACGGACTCCGCCCCGGCGTCGACGTGGACTGGCGCAAACTCCCGCTGCGCAGTGTCGGCGGCGACCCGGGCCGAGCCGACCCCGGAGGGCCCGCGCTCGACGACTTCGCCGACACCCCCCTGCTCGCCAGGGCTCCGCACATGGCCCTGCTGCTGAAGCACCTGCCGGCTCCGCTGCGCTGCGTCAGGCTCCAGTCGCTGGGCCCCGGCGCGGCCAGCCCCCTGCACAACGACACCAAGTACGGCCTGCCCTGGGGGATCGTGCGCCTGCACGTGCCGTTGATCACCACACCCGGTGCCGTGCTCACCATCGAGGGGACCACACACCGCTGGCAGCCCGGGGAGTTCTGGTACGCCGACTTCACCCGCCCGCATCTGGTGCGGAACGACGATGACATCACCCGCGTTCACCTGGTCATCGACTGCGAACCCACCCGGGAACTGCTGCAGTTGTTCCCGGCCGGGTTCCGGACGCCGAGAGTGCTCGAGCACACGCTCCTGTCGCCGCCGGACGTGCACGTCACCCCGGAGGAGCTGAGGGAGCACCGCTGCACCTTCCAGATCCCGGACTCGTTCACCGCCTTCGACGAACCCGACGGAGCCTTCCTCACCTCGCCGCGGACCCGGACGGTCACCGTCGACGTGCACGAGGGGCGGCTGGTGCTGTCCTTCTCCGGGGAACCTGCGTTCGCCCTGGTCCCGGTGGGCGCCGGAGAGTTCCGGTTCGCCGGCTGGACGGTCGAGCGGACGATCCAGTTCACCAGGGACTGCTACGGCAGGCCGTACGTGACGCTCCGTTCCCGGGTCGCGGACCAGGTGCGGGCACTCACGCTGCCCGCGGGCCCGGTATGAAAGCTGAGGCTGCCGCGCGGCGCAGTCTGCTGAGACACCGAGACTTCGGGCTGATGTTCGGGGCCGAGTCGATCAGCGTCGCCGGCTCGCAGATCGGCCTCGTGGCGCTGCCGCTGGTCGCCATCCTGACGATGCACGCCGGCGCCTTCGAGGTCGGTCTGCTGGGTGCCGCGCAAACCGCGGCCTTCGCGCTGATAGGCCTGCCCGCGGGCGTGTGGGTGGACCGGATGCGCCGCAGACCCGTGCTGATCACGGCGGATCTCGTACGGGCGGCGCTCCTGCTCTCCGTCCCCGTCGCCGCCTGGTTCGACGTGCTCACCCTCGTTCAGCTCTACGCCGTGGCGCTCGGTGCCGGTGTCGCCACCGTCTTCTTCGAGATCGCCAGCCAGAGCTATCTGCCCGCCCTGATCGGCCGTGACCGACTGGTCGACGCCAACGGCAAGTTGGAGATCACCCGGTCCGGCGCCCAGGTGGTGGGTCCGAGCGTCGGCGGCTGGCTGGTCGCGTTGCTCACGGCACCCGTCGCGGTCATCGCCGACGCGATCAGCTTCCTGGGCTCCGCGCTCCTGCTGAGCCGGATTCACGCACGGGAGCCGGTGCATTCCCCCGCCGACCGGCCGAGCCTGGTGCAGGGCATCCGAGCGGGGCTGCGTCTTGTGTTCGGCGACCGCATCCTCCGGCTCATCGCGCTCCGCTCGGCCGTCGCGAACCTGGCGTTCTCGGCGCTCCTCGCCGTCCAGGCGCTCTTCCTCGTCCAGGAGATCGGGCTGTCACCCGGAGCCTACGGGGCCTTGCTGGCCGCGGGCGCCGTGGGGGGCCTGTGCGGCGGCGCCCTGGTCGGACCGCTGACGAAGAGGGTCGGCTCGGCCCGGGTCATCTGGCTCGGGCCCCTGCTCTTCCAGCCGTTCGCGCTGCTGATCCCGCTGACCACCGCGGGCGCCGGAGTCGTCTTCTTCGTCGTGGGTTCCTTCCTCGTCTCGGTCGGGGTGGTGGTCTACAACGTCAGCCAGATCAGCTTCCGCCAAGCCACCACGGCGCAGGACATGCTGGGCCGGATGAACGCCACCATGCGCTTCCTCGTGTGGGGTGCCATGCCGCTCGGCGGGTTGCTCGGCGGCGCCGTCGGCGAAGTGTTCGGCGTGCGTGCGGCGGTGTGGTCCGGTGCCGCGGGGCTCGTGCTCTCCACGCTCCCCCTGCTCTTCTCCCCGCTGGTCCGCATGCGTGAGCTGCCGGACAACGACACACCGGACGGAACGCCATGACACACGTACGCGACTCACGGCCGCGGGAGCACGCAGTGGACGACGAGCTGCGGCCCGGCTTCCCGATGACCCGGCGCTGCCCCCACGCACCCCCGCCCGAGTACGAGGAACTGCGGGCCCGGGCTCCTCTCGTGCGGGCGACGTTCCGCGACCGGACCGTGTGGCTGGTGACCCGGCACGCCGAGGCGCAGCAGGTGCTCACCCATCCGGCGATGAGCTCCGAACCGCAGCGGCCGGGACACCCGTTCGCGGACGCGGCCGGGTCGCCGCGCGGCACGCTCCCCGGTGACTTCATCGACATGGACCCCCCGGAACACGACCGCTACCGGCGCATGCTGGCCTCGGAGTTCGGCATGCGACGGGTCCGCGCCATGCGCCCGGCCATCGGCGCCGTGGTCGACGAGGTCCTGGATGAGCTGTCGGGCCGCCACGAGGCCGACCTGGTCGAGGACTTCGGGATGCCCGTCGCCTCGCTGGTGATGTGCCGGCTGCTCGGCGTCCCCTACGAGGACCGGGACTTCTTCCAGGAACGGACCCGCAGGATGGCCAAGGGCCTCACCCACCCCGAGGAGGCCGAGGCCGCGTTCAAGGAGATCCGGGGCTACGTGGGGGAGCTGGCGCACCGGGCCGAGCGGGATCCCGGCGACCATCTGCTCGGCCGCCTCGTCAGGGACCGGCACACGTCCGGCGGACCGACCCACGAGGAGCTGGCGGGCATCGCCTTCCTGCTGCTGGTGTCCGGCCATCAGACCACGGCCAACATGATCCCGCTCGGGGTGTACACCCTGCTCCGCAATCCGGAGCAGCTCACCGCACTGCGCGCCGACCCCGGGCTGTGGCCATCGGCGGTCGAGGAACTGCTCCGCTACCACTCGATCGTCGACTGGGTGGCCCTCGCCCGGGTGGCGACCGAGGACATTCCCATCGGTGGGCAGACCATACGCGCCGGCGAGGGCGTCTTCGTGCTGGGTGCCTCGGCCAACCACGATGAGCGGGTCTTCACCGACCCCGCTGTCCTCGACGTCCACCGTGGCCGCCGCAACCATCTGGCCTTCGGCTACGGCGTTCATCAGTGCCTGGGACACAACCTCGCCCGGGCCGAACTGGAGATCGCGTACCGGCGGCTCTTCGAACGCCTCCCGGACCTGCGGGTCCTGGGAGACCCCGAGGACCTCCCCTTCCGCTACGAGGAGCGGACCTTCGGTCTCCACCGGTTCCCCGTCAGCTGGTCCTGACTCCGCTGCACAGCCACCTCCTACGCTTCCAAGGAGCGGCATGAACCACAGCGTCGCCGAGGCTTCGACAGCCTCGGTCAATGTCCTTACGGAGCATGGCGAAGGCATTCGCCGAGCCCTGGCCGCCGTCGCGGCCGGACGGCCGCCGACGGCGGACTTCGCGCCGGCGTTCGCCCTGCCCGAGCCGTCCGAGCGGCTCAGCGAGTTCTTCGCCGCGACCGACTTCCGCTTCGCCGGACTCGGCACCGTCGGCCCCGTCCGGCTGCATCTGCTCGACCTCATGGGCAACCCCGGTACCCGGACGGTCAAGAGTCTCGCCTCGCACGTCATCGTGGCCCGCGCCGTCGAACACATCGACCGCACCGGGGAAGCGGTGATGATCTTCACGCCGTCGTCCGCCAACAAGGCGACGGCCTTGCGTGACGCGGTGCTGCGGGCCTACCGCACCGGGCTCGCCGACCCGGAACGCCTGCGCATCGTCACGGTGGTCCCGGATGCCGCGCGACCGAAACTGTGGGCGTCCCATCTGGCCGACGATCCGAACCTCGCCGCCCGCAACCCCGTGTGCGTACTGGACGGCGAACACCCCGGCCATGTGAAGACCGTCGTCCTGCGGGCACTGGAGGAGTCCGCCCCGGAGCTGTTCGCGCGGTACGGCTTCCGCCTGTGGCACACCCTGGAACTGGACAACTACCGTTCCGCGGACGCCGTCCGGGCCTTCGCCGAGGACGCGGTACTACCCGCCGACAACGGGGCGGTACGCGTCCACGCGCATGCCGTGTCCAGCGCCTTCGGGCTCCTCGGCCACCACTTCGGCACCACGCTGTCGCCCGCACGGGCCCGGCCCCCGCAGTACTTCCTCGTCCAGCATCTGGCCACGCCCGACATGGTGCAGAGCCTGTACGGCACCCCGGCACCCGCCTACCGGTTCGATCCGGACACGGGCCTCCACCACCAGGACGAGGACCCGCACTATCCCCGCACCACCTTCAGCACCGGGGAAGACCTCGAGACCACCTTCTACACGCGGGCCCCCGCCACCTCCGCGGCCATGAACAGACTCATCCGCGGCAACGGCGGAGGCGGCGTGGTGGTCTCGCTCCACGAGTGCCTCGGCCGCTACGGCGAGATCCGCGCCCTGCTCGCCCGGGCCGGCACCGCGCTGCCGGCGGACCCGCGCGCCCTGCGCGAATGGTCCCTGGTCATGGTGATGACGGGGGTGCTGAACGGCATCGACCGCGGTCTCGTCCAGGCGGACGAGGTCGTCGTCCACGGCTCCGGTTCCTACAGTGCGGACGACTTCGTCCCGCTCTCCGGACCGGCGGTGCGCGACGTCGCCGGTGTGGCGGACGTGCGGAGCGTGCTGCTCGACGCCGCGTCCGCCGGCCTGGGCGCGGCGGGATGACGGCCGTGCCCCGGGCCGCGACCGCGGTGCGCTTCCGATGGAACACGGGCACGGGGCCGTGGGCCGCCGCCCGCGGCTGCTGGGCGAGCGCTCCCGGCCGACGGTATCCGCACACGGTGACGACGTCCGTCGGCGAACGCCTCACCCTGGCGTATCAGGGCTTCCCGGAGGGGCTCACCTATGTGCTGCCGTATCTCCGGGGCCAGCTGTCCATCCCGTCCGACGAGCGGGCGAGCGGCCGCCCCGGACCGCTGTCGGCCGACTTCTCGCCGCTCACCTGGCGCCGGATCCGCCGCGGCGCGGGTGCCGCGGACGCCGACCTCCTGGTCGTGGGCTGTTCCAGCCGTCGTGCGCGCATGCTGCCCCGTGACCGTTCGCTGATCCTCCCGTTCCGCGTTCACGCGCGGATCGACGTCGTGGGCGATCCGGCGGCGATGCTCGGATCGGTGTCTCCCAACGAGCGCCGGCAGTTCGCGCAGCTGCGCCGCAGACACGAGTGGACGTACGAGACGGCGACGGACGTCGACGACCTGCGGTTCTTCTACGAGCGCATGCATCTGCCGACGATGGAGACCCGGCACGGGGAGGAGACGCGCAGCGCCGACTGGGCGACCACCCTGGACTCCCTTTTCCGGCACGGCATGCTGCTGTTCGTCAACGAGGCCGGGAAACGGGTGGCCGGGGTGGTCTGCCGGCTCGAGGAGGACGGCCGTTCGCTCCGGATGCGGCTCTTCGGCGTGCTGGACGGCGACGAGACGCACTACCGCAGCGGGGCGGCCAAGGCGGTTTACTACCTGACCGTGGAGTGGGCCGCGCGACACGGTGTGCGGTGCATCGACCTCTCCGGCGGCGACCCTTTCCCAGGAAAGGGCGTCTTCCAGTTCAAGCGCCGCCTGCACCCGACGATCACACACCCACAGGACCACTACCGCGACCGCCGTGTGTACGTGCGCGCAGTCCGGGACACCGCGGCGGTGCGCGACTTCCTCGTCGCCACGCCGATGCTGAGCGTCGACGAGGCCGAGCGGATCGTGGCCGTCTACTTCCATGACTCGAGCCGGCCCGCCCGTCTCGGCATCCGCGCCGCCACACCGGGAGTGCACGGTTCACGCACCGTCGACCTCGACGAGTTCCTCACCCCGGTCCGGGGCACCGGATGAGCCGCGTTCGGCCGCGGCCCGAGTGGACGACCCTCGCGTGGTGGCGCCGCCCGGTCGGCCCCGTCCACGTGGCCGCGCTGGTGCTCTCCCTGGGCCGGGGCGCCTGGTTCACCTGCTGGGCCATGTTCTTCATCAAGTCCGTGGGCCTGACCGAGGCCCAGTTCGGCGTGGGGATCACGCTGGCCGGCGTGGCGGGTCTGGCGCTCGGCGCTCCGCTCGGCTACGTCGCCGACCGCGTCGGTACCCGTGAGACGCTCGTCGTGCTCACCCTCGTGCAGGGCTTCGCGATCCTTTCGTACGCGGTGGTGCGTGACTTCTGGGTGATCGTGGCGGTCACCTGCGTCATGATCGCCGCCGAGCGGTCGACGCCCGCGATCCGGGTTGCGGTCATCTCAGGACTCACCCCGCCGGGGGACGAGCGCCTCGAGGGCATCTCCACGGCCCGGGTGATGACCCAGGCCGGGATCGTGGTCGGAGCACTGCTCGGCGCACTGGTGCTGTCCGCCGACAGCCGCACCGGCTATCTCAGCCTGATCGTCGTGTACGGCGCGGCCAATCTGCTCGCCGCGGCACTGCTGTTGCGCGTCCCGCACGTACGCTCGCTGTCCGACCGCAAGGTCAGGCGTGGGGTGCTCGTGCTGCGCGACCGGCCTTTCCTGGCCGCCACGCTGTTCAACGGCCTGCTGGCGCTGAACTGGGGAATGCTCGACTCCGGCGTACCGCTGTGGATCACGGCGCACACCCGGGCCCCGCTGTGGGTGATGGGCCTGCTGATGGGGTTCAACGCGGTGGTGATCGTCCTCTTCCAGAACCGGGTCAGCCGTGCCGGCGTGACCGTGGCGGGAGCCGGGCGGCTGGGGCTGTGGTCCGGGCTGCTCCTCGCGGCATCGTGCGGGGTCTTCGCCGCCACGTATCACGGCTCCGGGACGTATGTGCTGGTGGTGCTGTTCCTGGCCGCGGTCGTGCATGTGGTCGGCGAGCTGTTCTTCGTCGGCAGCGGATTCGGACTGTCCGTGGGGCTCGCTCCGCAGGACGCGCACGGTGAGTACCAGGGCATGTTCAACTCCGGTCAGGCGGCCGCGATGATGCTCGCGCCCGGGGCGATGACCGTGCTGCTCGTCGAGGGCGGCCGGCTCGGCTGGTTCGTGCTCGCGGCGGTCTACGTCGTCGCGGGCCTGGGCACGGCGGCGACCGCCCGATGGGCGCTGCACGACCGCGGGGCCGGTGTCACCAGCGAACCGGAGCCGGTATGACGGCTCTCGGCGTCCTCGTCCTGCCGGAACATGCCGGCAGGTCTGCCGCCCGTGTCTGGCGCGAAGCCGAGCAACTCGGCTTCGCGCACGCGTGGACGCTCGACCATCTGTCCTGGCGGCTCCCGGCGGACGCGCCGTGGTACGACGCCATGACCACTCTCGCGGTCGCCGCCTGCCACACCACGACCATGACGCTCGGCACGCTCGTGACGACCCCCAACTTCCGCCATCCCGTCCTCGTGGCCAAACAGGCCATGGCGCTGGACCGCATGAGCGACGGGCGGTTCGTGCTCGGTGTGGGGGCAGGCGCGACCGGACCGGACGCCGCCGCGCTCGGTTCACCAGCACCGTCGCCCGGACAACGCGGGGCGCGCTACGAGGAGTTCGTCACCCTCGTCGATCTGCTGCTGCGCCAGGAGGCGACCACGTTCCGCGGCCGGTTCTACCGGGCCGAGGACGTGCGGATGGCCCCGGGCTGCATCCGGCTGCCACGCCTGCCGCTGGCCATGGCCGCGACCGGCCCCCGGGGGATGCGCCTTGCGGCGCGCCGCGCGGACATGTGGGTGACCATCGGCGACGCGGGCCGCCCCGGGGAGCAGACGGAGTCCGAGGCCTTCGCGACCCTGCGGCGCCAGATCCAGCGCCTGCGGGAGGCGGCCGACGAGGTGGACCGCGCGGCGGCCGGGCACGTCGGCCCAAGTCCCGTGCGGCCGCGCCGGCTGGTCAACCTGAGCAGGATCGTGCCCGATCCGTACGCCTCGACCGAGCGGCTGGCCGATCTCGTCGGGAGATGCGCGGAACTCGGCTTCACCGACGTCGTCCTGGCCCGACCGCGTGCCGACGGCGTCTTCTCGGGAGATCTCGGCGCCTTCGAGCGAGCCGTCCTGCACGTGGGCCATCACCTGAGCCCTGCCCAACAGTGAGGAGCATCGGATGTGTGGTTTCGTGGGATGGCTCGACTTCGCCGGACACCGCCGCGAGACGGCCGACGACCAGCGTGTGCTCGACACCATGACCGACACCATGGCCGACCGAGGCCCCGACGGCCGCGGCACCTGGCTGGGCCCGTACGCGGCACTGGGGCACCGCCGGCTCGCGGTGATCGACGTCGCGGGCGGCGCGCAGCCGATGGCCGCCACGGCCGGGCCCGGCGGGCCGCCCGTGGTCCTGACGTACGCGGGGGAGATCTACAACTTCCGTGAGCTGCGCCTCCAGCTCTCCGGGCTCGGCCACGAGTTCACGACACGGTCCGACACCGAGGTGCTGCTGCGCGCCTACCAGGAATGGGGCGCCGGCTGCGTCGAGCGGCTGAACGGCATGTTCGCGTTCGCCGTGTGGGACGCCGCACGCGAGGAACTGGTGCTCGCCCGAGACCGGCTCGGCGTGAAACCGCTCTACTTCGCCCCCCGTCCACACGGAGTGCTGTTCGCCTCCGAGCCGAAGGGCGTGCTGGCCCATCCCGACTTCACGGCGTCCCTCTCCGCCGAAGCGCTGCCGCTTCTGTTCAACCCCAGACTGGCGCTCCCGGGTGAGACCCCGCTGCGCGGCCTGCACGAGGTCAAGCCCGGACATGTCGTACGCGTCGATCGGCGCGGATGCCACGCGTACCCGTACTGGCGTCTTGTGAGCCGGGAGCACCCCCATGACCTCGCCGCCACGGTGGGGCATGTACGCGAGTTGCTGGAGGACATCGTCGAGAAGCAGTTGGTCGCCGACGTACCCCGAGCGGCCATGCTCTCGGGCGGACTCGACTCCAGTGCCCTCGCGGCACTGGCCCAACGCAGTCTGGACCGCGCCGGCCAGGGGGCGCTTTCCACCTACTCCGTCCGGTTCGCGGGAGAGGAGGAGGACTTCCGGCCGACACTGCTGAGACCCGAGCGTGACGCCCCGTACGCGGCCTTGGCGGCCGCGCACATCGGAGCCCGTCACCGGGAGGTCCTCTTGGACGCGGACCGGCTGGAAGCGGCCCTGCCGTCCACGCGCAGGGCGCGGGACCTGCCGGGACTCGGGCAGTTCGACACCTCGATGTACGCGATGTTCGCGGCGATGCGCGAACACTCGACGGTCGCCTTGTCGGGAGAGGCGGCCGACGAGGTATTCGGCGGCTATCCCTGGTTCCACGACGCGGGCACGGTGTGGCGCGACACCTTTCCCTGGCTCGGTGACGCGCCGCGCCTTGCGGATTACCTCTCTCCCGCGCTGCGCAAGGAAATACGGCCCCGCGAACAGGAGGCGGACCGTTACGCCATGCTGCGTGCCGCGGTTCCCCGGCTGGCGGGAGAAGACGGCATCGAGGCACGTATGCGGGAAGTGCTCTTCCTCAGTCTCCAGGGGCCGCTCGCGATGCTGCTGGACCGCAAGGACCGCATGAGCATGGCGGTGGGGCTCGAGGTCCGGGTGCCGTTCTGCGACCACCGGCTCGTCGAATACGTGTGGAACGCACCCTGGGCTATGAAGACCGCCGACGGGCGGGAGAAGAGTCTGCTGCGGATGGCGGCGGCGGATCTGCTGCCGGAGGGAGTGCTGTCACGCCCCAAGTCCGCCTACCCGGCGGTACACGGCCGGGCGTGGGAGGTCCGCACTCGCAGGGCGGTGACGGCGCTTCTCGACGACCCCTCGTCGCCACTGGCCGAACTCCTCGACCGGGAGCGGGTGCTGGAGATGTCCGGGCAGGAGAGCCGCACCATGACGCACGCGGGCACCGCGCACCTGCTGATTCCGCTGCTGGAAACGGACACCTGGATGCGGGAGCACCGCCTCCGGTTGTCCTGAGCCGGGACGGCAGCGAGGCCGCCCCGCGACACTGTGCGGGGCGGCCTCGCTGCCGGAAGAGGTCAGCCCAGGACGCGCTGGACCTCGTCCCAGGCGTGGTCGCTGAGGGTCGGACGCATACGGGTGAACAGTTCGAGGAACTCGGGTCCGTATTTCGCGTGGAACTCCGGATTGTGGCTGGCGATATCGCATTCGTTCGCCACACTGATTTCCATCAGGTCCCGGATTTCCTGCTCCGTCAGTGTCCGCAGCTCTCCGGTGAACCGGTCGCGCCAGTGGTCCGACGCGTCGGTCAGGTGCGGGTAGGTGTACTTGCGGTCCATCGCGCCGTAGAGATACACGAGCCCTTCGGCGGCTTCGCCGATGACCTTCGCCACGCGGGGGCGCTCGGAGAGGTCGAGCATCGAGTACATCGGATCGGGGGAGCCGTCGGGGGCGAACAGAGCGTGTGTGAGACCTGCCTCGCGGACGTCTTCCCGGGCGCCCCATTCCTCGAGTTTGCGTTCTACACGCAGCAGATGGGAGAGCAGTGTCCCCCCGGGGTGCTTGATGTCCCCGGCTCCGACACTATTGAGAAGGTCGACCGAAGCTTTGCTCATTTCCCCTCCAAGGAGATTGCCCCCAGTTCGCCGACGGCTGGTACGGGCGGTTCTGCCGTCCTGGCATGCCGCGACGCTAACCCGCGGCGGTCCGGCTGCGCGATGCGGGAAAACCCCCAGGGAAGGGGGGTTGACAAGCCGGGCGACGACTGACCCGACCGGTGCGTCCCCCGGGGCGCAACGGAGCGCGTCGGCAGAGATGCGCTGCAATGGCCCGTACGGCCCCTATGGCCCGCAAAGCAGTCGAATCCGGTGCCAGGTCCGCCACGGCGCCCGGTGGCCGAGCTCACCGGCGACGTCCTGACCGGCTGGCCGGGACCCGCCGGCCGGCCGCCGCTACCCCCTCTCACCCGCCAGTGGCTCTGGACGATGTGACCACCAGCGCGACCGACCGCTTGCGAATCCTCCCGAACCCCGGCTGACCAGCGCCACCGCCGTCTTTGGAAGCCTCTTCCGCCTGCCGGTGGTCCCGGCAACCACCTGGCTTTTTCCGCCTCGCGGCCGCCACCCTGCCGCTACAGGCAGCTCGTTCGAACCGCCAACTTGGTTGATTCCTGGCCTGATTGCCGTCAAGCTGCGAACGAGTGCGACCGGTTACGCCAACGGTCGCGGAACGGGGGCGATGAAGTGTCTTTGGTGATGCAATGGCCATGTCCGTCGGCAGAGGTGGTACGCGCCGTACAGATTAAATACAACGGTAAACTAAAGCCGTTTCCGGTGCTAGTCCGGGACAGGCTCCAGGCCGTACTTTCGGGTGACGAGCTGACGCTGCTCGGGATGCCGGTGACGCGCCGGTGGACCCTCGGTTCGCTGGCTCTGATATCGATATTCCAAGTGGCGGAGTACCTGACCGATCTTCAGGCGACGGTCGCCGTCGCGGACCGGTTGTCATGGGCCTACGCCCTGGGGCGGCGCTGGGATGATCCGGACCTGGACCCCGGACTGTTGCCGGATTTCCGGTCACGCGCGGCCGTGAACAGCCCGGGGCAGCGCGCCCTGGCGGCGATCCTGCTCAAGTTGAACGAGCAGGATCTGGTGGCCGGCCGCGGTAGGCAGCTGTCCGCCCCGCACCGGACGCTCGCCGCGCTGAGGGACATGAACAGCACGGCTGCTTTCCGGAAGACGTCAGCCGGTGTGCCGCTCGGCGCGCGTGAGGGGATGCAGCCGCAGGTGCGGGACCGGGACCGATGTCCCACCGCCCGGCCCGAGCAGGCACAGCAGCCCGTCGTGCCGGTGGACGAGCACAGGGCCCTGGTCCTGCTCACCGCCCGCGAACGGCAGATCGCCGAGCTGGTGAGCGCGGGGTCCACCAACCAGCAGATCGCCCGGTGCCTGTGCCTCAGCCCCAAGACGATCGAGTCCCACCTCGCCAGGATGTTCAGCAAGCTCGGAGTCTGTTCCCGAGCCCAGATCGCCGCCTTGGCCGGCAGCCCCGACCACAGCCGGAAGCTCGGCGAGGTCGGCCGGTGAGCCAAGACCCCTCCGGCTCGGTTGAATCGGGGGAGAACACCACGGCTCGGTGAAAGGCACCGAACGTGGCGGCGTGCGGCCGGTCCCCACCGGGCCCGGCACGGCCTAGGGTGCGCGCATGCGTATCGAGACCGAGGAGATAGCGGCCGGTGTGACGCTGCGGCTGCTGGCGCGCGGGGACGTGGACGCGCTGTGCGCGGCCTATGTGGCGAACCGCGGACACCTCGAACCCTGGGAGCCGGTCAGACCGGAGTCCTTCTTCACCGTGGCGGGCCAGTCCGAGCGCGTGCACGGGCTGCTGCGCCAGTTCGCCGAGGGTGTCGCGCTGCCCTTGGTCCTCGCGGCGGCGGACGGCCGGATCACCGGGACCATCACCCTGACGGGGATCACCCGGGGCCCGTTCTGCAGCGCCTACCTCGGGTACTGGGTGGCCGCCGACCAGCAGAACCGCGGGCTGGCCAGTGCCGCCGTACAGCGGATGTGCCGGATCGCGCGGGACACGGCGGGACTGCACCGGATCGAGGCGTCCACGCTGCTCGGCAACGCCGGTTCGCAGCGGGTGCTGGCGAAGTGCGGGTTCGCACCGATCGGGACGGCCCCGAACTACCTGCACATCAACGGCGCCTGGCGGGACTGCAGGCTCTTCCAGCGGATCCTGCACGATCGCGATCCCGCGCTCTGAGGGCGGGGTGGCTCTGACCACCTGTCAGGGTTTTCCGGAGGCGGGCGGTACGGCGGCGCAGCCCCCGGGGCGGTTCCTCGACGCGCTGCCGGTCAGCTTGCGAGCACCGGCTCCCTGACCTCCTGGGGCGTACGGCGGCCGGCCGCCCGGCGCGCGGCCGGCCCCATCGCGTACGACGCGACCGGCATCAGCGCGCCCAGCAGCAGCCAGCCGGGCGTCCCCCAGCCCAGCAGCAGCGAGACCACCACCAGCGGGACGGCGTTGAGCAGCGCGACCAGCGCATACGGCCGGTCGCGCGGCACCGCGAACCGCCGGCCGCCCCCGATCGTGCCGACGGCGGCCACGGCGGGCAGCCGCAGCAGGAGCAGCCCGCATCCCAGGAAGCAGACCGTGTCCAGCGCGAGCACACCCCGGTACGCCGCCGCCGTCCCGGCACTCAGCGCGAGCCCGCCGACCGCCGCGCCCACCGCCAGCCCGCCGTTCAGCGTCGACTGCAGCCGCGCCAGCAGCCCTGTCCGCTCCCCGGCCGGAACCAGCCCCGCCAGCAGTGCCTGCCGGGCCGCCGAGAGCTCCGACTGCGCGGAGGCGTTAGGGCGAGGGTCAGCCCGAGCCCCAGCCGCCCGGAGCGGGCCCGACGACATGGGTGAAGTACGGCGCCGAGGTGACGTAATACGCCGGCCCCGACGGAGTCGGTGAGCTGGGCGAGGGCCGGAGACGCTGCGGACGGTTCGCCATGCGGATGGCGTCAGGGGCAGGTGGACCGCTGACCAGACCCAGTCGGCACCCGTTTCAGTGGCCCGGTCAAGGCGGGTCCGCCGACGTCCCAGGGGCCTGATCCCGGCCCGCCCGCACGCGTCAGTGCCCCGTGTCCAGCACCTTCGCCAACGCCTCCAGTGCCTCCGGGTACGTCCGCTCGCGCGGGGTGCCGTAGCCGACGACCAGGCCCTGCGGCCGGCCGGGTACCGGGGCCTGCCAGTGATCACCGAGGGCGCCGAGCGCCAGGCCCTCGGCCTCCGCGCGGGCCAGCGCCTCGGTCTCGTCGGGCACGTCGATCAGCGCGTGCAGCCCTGCCGCGATCCCGCGCACGCCCCGGCTCGTCCCGAGCCGGTCGAGGAGCTGGTCGCGGCGGCGCCGGTAGCGCAGGCGGCACGCGCGTACGTGCCGGTCGTAGGCGTGGCTGTCGATCAGCTCGGCGAGCGCCAGCTGGCCGATGGTCTCGGTGTGGTGGTCGCTGTGCAGCTTGGCGTCGGCGACGGCGTCGACCAGGTGCGGCGGCAGCACCATCCAGCCCAGGCGCAGCGCCGGACCGAGCGTCTTGGAGGCGGTGCCCAGGTAGACCACCTGGCCGGGCGCCATGCCCTGCAGCGCGCCGACGGGCTGCCGGTCGTAGCGGAACTCGCCGTCGTAGTCGTCCTCGATGATCAGAGCGCCCCGCGTGCGTGCCCAGTCGGTCAGGGCGCGACGCCGCTCGGGGTGCAGGGTCACCCCGGTCGGGTACTGGTGGGCCGGTGTGACCACCACGGCGGCCGCCCCGCCGAGTTCCTCGGGACGTACTCCGCGCGCGTCGACGGGCGCGGGCCGCACGCTGCCGCCGTTGCGCCGGACCACCTCGCGATGGAAGGGCAGCCCGGGATCCTCCATGGCGACGGCGGCGCCGTCCAGCACGCGCGTGAGCAGCGCGAGGCCCTGGACGTACCCGGAGGTGATGACGATCCGCTCCGGGGGCGCGAGCACCCCGCGCGCCCGCCCCAGGTAACCGGAGAGGGCGGTGCGCAGTTCGAGCCGGCCGCGCGGGTCGCCGTAGTCGTACGCCAGTGAGGGCGCCGTCGCTATGGCGCGGCGCAGTGCGCGCAGCCAGGCCGCGGCCGGGAACGCGCCCACGTCCGGGCTGCCGGGGCGCAGATCGAAACGCGGGGCACGCGCGTGTGCGTGTGCCCGTGGCGCCTCGGCGTCGACGGAGGGCAGCGAGGCGACGCGGGTGCCCGAACCCTGCCGGGCCGTCAGATAACCCTCGGCGACCAACTGGTCGTAGGCCGCCTTCGCGGTACCGCGCGAGATGCCGAGTTCGGTCGCGAGCCGCCGGGTCGCGGGCAGCCGGGTGCCGGGCGTCAGCCGCCCGTCGCGCACGGCGTCCCTGAGAGCCCGCTCCAGCCCGACCCGGCGGCCGTCCGCCGCGTCGGGTTCGAGATGCAGGTCCACACCCACACCGGACCAGAAGTCGTCCACGAACACCCTCCCCCTAGGCACGTGAAGCCTTCACACGCGTATGGACACGCCGATGGCCGGACACCGCTCGGATGCCCGGCCATCAGTGTCCATCAACCCTTCAGCGACGCCATCCACGCCTCGACCTCGTCGGAGCGGCGCGGCAGCCCCGCGGAGAGATTCCGGTTGCCGTCCTCCGTGACGAGGATGTCGTCCTCGATGCGGACGCCGATGCCCCGGTACTCCTCCGGGACCGTCAGGTCGTCGGCCTGGAAGTACAGGCCCGGCTCGACGGTGAGCACCATGCCCGGCTCCAGCGTGCCGTCGACGTAGGTCTCCACGCGCGCGGCCGCGCAGTCGTGGACGTCCATGCCGAGCATGTGGCCGGTGCCGTGCAGGGTCCAGCGGCGCTGCAGGCCCAGCGCCAGGACGCGCCCGACCGGGCCCTCGACCAGGCCCCACTCGACGAGCCGCTCGGCGAGCACGCGCTGGGCGGCGTCGTGGAAGTCGCGGTACTTGGCGCCCGGCTTGACGGCCGCGATACCGGCCTCCTGGGCCTCGTACACGGCGTCGTAGATCTTCTTCTGGATCTCGCTGTACGTGCCGTTGATCGGCAGCGTCCGCGTGACGTCGGCCGTGTACAGCGTGTGCGTCTCCACGCCCGCGTCGAGCAGGAGCAGGTCGCCGGAGCGGACGGGGCCGTCGTTGCGGACCCAGTGCAGGGTGCAGGCGTGCGGGCCGGCCGCGCAGATGGAGCCGTAGCCGATGTCGTTGCCCTCCACGCGCGCGCGGAGGAAGAAGGTGCCCTCGATGTAGCGCTCGCTCGTCGCCTCGGCCTTGTCGAGGACCTTCACGACGTCCTCGAAGCCGCGCACGGTCGAGTCGACGGCCTTCTGCAGCTCGCCGACCTCGAACTCGTCCTTGATCAGCCGGGCCTCGGAGAGGAAGACGCGCAGCTCCTCGTCGCGTTCCGCGGTGACCTTGTCGGTCAGGGCCGTCTCGATGCCGGCGTCGTAGCCGCGCACGACCCGCACCGGGCCGGTGGCCTCGCGCAGTTTCTCGGGCAGCTCGCGCACGTCGGCGGCCGGGATGCCGTACAGGGCCTCGGACTCGGCGAGGGAGTGCCGGCGGCCGACCCACAGCTCGCCCTGGCCGGAGAGCCAGAACTCGCCGTTCTCACGGTCGGAGCGGGGCAGCAGGTAGATCGTCGCCTGGTGGCCGTCGCCCTTGGGCTCCAGCACGAGGACGCCGTCCTCGGTCTGGTTGCCGGTGAGGTAGGCGTACTCGACGGAGGCGCGGAACGGGTATTCGGTGTCGTTCGAGCGGGTCTTCAGGTTGCCCGCAGGGATGACCAGGCGCTCGCCCGGGAAGCGGGCGGAGAGCGCGGCACGGCGGCGCGCGGTGTGCTCGGCCTGCTGGATCGGCTGCAGGTCACGCAGCTCCGTGTCGGCCCAGCCGGACTTCATGTTCTCGGCCAGCTCGTCGGAGACGCCGGGGTACAGGCCGTTCTTCCGCTGCTTGATGGGCTCTTCGGACTCGGTTTCCGGGCCCTCTGCGGTAGCAGAGTCGGGCACAGCCGGGTTGAGCTCGTCGGACACGTGATCCTCCTCGATACGCCTTGTGATCTCCCCCGGGGCCCGCGACGCTCATGCTTGTGGCCGAGCGGGGACCTCCATCATCGTACGGTCGTACCGAGAGCGACCGAGGGTCGGATGACCTGTTATGCCCGGTCATGCCGGTGGTCGGGCCCAGGTGCTCAGTCGAAGCGCGCCGCCAGCAGGACCACGTCCTCCTCGCTGTCGGCCGCGTCCAGGCCGTCCGGCAGGACGGTGCGCAGGACGTGGTCGGCGACGGCACCGGGATCGTGCCGCACCGCGCGCGGGATGCTCGCGGCGGCCGCGTGCAGCCGGGCGAAGGCGCGGTCCATCGGGTCGCCGGTACGGTGCAGCAGCCCGTCGGTGTAGAGCAGGACGGTGTCACCGGCCTCCGCCTCGATCTCCACGCTGGGCGCCTCCCAGCAGGCGAGCATGCCGAGCGGCGCGGAGACGGAGGTCTCGGCGAACTCGGTGCGGTGCTCGCCGATCAGCAGCGGCGGACTGTGCCCGGCGCCGGCCAGGGTGACCCTGCGCAGGGCCGGCTCGCAGTAGGCGAACAGGGCGGTGGCGGAGCGGGCGGGCTCGGTCAGCCGCAGCAGCAGCTCCAGGTCGGACAGGACGGCGACCGGGTCCTCGCCCTCCATCACGGCGTACGCCCGCAGGGACGCGCGCAGCCGGCCCATGGCGGCCACCGCGCTGGGCCCGGAACCGGTGACCGAGCCGACGGAGAGGCCGAGCGCGGCGTCCGGCAGCGGCAGCGCGTCGTACCAGTCGCCGCCGCCGCGGGGGCCGGTGCGGTGCCGGGCGGCGAGCTGGACGCCGGCCACGCGGGGCAGCCGGGAGGGGAGCAGCTCCTCGGCGATGGTCGCAACGCACGCGCGCGTGCGTTCCACTTCCAGCAGCCGCGCGAGGTGCTCGGTGGCATGCCGGAGGTAGAGGCCGGCGAGGTGGCGCTGCCGCTCGTGCGGCTCGGCCGGTTCGTCGTAGAGCCAGACGGCGGCGCCGAGGCGGCCGGCGGCGTCGGTGGCGAGGGGCAGGGCGTAGCTGGCGGCGTAGCCGAGGCGGGCGGCCACCTCGCGGTGGCGGGGGTCGAGGTTGTCCTCGGCGAGCAGGTCGGGGTGGATGCTCTCGGTGCCCTGGGCGGTGTCGTACGGCAGGGAGCCGCGCGGGACGGTCTCGATGTGGCCGAGGTCGGCGCGGCCGAGGCCGAGGCCGGCGGTGGTGCGGGGGCCGAGTCCGTCGCCGGGTTCCAGGACGATGAGGCCGCGGCGGGCGCCGACGAGGGCGGCCCCCGCGCGCAGCAGCTCGTGCAGGGCGGGGTCCAGCGCGTTCGTGCGCGAGAGCCGCTCGGTGAGTTCCTGGAGGGTGGTGAGGTCGGAGACCCAGCCGGCCAGCCGGTCCTGGAGGAGGGTGCCGGGAGCGGGGGTGTGCGGGGCGGGGACGTTCTTGACGGGCGGGTGGGGGTCCGGGGAGGGACCGGTGCCTGGGGTGGGGGGATTGGGTGCGACAGTGTGTGCGGGCGTCGGGACCATGGGCTCGATTCCGGCCACTTTCGGAGGGTGCGGGGCGTTCATGGCGTCCGGCTTTCAGACCGGTGCGTATTGCTCAAAAGCATCGCAAACCCCCATGTCATTCTGCGCCGCTAGCGGTGTCTCCACATGTACACGCACTCGTGAGGGGATGTCCAGCATTGTCCTGCGGGGATTCCTGGTGTCCATGCGGCGGACGCGGGTTTCTCGCTAGGCTCTTGTGTTACTGCCAAGTTGGCTTAAAACTGCCTCAGGGAGCGGCCTATTGCGGTCGACTGGCCTTGCTCCACGGAGCGTCACAGCGGTCGTGATGGGTACGTACTCGGAGAAGGCCAGGGGTGGTTGGGTACCACCCGGAACCTGGCGACGGACCCGGGCGTCATAGCCACCGACGGCCGAGCCCCATCCTCCCGTGGCGGAGGCGGAGAGAAACACGCGCGACGGCAAAACGCCATACTTCGCCACCCCCACGCCGCATCCGTGCTTTTGATGGACGCACTACGGAAGCGGACGCGGCCAACGCTCGACCCCTTGGGGTTCCCCCTGCCCGGCGCAGGGGTGTGATGCGCCAACAGGTACGCACAGTGAAGTGATCGACACATGATGTGATGTGGTCCTCGGTGTTGCCAGCGGTGCAACGGAAAGGAACGAGCGCTCATGCGCGAGATCCTCGGAAGGCGACGCAGGCTCCTGTCCAGGCGGAACGACGGGAGGCCTGAGCTGATCAGCGCGGCCCTGACCTTCGCGACGGAATGGCAGTGGCCGGTCCTCCCGGGTGTGGCCCCGGATCCGCGCGGGCAGGCCCGCTGCGCCTGTCCCGACCCGGAGTGCACGGTGCCCGGTGCCCACCCCTTCGACCCCGGCCTGCTCGCGGCCACCACCGACGCGCGCATGGTGCGCTGGTGGTGGACCAACCGGCCGAGCGCGCCGATCATCCTGGCCACAGGCGGCATGGCGCCCTGCGCGGTCAGCCTGCCGGCGCTCCCCGCATCCCGAGCCCTCGCCCTGCTGGACCGGCGGGGCATGCGCCTCGGTCCGGTGATCGCCTCCGCCACCCGCTGGGCGCTGCTGGTGCAGCCGTACTCCATGGAACAGCTGGGCGAGCTGCTGTACGCCAAGGACTTCGTGCCCGGCTCCCTTCGCTTCCACGGCGAGGGCGGCTATCTCGCCCTTCCCCCGTCCGAGACCGGCCAGGGCGCCGTCCGCTGGGAGCGTGCCCCGCTGCCCGGCTCGGCCTCGCCGTGGGTGCCCGGCGTGGAGGCCGTGGTGGACGCCGTGGTCGACGCCCTCACCCGTACGGGTGTGAGCGCGCCCGAGATTTAGGGGTGTCGGGCGCGGACGGGGCGGGCGGTCCCCGGCGCTCGTTTATCGTCCGCACATGGTGCGTCATTCCGGGGGTCACCGCGCCCCGCAGCCGCCCCGCGGCGGGCCGGATCCCCGAAGGCTTCGTCTGCTGGCCCTCGTGGGCGTCGTGGCGGCCGCCCTCGCGCTGCCGCTGACCGTGGCGTCCGGGGGGCAGGTGGGCGACGCGGGACGGGCGGGCGCGGGCACGCCGCCGCATGGCTCGGTCCCCGGGGAACGCGCCGATGCCAAGGACCCCTCCGCGGCCCCGAGCCGCTCTCCCCTGATCCTCGGCCTGGGTCTCGCCACCGCGGCGCGCTGCGGTCCCGAACTCACCTCGCCCGAGGGCATCGAGGCGCAGACCTGCGTGCTGATCCAGGGCGTGGACACCTGGGCGCGCGCCTACTACCGCAACGCCACCGGCGAGTCGCTGAACGCCGTGCTGAGCCTGATGGGGCCGGGTGGCCGGATCCTGCAGGTGCGCTGCGTCACCGGCGCCGACGACGAGCCCGCCACCTGTGAGACACCCCGCCAGCACAGCCGGGGCCGGCCGGACGCCTACACGGCCGTCACCGAGTTCGCCGAGCGCGGGGCAGACGGCGCGCTGCTGTTGCGCTCGGGCAGCAACTCCTGAGAGCTGTACGGCAGTTGACGCCGAGCGCTCCCGCGTACACCGGGCGCGGACATGGAAAGACCCGGTTGCTGGCGACGGGGGATGCACCAGCAACCGGGATACTGGAACGGTAACAAGAGATCGGCGGTTCGCAAATTCGATCCGGGTCATTCGGCCACCGATTTCCCTGTCACGAGCGCGACTTGTGACAGGAGTCACCTGTTGCGCGGACCGGCGTCGCGGCTGACCGGTCGGTCAGCCGCGACAGGCGCGCGCGGGACCTCAGCTGAGCGTGACCTGCCGGTTGGTCAGCCCGCCGCGCGCCCGGCGCTCGTCCGCCGTGAGCGGTTCCTGGACGGCGAGAGCGGCGGCGAGGCGCTCGGCGAACTCGGCGGCCGGCTTCTCCACCTCCTCCGCCGTGACCCCGCTGGGCAGGTCCCAGACCGGCACGGTAAGGCCGTGAGCACGGAAGGAGCCCACGAGCCGGGTGCCCTCACCGAGGCTGGAGCGGCCCGCCGCGTGCAACCGCGCGAGAGCGTCCAGAAGCTGCTCCTCCGAATGGGGCATAACCCAGCGCAGGTGGTTCTTCTCCGGGGTCTGGCACCAGTACGCGGCGTCCACGCCGGCCAGCTTCGCCGTCGGGATGGCGGCGGCGTTCGCCCGCTCCAGGGAGGCGGTCACCTCCGGGGTGGCGTTCTCCGCGTCCGGCACCCAGAACTCGAAGCCGCTGTGCACGACCGGCTCGAACGGGGCCTCGGCATCCAGCAGGTCCTGCAGCCGCGGGCCGTCGGCGGGGGCGCGGCGGCCCTGCACCGGAGTGCCGGGCTCCGCCTCCAGCGCACGCTGGAGGGTGTCGGCGAGGTCGCGGCTGATGTCGCCGGACGCCGTGTCGTTCTGGAGGCCGATCAGGACCGAGCCGTCGTCGCGGCGCAGCGCGGGCCAGGCCATCGGCAGCACCGTCGCGAGGGTGACCGACGGGACGCCCTCGGGCAGACCGTTCTTGAGGGTCAGCTCGGCCGTCGCGGCCGGGACCAGCTCCCGCAGGGCCACCCAGTCGCACTCGCCCGGCAGCCCCTCGAACGGGCGCTGCACCAGTTCGGTCGCGGCGTGCGCCGCCGCCCGGCCGTGGCACGCCTTGTAGCGCCGGCCGCTGCCGCAGGGGCAGGGCTCGCGGGCGCCGACAACCGGAACCTGTCCATCAGCGCCTGCGGCGCGGGCCCCGTCGCTGAGCTGCGGCCGCTTGGCCTTCGTCTGGGGTCGCTTCTTGGCCATCGTGGGTGTCTCCCGGTTACGGCTCTTCTCGTACGGGCGGGAGCCTAGTCGTTCGGGCCATGACCGACGGGAACCTGTGGACAACGCACGCACACTCGACGCCACTGGTGTGAACCTGTGGACCATCCGCGTGTCGGTGCGGCGGAGTTCGGTCTCCGTCCTCGGTGCGGTCCGGGCCCCGGTGGTCCCGGGCGCCGGCCCTCGACCCCGGCGCGGTCCGGGTGTCCCCGGGGGTTCAGCCCAGGTCCTCGAAGGCGTCCGCGAGGTCCAGGCCGGCCAGGTCCGGGAGCGAGGGAGCGGCGACGCGCGTAGCGAAGGCGCCGGGGCGGCGCCCGGCATCGGGATCGTGGACATCCTCGTGCACCACCACCCAGACCGTCACCTCGCCCCGGACGTCGTCCCGGACGCCCCAGTCGTCGGCGAGGGCCGTGACGATGCTCAGCCCCCGGCCGCCGTGCGCGGTCACCGACGGGGTGGCCGGCGCGGGCCGGGTCGGGCCACCGCCGTCCGTCACCTCGACGATGAGCCGGCCCCGTGCGTCGACCCGCCACGCGGCCCGGACGTCGCCGTCGCCTGCAAGAGCGTCGCCCAAGGGGCGCCCGTGCTTGCAGGCGTTGCTCAGCAGTTCGGAAAGGATCAGTACGGCATCGTCGATGACCGCATCCGATACGCCACCGCTGCGTAGGTGTGCGCGCATCCGGTGCCGCGCCTTCCCCACGCCGGCAGGGCCATGGGGTACGGCCATGCTCGACGACGTGGGCACCTCCTGTGCCACCACCAACGCCACCCCCGAGACCTCCTTTGCCCCACGCCACGGTGTGGATGCCCCATTGGCCTGTACCGGAAACCGGCCAATCACCTTCCACTGACGCATTCGAAGCCGCCGCACACGCAGCGAACACGCCGGTGCACTCCCCGTGACGGCCGTGTCAGCGGCCGAGCTGGTCCAGCACCGCGCGCGGGCGGTTGGTGATGATGGCGTCGACGCCGAGGCCGAGGCACAGGTCGACGTCCGCGGGCTCGTTCACGGTCCACACGTGGACCTGGTGACCGGCTCGTTTCAGCCGCTCCACGTACGTGGGGTGGCTGCGCACGATACGGATCGAGGGGCCCGCGATCCGCACGCCCGCGGGCAGCCGCCCGTCACGCAGCCGGGGCGAGACGAACTGCATCAGATAGACCGTCGGCAGCGTCGGCGCGGACGCACGCACGCGGTGCAGCGAGCGTGCCGAGAAACTCATGATCCGGACCGGGGACTCGGCGGCGGCGGCCGGCGCGTCCAGGCCGAACCGCTTCAGCAGCGTCAGCAGCCGCTCCTCGACCTGGCCCGCCCAGCGCGTGGGGTGTTTGGTCTCGATGGCCAGCTCCACCCGCCGTCCCGCGTCCGAGATCAGCTCCAGCAGCCGCTCCAGGGTGAGCACTGAGGTGGCCGCCGGGTCCTCCGGCCGGTTCTCCCAGTCGGGCTCCTCGTCGCGCCCGCGCCATGCCTCGCGCGTCTTCCAGGAGCCGAAGTCCAGGGTGGCGAGGTCGGCCAGCTCCAGTGCGGAGACGGCCCCGCGGCCGTTGGAGGTACGGTTCACCCGCCGGTCGTGGACACAGACCAGATGGCCGTCCGCGGTCAGCCGCACGTCGCACTCGAGGGCGTCCGCGCCGTCCTCGATCGCCTTCCTGTAGGCGGCGAGGGTGTGCTCGGGAGCGTCCTCGGAGGCGCCTCGGTGGGCGACGACCTGGATGGAGTGCTGTGATGCGTGGGTCACCGCGTCATGGTGCCACCGCCGCCGGGTACGCGTGGCGGCACGGAGGCAGCCGTGCGGCGAACGGGTACATACACCATGCTCGTTTATGTAACTTTTGCCTAAAAGATCCTAAGTAAAGGGAACACTCGGACCCACAGCCACGGCTTATGGTGCTCTGACGGCCCGTGGGAAAAGCTGACTACAGACCGAGTGCGACCGAGGACACCAGGCGTGGATCGAGGAGAAGAGCTGTGAGCACCGAGAACGAGGGCAACGCGGTACCCCCGGCCCCGTCCGCACCTCCCGTGCCGGTGGCCTCTCCCGCCGTTTCCCCGCAGGGCCCCGCGCCCGAGGGGGACGCGCCGACGGCTCCGCTTCCGCCGGTTCCCCAGGACACCCCGGCCGCGGCGCAGGCCCCGGCGCACCAGGCGAGCCCGTCCGGCCCGGCCCCTGACGGCTCCTGGCCGCCTCCGCCGCCGTCCACCCCGTCCTACGGCGACGGCGGTGCCGGTGGCTTCGGCGGCGCGGGCGGCGCCGGCTGGGGAGCCTCGTACCAGCAGCCCGCCCCCAAGCCGCGCAGCGGACGCGGCGGAGTGGTCGCCGCCGTCCTGGCGGCCGCGCTGGTCGCGGGCGGCCTGGGCGGCGGGCTCGGCTACACGCTGGCCAAGAACAACGACAGCAGCGGCTCCACCACCGTCTCGGCCTCCGACAGCAGCGCCTCGCAGGTCAAGCGCGCGCCCGGCACGATCGCCAACGTGGCCGCCAAGGCGCTCCCCAGCACGGTCACCATCGAGGCGGAGAGCAGCAACGGCGAGGGCGGCACCGGCACCGGGTTCGTCTTCGACACCCAGGGCCACATCGTCACCAACAACCACGTGGTCGCCGACGCGGTGGACGGCGGCAAGCTCACGGCGACGTTCCCCGACGGCAAGAGGTACGACGCCCAGATCGTCGGCCACGCGCAGGGGTACGACGTCGCCGTCATCAAGCTCAAGAACGCCCCGTCCGACCTCAAGCCACTCGCTCTCGGCGACTCCGACAGGGTGGCCGTCGGCGACGAGACCATCGCCATCGGCGCCCCCTTCGGCCTGTCCAACACGGTGACGACCGGCATCATCAGCGCCAAGAACCGCCCCGTGGCCTCCAGCGACGGCAGCTCCAGCAGCAAGGCGTCGTACATGAGCGCCCTGCAGACCGACGCGTCGATCAACCCGGGCAACTCCGGCGGCCCGCTGCTGGACGCCTCAGGCGCGGTCATCGGCATCAACTCGGCGATCCAGTCGAGCAGCAGCGGCGGTTTCGGTTCCGGCCAGTCCGGCTCGATCGGCCTCGGCTTCGCGATCCCGATCAACCAGGCCAAGAACGTCGCCCAGCAGTTGATCAAGACCGGCAAGCCGGTGTACGCCAAGATCGGCGCGTCCGTCTCCCTGGGGGACTCCGGCGACGGCGCCAAGATCACCGACCAGGGCTCGGGCGGCGCCGCCCCGGTCGAGTCGGGCGGACCGGCGGACAAGGCCGGTCTCAAGCCCGGGGACGTGATCACCAAGCTGGACGACCACGTGATCGACAGCGGTCCGACCCTGATCGGCGAGATCTGGACCCACGAGCCGGGTGACAAGGTCACGATCACGTACAAGCGGGGCGGCGAGGAACACACGGTGGACCTGACGCTGGGCACGCGCGAGGGCGACAACTGACACCGGCGACCGGTACGCGCGCGTAGGGGTGCCTCTCGGAAGGGGCACCCCTTACGGTTTCCGGCCCGCGGGGGCTTGCGGACGGCCAGAGCCCGAGGACCCCGCGGGAGGTCGCGTCCGTCCGGGCCGAAGGCGTCCCCGGTGATCGGACCCCCCGGACCGGCCGCTGGAAAAAGGAGTTGTCCGGGCGGCCGCACTGCCGCCAGGATCTGCCCATGACCACGATCACCGCCTTCCTGCCGCCGTCCGCCGCCGTCCGATCGGTGCGCGTCCAGCAGCAGACCGGCCGACCACGGAGGCCGACGCCCGTCCACGCATGAGCGCGGCCCTGGTCGCGGGGCTCCTCGCCGGCTATGGCATCGCCATGCCCGTAGGAGCGGTCGCGACGTATCTGGTGGCGCTGACCGCCCGGACCTCGTGGAAGACCGGCGCCTGTGCCGCACTGGGCGTTGCGACTGCGGACGGCCTCTATGCGCTGATCGCCATGATCGGAGGCTCGGCGCTGACCCGCGCCATCGAGCCGATCACGCACCCCATGCGATGGGCCGCCGCCGTGGTCCTCATCGCACTGGCGGCCCACAGCGCCGCCACGGCGATCATCCGCCATCGCAGGCCGCAGACGGCAACCCGGACCGAAGAAGCCCCCGTCGGCCCGGCGCGGGCCTACCTCGGGCTGTGGGGGATCACGATGATGAACCCCCTCACCGTGATCTACTTCGCGGCCCTCGTGCTCGGCAGCCAGGCCTCGGTGGAACCGAAACCGTTCGAACAGGCTGTGTTCGTGCTGGCCGCCTTCGCGGCATCCGCCAGCTGGCAACTGCTTCTCGCCGGCGGTGGCGCACTGCTCGGCCGGCTACTGACCGGCCGCCGAGGGCGGCTCATCACCGCCCTGGTCTCCAGCGCCGTGATCACCGCCCTCGCCGTCCGCATGCTCTTCGCGCCGTACTGACGCACGGGCACCTTCGGTGCCCAGCTGGGAGCACGGGTGGCGTCGTCGAAGTCGGTCGCCTTCATCGGAACCCGCCGGTCCTTCGCTCGGCAGGGCGACGCACACACCGATCTTCCCGCCCTTGGCGAGGTCGAGAGCGAGGTCGCCAAGGCGAGGACGAAACGACGCGCCAGGGACTAACTCGGCGTCCGCACCGGGAGTTGCTTCGAGGTCTGTTCGGCCATGCCTCGAAGCTGTGAAGATCTCCAGGGCCCGCTATGAACCGACCCTCATCCGTCGAGGTGGAAGCGGTCTGACCGTGTCACTGCGCCTGTCTGGATCTGAACCTTGTCAGGATGCCCTCGTGCAGCAACTGCCGGTTCCCTGCCCCGCCCACCTCATTCCAGTCGCCTCCGGCACCGGCGCTTTCCACGACGCGTACCGGAACGCCATGGTGCACCACGCCGTTTTCGTCGCCATCGAGTCCGAAGGAGGTCAGCGATGGACCGTGAAGGCGGACACGCTCACTGCCGGCCACGGTCACGCAGTCGCCGACGCAGTCAGCGAGGAAATCCGGGCCGCGATCAATCGACTGGTGCAGAGACACGAGGTGGACTGGGGCGCGTACGCGGGACCGATCTACTTCATGGCGCACGGGGTCCAGAGCGAGGAACGAGCCCGCGAGCTCGCCGCCGCGCTTCACGCCGCCCTGTACGGAGACCTGGAGCCCCTCGCCCGTGCCGTCCCTCCCCCAGGCTGACCGCGCCCAGGTACGGAGACCCCGACCGCCGGTTGCGGGCGGCACGACACCGGGCTTGCGCAGTGTCGGCCTGAGCCTCGGGGAAAGGATTGGTCCGAGTGGGGATCTCGGCCAGAGCAGAGCCAGTGGACCCCGTGTGGGCCACGGACCCCACCCGAGGCCGGAGGCCGGTAGGCTGTAGCCCGCTCCGTCCCAGGTGGGCCGGGGCATGGGTGGGTTGCCCGAGCGGCCTAAGGGAACGGTCTTGAAAACCGTCGTGGCGCGAGTCACCGTGGGTTCAAATCCCACACCCACCGCCAACAGAAACGGACCCTGATCAGGTAAATCGGTCGGGGTCCGTTCTCATGCCCAGTGTCCGCCAGCGCCCGTGACTCCCCGCTGTTTCCCGACTGAACGGGCACGGGAAGGGCACGGCGAGCGGCGGCTTCTAGGCGTAGGCGGTCAACAGGATGGCGAGTAGCCCAGCCACAGCCGCAGCGAAGACTCGCGGCTTCCTCCAACCCGGCCCCGAAGCCTGGCGGTCCTGCTCCCACGCGAACACCAGACAGGCGCCAAGGCCGAGTGCGCTCCGCAGCAGGAAAACGATGGCGTGCATAGGGAACCTTCCAGAAACCTTCGAACGGACGGGAAGGCTACCCCTGGCAGCCATCCTCCCGTTACCCACCACTCGCCCCAGCTCCCGTCCCGTCTGCCGTCGACCCACACACCGTGGAGCGGGCGTGGTTCAGGGCGTCAAGGTGGAGCGCCCTGCTGGACGAACGACCTTGACGCCCTGGGCCGCGACTGCTCGGCTCTGCCTGGGTCGACGGCAGACGGGATGGGAGCACACCGCGCACGCCACACTCGGCCGGCACCCGCGAACGGCGCCTCCGCCATCTCGGAGCCTGAGCGCCCCCGCCGGAGGCATGTTCTGACCGTGCCCGCTCTCTGCGGTGCTCGACTCATGGCCTTCGGGCCCTATCCACATGTGGGCGCGCGTCGGCGCAGCGCGGGCGGAGCGGGCCGAAGGCAGGAGCGGCGCCCGGAGCGGAGCCGGGAGCGCGCCCGGCGGAGCGGAGCGCAGCCGGGGCTTGATGAGGTAGAGAAACCTGTAACAGCTCCTGCTAGGTCACGCGTCGAAGTCGTACTCCAGGATGTACGAGGCGGCGTCGAGCGTCATTTCGTTGATCTCCACGGGGCGGCCCTCGTCCGCGAACGCGGTCCGGCAGATGAGGATGACCGGCGTTCCTGCGGAGATGCTCAGTTGCTCCGCCTCTGCCTTCGTGGGCATGCGGGAGCGGATCTCCTCGCGGAAGTGCACTGGCTTGTAGCCGAGTTCGGCAAGACGCGCATACGTGCCGCCAGGGCCCGTGTCCTCCTGTGTGATCGCTGAACCTGCCACCACTGATGTGGGGAGATAGCTCGTTGCAAGCAGAACGGGCTTCCCGTCCAAGACGAATCGCCGACGCCGGACACAGACGGTGTCCTCATCCCCCAGATCAAGCACCTGCCCGATCTGTTCCGGTGCAGTCTCTTCCGACACCGTTACTTGGTCCACGACAAGCGTGCGGTTCTCGATGTCGGCAGACCAGATGGACCGGCCGCTGCCCCACTGCTCCTGCGAGAGTCGCTGGATGCCTCGCCGCCTCAGAGGCCGGAAGGAACGTACGAAGACACCGGCGCCCTTGCGGGACTCGGCAACGCCCTCATCCTTGAGCACCCCTAGAGCCTGGCGGGCCGTCATGCGGGCCACGCCGTGCGCGGCCATCAGCTCGTTCTCTCCCGGAAGCCGATCACCGGGACCGTACTCGCCGGACTGGATCGCCTCGCGTAGAGAGTCCGCGATCCGCTGGTACTTCGGCCGACGGTCGTCGTCGGTGGTGGCCATTAGGGAGCCCTCCTCTCTTCTCTAGACAGCCTAGGTCATGCGTGAGGCGCCCGCCCTGTGCGTGTAGGCCCAATCCGGTTCCAGAAACGTCTCTAGACATCTCCCTTGACGTCTCTAGACATGTGCGCTTTCCTGGAGATGTCTAGAGAGGTCGCACCGGGCGGCCTCCTGAACGAGGGATGCGCTCATGCCGTCTTTCAAGATCGACCTTTCGACCGCTGTGGTGTTCGTGGCGACCGCGCCGGAGCCGAAGCTGGTCAACAAGCGGACCGGTGAGCGGGCCGTGGACCAGGAGAACCGGGCTCTGTCGACTGTCGGCCTGCTCGTCTCGGACGAGGGGGAGGGCAACCTCTACCAGGTCACCGTTCCCGAGACCGGTGTCCCGTCGGACCTGGTGCCGGGTACGCCTGTGGCGGTGACCGGGCTGAAGGCCCGTGACTGGGAGAACGAGTTCAACGGCCAGAAGCGGCACGGGATCTCGTTCCGCGCGGTCGCGATCACGTCGCTGGGAGCCTGACCATGGCGGACATCGCGACCTGGCTGGAGCTGGGAGGCGCTGCGGCTGGTGCCAGTGGGCTCGGCTACGCCAAGCACCGTGCGCCGCGCGTGTACTGGTCGGCGGTCGGCCTGCCGGTCACCTGGGGCCGGTTCACCTGGACCTACCAGTCCACCATGGACGTGTGCGGGCTGACGGTGCAGCCGTCCGGCTTCCGCGCCTTCATGACCCGCAACGTCGCCCGTCGCGAGGTGCGGCCGGTGCCGCCGAAGGTCCGCCGGGTCCGTCCGACCTCGACCGGGCTGCGGGTGACGCTCCGGCTCCCGGCCGGTCTGGAACCCGCCGACATCTCCGCGTCCGCCGAACGCCTCCGGCACGCCTTCGGGGTGCACTCGGTGACCGTCGTGGAGACCAAGCCCGGCTATGTCGAGCTGCGCATGACCGGCTACGACGTGCTCTCCCGCGTCAAGATGCCGCGTAGGGCCATACCCCGTGACCTGATCGTCCCCGTCGCGCTGCGCGAAGACGGCACGGTCTTCGAGCGGGACTACCGCAAGATCCCGCACGCCCTGACCCTGGGCGCCAACCAGTCCGGCAAGTCCATGTACCAGCGCAACCTGATCAAGGGGCTAGCGAAGCTGCCGGTGGGCCTGGTCGGGATCGACTGCAAGCGCGGTGTCGAGCAGAGCCGGTATGCGCCGCGACTCTCGGCGCTGGCCACCGACCAGGACAGCGCCGGGCAGCTGATCGACGCGCTGGTCACGGAGATGGAAGACCGCTTCGACTTGCTCGCGCTGTACGGCGTCTCGGACCTGTGGGAACTGCCCGAAGAGCTGCGGCCGGTGCCGCTCGTCGTGCTGATCGACGAGGTGGCGGAGCTGTTCCTGGTGATGTCCAAGAAGGACGAACCGGCGCGCGATCACACGGTCATCCAGCTGGTCCGGCTCGGCCAGATGGCCCGTGCGGTCGGCATCTACCTGGAGGCCTGCGGGCAGCGCTTCGGATCCGACCTGGGCAAGGGAGCGACCGCCTTGCGCGCCCAGCTCACCGGCCGTGTGGTGCACCGCGTCAACGACAAGCAGACAGCGGAGATGGGCCTGGGTGACATCGCCCCCGACGCCGTGGTGTCCGTGACCGGGATCCGGGCGGACCGTCCGGGTGTGGCGGTGGCCGGTGACGCCTCCGGCTACTGGTCGCGCATCCGCACACCGGAGATCACCCCGGACCAGGCGGCGGCCGTCTGCCGCGAATTCGCTCACCTGACTCCGGAGTTGCCGTTCCTGGTCCCGTTCCGGCCGCCCGCCCGGTCCGTGCCGAAGCTCGCTGCATCGCTGACGGCTCCGTAGGAGGTGAGCACATGTCCCGCTCGCTCCGCATTGACGCCGTGCTCGTGCAGGCCGGGATTGCTGGCGCGTTGTCCTTCGCCCACCTGCACGACCTTGCGGAGGCCGCCGGACAGACCGGCTGGAAGGCTTGGGCCTACCCCGTCTCGGTCGATCTGCTCCTGGTCGCGGTGTGGCGCCGACTCCGAACGGAGCGGTCCCGGATGGCCTGGTTCTGGTTCCTGGTCGCCCTGGTTGCCTCGCTCGGTGCCAACATCGCCACCGCCGGACTCCTCGACCTCGACCACGTCCCGGCCTGGCTGCGCATCCTCGTCGCCGGATGGCCCGCGCTCGCGTTCCTCGGGGGAACCCTCCTCGCCCACTCGCCGACTCCGGCTGGAGACCGGGTGCCGGTTCCGCCGGCACCCGCACCAGACCCCGAGCCGATCCCTGAGCGCGATCCGATCGCGGCCCCTGAACCTGCACCAGCTCTGCCCGAAGCATCCGCTCCGGCGGTGCCTCCGGCGCTGATCGACCACGCCCGCAAGGTCGCCACCGAGCACCGCACCCGCACCGGCAGGGACATCGACACCGCAACCTTGCGCGCCCGCCTCGGCGTCCCGGAAGCCCTCGCTGGAGCGATCGTCGCCCAACTCGCCTGATCACCAAGGAGGTTCCATCGTGCGCCCGAACCGCTTCTACGACGTGATCCGCATCGGCCCTGTGAAGGTCGGCACGTTCAACAACGGCCGTGGCCAGACCAAGCACACCGCCGCCTGCACCGCCCCCAAGTGCGGCTTCTCCACCGAGCACAACGACCGCTCGGCCGCCGAGCTTGCCGCCCGCACCCACCGCTGCACCGCCTGACGGTCAAGGAGATATCCCATGCGCCTGCCCGACGAACAGCTTCGCGCCGGGCACCTCCCCGCCGATCTGTACCGGCAGATCCCGCCCGGCACGGACATGCGCCAGGTCGTGATCGTCCAGGAAGCACCGCGCTCCTACACCGGCCCGATCGTCCTCACCCTGCTGATCACCGTGGGCTCCGTCGTCGTCCTGCTGGTGATCGCCTTCGTCGCCCAGGCCGTCGCCGCGTCGATCGTCTCCGTGCTGTCGGCCACCTGCGGCATCAGCTACACGATCAGCCGCACATCCAAGCGCAAACGTCCTCCGCGCTCGCTCGGCAAGTAACGGCCCCCGGGGCGGCTCTCTCGCCAAAGATCCGCCGCCCCGGACGCCTGCACCCCTTCCAGATCCAACAGACCCGAAAGGGAGACCTTCATCATGCCCGTCCACGCCTCGAACCGTCCGGTCTGCCGTAACTGCGATGGCTTCCCGGTCGTCGTCATCACCACCGGGTCCCGTCACCCGGACGGCTCCCGCGTGCTCCTGCACGTCGTCTGCCATGTCTGCCAGGGCACCGGTCGCGCTTTTCCCGCCTCGCTGGTCCGACTGGGGAAGTGATCGCGTGACCGACGCCGCCACCATGGCGGGCCTGGATGCGGCCACCCTCACCGACGTGCTGAGGGTGGCCGCATCGGCCGACTTCGACCGCTGGCAGGAACAGATCCGCCGTACCGGCGGCTGCTCCGATCCGATCCGTCTGATCGGCGGCACGAAGACGATCGACCCCGCCACCAAGACCGTCTTGCACGCCTACACCACCGACCACGAGCCTGGCGGCATGCTCCGCGTGGCCTGCGGCAACCGGCGGGCTTCCCGCTGCCCGGCCTGCGCCTGGACGTACGCCGGAGACACCTACCACCTCATCCGCGCAGGCCTCACCGGTGACCTGGCTAAGGGCACCCCGGAGACCGTGCGCGATCACCCCCGCGTCTTCGCCACGCTCACCGCTCCCTCGTTCGGGCCGGTCCACAACCGCCCTGGCAACCGCTCCTGCCGTTGCGGTGTCTGGCACTCCGAGGACGCGCCCGAACTCAGCACCCCGCTCGACCCCGAGGCGTACGACTACGCGGGCGCCGTGTTGTGGAACAACCACGCCTCGGACCTGTGGCGGTACTTCACGATCTACCTCCGACGCGAGATCGCCCGCCGCGCCGGACTCACCCAGAAGGCAGCCCGCGAGCAGTCCCGGGTCTCATTCGGCAAGGTCGCCGAGTACCAGAAGCGCGGAGCCGTCCACTTCCATGCCGTGATCCGCTTCGACGGTCCCGACGGGCCGGACTCCCCGCCCCCAGCCTGGGCCACGCTCGACCTTCTCACCGACGCGATCCAGGCTGCTGCCGCCCGCGTCGCGGTCGACGTCCCCCCGGTCGGTGACCAACCGGCCCGCACCTTGCGATGGGGCGTGCAGCTCGACGTGCAGCCGATCGGCGCCTTCGGCCAGGGCGAGGAGATCACCGAACAGGCCGTGGCCTCCTACGTCGCCAAGTACGCCACCAAGGCAGCCGAGACCACTGGCACCGTCGACCGCCGGATCGGCAACAAGGAAGCGCTCGTGCTGCTCGGAGTGCCCGACCACCCGCGCCGCCTCATCGAGGCCTGCCTCGACCTGCACGCCCTCTACCCGGACCGGAAGCTTCGGGACTGGGCTCACATGCTCGGCTTCCGCGGGCACTTCTCCACCAAGTCCCGCCGCTACTCCACCACCCTCGGCGCTCTCCGCCAGGTGCGCGCCGACTACCGCGCCGCCCAGCAACGCCAAGCCCTTGGCCTGCCCGACCCCAACGACGAGACGGAGGCAACCACGCTCACCCTCGCCCACTGGAGTTACGCCGGACACGGCTACACCCCCGGCGAGTCCTGGCTCGCCGCCAACATCCACCGCGACATCCAGCTCAACCGTGAAACCGCACGTGAGGCAGTCGCGGATCTGCGCGACGAAGGGGAGGGCTGGTGACGATGGACCGACTGCTCGACGTGCGGGAGGTCGCCGAACGCCTCGGCACTGGCGTGCGGTTCGCGCGTCGCCTCATCGAGGAACGCCGCATCACCTTCGTGAAGGTCGGCCGCCACGTCCGCATCCCTGAGAGCGCGGTTGAGGCGTACGTGACTGCCAACACGGTGCAGCCGGTCGTGCTGCGGCCGACGGGTCTGAGGAGGGCTGCCTGATGCCGGGCAAGCGCAAGTCCCGCCGGACCTTCGGCCGTGTCCGCAAGCTTCCGTCCGGCCGCTTCCAAGCCCGGTACCCGGGGCCTGACGGCGTACTCCGGCCTGCGGACAGGACGTTCGCCACCTCGACGGACGCTGACCGATGGCTCTCGAAGAAGCGCATCGAGATCGAAGATGGGCGCTGGCTCGACCCTGCCGAGGGACAGACGACCGTACGAGACTGGGCGGCTCGCTGGCTCGCTGCCGTCTCTCCACAGCTCAAGCACAAGACGCAAGCGTCCTACCGGTCCCTGATCAACTCGCTGATCAATCCGGCGTTGGGGGACCGCGAGTTGTCGAGCCTCCGGCCGATCACGATCACTGAGTGGGTTGGCGGCATGAAGACGAAGGGTCTGAGCGCTTCCCGTATCCGCCAGGCGTACCGGGTCCTGTCGCAGATCATGCGGGCGGCGGTCGACAACGACATGATCCCGCAGACACCGTGCCGGGGCGTGAAGCTGCCGAGGATGCCTCAGACGGAGCCGCACATCCTCACCCCGCTGGAGGCGTCCCAGATCGTGCGGAGTGCCGCCAAGCCGCATGACCTGCTGATCGCGCTTCTCGCGTACGCAGGGCTCCGGGTCGGTGAAGCGTTCGCCCTCCGGCGGGTGGACATCGACGTGTCCGGCGGCTTCGTCCTGGTCGACGAGAACCTGGCCGAAGCCAACGGCACCTTGGTCTTCGACACCCCGAAGTCGCACCAGAAGCGGCTCCTTCGGGTCGGTCCGTCGCTCGCCAAGCGGCTCGGCCGGCACCTCGAGAGCCTGCCCGGCGGGGATGACGCGCTTCTGTTCACGACGCCTGGCGGCAAGCCGCTGCGCTACAACCAGTGGCGCAAGGCGTACTTCGACCCCGCTGTGTCGGCGGCCGGGCTGACCGACGTCACCCCGCATGATCTCCGCGCCTCGCACGGGACGTGGGTCGCCGACCGGTACGGCGTGATGACCGCCGCTCACCGGCTCGGCCACTCGAACGCGAGCGTCACCACCCGGCACTACGCTCGTCCGGTCGCCGGTCGCGATGATCAGGTGGCGGAAGCGGCCGATGCATGGCTCGGAGGGCATGAAGGGATCGGCTCTCGCGAAGATGAGCCGCTCTGAGACGCCGTGCTCTTGTGACGCCCCTGGCCAGACCAACGGTCAGGGGCGTTGCGCTGTGCCGCAGTGTCCAATTCCCGTCTATGCGCTGTGCATATGCGCCGATACTCTGCGTGCCCATGGGGAAAGTAGTGCGTCTGTACTGGGGATACATGGTGGCTGCTGCCTTGGTCGTTGCCTGGAGCCAGCAATGGGCCTTGCAGGTGATCGTGGCTCTGTCACTCGGCGTCTCGCTCTATGCCGCCTTCCAGGTGCCGGTCTGGTGTGGAGCGGTTAACCGAGACGGGCAGACCTACTGCCGCAACAACGCCTATGGCGTGCGCGCTGTGACTGGCGGCTGAGCGTGGGCACGATCGTGTGCCTGGGGCACGTAGAGGGCACGACAAGCACGGTTGCGACTGCAGCGGCCCGGTTTCGTTGGTCTGACCTGCGTGGCAGCGGAGATGCCGCCCGACCGCCGAAAGGTCTTGAAAACCGTCGTGGCAGCGATGTCACCGTGGGTTCAAATCCCACACCCACCGCCAGCAGGTCAGAGACCTAGCAGGTCTGAAGGGGTGCAGCTCTCCGGAGCGGCACCCCTTCCGCATGACCTTGTCTCACCTCGGCTCGCCGGTTTCCCACCCCTGACCAGTGCGTGCGGCCAACCTGCGGCCAGGAACCAGGGCCCGTCGGCCCCCGTCATCGTGCTCCGCCAACCCCTGCTCGATCAGGGCGTTCATCTCGGCTTCCTCGCCCTCCAGCACCTTGGCTTAGTAGCGCCAGCGAGGCGGTTCTGCCCACCCTTCTCGCGCCTCCTCTCGAAGGGGCGGTATCCGAACGCTAGTTGAGCGTGCGTGAGATCCAGCCAGCCGGCGCTAAAGTGATCATCTCGTAGCTCAGTTCTCCTGAGCTCGTTCTTTGGGGGATTCATGCGTCTCAAGCACACTCTGGCTGCCTCTGCGGCGGTGGCTCTGGCCGCCGTGCTCGTCCCGGCCGCCGCCACGCCTGCCGCCGCTGCCGCGCCGACCACGTCGGCCAGCGTGCGGGCGACGGACTACTCGTACTCCGGCCGCGTGGACATCGGCTGGCGGCTGCGGCCGTACAGCCTGGACCCCGTCACGATCCACGTCGAGGACACCGCGACCGACGGCTACGCCATCGGTGCCCGCCTGATCACCAACGGCGACAACGGCCATATCGTGTGGCGGATGCGGACCATTCCGTCGGGCCAGGACACCGCGACGTGGACGACGTACGCCGCGCCGGGCGGCTACATCAACAACGCCTACATCGAGGTCTGCAAGATCAAGGTGAGCACCGGTGTCATCTCGCACTGCGAGTCCTCGTCGGTGATGGACAATCCGTTCGACGACTCCTCGATGTGACGCGAGAGGACTGACTGGCGGTGACGGGCGGTGCGGGGTGACGGTGGCCCGCACCACCCGGGGGCCGGGCCACCGGGCGGATACGGCCGCCGGTCGCTGACCGGGCGAACCGGCCCGGGGCCGTCGCTGTTGCCGCAGACGGAGGGCATGGGGGTGGCCTGGTCCCGTCACGTGATCCGGGCCCGGTGACGGCACTGTCCCGAGTCCGTGACACAAGCTCTCTCGGTGGTGCGGTCGCGCGCGGCGGGGCGGTACGGTCCGGATCCGGGTGTGGCCGGTCGGGCCGCCCGTGACCAGGGGGGACGTCCCAGATGAACGCCCATCGCTTCAGACCCGTCGTCATCACGTTCGCGGCCGTCGCGCTGGCCGCCGTGCTCACCGGCTGCCAGGGGGACGACTCCGCCGCGGGGGCCGACGGCGCGCCGGGCCCCGGCGTGACGGCCGGTTCGGCGCCCGGAAAGGCCGGCCACGGCACGGGCGCCAAGCGCGGGGGCAAGGGCGGGGCTCCGGCACGTTCGGGTGGGACCGTGGCCGCGACCCCCGCCGCCAAGGTCACCGAACCGGCCGGGACCACGGCACCGGCCGCCGACTGCGTCAGCGAGGCGCCGGACCCGGACCACGCCGACCCGGACGAGTTCGCCCTCTACCGCGTCGAGGAACTCGACGGCAGCACCGGCAAGGTGAACCTCGTCCTCCGGCACGGCGCCTGGGGTTGCCCTGGCGAGGACGGCGAGGCCGCGCCATTCGTCGTCACCGGCGAGGACAGCCGCTGGGCCCTCGACCAGGCCGCGTACGTCACCGCCACCAACCCCATCACCGACAGCAGCGAGAACCGGCGCATCGGCGTGGGCGAGCTGATCGACTGGGTCAAGGCGCATCCCGACTCCGGCCTGGTGTTCAGGTACGAGACCGGCGCCGACGGTTCCATCGACCGCCTTCAGCAGGTCTACGCGCCGTAGCCCTCCCGACGTCGTCGATCGGCACCTCTGGCACGCGGCGCGCCTCCCGTTCCCGCCCTCTCAAGGCCGGTGCCCCGTCATCCGCGCCGCCGAGGCGATCGTCGCGCGGGCCTCGCGTTCGGTCAGGCCGGTGTTGAGGGCCGCCTCGGTCAGGGGGTCGGCCAGGGCGGGGCCGATGCCGTTCTCGTACGCGCGGCACGCCGCCCAGAACAGGCGGGTGTTGCGCTGGCCCTCGTGGGCGGAGAGGACGAAGTGGACCAGCCCGCGGCCGTGGTCGCCGGCCGCGGGCGGAGCCGGGTGGCTGCTGCGGGGCGGGGGCAGAAGCAGGCGTAGCAGGGACGACGGGCAGGCGGCGGGGGGCAGGTGCGCGGTGCCGGGAGCGGTGGCGTAGACGCCGTGGCCGGTGCGGGAGCCGGGGCCCACGAGGTAGCCACCGGCTCCCCGGATGTCGATGCCGGGGGCGAGTCGGCCGGCCGAGTTCGGTACGACGACGTCCGGTGGGCCGGTCAGCCACAGATGCCGGCCGCCGCTCGGGGTGAGGACGACGACCGTCTCCGGGATCGTGAACAGATGGCGGAGGGCCAGCTCGCGCTGGGCGACCGAGGAGTCCGTGCCGGACTTGATGTCCAGGTCGACGCCGATCAGGTGGTACGGGGGCAACCCGCAGGCGATGCCGTAGCCGGTGGCCCAGGGCGCGGCGGTGAAGAGTTCGCGGATGCGGACGGGGTCGGTGGAGGCGTCGTAGACGCCGTGTCCGAAGCGGCCGCACTCGCCGTGGCACCGTGCTCCCGCCGGATCGGGGTCGGTGCGGTGGGGTGAGCGCAGGGCCGGGAGTTTCGTCCGGGACAGGGGGATGACGGCCAGTCCGCGTTCGGCGGCTGACAGGGCGTGCGCGAGGGCCAGCGTCGTGGCCTGCCGGTCGATGGTGGCCATGGAACTATGTTCGTACAGGTGTTCGAAAAAGGGAAGGGCTTGTGGCGCGCCGAGGTGGGCGGAGGCGGCCGAACGGAGCGCTGGAACGATTCACCTTGTGGCGCTGCCCGGGGGTGGGTCCGCGGTTGTCCGTGCTGCGCTGCAAGCGGGGGTGAAGGGTGGCGATGCGGGTTTGCGTACTTCCGGCCCCAGGGGCCGCGCGCGGCGGTACTGCGGTACCGCCGCGCAGGCGGTTCCCGGGTGCGTGGGCTCCCGGTTGACCGAAGCGGGCGCCCTCCGGTCGACCCGACGTTCACGGCCGTCCTTGACACCCCCTCCTATCTGACGGACAGTCAGAAACTGAATTCCCGTCGGGCAACCGTGGCCGGGAGGGTCCGCCGTGCACCTCGCCTCCACCGAGCGGCAACAGCACCAGCGCGCCGAACTCCGCTCCTGCTTCCGGAACCTGCCGCCACAGCGCCAGGGCGCAGCCGCGCGGCGCATCGGCGCCGAGGGCCGGCCGGGACTCGGCTCACCGGTCGAGTACCGCGGTCAAGGGCCAGGCGCGGACGAGCACTTCGCGTTCCTCGACGAGACGCACCCGGCCGGAGCCCCCGTCTCCATGGTGACGCTGACGAGGGGGCGGAGGTGACCATGGCAGGGGTGGATCCGGATGAACCGGGCGTGCGGCTCGCGGCGTACGAGGGGCTCCCGGCCGCCGTCGCCGGGGTGGGCAAGGACCCGGTGAACGCGCCGATGATCCGGCACTGGTGCGAGGCGATGGGCGACACCAACCCGGCGTATTCCGGCCCGGACGCCATCGCCCCGCCCACCATGCTGCAGGTCTGGACGATGGGCGGCCTCTCCGGCCACGAGAGCCGCACGGGGGCCTACGACGAACTCCTCGGCCTGCTCGACGCCTCGGGGTGCACGTCCGTGGTGGCCACCGACTGCGAGCAGGAGTATCTACGGCCCCTGCGTCCGGGCGACGAGGTCACGTTCGATTCGGTGATCGAGTCGGTCTCCGGCCGCAAGACGACGAGGCTGGGCACCGGATATTTCGTCACGACCCGCACCGACGTCCGGGTCGGCGGCGAACTGGTGGGCACCCACCGCTTCCGCATCCTCAAGTACGCTCCCAGGCGCACCGGCCCCCGGGCGCGGCGTCCCCGCCCGGTGGTCAACCGGGACAACGCGGAATTCTGGCAGGGCGTGGCCGAGCACAGACTCCTCGTCCAGCGCTGCAGGGACTGCGGCACCCTGCGCCACCCCTGGCTGCCGGGCTGCAACGCCTGCGGTGGCCTGGACTGGGACACGATCGAGGCGAGCGGCGCGGGCACGGTCTACTCGTACGTGGTGATGCACCACCCGCCCTTTCCGGCCTTCGACCCTCCGTACGCCGTCGGCCTGATCGAACTCGCCGAGGGCGTGCGGATGGTGAGCGGCGTGGTGGGCGTGCCGTACGACAAGGTGCGCGTCGGGCTGCCGGTGCGGGTGGAGTTCCGGACCTACGAGGACGAGGAGGGCGCACTGCTCCTGCCGGTCTTCCGGGTCGTCGGAGGCGAGGGATGACATGGGGCTGGGGGAGTCGATCGCGAGTGGGGAGTGAGGCATGACGACGGCACTGACGGTGGGCGCCGAGCTGCCCCCGCTGGAGATCCCTCTCACGCGCACGCTGATCGTGGCGGGGGCGATCGCGTCCCGGGACTACCAGGACGTGCACCACGACCCGGAGCTGGCCCGGCGGAAGGGCTCGCCTGACGTCTTCATGAACATCCTGACGACGAACGGCCTGGTCGGCAGGTACATCACGGACCATTTCGGCCCGACGGCGGTACTCCGCAAGGTCGCCATCAGACTCGGAGCGCCCAACTACCCGGGGGACACGATGGTGCTGACAGGCACGATCGAACAGGTCGACGGCGACACCGCCACCGTGCGGGTCGCCGGCTCCAACGGCATCGGCGGACATGTGACGGGCACGGTCACGGTCACGGTCCCGGCGCCGGTACCACTCCTGGGCGCGGCACAGGGACCCGCCGGGGCCTCGCCGCCCCATCCGGCGCCCCTCCCGGACGCGGCGCCCGTCCCCGACCCGGCGGCCGCCCCTGTCCCGGCGCCCGTCCCGGACGCGGTGGGCACCCCCGCCCCGGAGGTCACGCAAGGCAACGAGACCGCCCCGGCCCCGGCGCCCGCCCCTGAGGCCACCCGAGCCCCGAACACCATCCCGGCCCCTGAGGCCACCCCATGAGCGTGCGCACCCGGGACACCCTTGGCGGCCGGGCGGCGATCGCCGGTATCGGGGCCACCGAGTTCTCCAAGGACTCCGGGCGCAGCGAGTTGCGGCTGGCGGTGGAGGCGGTGCGGGCCGCGCTCGACGACGCGGGCCTCACGCCGGCCGAGGTGGACGGGCTCGTGACGTTCACGATGGACACCAGTCCGGAGATCACGGTGGCCCAGGCCTGCGGGATGGGCGAGCTGTCCTTCTTCTCCCGGATCCACTACGGCGGCGGGGCGGCCTGTGCGACCGTCCAGCAGGCGGCGCTCGCGGTGGCGACGGGCGTCGCGGAGGTGGTGGTCTGCTACCGGGCCTTCAACGAGCGCTCCGGCCGCAGATTCGGCGCCGGCGTGCAGTACCGGGAGCCGTCGGCGGAGGGCGTGGCACTGGGCTGGGCGCTGCCCTTCGGTCTGCTCACGCCGGCCTCCTGGGTCGCGATGACGGCCCAGCGGTATCTGCACGCGTACGGGCTGACGCCGGAGGCGTTCGGGCAGGTGGCCGTGGTGGACCGCAAGCACGCGGCGACCAATCCGGCGGCCTACTTCCACGGACGCCCGATCACGCTCGCCGAGCACGCCGCGTCCCGCTGGATCGTCGAACCGCTGAGACTGCTGGACTGCTGCCAGGAGACCGACGGCGGGCAGGCGATCGTCGTCACCTCGGTGGAACGGGCCCGTGACCTGCCGCATCCGCCCGCCGTGATCGCGGCTGCGGCCCAGGGAGCCGGCCGGGCCCAGGAGCAGATGACCGGTTTCTACCGGGACGATCTGACCGGCCTGCCGGAGATGGGCGTGGTGGCCCGCCAGCTGTGGCGGACGTCCGGGCTCGCTCCCGCCGACATCGACGTGGGAATCCTGTACGACCACTTCACCCCGTTCGTGCTGATGCAGCTGGAGGAGTTCGGGTTCTGCGGAAAAGGGGAGGCGGCGGACTTCGTGGCCGAGGAGCGGCTGCCGCTGAACACGCACGGGGGACAGCTCGGGGAGGCGTATCTGCACGGGATGAACGGCATGGCGGAGGCGGTGCGTCAGCTGCGCGGCACGGCGGTGAACCAGATACCGGGGGCGGCCCGGACCCTGGTGACGGCCGGCACCGGGGTGCCGACATCGGGCCTCGTCCTGGTGGCGGACGGCTAGGTCCGCGGCCTGACCCGCACAGGGAATCAGGGTCGGACCCGCAGACAGGGTGGATTCACCGTCCACCTTCAGGAGGTGGGGCGGGCCCCACCCCTACAACCTGAGGGGGACGCCGCTTCGGGACCTGCGGCCGATCCGCCGGGCCGGGGCCCGCTTCTAGCGTGGGGCCATGACCACACCCGTCTGCACCAGCGCCTCGGCCGCCGCCGCACCAGCGGGACAGACCCTTGCCCACTCCCGGCTTCGACCGGGCGGGGGGACCCCCACGTATCCGTCGTTCGCGTCGTACGTGAGAGCCCGCCAGCCGGTTCTGCTGCGTACCGCGCGCTCGCTGACCGCGAACCCCTGCGATGCCGAGGATCTGCTGCAGACCGCGCTCGCCAAGACCTATGTGGCGTGGGAACGGATCGAGGACCAGCGGGCGCTCGACGGCTATGTGCGCCGGGCGCTGCTCAACACGCGCACCTCACAGTGGCGCAAGCGCAGGGTCGACGAGTTCGCCTGCGACGAGCTGCCCGAGCCGGAGCCCGCGCCCGGCGACGACCCGGCCGAGCGGCAGGCGCTGCACGACGCCATGTGGCGTGCGGTCATGAAGTTGCCGGCGCGGCAGCGGGCGATGGTCGTCCTGCGGTACTACGAGGATCTCAGCGAGGCGCAGACCGCCGAGGTGCTCGGAGTATCCGTGGGTACGGTGAAGTCGGCGGTGTCCCGGGCGCTCGGCAAGCTGCGCGAGGACCCCGAGCTGGTACTGGCGCGCTAGGACCCAATTTCTCTTCCCCTAGTGACATACCGCGCGGTATGTGCGCAGAATCAGCGCAACCTCTACCACCGCGTAGGCAATGTCGCCCGGGAGGACGCCGTGCTGAGCACCATGCAGGACGTACCGCTGACCGTCACCCGCATCCTCATGCATGGGGTGCTGGTGCACGGACGGTCCCAGATCACCACCTGGACCGGGGAGGCCGAGCCGCAGCGGCGCAGTTTCGCCGAGGCCGGGGTGCGGGCGGTACAGCTGGCCAACGCACTGCGCGACGAACTCGGTGTCCGGGGTGACGACCGGGTGGCCACGCTGATGTGGAACAACGCCGAGCACGTCGAAGCGTACTTCGCGATCCCTTCCATGGGCGCGGTGCTGCACACGCTCAACCTGCGGCTGCCCGCCGAGCAGCTGGTGTGGATCGTCAACCACGCGGCCGACAAGGTCGTCATCGTCAACGGCTCACTGATCCCGCTGCTCGCGCCGCTGCTGCCGAAGCTGCCGACGGTCGAGCACGTCGTCGTCTCCGGGCCCGGCGACCGCTCCCCGCTGCACGGCACGCATGCCCGGGTCCACGAGTACGAGGAACTGATCGCCGGCCGGCCCACCACCTACGACTGGCCGGAGCTGGACGAACGCCAGGCCGCCGCCATGTGCTACACCTCCGGCACCACCGGAGACCCCAAGGGCGTGGTGTACAGCCACCGTTCGATCTATCTGCACTCCATGCAGGTCAACATGACCGAGTCGATGGGCCTGACCGACCAGGACACCTCTCTGGTCGTGGTGCCCCAGTTCCACGTCAACGCCTGGGGCCTGCCGCACGCCACGTTCATGACCGGCGTCAACATGCTGATGCCGGACCGATTCCTGCAGCCCGCACCGCTCGCCGAGATGATCGAGCGGGAGAAGCCGACCCACGCGGCCGCCGTGCCGACCATCTGGCAGGGCCTGCTCGTCGAGCTGCACGGCAGACCGCGTGACGTCTCCTCCCTCACCCAGGTCACCATCGGCGGCTCGGCCTGTCCGCCCTCCCTGATGGAGGCCTTCGACCGGCTCGGCATGCGGGTCTGCCACGCCTGGGGCATGACGGAGACCTCCCCGCTGGGCACGGTGGCCCGCCCGCCGGCCCACGCGGTCGGCACCGAGGAGGAGTTCGCCTACCGCCTCACCCAGGGCCGCTTCCCGGCCGGCGTCGAGGGCCGCCTCACCGGCCCCGGCGGCGAGCGCCTGCCCTGGGACGGCGAGTCGGCGGGCGAGCTGGAGGTGCGCGGCAACTGGATCGCGGGCGCCTACTACAACGGTCCCGACGCCGAACCGCTGCGCCCCGCCGACAAGTTCAGCGAGGACGGCTGGCTGAAGACCGGCGATGTCGGCACCATCTCCCCGGACGGCTTCCTCACCCTCACCGACCGCGCCAAGGACGTCATCAAGTCCGGTGGTGAGTGGATCTCCTCGGTGGAGCTGGAGAACGCGCTGATGTCCCACCCGGACGTCGCCGAGGCCGCGGTGGTCGCCGTACCCGACGAGAAGTGGGGCGAGCGCCCGCTGGCCACGGTCGTCCTCAAGGAGGGCGCGACCGCCGACTTCAAGACGCTGCGTGCCTTCCTCGCCGAGGAGGCCAGCATCGCCAAGTGGCAGCTGCCCGAGCGCTGGACGGTGATCGAGTCGGTGCCGAAGACGAGCGTGGGGAAGTTCGACAAGAAGGTGCTGCGCAGGCAGTACGCGGACGGGCAACTGGACGTCACCCGGCTCTGACCGGGGCCGTGCGCAGGGCGGCACCCTTCCCGCCCGGCGCACGCCGCCCACCCGGAACTGCTGCGCCTGCTCTTCTGGGAGGGCGGCGAGTACGGCACCGCCGAACTGCCCGACGAGACGGAACGCCAGGAGCACTACGCCCGCGAGGTCGCCGCCATCGCCGGCGGCCAGGCCCGGGGCGTGAACACCGACGCGATCCCGGCCGGCGACCCGCTGTTCCTGCTGGTGGCGCTCGCCGACCGGGTCATCGTCGTCCCTGAGATGCGGCGCATCCTCACGGGCACGGAGGACCCCGACCGCGACCGCCTGCGGGCCTGCGTCAAGGAGGCGGTCCGCAGACTCGTCGCCCGCTGAAGCGGACCCCCGTCGTCCTGATCAGTTGGTCCCGATCCGGGCCAGCAGGTCCACGATCCGCGTCTGCACCTCGGTGCTGGTGGACCGTTCGGCGAGGAACAGCACCGTCTCGCCCGAGGCCAGCCGGGGCAGGTCGGCCTGGTCGACGGCGGCGGTGTAGACGACGAGCGGAGTGCGGTTGAGCTGCCCGTTCGCCCGCAGCCAGTCGATGATCCCGGTGAACCCGGCCCGCCGCCGGTGCACCTGCATCAGGTCCATCACCACGAGATTCGGCCGGAACTGCCCCGCCAGCGTCACCGCGTCGTCGTCGTTCGCGGCCCGCGCCACCTGCATCCCGCGCCGCTCCAGCGTCGAGGTCAGGGCCAGCGCGATCTCCGCGTGCTCCTCGATGAGCAGCACCCGTGGCGGATGCTGCTCGCTGTCCCGGGGCGCCAGCGCCTTCAGCAGTACGGCGGGGTCGGCGCCGTACGCCGCCTCGCGCGTGGCCTGCCCGAGCCCGGCCGTGACCAGCACGGGCACTTCCGCGGCCACGGCGGCCTGGCGCAGCGCCTGAAGGGCCGTACGGGTGATGGGCCCGGTCAGCGGGTCCACGAACAGCGCGGCGGGGAAGGCCGCGATCTGTGCGTCGACCTCCTCGCGCGAGTGCACGATGACGGGCCGGTAGCCACGGTCGCTCAGCGCCTGCTGGGTCGTCACGTCCGGCGCGGGCCACACCAGCAGCCGGCGCGGGTTGTCCAGCGGCTCCGGGGGCAGCTCGTCGTCCAGCGGCTGCGGTCGCGGGCTGTCCGCCACCTCGACGGCCCCGCCGGGACCGTCCAGTGGTTCGGGCCCCTCGGCGGCGTTGGGCTCCGGGGCGCCTATGGCGTACGACCGTCCCGCTCCCTCGGTGCCCGGGGCGAGCCGGGGCTGTCCGGCCGGCGACGGCTGCGGCACGGCCGCCTGCCCGCCGAGCGACGGCTGTGCGGGAGCCGGTTCGGCGGGCGGGTGCGGCCGGGCCGCCTGCTCCGGCTGCGACTCGGCACGGGTGGCCGGATCCGGGGGCGTGCCCAGCTTGCGCCGGCGGCCGGAACCGCCGGGCGCGTGCGGGGGCGGGGTCGCCGTCGGCTGCTGGACCTGCGCGGCCTGCCGCGCGAACGGCACGCCCTGCCCGAGCGTCCGGACACTGATCGCCCGCCCCTGCGTCGAGTTCGGGTCGACAGCGGCTCCTCCGGCTCCCGCGGCCTCGGCGGGCAGCGGCTGCGCGGCCCGCTGCGGCCTGGCAGCGGCGTGCTCCGCGGGCAGCGGGGTGCCGGGTGCCGGGGTGCCGGTCCGGTTCCCCTGCGGTACGGGCGCGCCCGCGCCGGAGGTGTCGCCGGCACCGGGCCACTGGTGGGGGACGGCGGCCACGGGGGCGGTGCCGGGTGTCACCGGCATCTGGCCGGTGACGGACTCCGCGGGCAACGGCTGGGCGGCCGGGGGCGCCACCGGGGTACCGGCGGGCGGGGTGGCGGGCTGTGCCGCAGGGGCCTGCAGAGCCTGGGCGGGGGCCGCCGGTACGGGCCGGCCGGCGGTGCCCTGTGCCGGGACCACGGGAGGGGAAACGGCCATCTGCTGACCGGGTGCGGCGACTCCCGGCTGGGCGCCGGGACCCGGCTGCGCGGGCACCGGGGCCGGAGCGGGCGGCTGCCCCGCGGGTGCGGCGTGGCCGGCCTGGACGGGGACGCCCTGCCCGGCCGTACCCTGCGCCGGAATGCCGTGAGCCGGAGTCCCCGGACCGGGAGTCGACGGTACGGCCGCACTCTGGGGGGCCTGACCGGGAGCGGGCGTGGGCTGCGCGGCTGAAGGAGCCGTCTGCGCCGGAGCCGCCGACGCGGGCAGCGGCTGCGCGACAGCCGCCGCCTCTCCGGGCGCGGTCACCGGTGCAACGGCCTGGGCGGCCTCGGCCGGCTGGGCAACAGCCCGACGGCGCCGACCGGTCGGAGCGCTGGTGGGATGCGGCTGCGGGGGTGTGTGGTCCTCGGCTTGGTCGAGCGGTACGGCGTCGTGCCGGCCGTCGTCACCGGGCACGCCCTCGCCAAGCACGGGCATCGGGGCGGGCACCTGACCCTGCCCGGGCAATGCCCCCGCCTCCGGAACGGCACCGGGAACGGCCCCAGCCATGACGCCGGGAACGGCGTCGGCAACGGCGCCGGGAATCGGCCCGGCTGCCTGCGGCTGCCCTTCGACACCGGCCCCCGGGGCTACCGGCGTACCGGCACCGGGGCCTACGGGCGTACCGGCACCGGCATCCGGGCCCACGGGCGCACCCGCGCCCGGACCCACAGGCGCACCTGGCACCGCCACCCCGCTCGCCTCCGCGTTCGCCGGTCCCGGTTGGCGGTCGGCCTCGGCCGGCGGCAGGGCGAAGACCGTACGGGCGCCACCCGCCTCCTGGGCCGCGGCACGCTCCGCCGCGGCGGCCAGCGCACGCCGGCGCCGCCCGGTCGGCTGCGCACCCTCGGCCGAAGCGCCCTCCGTGCCCGGCACCGCCATCACATCCGGCGTCGGCGCGCCGCCGGCCGCGGGCAGGGCGGGTGGCAGGGCGACCTGCGGGGCGTCCACGTCACGGCGGGCACGGCGGCCCGTGGGCGCGGGCACGCCCTGCGGAGGTACGGTGCCACCGAGCCCCGTACCGGAGGCGGCGGCACCCGCCGCATGCTCGGCGGCCGTCACCACGGAACCCTCGGCCACACCCTCAGCCGCATCCTCGCCCTCACCGGCACCCTCGGCACCGGTCTCGGCGGGCCGGCCACGGCGCCGCCCGGTCCCGCCGGACGCGGCCTCCGGGCTCTCGGCCACGACCGCCACGGCGGCCTCCCCGGCGGGCGCACCGGCACGCCGGCGGCGCCGTCCGGTCGGCACGTGGGCCTCCACCTCACCGGTGGCCTCGCCCGTGCCGGGCACGTCACTCTCCAGGAAGGCGTCCGTGGAGGCCCGCCGGGCCCGCCGCCGTCCGCCACCGGTACCGCCGGTGCCCTGCTCGCCCGCACCGGCCTCCTCCGAGGGCATCTCACCGTCGTCCGGAAGCTGCGCGGCGACCGCCCCGGCACCACCGCCGAGCGGCACCTCGAGCACGTACGCACTACCGCTCATGCCCGGCACCTCGTGCGTCTGGAGCACTCCACCATGGGCGCGCACGATCCCGCGCACGATCGGCTCGTGCACCGGGTCTCCGCCGGCGTAGGGCCCGCGCACCTCGATCCGCGCGACCTCACCGCGCTGCGCGGCGGCGACCACGACGGTGTTGTCCAGGTAACCGCCCGCGGAGAGGGGCGTGTTGCCGGTCGCGTCGACGCCCGCCACATCCGCGACCAGGTGTGCGAGCGCGGTGGCGAGCCGCTGCGGGTCGACCTCGGCCTCGATGGGCGGTGCGTGCACGGCGAACTGCACCCGCCCGGGACCGATCAGTTCCACCGCCCCGTCCACACCGGCGGCGACGACGGCGTCCAGCATCACCTTCGTACGGGTGATGTCCTCGCCGCCCGCGTCCAGCCGCTGGTAGCCGAGGACGTTGTCGATGAGGGTGGTGATGCGCGCGTACCCGGCGGACAGGTGATGCAGCACCTGGTTGGCCTCGGGCCACAGCTGCCCCGCGTCGTCGGCCGCGAGGGCGGACAGCTCGCGCCGCAGCTCGTCCAGCGGGCCGCGCAGCGACTGCCCTAGCAGCGTGAGCAGCTGCTCGTGCCGCCCGGCGAGGGCCTCGTACCGGTCCTTCTCCCGCTCGGCGAGCGCGGCGTACCGCTCCTCGCCGGCGGCCAGCTCCTCCAGGTGCTCCTCGCGGAGTTCCTCCAGCTCGGTGACCTGCCGCTGGCGCAGCGCGGTCAGGTCGGAGGCGTGTTCCTCGGAGAGCCGCTCCAGCTCCTCGGCGTGCGCCTTCTCCAGCGCGGCCTTCTCCTCGGCGAGGGTGTCGTACGGCCGCCGGTCGGCGAAGGTCATGACGGCGCCGACGAGCTGATCGCCGTCGCGCACGGGAGCGGTGGTGAGGTCGACCGAGACCTTCTCGTCACCCTTGGACCACAGCACCTGCCCGCGCACCCGGTGCTTGCGCCCGGAGCGCAGGGTGTCGGCGAGCGGGGACTCCTCGTACGGGAAGGGGGACCCGTCGGCACGGGAGTGCAGCACGAGCGCGTGCAGCTCCTTGCCGCCCAGCTCACCCGCCCGGTACCCCAGGATCTGGGCGGCGGCCGGGTTGACGAGCACGATCCGCCCGTCCGTGTCGGTCCCCACCACCCCTTCCGACGCGGCCCGCAGGATCATCTCGGTCTGCCGCTGCGAGCGGGCCAGCTCCGCCTCGGTGTCGACGGTTCCGGACAGGTCCCGCACGACGAGCATCAGCAGCTCGTCACCGGTGTAGCCGTAACCGTCGTACGCCTGCTGTCCGTTCTCCAGGTTCGCGCTCGTGACCTCGACCGGGAACTCGGTCCCGTCGGTGCGGCGCGCGATCATCCGCGTCGGCTTGGTCCGCCCGCGCGGGTCCATGTGATCGGGACGCCGCATGGATCCGGGGATGAGCCGGGAGTCGAACTGCGGCAGCAGATCGAGCAACCCGCGCCCGACGAGCGCGGTCCCCGGTGCCTCGAAGGCCTCCAGCGCGATGGTGTTGGCGTTGACGACGGTTCCGTTGGCGTTGACCAGGACCAACGCGTCCGGCAGCGCGTCGAGTATGGCTGCGAGGCGAGCAGCGCCTCGGGATGGCCTGCTGCTCACGAGACGCTTCCTCCCTGTTACCGCACCTTGCCGACCGCTCGGGCCATCTTGCCAACCTGCCCGCGGCGTGTCACGCGAGGGAGTCTAAGCGCACGGATTGCGCTCGCGACGCCGGATGAGAGGGACGTCCCACGGGAAAGTGACGGCGAACGTGTGACCGCACGTTTCGGCTACGCGAGACCTTCGCGGGACCTTTACGACACCGGTGTCCCCGCCGGGAGACGTCCCCGGCACCCCCGGCACCCACGACGCCCACGACGTCCATGGCACCTAGGCGGACGCCCCCAGCTCCGGCAGCAGCGGCACCATCCGGTCCCACCGCCCGATCTCGCACCCGTTGCTGCGGTCGTACGTGGCGTCGACCGGGCGCCCGGCCCAGGTGCCGATCACATGGGCGGTGGCCGGCCCGCCGTAGATCAGGGTGCAGGTGCTGTCGGGCGGAACCGGGGCGAAGGGGTCCCGGCCCCACTGGGTGTGCGTGTCGAGCATCCGGCAGGCCCCGGCCACGTCCGGGTGACGGCCGGCACCGGGATGACATGACAGCTCGTACGTCCCGTCCCGCCCGGTCCCGGCGCGCCGGACGACGACGGTGAGGTGATCGCCGCGGTGAGCGGCACTCTGCCGCGGGGCCCGGTCCTCGGGCCGGACGGGCGGTGGCACGGCACCGGCCGCCACGGCGGGTACGGCGGTGAGCGGGACGAGGGACGCGACGGCGGCGAGGGACGACACGAGGACGTGCCGCCCGGTGGCCGGCAGAACAGAAACCATGCCCTGTCCAACGCCCCCGCCCGCCGGACGTTGCGCCGCTCACCCGTCCGCCTGCCTGCCGGCCCCCCCCCGCCGCGTAGCTCTGCCGCCGCGCCGCCGCGCGCCGCGCCGGGGGAAGCCCTTTGCCCTGTGACCCGACTGCCTAGTACCGTGGGGGGCGATTGGTGACACCGCACCCGACTGTGTCATCATCTGCACGCACCACTCACGCTCGCGTGAGCGGTTGTGCTGGAGGCGTCGCCTAGTCCGGTCTATGGCGCCGCACTGCTAATGCGGTTTGGGTCTTAAAGCCCATCGAGGGTTCAAATCCCTCCGCCTCCGCACCGATCCCGAAGCCCCGGTCCCCCAGGACCGGGGCTTCGGTGTTTCCCGGCGTGCTTCCCCGCGTGGCCTCCGCAGCCCCGCTCGGACGTTTGCGCAGGTCACAACGGGTGTGCGAATCGGATTTCACATGACGGCGGCAGTCATGTAATGTTCTTCCTGTCGCCGCGAGCGGGCCGGAAGGGCCGGGAGCGGAGACGGAAAACAAAAGAACAAGCACTCGTAGCTTAACGGATAGAGCATCTGACTACGGATCAGAAGGTTGCAGGTTCGAATCCTGCCGAGTGCACAACAAGCCAGAGGCCCTGTGGAGTGATCCACAGGGCCTCTGGCTTTGCCTTGACGGCAGTGTGACGGCAACCGGCTGATGGGCTGTCCGGTGGGTCACTCCTTGGGTGATCGGCTGGTCCGGGAGGGTCCGGTGAGGCTCGGGCGTGGCACACTCCCGCTCCATGGCTGATCTGGCAACGCAAGTGGTTCCGGTGGCCTCCGCGCTCGCGGGAGTCGCACTGACCCTTGCGGGCAACATGTACCTGGAGCGCAGCAAGTGGCAGCGGACCCGGCATACCGAGCAAGAGGCCCGGTCGCTCCAGGCCTATGCCGATCTTCTGCAAGGTGCGACGGACATCGCACGCACTCTCCGGCAGACTGCCGAACAACTGGACGAGGGGCACAACGTCGACATGCAAGCGATCGTCGCCGCCGTAGATGATCACATAGGCCGACTGCGGCGACAGGGCACGATCGTCAGGCTGGTGGGGCCGCGTAGCGCCTTCGACCTGGTCAAGTCGCTGGAGGACCAGGTGGCACCCATATACCGACTGCTGATCGAGGTCGGGCGCTCAGGTGATGGATCGGCTCTGGTAGAGCCTGCCCGCCGGTTGATGCGAACCCGCGATGAGGTCACCGATCACTTGCGCAGGGCCGGAGGTCTCTCCTGAGCCGTGTCCACCGGGCAGTCCCTGGCGAGTCCGGGGAGGGGGATCGGACGGCCACCGGGACGCCGGCCGCGCCGTGGTCATCGTCGGGGCCGTGGCCGTCACGCCTGAGCGCTCCCCGGCGCGATCGAAGGCAGAGCCGCGTCACACGTCTCGTCCGTGCCCCTGACGCGGAAGCGGATGACGTCTCCGGAGGCCAGGTCTTCGAAGTGGGGGTACTTCACCCGTACCTCGATCGTCTTCTGACCGGCGACGACGAGGTCGAAGTACCGGCGGTAGAGGCTCGGTTCGCGGATACGCGCGGCAGCAGTCCCTGTCATCGGGAGGGAACGCTCCTAGCCGTTGCAGTGGACGTGAGCCGGCCGAAGTGGCGGGGGCCGGTGAGTGACACGCCGGTCGGACCGAGCAAGCGGTCGACGTACTCAGCCAACGGGCCTGCGCACTCTCGGCTGTCGAGCATCCATGGGACCGCGCCGTCGTGCAAGCATGCGTCCCTCGCGGATGAGGGACTTGACGCTGACAGGCGACGATGAAGCAGTAAAGCCGCTATTCCGCGCTGGAGGCCGCCGATCCCCCGTTCGTCAGGGCCTCGCGCGTCGACGACATAGCGGTTGCACCACTCACGGACCTCGGCTGCCTGGATCATTACGTTTCCCCGTGGAGCCGCGCCGCTCGGCGCGAATAATTGCACCGAATGTCGCAGTGCAGCTGCCGAACCGGTACCCCTGCCTTTTCCGGTGGCCCGGTCGACCGTGATCAGATCCTCATCCGAAGGATGAGTGCCGGATGCGGCCAAAGCCTCTTCGCCGGTGACGCATAGATGTGCCATGACTGCTGCTCCGGAGAGAGCCACGGAACTACTCATTTGCTCAACACGCCGGTGAGAAGTGGGATGCCGAATGGGATCAGCGTCGCCCAGGGGCAACGAGTGCACGAATGCCGCCTGGACTGACCTGGTGTCGCCGTGTCGCCCGCCTCGGCTAAACAGGCACGCCCATTCAGCTCATTGATAACTTTTTGTGATTTGTGATCAGCTCCTCAAATTCGACGAAATCACTCGCATAAATCGTAACTCGGTGCGTGCTCCTGAGTAACATGCCAGCGACAAGCAGGCGATTCCGTGCGACTGAGAACCGCCGAATACGTCACTTTCCCCTCACAGGAGTTGGCCCTTCGATGACGCTCAAAATCCCTGTCGCGCCTCTGCGGCGCACTTTGTCGGTATGGACCGCGGCGGTGCTTGCCGTGGTGATCTCCGCTGTCGTAGTGGCTGTGACGTCGACACAGGCGAATGCCCTCGTCACGTTTGTGGATCTGGGCAGGGCTGACAGCTTCGCGGTACTGGCCGGTTCGGCGACCACCAACACCGGCCCCTCGGTGATCACTGGAGATGTCGGAGTGTCTCCGGGAACGTCCATCACCGGCTACGGGCCGCCCGCCGTGGTGAACGGGACCCTGCACTCTGCGGACACTGTGGCTCAGGATGCCCAGACCGACCTGGCCGCGGCATACGACGCCGCCGCCGGACAGGCCTCCAATGGAGCACTTCCCCCGGACGCCGGTGGCCTGACGCTGGTTCCGGGCGTCTACACCGCCTCCTCCACTCTCGGGCTCACAGGAACGCTCACCCTGGATGGCCAGGGGGACCCCAACGCCGTCTGGGTGTTCCAGATCGGTTCGGGTCTCACGACGGCGTCCGGCAGCAGTGTCTCCCTCATCAACGGCGCCTCGCCGTGCAATGTGTTCTGGCAGGTCGGTAGTTCGGCCACTCTCGGCACCAACACTGCCTTCGTGGGCAACATCCTGGCCATGACCTCGATCACTGCCAACACGGGCGCGACCATCGAGGGGCGGGCGTTGGCCCGTAACGGTGCCGTGACGCTGGACACCAACACGATCACCCGGCCGGAGTGCGGGACCGGCACCACCGGGGGGACCACGACTACCGGCACTACGGGCACTACCGGCACCACGGCTACCGGCACCACCGGCACCACCGGCACCACCGGCACCACCGGCACCACCGGCACCGGCACCACCGGTACCACTGGAACAGACGGCACTACGGGAACCACCGGAACTACCGGAACAGCCAGCACTACCGGCACTGTAGGGACGACCGGCACTACGGGAACGACCGGCACTGTAGGGACGACCGGTACCACCGGGACTACCGGCGCCGTCGGGACGACCGGCACTACAGGAACGACCGGCACTGTGGGGACGACCGGTACCACCGGAACCACCGGCGCCGTCGGGACGACCGGTACCACCGGAACCACCGGCGCTGTCGGAACCACCGGAACCACCGGAACCAGCACTACAGGAACCACGACCGGAACCACCGGGTCCACGACCGGAACCACCGGGTCCACGACCGGAACCACCGGGTCCACGACCGGAACCACGGGGTCCACGACCGGAACCACGGGGTCCACGACCGGAACCACGGGCACCACCGGCACTACGACCACCGGAACGACCGGCGGGAACGGCCACGACCACGGCTGCAAGCCCGGGCACAACGGGCATGGCGACAAGCCCGATGAGCACTACGGGTACGGCGACCAGCCCGACAAGTCCAAAAAGCCCGAAAAGTCTAAAAAGCGCAAAAAGTCCGACAAGGACGATGGCTACGGCTGTGATCCTGCCTAGCGTGCACGGCCGACCCCGACGGGGTGAGTGCTCGAAGGCAGCCGCCCAGGTGCGGGAGTAGGACGGGCGGCGTGCGGCGCGGATCGTCGTCGATTCCACCGCACGCCGTCGGCGAAAGCTCAGGAGAACAAGGGTGAGAGAAGTCGGGACGGAGAGGCCGGATGGAGCCGTGCGGGGTGGCGTCGCAACACCCGATGCCGACGAGTCGGACGAGGCCGGCGCTGGGTCGGCCGCGCAGAAGGGGGGCGGGAGACCGCCTGCATTCCAAGTTCCTTCGGAGCCGCCCGCCACGCTGAGGGCCGGAGTACGCGTCACCGTGATCCTGTGTCTGGTGACGGCCCTGGTCCACGTGCTCCTGGTGTTCCTGCAGGTGGCACCACCAAATCCCATCTCCCGGCAGTACAGCCGGCAGGTCAGCGCCTGGATCTTCCCGTGGTTCGAACAGAACTGGCGACTCTTCGCCCCGGACCCGGAATCGGTCAACCGGCGGATTTCGGCAAGAACCGCGCACACCGCCCCGGACGGCCGCGTCCAGGTCAGCGGATGGTTCGACCTGACCGCCGTCGACACAGCTGCGGTGAGACACGACCCCTTTCCGAGCCACACAGCACAGAACATGCTGCGCCGGGCCTGGATTTCCTACCTCGAAACGCACGGTGGCGACGACCGTGCGCGCTCGCAGCGCGCCCGGATGATCCAGCGATACCTGCGCAACATCGCCGCGGATCGCGTAGCCGCCCATCGCCACGGCACGTTCGAGTTCATCCAGCTGCGGGTGATCACCGTGCCCATCGCCGCGCCACACGCAGCGGGTGGCCCCGGTCCCGGCGCGGCCGCACAACAGCCCGCCGACACTCGTTACCTGCCCTGGTGGAAGGTGGCCCGCCATGCAACAGGCTGAGCAGACATCGTTCGCGGCGGCCAGGCCGGGGCGCCCGGGACGCGGCACCGAGCGGGCGGGCGCACACGCGCCGCAGCCGGTGCCGGCCCGTATCGCCGCGCTCCTCGCCCTCCTGCTGGAGCAGCCGATCTCCCTGTACGCCGCGGCGGCTCTGCGCATCGGGTACGGTTTCCTGTACTTCGGCTTCCTGCTGCGCGAGTTCCCCCACCGCGACGAGATCTGGGGTCCCGGCTCACCGTGGACGCCGGCACTGGCCAGGCAACTCTTCGACCAGACCGGGTGGGCCAGCATCCTCACCCTGTCCGACGGTCGGGCCTACTTCGAGATCTGCTACGCGGCAGCCCTCATCACCTCCGCACTGTTCATGCTGGGCTGGCGGACGAGAGCGGTGTCCGTGCTGTTCGCGGTCGTAGTGTCGTCGTTCCACGCCAGGGCGATCTACATGGCGGACGGAGGGGACAACCTCATGATCCTCATGGCCCTCTACCTCGTGTTCACCGCATGCGGCCGGCGATGGTCCCTCGACGCGCGCAGGACCCGGCTCCGAGCGTCCGCCGACAGGACTGCCCGGCTCCCGCTGGACCAGGCGTCGGGCGAGTTCCGGCGTCACCTCGGTGAGGCGCGCCTGACAGTGATCACCGTGCTGCACAACTGCGGCATGCTCGTCATCGCCGCCCAGGTCTGCTTCCTCTACGGATCCGCAGGCCTGTACAAGGTGCAGGGCGCCTCCTGGGGCAACGGCACCGCACTCCACTACGCCCTGAACCTCGACGTGTTCCGGCCCTGGCCCGAGCTCTCCGCCATGGCGGACGAACACGACCTACTGATCGCCATCGCCTGCTACCTGACGGTGCTGTTGCAAGTGGGCTTCCCGTTCGTCCTGTTCGGCAGGCTGAAGTACCCGGTGCTGACAGTGCTGTTGGGCATGCACGTGAGTATCGCGGTGTTCCTGGGGCTGCCGCTCTTTTCCGGCGCCATGATCGTCGCGGACGCCGTGTTCCTTCCGGACCGCTTCTACCGGTACCTCGGACAGCTGTCGCGGCGCGTTGTCCCGTGGGCCGACGTCGAAGAGGCGCGGACTCCGACCCCCGCCCCCGCAGAGGCCGCACTGGTACCTGCGCAGTCGGGACCGGCCGGCTGAGGCCGCAACCCGATACCGTTGCGCGACGGCCGGAGCTCCGCTTCCCCTAAAGCTGGGCCGAACCAACGAAAAGCCGGGCGGGATCGACGAACGACTTGGTGGCATCAACGGTCAGCTCGGTCGCACCAACGACTTTCTCGGAAGGATCGCCGACGTACGGGGCTCACGCTCGACCGGGTGCATGACTGCGTACGCATGTTGATCAAGCGGGGCTGCATGCGGCAGGCGGGGATCGCGGCGGGCGCATCGCCGGTGTACGTCCTGTCGTGAAGCCTCACTGTCAGACCCGGCCTTTACCCTCATGGGTGATGGCACAGGTGTGGAAGTGCTCGGGGCTGCGCTGGGCGCCGGACGGTCCCGTGCTGGTGTGGGACGGCGGGCGGCGCAGCGCGCTGCCCCGGGGGAAGCGGGTCGCCTTCGCGGTACCGGAGGGGGCTGCGCGGACATGCGTGGGGGCGCGAGGGCATGCCTGCCCGCTGCGGGCCACCGTGCCGGTGCGGAGTACGGGGGCCCGGTGCGAGGAGTGCGCGCGGCTGGACCGGGCGCACTCCGTGGCCGCCGACACGATCGCCGACGATCCCCGGCCGTACCGGGTGTATCTGGCCTGGTTCGGGCCCGGGATGGTCAAGGTCGGGATCACCGCGGCCGAGCGCGGTGACGCCCGGCTGCTGGAGCAGGGTGCCGTCTGCTTCAGCTGGCTCGGCACCGGTCCGCTGATGGCCGCGCGGCGCACCGAGGAACTGCTGCGGGCCGCGCTGCGGGTACCGGACCGTATTCCTTACGCCGAGAAGCGGGCGGTGCGGTCGGTGCTGCCGGGGACGGAGACGGAGCGTGCCGCCGAAGTGCGGGAGCTGCACGCACGGGCCGCCGCGCTCGCCGGGTGGCCGGAGTCCCTGCGCCCGGAGCCATGCGAAGTCACCGACCAGGTACGCGCTTTCGGGCTGGACGAGGCCCCGGAGGCACTCGGTGAGGTCGTGGCACTCGGGCCGGGCGGTGCCGTGAGCGGTGAGCTGGTCGCGGCTGCCGGCCCCGATCTGCATCTGGCGGCCGGTGAACTCGGGGTCGTCGTCCTCGACACCCGGCTGATGGCCGGCTGGGAGCTGCTGCCCACGGCATCGGCGCAGGAGCGTCTCACCTTCCCGGTCCGGGAGTTCAGGAGGGATCAGGAGGGACTCTTCTGAGGGGAAGGTAAAGGATCGGATCCCGTACGGATCCCTTTGGGCAAGATCCATGGACGGGAACGACCGAACGGCCGAGCGTGGTTGACATGAGCGATCACGGAAAAGATCACGGAACCGACCCGGCCGTCCCCGCCGACGTACCCACCACCGTCCCCGAACCGCCGTACTACGCGGTCGTGTTCACCTCCCGCCGCACCGACGACGATCCCGACGGATACAGCGGCACCGCCGCCCGGCTCTCCCGTCTCGTGCGGGACGTGCCCGGCTTCCTCGGCGAGGACTCCGCCCACACGCCCGGCGGACTCGCCATCTCCGTCGCCTACTTCCGCGACCTCGCCGGCATCGAGCGGTGGCGGCAGCACCCCGAGCACCTCGCGGCCAAGCGGCACGGCCGCGAGCACTGGTTCGAGCGGTACGCGATCCACATCGCCCGGGTCGAGCACAGCCACGCCTTCCAGCGCTCCTGATGTGCTTCCGCTCCTGATGTCCTTCCCAGGGATTCCCTGAGCGGCGCCTGTGTGTTTCTCAGGGAAATCACAGATTCTGGAAAGCGTCTTCTCAGAGGACCCCGAAAGGGTGTCCACCATGACCACGACCTCGCCCCAGGGGCGCACCGAACTGCTGAGGCCGGACGGGAGCCCCGTCCGAGTGCTTGTGGTGGACGACGAGTTGTCGATCACCGAACTGCTGAGCATGGCTCTTCGTTACGAGGGCTGGCAGATCAGGAGTGCGGGTGATGGGCAGGGGGCCATCCAGACGGCCCGTGCGTTCCGGCCCGACGCCGTCGTGCTGGACATGATGCTGCCCGACATGGACGGGCTGTCCGTCCTCGGGCGGCTGCGCCGCGAACTGCCGGACGTGCCCGTCCTGTTCCTGACCGCCAAGGACGCGGTGGAGGACCGTGTCGCCGGGCTCACCGCCGGCGGCGACGACTACGTCACCAAGCCGTTCAGCCTGGAGGAGGTCGTCGCGCGGTTGCGGGGGCTCATCCGCCGGTCCGGTGCCGCCGACCGGCGGTCGGACTCCGTGCTCGTCGTGGGAGACCTGACGCTCGACGAGGACAGCCACGAGGTCTCGCGGGCCGGTGAGTTCATCCACCTCACCGCCACCGAGTTCGAACTGCTGCGTTTCCTGATGCGCAACCCGCGGCGCGTGCTCAGCAAGGCGCAGATCCTGGACCGCGTGTGGTCGTACGACTTCGGCGGGCAGGCCAATGTCGTCGAGCTGTACATCTCCTACCTGCGGCGGAAGATCGACGCCGGGCGGGAGCCGATGATCCACACCCGTCGTGGGGCCGGTTATCTGATCAAGCCCGCCGTGTCATGAGCGGGCCCCGACGGCCGAGTCCGCGGAAAGGTCGGCGCGAGAGTCGAGCGAGACAGCCGCGCACCCTGCGGAGCCGGCTCGTCGTCGCCTCGGTGGTGCTGATCGCCGTGGTCTGCGCGGTGATCGGCACCGTGACCACGCTGGCCCTGCGGTCGCATCTGTACGAGCAGCTCGACGACCAGCTGCACGAGGTCGGGGCCCGTGCGTCCGGTGACTTCGCCCCGCCCGGCGCGGCCAGGAGCGCCCTCGGGCCCGGCGGCCGGCAGGACGGCCAGGAGGCACAGCAGAGCGGTCAGACCGGGTTGCGGAACAGTCTGAAGGGCCGGGAGACCGACCTCTCGAACTTCGTCACGCACGGCCCGCAGCCGCAGTACACGATCGCGGCCAGGGTCGAGAGCGGCACTGTGACCGAGGGCAAGGTGGGCGACAAGTCCAACGACACCCTCCTGCTGAGTGCCAAGTCCCTCGGCGATGCCCAGCTGGCCGCCCTCGCCTCCGTCACCCGGGACGAGAAGCCGCACTCCGTGGACATCCCCGGCCTGGGCTCCTACCGCGTGCGGTACGCCGACGGCCCCAGCGGCGACTACTACGTCGGCATCCCCACCGAGGAGACCGACGGCAACATCAACGCCCTGATCCTCATCGAGGTCAGCGTCACCGTGGCCGGCCTGGTCGCGGCCGGTATCGCCGGTTACGTGCTCGTCGGCGTGGCCACCCGCCCTCTGCGCAGGGTCGCCAGCACCGCCACCCGGGTCTCCGAACTCCCGCTGCACACCGGCGAGGTGAACCTCAGCGAGCGGGTACCGGAGTCTGAGTGCGACCCGCACACCGAGGTCGGCCAGGTCGGTGGTGCGCTCAACCGCATGCTCGACCACGTCCACGGCGCCCTGCACGCCCGTCAGCGGAGCGAGACGCGGGTACGGCAGTTCGTGGCCGACGCCAGTCATGAGCTGCGGACACCTCTCGCCTCCATCCGGGGGTACGCGGAGCTGACGAGGCGTGGACGGGAGCAGGTCGGGCCCGACACCCGGCACGCGCTCGGGCGGATCGAGTCCGAGGCCGGCCGCATGACCCTTCTCGTCGAGGATCTGCTGCTGCTCGCCCGGCTGGATGCCGGACGGCCGCTCCAGTTCGAGCGGGCCGACCTCATCCCGCTCGTCGTGGACACGGTCAGCGACGCGCGCGCGGCCGGCATGGACCACAACTGGCGGCTCGACCTGCCCGACGAGCCGGCCCTCGTGTCCGCGGACGCGGCACGGCTGCAGCAGGTGCTGGTCAACCTGCTGGGCAACGCCCGTACTCACACGCCACCCGGGACGACCGTCACCGCGCGCGTGCAGCGGCGCGGGCCGTGGATGTGCGTGGACGTCGAGGACGACGGGCAGGGCATTGCGCCGGAGTTGTTGCCGCGTGTCTTCGAGCGGTTCGCGCGGGGCGACTCCGCGCGCTCCCGGGCCACCGGGTCCACCGGGCTCGGGCTCGCCATCGTGCAGGCCGTCGCGGCCGCGCACGGCGGTGCCGTGACCGTGGACAGCGTTCCGGGGCGGACGGTGTTCACCGTGCAGCTGCCCGCGCTCGTCCCGGCCGTTCCGCGACCCGCCGCGGAAACGAACCGGCAACCACACTCACAGGCACAGCACAGTGCCACCACATGGGTGCGACAGGGGGCTTGAGGAGAGTCGGTGCCATGCGAACCGACTCTTCTCCCGGCACCCTGCCGGCGCGGGAGCACCTCCCGGCCGGAGACGCCGGTACGCCTGTCCTGGACGTAGTGATCCCCGTCTACAACGAGGAGAAGGACCTTCAGCCGTGCGTCCGCAGACTGCACGAGCACCTCACGCACACCTTCCCGTACGCGTTCCGCATCACGATCGCGGACAACGCGTCCACGGACACCACCCCGCAGGTGGCGGCGCGGCTGGCGACGGAGCTTGTCGAGGTCGCCCACATCCGCCTGGAGCAGAAGGGCCGCGGTCGCGCCCTCAGGACCGTGTGGTCCGCGTCCGAGGCACCGGTCCTCGCCTACATGGACGTCGACCTGTCCACCGACCTCAACGCCCTGCTGCCGCTGGTGGCGCCGCTGATCTCGGGTCACTCGGACCTGGCGATCGGCTCCCGGCTCGCCCGTACCTCCCGGGTGGTGCGCGGCCCCAAGCGGGAGCTCATCAGCCGGGCCTACAACCTGATGCTGCGCGGCTCCCTCCAGGCCCGCTTCTCGGACGCCCAGTGCGGCTTCAAGGCCATCCGGGCCGATGTGGCGCAGGTGCTGCTGCCGCTGGTAGAGGACACCGGCTGGTTCTTCGACACCGAGATGCTCGTGCTCGCCGAGCGGGCGGGGCTGCGCATCCACGAGGTACCGGTCGACTGGGTCGACGACCCGGACTCCACCGTGCACATCGTGAGGACGGCCACCGACGACCTCAAGGGCGTGTGCCGGGTCGGCAAGGCGCTGGCCACCGGTTCGCTGCCGCTTGACCGGCTGACCCGGCCCTTCGGTGACGACCCCCGCGACCGCGAACTGGCCGACGTGCCGAGGGGGCTGGCCCGCCAGCTCGTCGGGTTCTGCGTCGTCGGCGCGCTGTCGACCCTGTGCTACCTGCTGCTCTACAACCTCTTCCGGCAGTTCTCCGGCTCCCAGGCCGCCAACGCGCTCGCGCTGCTGGTCTCCGCCATGGCCAACACCGCCGCCAACCGCCGGCTCACCTTCGGGGTGCGCGGCCGGGGCGGCGCCGTACGGCACCAGGCACAGGGCCTGGTCGTCTTCGCCATCGGACTCGCCCTGACCAGCGGCTCCCTGGCCGCCCTCGAGACGGCCACCGCCAGCCCGGCGCACTCCACCGAGCTGGCGGTGCTCATCGCCGCCAACCTCGCGGCGACCGTGCTGCGGTTCCTGCTCTTCCGCGCCTGGGTCTTCCCGGACCGGGGTGAGTCCGGCGCCGGCCCGACGGTGGTCGCGGCCCACACCCCGTCCGCACCGGCGTACGGGTCGACGGCTCCGTACGCGCCGCTCCCTCGACGCCCGGCCCCGCTCCCGCGGCAGCCGTACCAGCGGGAGCCGCACGAGCAGCAGCCGCACCGGCCCTACCAGACCACCGAGATCCGCGCCGGTGAAGCCGCGGACGGCAACTGGAGGGACGCCACCCTGCACCCGCAGCCGGTGCGCCCTCACGACACCGACCCGGGAGACCCCCGATGACCACCCACTACGACCAGCCGACCGCCGGGCAGGCCAGTCCCGCCCCAGGGGGCCCGCCCCCGGCCGCCACGGCGCCCGAGGCCGGCGAACCCCGAGAGCCTGCCGCGCGCAGAATGCGGCGCGGCCGTCCCGAGGACCCGCGCTGGGTGCGCCCGGCCTTCCTCGGCCTGCTGGCCGCCACCCTCCTGCTCTACCTGTACAACCTGAGCGCCTCCGGTTACGCCAACTCCTTCTACTCGGCGGCCGTGCAGGCGGGCAGCGAGTCCTGGAAGGCGTTCTTCTTCGGCTCGCTGGACGCGGGCAACGCCATCACCGTCGACAAGCCCCCGGCCTCGCTGTGGCCGATGGAGCTGTCGGTGCGGATCTTCGGCCTCCACTCGTGGGCGATCCTCGCCCCCGAGGTGCTGATGGGCGTGGCGACCGTCGCCGTCGTCTACGCCGGTGTGCGCCGCAGGTTCAGCCCCGCGGCCGGTCTGATGGCCTGCGCGGTGCTCGCGCTCACCCCCGTCGCGGCGCTGATGTTCCGGTTCAACAACCCCGACGCGATGCTGGCGCTGCTGATGTCCGTGGCCTGCTACCTCGTGGTCCGGGCCGTCGAGGACGGGCGGACGAAGTGGCTGGTGTGGGCGGGTGTCGCGATCGGCTTCGCGTTCCTCGCCAAGACGCTCCAGGCCTTCCTGATCCTGCCGCCGCTCGCCATCGTGTACGCGGTCTGCGCCCCGGTGCCGTTGAAGAAGCGTTTCGGACAGCTGGCCGCGGCGACGCTCGCGCTGGTCGTCTCCGGCGGCTGGTGGGTGGCGGTCGTGGAGCTGTGGCCGGCCTCCTCCCGCCCGTACGTCGGCGGTTCGCAGAACAACAGCTTTCTGGAGCTGACCTTCGGCTACAACGGCCTCGGCCGGCTGAACGGCGAGGAGACCGGCAGCGTGGGCGGCGGCGGCGCGGGCGGCACCGGCATGTGGGGTGAGACCGGATGGGACCGGATGTTCGACTCCGAGGTCGGCGGCCAGATCTCCTGGCTGCTGCCCGCCGCGCTGATCCTGCTGGCCGCCGGCCTGGTGGCCACCCGCAGGTCGAAGCGGACGTCCGCCACCCGGGCCTCGTTCCTGGTCTGGGGCGGCTCCCTGCTGACGACCATGGTCGTCTTCAGCTTCATGGCGGGCATCTTCCACCAGTACTACACCGTGGCCCTCGCCCCCTACCTCGCGGCCGTGACCGGCATGGGCGCCGGGCTGCTGTGGGAGAGGCGGCGGGAGCCGTGGGCGTCGATCACCCTCGCGGCCTCCGTGGTCGCGGCGGCGGCCTGGGGGTACGTCCTGCTCAACCGCACCTCCGACTATCTGCCCTGGCTGAAGTGGCTGGTGCTGATCGGCGGTCTGGCGGCCGCGCTCGGCCTGATCTTCGCCGGCCGCCTACCCCGGCGGCCGGCCCTCGGGGCGGCAGCGGTGGGCCTTGTCGCCGCGCTGGCCGGCCCGGCCGCGTACACCCTCAGCACGCTGCAGCAGGGCCACACCGGTTCGATCGTGACGGCCGGTCCGGCGGGCGCCGGCGTGATGGGCGGCCGGGGCGGCGGCCCCGGCGGCCCCGGCGGCATACGAGGCGGCTTCGGCGGCGCCATGCCGGCCCGGCCGGGGCAGCAGGGGCAGCAGGGGCAGCGGAACGGCAACGGTTTCCCGGGTGGCGGCATGCCGGGCCGGCAGAACGGCAACGGTTTCCCCGGCGGCGGCGGCCGGACGGGCGCCGGCGTGATGGGCGGCGGCGCGGGTGGCCTGCTGAACGGCGCGAGGGTGTCCGCCGAGGCCAAGAAGCTGCTGGCGACGGGCGCGTCCGAGTACACCTGGGTCGCCGCGTCCATCGGTTCCCAGAACGCGGCCGGCTACCAGCTCGCCACGGGGGATCCGGTGATGGCCATCGGCGGCTTCAACGGCACCGACCCGTCCCCGACGCCGGCGCGGTTCAAGAAGTACGTGGAGGAAGGAAGGATCCACTACTTCATCGCGGGCGGTGGCATGGGCGGCGGCGCCAACAGCGGCACGTCATCCTCGATCAGCTCGTGGGTGCAGAGCAACTTCAAGAAGGTGACGGTGGGTTCGGCCACCTTCTACGACCTCACACAGAAGACGAGCGGCTGACCGAGAGGTGGGCTGTACACCGTATAGCGAGCGCTATACGGTGTACGGCATGTCCTCTTCCCAAGGTCATCCCCAACGCTGGCTGATCCTCGGCGTCATCTGCCTCGCGCAGCTCACGGTGCTGCTCGACAACACCGTCCTGAACGTGGCCATCCCCTCGCTGACGCGCGAGCTGCACGCGGCCACCTCCGACATCCAGTGGATGATCAACGCCTACTCCCTGGTGCAGTCCGGCCTGCTGCTCCCCGCGGGGAGCGCCGCCGACCGCTACGGCCGCAAGAAGATGCTGATGGCCGGGCTGGCCCTCTTCGGCATCGGCTCCCTGGTGGCCGGACTGGCCGGCTCCACCAGTCAGTTGATCGCCGCACGAGCCGGCATGGGCATCGGCGGGGCGCTGCTGCTGACCACCACGCTGGCCGTGGCGATGCAGATCTTCGCGCCCGAGGAGCAGCCCAAGGCGATCGGCGTCTGGAGCGCCGTCAACGCACTGGGCTTCGCGGGCGGCCCGCTGATCGGCGGCTTCGTGCTCAAGCACTTCTGGTGGGGCGCGATCTTCCTCGTCAACATCCCGGTCGCGGCGCTGGGCCTGGCCGCGGTCGTGGCCCTCGTACCGGAGTCCAAGGATCCCCGCGGCGACCGCCCGGACCTGCTCGGTGCGCTGCTGTCCACCATCGGCATGGCCTCGCTCGTCTTCGCGATCATCTCCGGTCCCGGCCACGGCTGGACCTCGGCGCGTGTGCTGGCCCCGGCGGCGGTGGCGGTGGTGGTGCTGAGCGCCTTCGCGTGGTGGGAGAACCGGGTCCACGAGCCGATGCTCGACCTGCACTTCTTCCGCGACCGGCGGTTCACGGGCGCGGTCACCGGGGCCGTGCTCATCACGTTCGGCATGGGCGGCGCGCTCTTCCTGCTGACCCAGCACCTGCAGTTCGTGCTCGGGTACGGACCGCTGGAGGCCGGCCTGCGGACCGCTCCGCTGGCGCTGACCGTGGTGGCGCTCAACTTCACGGGTGTCGCGGCGAAGTGGTCGGCGCGGTTGGGGACACCGGTGTCGATCGCGCTCGGGATGGTGGCGATATCGGCGGGGCTGGTGGCCATCGCCGAGCTGGACACCGGCTATGCCGGAGCGCTGCTGGGGCTGCTGCTGATCGGTGCGGGGTGCGCGGTCGCCAATCCGGCCATGGCACACGCCATCATGAGCGCGATTCCTCCGGAGAAGGCGGGGGTGGGTGCGGGCGTCAACGGCACCCTTGCCGAGTTCGGCAGCGGTCTTGGTGTGGCCGTGCTGGGGGCTGTGCTCAGTTCCTCCGTCGCCTCGGGCGAGCCGTTGTCCGCCGGCCTGGGGGCCGGACAGTTGGTGGGGGCCGTTGCCGTGGTGGCCGGGGGGTTCCTGGCGGCGGGACTGCTTCGCCGGGCGGAGCGGGTGGTGGCCCAGGAGGCCGGGGGGTAGGGGGAATGCGTGCGGCTGCGGCTCGTTCGTGGTTGATCGCGAGGGAGCCGCAGCTGGGGCGCGGCCCGCGCCCCTAAAGTGGGGACACCGGGCCGGAGACTTCAGAAAGGTGCGCCGATGGTGAAGCAGGCTGCGCGGTCGGCGCGAGGGAGTGTCTGGCTGGCGGGCAAGGCCCGCCGCGGTGGGCGCAGCGGGCAGCCGTCCGGCCTCGACCGGGAGCGGATCACCGAGGTGTCCGTGCGGCTGCTGGACGCCGAGGGGCTCGCGAAGTTCTCCATGCGGCGGCTGGCCGGTGAACTGAACGTCACCGCGATGTCCCTGTACTGGTACGTCGACACCAAGGACGATCTGCTGGAACTCGCCCTGGACGCGGCCTTCGGCGAACTGCGGCTGCCGGATCCGGGGAACGCGGACGAGGACTGGCGGGAGCAGTTGCGGGGGCTGGCCACCGACTACCGGGCGCTGCTGGTGCGCCACCCCTGGCTGTCGCCGCTGGCCGGGCGCTACCTCAACATCGGCCCGAACTCGCTCGCCTTCTCCCGTGTGGTCCAGCGGGTGGTCCGCCGGGCGGGGCTGCCCGCACAGGGGGTCACCGGGGCCATCGCGGCCGTCTTCCAGTTCGTGTACGGCTACGGCACGATAGAGAGCCACTTCTCCGCGCGGATCGAGAACACCGGGCTGAGCCCCGACGAGTACATGGAGCAGGCCATGATCATGGTGGCCGAGGACCCGGGGACCGCCGAGGCTATGGAGGAGTCCAAGGACCTCATGGCGGCCCGCGGCGGGGACACGGTGGCCGAGATGCTGGACCGCGACTTCACCTTCGCGCTGGACCTGCTGATCGCCGGCATCGAGGCGATGGTCGCCCGCGGCTGACCGCCGGACTCCTTTCCGTCGAGTGCGGTCGAGTGGTGGTTACCGGTCGGCGGTCAGCCGTGCCGGGAAGCCGCCGGTGGCCACGGGGCCCCAGCGCTCGGGGGTCACCCGGATGATGGACTTGCCCTGCTTGAGCATCGCCTGCCGGTACTCGTTCCAGTCGGGGTGTTCACCGGCGATGTTGCGGTAGTACTCCACCAGCGGCTCCACGGAGCCGGGCGCGTCGATGACCTCGGCGGTGCCGTCGATCTGCACCCACGGGCCGTTCCACTCGTCGCTCAGGACGACCAGGGCGACCCGGGGGTCCCGCTTGGCGTTGCGGGTCTTGGCGCGCTCGGGGTAGGTGGAGACCACGATCCGGCCCGAGTCGTCCACGCCACAGGTCAGCGGGGAGGCCTGCGGCCCGCCGTCGCCGCGGCGGGTGATCAGCAGGGCGCGGTGGCGGGGGCGCACGAAGTCCAGCAGCTCGTCCAGCGATACACGGGTGTTGGTCGCGATGTTCGGTGCCATGGCGCGCAGCCTAGGGGGAGAGGGCAGCTGCCGGCCTGCCCCTGTGAGGCTCAGGTTCAGCGCGTCGGAGCCAGACCGCCGGCGTCCTGAGGGAGTGCCTCGGCATCGACGCGGCGGCGGCCTCCGAGAGCCTGGTCCGTCCTCCCGGTGGGAGAGGACCTGGACCTCGCCCGAGAACCCCCACCCCCTACGGGACGACCTTCAGGCGACGGGCAGAGAGTCGCCCTGGACCGCCTGGATGTCCAGCTCGACCTTCAGGGTCGTGCCGATGGCGGCGATGCCGGCCTGGAGGACCTGGTTGTAGTTCATCGCGAAGTCCTCGCGGTGCAGTTCCGCGGTGGCCCGGAAGGCGGCCCGGGTGCCGCCCCACGGGTCGGCGCCGCTGCCGAGGTAGGCCAGGTCCAGGTCGACCGGCCGTACCACTCCGTGCATCGACAGTTCGCCGTGCACCGTCCAGCGGTCCGGACCGGCCTGGGTCAGACCCGTCGAGCGGTAGGTGATCTCCGGGTGCCGTTCGACGTCGAGGAAGTCCGCGGACTTCAGGTGCGTGTCGCGCATGCCGTTGCCCGTGTCGATGGAGGCGGCCCGGATGACCGCTTCCACGCGGGACTTGGTGACGTCGTCGGGCGCGATCTCGATCGTGCCGCCGAACTCCGTGAACCGGCCGTGCACGCTGGAGATGCCCAGGTGCTGGGCGACCGCGGCCACGGAGGAGTGCACCGGGTCGATGGTCCAGGGGCCGGGCGGCGGCAGCTCGGTGCCGCCCTGCCGGGCCAGCGTGACCGTGCCGACCTCGGCCCGGCCGCTCGCGGTGACGATCGCGCTGGACGCGGCGGGCGCGTACCCGACGGCCGTCACGATCACGGTGTACGCCCCCGGGGCCAACTCGGTGGCATCCCGTACTGCCCCCTCGGTGTCCGCCTCGGCCCGCAGCACCTGCGTACCGGCCATGTCGGTCACCGTGACGACCGCGTGCGACACGGCCCACCCGTCCCGCGTACGGATCTTCGCGGTCAGTCCCATCCCGTTTTCGTCCCTTTCCCGTGCTCGTACGCCTCCGGGGCCCTCCGGCCCCTTCGGCTCCCAGCGCTGCGAAGCATTGCAAAGTGGTCGTATCGAACCGGCCCGTGGCACACGCCGCACCTGAGGAGCCGCGCGCACCACGGGCCGTGGCCGAACTACTCGCCGGGGTGGGCGAGTTCGATGTCGTGACCGTCGACTCCGATGCCGTTGACGGTCAGGGCCGTGGCCACCGGCGGGTAGCCCGTCGCGATCACGGTGTACTCACCGCTGTCCAGGTCGGTGAAGGCGTACGCCCCGTCCGAGCCGGTGGTGGCCGTGCCGACCACGTTGCCCGCCTGGTCGACCAGCGTCACGCGGGCGTCGGCCAGCGGACCGTGCGGTGCCTTCACGACACCCTGGAGCCGGGCACCGGCGTCCAGGTCGACCTCGATCCGGGTGACCCCGGTGGCGCCCACCTCGACCGGCAGCGCGCGCGGCCGGAACCCGATCGCGTTGACCGCGACGGTCACCACGCCCGGCACCAGCTCGCCGAACGTGAACTCGCCCTGTTCCCCGGTGAGGGCGGTGGCGAGCAGGTCACCGCGCACATCGGTGACGATCACCATCGCGTCCTTGACCGGCAGCGTGTTTCCGGCGGCCCGGACCACACCGGTCAGCCCGCTGGTGCCGCTGAGCAGGATGTCGTACGACAGCGTTTCCTCGCCCACCACGATGGTGGAGGCCTGCGGCTGGTAACCCTCGGCGGAGGCGATCAGGACGTAGCTGCCCGCACCCGGGGCGCGCAGCGCGTAGGAGCCGTCGGCCTGGGCGACCGAGCGGCCCAGCTGGCGGCCGGACAGCGAGATCAGGGTGACCGCGGCCCGCGCGACCGGGGCGCTCTCGGCGCCGCGGACGAAGCCGTGCACCGGGGTGCCGTCGGAGGGCCCGGGCTCCGCCACCGTGGCGACGGCCGTCGGCGGCCGGGTGGCGGTCGTCCCGGTCGTACCGTCGGACACCGGGGCGGCGGCGACCGCGGCCGGCACCGGCTCGGCGGCCGGGGCCTGGGCCTCGGCGACGACGGGGGTGGCGGCCGGGTCGGCCACGGGGGCCTCCCCGTCGGCGGACTGCGCGAGCGCCCCCTTGGTCTTCAGCGGGACCTCCTTGATGAACAGCGTGATCAGGAAGGCGACGGCGGCGAGGCAGCCGGCGATGAGGAAGACATCGGCGATGCCGTGGCCGTAGGCGCTCTCCAGGAGCGTCCGGATGGGCGCCGGGAGCCTGTCCATGTCCGGGATGCTGTCGGTGGAGCCGGAGCGGGCCATGGCCGCCTGGTACTTGGGGCTCAGGCCGGCGACGCCGTCCTGGACGTACGACGTGATCCGGTGGGACATCACGGCACCCAGCGCGGAGACGCCGACCGCGCCGCCGAGGGAGCGGAAGAAGGTGACCGTGGAGCTGGCCGCGCCGAGGTCGGAGGGCGCCACCTGGTTCTGCGTGGCGAGCACCAGGTTCTGCATCATCATGCCGATGCCGAGACCCAGCAGGGCCATGAAGACGGCCATCTTCCAGTAGTCGGTGTCGTACCGGATGCCGCCGAGCAGCACCAGGCCGGCCGTCACCAGCACGCCACCGCTGACCAGCCACGCCTTCCAGCGGCCGGTGCGGGTGATGTACTGGCCCGAGACGGTCGAGGAGACGAACAGGCCGGCGATCATCGGGATGGTCATGACGCCCGACATGGTCGGGGACTTGTCGCGGGCCAGCTGGAAGTACTGGCTGAAGAACACGGTGCCGGAGAACATCGCGACACCGACGAACAGCGAGGCGAGCGACGCGAGCGTGATCGTGCGGTTCCTGAACAGGCGCAGCGGGATGATCGGCTCGCTCGCCCTGGACTCGACGAGCACGAACAGCACGCCGAGGACGATCGAACCGCCGACCATCGCGTAGGTCTGCCAGGAGAGCCAGTCGTACTTGTCACCGGCGAAGGTGACCCAGACCAGCAGCAGGGAGACGGCGGCGGAGATGAGGGTCGCGCCGCCCCAGTCGACCTTGACCTCCCGCTTGACCACGGGCAGGTGCAGGGTCTTCTGCAGCACGATCAGCGCGATGATCGCGAAGGGGACACCGACGTAGAAGCACCAGCGCCAGCCCAGCCAGGAGGTATCGGTGATGACACCGCCGAGCAGCGGGCCGCCGACGGTGGCGACGGCGAAGGTGGCGCCCAGGTAGCCGGAGTACCGGCCGCGCTCGCGCGGGGAGATCATCGCCGCCATGACGATCTGGGCCAGGGCGGACAGACCGCCGACGCCGATGCCCTGGAACACCCGGAAGGTGATCAGCATGCCGGGGTTCTGCGACAGACCGGCCGCCATCGAGGCGACGACGTAGATGATCAGCGCTATCTGGACGAGCGCCTTCTTGCTGTACAGGTCGGCGAGCTTGCCCCACAGGGGAGTGGCCGCGGTCATCGACAGCAGGGCGGCGGTGACCACCCAGGTGTAGGCGGACTGACCGCCGCCGAGGTCTCCGATGATCTCCGGCAGGGCGTTGGAGACGATCGTGGACGACAGGATCGCCACGAACATGCCGAGCAGCAGCCCGGACAGGGCCTCCATGATCTGCCGGTGCGTCATCGGGGCGTGGCCTGCGCCTCCCCCGTGCTTGGCGTGAGCCCGCACACCGGCTGGTGTGGTCGTTGCCATGGGCTTCCTTCTCTTACGTGCTTGCGGGTGTACGGGTGGTCTCTTCGATTACGGGTGCGGGTAGCCGCGGGGCGGAACGGCAGTCACCGAAGGACGCGCGCAGGCGCGTCATCAGCCGGATCAGCTGGCCGACCTCGTCGTCGGTCCAGTCGGCGAGCCGCTCGGCGAGCAGACGCGTGGTCCGCCGGGACAGTTCGTCGAGCTGCTCGAGCCCCTCGGGTGTCAGGCGCAGGATGCGCGAGCGCTTGTCCGCGGGGTCCGGTGACCGCTCGATCCAGCCGCGTGCGGCGACGTGCGCGACATGCCGGCTCGTCACCGACATGTCCACGGCGAGCAGCTCCGCGAGCTTGCTCATGCGCATGTCGCCATGCCGGCCGAGCAGCGTCAGCACGGCGGCCGAGCCGGCCGGGCAGTCGGGCGGCAGGATCCGCCCCATGTCCCGTTTCACGGCTCCGACGGCACTGAGCTGACGCGCCAGCTCTTCGAACTGCGCCTGCTCGGCCATCACACCTCCCGTATTCGTTGCTTGGGGCAACCATAGGTCTGCTTGGTTGCTGCAGGCAAATAAATCAGGGCCCACCGACGCAAAACCTTGGCAAAGGCAAGTATTGCGAGTGTAAATAAGCAGGCAGCCGCAGGTGACGTGCCCCCGTCTGTCCCGGTGGCCCCGCACTTGGGTCGGTCACCTGGATTCGCTAGGGTCTCGGGGCATGGCTAACACCCAGGGCCCCCAGGGCAATTACGACCCCGCCGGCAGCACCCAGATGTTCCGCGCGTTCGTCGACGAGGCACCCCAGGGACGGCAGCCGCAGGCGGCCTCCTCGGGCCCCCGCGTCGGCCTGATCATCGGCATTGTCGTCGCGCTCGTCGTGGTGGCGGGGGTCGCCTGGCTGGCGCTCAAGTAGGACCTGCTCCCACCGGACGGACACGTCCCGCATCCTCGACGCACACCGTCCGGATGTGGTCCGTGTGTGCCCCCGGTCCGATCGGTACCGGCAGGTCCTCGGTCGACTCGACCGTTCCCCAGTCGCTGCCGAGCGCGCCGATGACGCGCGTCCCGAACGTCACCGAGCCCGAAGGCGCCGCCACGTCAACGGAGTTGCGGAGGGTGATGGCCGCCTTCTGGCACCCGGCGCTTGTCCGTGTCCTCGGTCACGGGTCCTCCCCGGGAGAGGCCGGACGGTGACGCGGGAGGGGCCGTGGTCCCGCCGGGAGCCGTTCGTACGACCGGGCCTGTTTCCGCCCGCGTCACCGGAAGGGCCCGCGGTGGGCCCGCGGTACCCGTGCGGGGGTCCCTGCCCGGGCCGGAAGCGTGGTTCCGGGCGGTCCGTCCCGCACCGCCGCCCCGCACACCGCCCAGCGCTGCCCGGGACAGCCCTGGCCGAGGCGGAGTTACCGCCCTGGCCCGTGCCCTCGCCCTGCTCGCCGTCGAGCGGGAGCGACCTCACCGGCCCGACCGGGGCCACCGGCCGGGCCGCCCCGGCCGTCTCCCGCGCCGACCGCGGCGTAACCGCCGCCCGAGCCACCGCCACCGCGTGCGGCCAGTACCCCGGCGAGACGGACGACGGCCGCCGACGCTGCCGTAACGGCGCCTCGGCGGCCACGAGTCCACATCGTGCGCGTCGCCCCTGCGGCCCTGCCGCTCGCGACACCGGGCCGGTGGCTGACGGGGCGGGGAAGCCTCAGTCGGAGATCAGGCCGTCCCGCAGCTGGGTCAGGGTCCGGGTCAGCAACCGGGAGACGTGCATCTGGGAGATGCCGACCTCCTCGCCGATCTGCGACTGGGTCATGTTGGCGAAGAAGCGCAGCATGATGATCCGGCGCTCGCGCGGCGGGAGCTTGGCCAGCAGCGGCTTGAGGGACTCGCGGTACTCCACGCCCTCCAGCGCGCTGTCCTCGTAGCCGAGCCGGTCGGCCAGCGAACCCTCGCCGCCGTCGTCCTCGGGGGCCGGGGAGTCCAGCGAGGAAGCGGTGTAGGCGTTGCCGACCGCGAGACCGTCGACGACGTCCTCCTCGGAGACCCCGAGCACCGCGGCCAGTTCCGTCACCGTCGGGGAACGGTCCAGCTTCTGGGAGAGTTCGTCGCTGGCCTTGGTGAGGGCCAGGCGCAGCTCCTGGAGCCGGCGTGGGACGCGCACCGACCACGAGGTGTCGCGGAAGAAGCGCTTGATCTCGCCGACCACGGTCGGCATCGCGAAGGTCGGGAACTCCACGCCCCGTTCGCAGTCGAAGCGGTCGATCGCCTTGATCAGGCCGATCGTGCCGACCTGGACGATGTCCTCCATCGGCTCGTTGCGGGAGCGGAAGCGCGCGGCCGCGTAGCGGACCAGTGGCAGGTTCAGCTCGATCAGGGTGTCCCGGACGTAGGCCCGCTCGGGACTGTTCTCGTCCAGGGTGGCGAGCCGCAGGAAGAGAGAGCGGGACAGAGTACGGGTGTCGAGGTCCGCCGAGGCCTGGGCGGCCGGGACGGCCTCCGTGGGCACGGCGGAGGGGTCGGTTGGGGCCGGCACGGCGTCGAGGGCCGTGACGTCATCGAGGACGTCGAGAGCGTCGAGCTCTTTGGGCGCTGCCTCGCTCTTCGTGGGCGTCAGCACCTTCGAGCTGCCCTGATCTGCGGACATGCCACCCCCTTTGGGTCGCGGGACGGTCGCGGCGGTGCTGCCTTTCGAGCAACGCAGCCTTCACCTGAATACCGGAGCCGGAGCCACGGCAAACGCGCTTCCCGCAGAATGTCACATGTCGGCAACGCGCTGTAGTGACATGTCGACACGAGAGATGTGAATCGGGCCTGGAAAGAAGGGGTCTGACGCCTTTTCGGGCCGCAACTGTCGGGAACCGCCCTGGTGAGCGATTCGCTCGTGCCGGTTACCGATCGCTCGGGTTTGCGAGGCAATGCTGTTCGGCCCGTGCTTCCGTGCGCCCGCTATGCATCGGCCGAACACCCGCTGTGCATCGGTCCGACGGCGGCTGCGTCCGTGGGGCTAGGCCTCGATCCGATTCGCGGAGCGAAGCCGCTGGAAGCTACGGGCGAGCAGCCGCGAGACATGCATCTGGGAGACGCCGAGCTCCGCGCTGATCTGAGACTGGGTGAGATTGCTGTAGTACCGCAGCAGAAGGATTCGCTGTTCCCGCTCGGGGAGTTGGACGAGGAGATGGCGGACGAGGTCGCGGTGTTCCACGCCGTCCAGGGCCGGGTCCTCGTAGCCGATCCGGTCCAGCAGCCCGGGCAGTCCGTCGCCCTCCTGCGCGGCCTCCAGCGAGGTCGCGTGGTACGACCGTCCCGCCTCGATGCAGGACAGCACCTCCTCCTCGCTGATCCGGAGCCGCTCGGCGATCTCGGCGGTCGACGGCGAGCGCCCGAAGGCCGTGGTGAGGTCCTCGGTCGCGCTGTTGACCTGCACCCACAGTTCGTGCAGCCGGCGCGGTACGTGGACCGTGCGGACGTTGTCCCTGAAGTACCGCTTGATCTCGCCGACCACGGTCGGCATCGCGAAGGTCGGGAACTGCACGCCCCGGTCCGGGTCGAAGCGGTCGATGGCGTTGATCAGGCCGATGGTGCCGACCTGGACCACGTCCTCCATCGGCTCGTTGCGGGAGCGGAAGCGGGCGGCCGCGTAGCGTACGAGCGGGAGGTTCGCCTCGATCAGCGCTCCCCGTACCCGGTTGTGCTCCGGGGTGCCCGGCTCGAGCTGCTTCAGCTCGGCGAAGAGCACCTGCGTCAGGGCCCGGGTGTCGGCGCCGCGGCGCTTCTCGGGAGCCGGAGAGGCCGGGGCGGACGCCTCCTCCTGGGGTGGCGCAGTACTGGCCGACACGGTCACCGCCACCTCTTCATGGGTCAATCATCCGTCAAAAGCGGTCATAGCATCACAAGACATGTGCACTGTGTGCAAGCACCGCATAACGCCGTGTTGGGTTCATACTTCGACAAGTTGGGGCTTAAGACGCACCGAAGCCCCCCGCTGGAACAGCGGGGGGCTCCTGGGCGTAAGGGCTCAGAACTCGTAGTCGGCGATCACCCACGTGGCGAACTCGCGCCACAGCGCGACGCCGGCCTGGTGCGCCGGGTGCTCCAGGTAGCGCTTGAGCGCGTCCGTGTCCTCGACGGCCGAGTTGATCGCGAAGTCGTAGGCGATCGGCCGGTCGCTGATGTTCCAGGCGCACTCCCAGAAACGCAGTTCCTCGATCTGGCCGCCGAGGGCCTTGAAGGCCTCCACGCCCGCCACGACCCGCGGATCGTCACGTTCGACGCCCTCGTTGAGCCTGAACAGGACCAGGTGGCGGATCATGGGGTGTACCTCAGCTCTTTCCTCCGTGGGCGACCCAGGTCATGAAATCGCCGATGGCCTTGGCGGCGTCCGATATGCCCTCGAAGCCTATCTGGACATAGTCGGCCGCCTTGGCCGGGTCCGTGATGATCACGTACAGCGCGAAGACCGCGAGCACGTACACGGCGATCTTCTTGGCGTTCACCGCCACCGCGGCCTCCCCTGTGCCTCTGCCCCCCGTGGGCCCCTGCTGCCGGCGGTGAGTGTAACCTTCAGGCCTCTTTCCGGGAGCAACGGCCCGCCGCTCCAGGCTTTTTCGCCGGGCCCGTGCGGGCAGTGCGGGGGTCCCGTCCCAGGCATACGAAAGGACCCCGTCGTGAGACGGGGCCCTTTTCGAGCGGTAGCGGAGGGATTTGAACCCTCGGTGACTTGCGCCACACTCGCTTTCGAGGCGAGCTCCTTCGGCCGCTCGGACACGCTACCGAGGGAGACCTTACAGCAAGGCGGGGCATGGTTTGAAATCGGTATTCAGCGGTCCCGGAAAAACTCCGTGAGGAGATGGGCGCAGTCCGCCGCGAGAACGCCCTCGATGACCTCCGGCCGGTGATTGAGCCGGCGGTCACGGATCACATCCCACAGGGAGCCGGCCGCGCCCGCCTTGTCGTCCCGGGCGCCGTAGACCACCCGGTCCACCCGTGACTGCACGATCGCGCCCGCGCACATCGTGCACGGCTCCAGGGTGACCACCAGCGTGCAGCCGGTCAGCCGCCACTCCCCGAGCCTCGCGGCGGCCCGCCGGATCGCGAGGACCTCCGCGTGGGCCGTGGGATCGCCGGTGGCCTCGCGCTCGTTGTGCCCGGCTCCGAGCACCGTCGCGCCGTCCGGGGACAGCACGACGGCGCCGACGGGGACGTCTCCGCCCCGGGCCGCCCGTTCGGCCTCGTCCAGGGCGAGCCGCATCGCGGCCCGCCAGCGGTCGCGTACCGGGTCCGGGAAGCCGGCCGTCCCGCCGGTGTCCTGGGCGGTCAGCGGACGGTCTCCAGCACCTCCGAGGCACCCAGGGCCTCGGCGATCGAGCTCAGCGCGTCGTCGGCGTCCAGGGCGCGCAGCTCCTTCTCGCCGATGCCCAGGTCGTCGAGGATCTCGCTGTCGCCCACCGGGCTGTGCGGCACGGCGTCGGCGGCGGCAACCGCCTCGTCCTCGTCCTCGTCGTCCTCGGACTCACCGTCCTCCGTGCCGTCGAGGTCCAGGGCGTCCAGGTCCGGGCCGTCGTCGGCGCCGGGCTCCCGGCCGAGGAGTTCATCGGTGAGCAGCAGCTCACCGTAGGCGCTGCGGACGGCGGCGGCGGCGTCCGAGACGTAGATGCGAGGGTCTTCCTCGCCGTCCACACGGACGACGCCGAACCAGGCGTCCTCCTGCTCGATCAGAACGAGCACCGTGTCCTCGTCGGGAGAGGCTTCCCGGGCCAGGTCGGCCAGATCCGACAGGGTCTCCACATCGTCCAGCTCTGTGTCGCTCGCTTCCCACCCGTCTTCGGTGCGCGCGAGCAGTGCGGCGAAGTACACCGTGACTCTCCCACTGGTCATAGGCGTGCCGGTTGGGGGTCCCCCCGGCGGAGGTACGTGGGCGGAGAGAGCTTGGGCTCCGAGCCCCACCCACTCGGAATCGTGGCAGAAACAAGGCGTTCAGGGGACGTCTTCGGCTCCCTGTGTGTCTGGCTGTTTCGATCGTGGTTCGGTCATCGACCCAGCAGCGCACTCATTGCCGCCACCTGCGGATCGTACGCGGCTTTTCCAGTCACTCACGCACGCCCGCCTCGCGAACACCGGCGTGGGCGCGGGTCTTCCGGATCGCCAACTTCCTTACCGGGCCTTGCTCACGGCTTCCCTCCCTACCAGCGGAACGTTCGCATCCGCATCGCGTGGCGCAGCCGTGCGGCCTTGGCGCGTCGCGGCTGGACCCGGGCGCGCAGCGCGCGGGCCTCGGCGAGGTCGCGCAGGAACTGGGCGCGCCGGCGCCGGCGCTCGGCGTCCGTCTCGCGGGACGGGCGGCCAGAGGCGGCGGAGCCGGGCTGCGCGGCCCTGGGCAGCGCGGAGCCGGACGCCGCGGGCTTCGCCGCGCCGCCGGTGTTCCCGGGCGCGTTCTCAGGAAGGTCAGGCAGGTCAGGCACGTCACACCACCCCAGTCCGTCCCTTCCACTTTCCCTCGGACGGGCGGTTTGACGCCAGCACCAGGGGGTGCGGAGCGCAGGTACCGTTAGGGGCATGCGTCTCCACGTCGTCGACCACCCCCTGGTCGCCCACAAGCTCACCACGTTGCGCGACCGGCGCACGGACTCCCCCACCTTCCGCAGGCTCGCCGACGAACTGGTCACCCTGCTCGCCTACGAGGCCACGCGGGACGTGCGCACCGAAGCGGTCGACATCGAGACGCCGGTGGCCACCACCACCGGCGTCAAGCTCGCCCGGCCCCGCCCGCTGGTCGTGCCCATCCTGCGGGCCGGTCTCGGCATGCTGGACGGCATGATGCGGCTGCTGCCCACGGCGGAGGTCGGCTTCCTGGGCATGATCCGCAACGAGGAGACCCTGCTGGCCTCCACGTACGCCACGCGCATGCCGGAGGACCTCTCGGGCCGCCAGGTGTACGTCCTGGACCCGATGCTGGCCACGGGCGGCACGCTGGTCGCGGCGATCCAGGAGCTGATCAGGCGCGGCGCCGACGACGTGACGGCCGTGGTCCTGCTGGCCGCCCCCGAGGGCGTCGAGGTCATGGAACGCGAGTTGGCGGACACCCCGGTGACGGTCGTCACGGCGGCGGTGGACGACCACCTCAACCAGCACGGCTACATCGTCCCCGGCCTCGGCGACGCGGGCGACCGGCTGTACGGCGCGGCGGAGTAGGCGATCTGAGCAGGCGCCCTCAGGAGGCGGCGCCGCAGGGGGCGCGAGGAACTGCGCGACAAGCAGCCGACGGCCCGCGGCCGTACACCGCGCAGCTCCCCGGCGCTTCGCCGGCCAAGGCTCAGCAGCTCTTCTTCGTCGAATCCGCCGAAGGTGTGGGCGCACTCAGCCTGGCCAGGGCCTGATCGGCGGAGGCCTGCTCGGCCAGTCCCTTGAACGAGTCGCCGAGGATCAGGTCCAGGTCGGCGCCCTTGCGCCCCGTGGCGGTGCGGCGCTCGGCGCCGGCGAGCTGGGTGGCGAGCACCGGCAGCGAGGTGTTCAGAGCGGACGTGGGGCCGAGGACTATCCCGGTGCCCTTGACCTTCTTGTCGAACTCCTTGCTCGCGTTGCCCACGTCACCGATCTTGAAGCCGCGCTTCTTCAGCTCGTTCGCGGTCTCCTTGGCGAGCCCGGTGCGCTTGGTGGCGTTGTAGACGTTCACGGTGATCGTTCCGGGCTGGGGCAGCGCTTCGGCCCGTGCGGCGTGGGCGGCCTTGGTGCGGCAGTTCGCCGTGAGAGCGGACGCAGGGGCCTTCTTGCCGCCGCCCGTGAAGACGTCGATGAGCTGCAGGGTGCCCCAGCCGATGAGACCGAGCACGGTGACGGACGCCGCCACGGCGGCCATGAGCCTGCCACGGCGCCGGGGCGGTCGCATCCGAGGGTATGTGCCCCCCGTGATCCGGTACTTGCCGCCCATGCCCGGGGGAGTCAGCATGCTCATGAGCGCAGCGTAGTGCGCCCGAGCGGCGATGCCTATCTGATGATCAGCCGATGCCGCTCAGCAGAACCCGAAAGGGCCAACGGTCGCGTCGCCCGGGTCAGTCGAGTTCGAGCACGCGTGCGTGCAGCACCTGGCGCTGCTGGAGGGCGGCACGGACCGCGCGGTGCAGACCGTCCTCCAGGTACAGGTCGCCCTGCCACTTCACGACGTGCGCGAACAGGTCGCCGTAGAACGTCGAGTCCTCCGCCAGCAGGGTCTCCAGATCGAGCTGCTGCTTGGTGGTCACGAGCTGATCGAGGCGGACCGGGCGCGGCGCGACGTCCGCCCACTGCCGGGTGCTTTCCCGGCCGTGGTCGGGGTACGGCCGGCCGTTTCCGATGCGCTTGAAGATCACACGGAAAGCCTACCGGCCCAGACGTTCCGGGCGCAGCCATGGCGGCGGAGTGCCACGCTTGAAAAGGTGTCGCAAACCAGTCATATGGGCTACTACCGCCCTCGCCCGGCTCGGCAACCGCGTCCAGCACGCCCTGCGTGCCTTCACCCCCGACGGCCGGAAGGCCTCGGAGGCCACCGTGCGGACCCCGAGGCCGGCGTACGACCTGGACGTGCTGCTCACGGCCTCGGTGCCGGCGCCGTTGTGCACAGGCTGTGGACCGCGCGTCGGCGTACGAGAGGCTGAGCGCACGGCCCGCGGGGCGGCCCCTCCGGGAGGGGGCCCCAGGCCAACGCCCGTGGCCGAGGCCCCCCGAGGAGGAGCCGCCGCTGGTCGAACAGGACGTGAGCAGCGGCATGTTCACGTCCCGGGCCCGCTCGGTCGGCACCCAGATCGGCCGCGAGATCACCCGCTCCCTGTCCGGAGGGCCCGGCGGAGGCGATGGCCCGCCCCCGCCGGTTCCGGTTCAGCGGTTGCGTTCCCCGGGTTGCCGCTGCGGCTCCGGTTGCCGCTGGTCCGGCTTGTCCGCCGTAGCGCGTCGGGCCTCCGCGCGCAGCAGGGCGCGCAGGGCGGCGTACGGGTCCATGGGCATGGCTGTGCTCCTTGCGTCGAGCCGACTGACCTGTGCGGGGCGCGGGTCCGTCAGCAGCGCAGAACCACCGTGCGCAGCAGGGGCGGAGCGTACGGCACCCTCGGCGTGGCGGGGCGCGGGTGTGCCGCGGGCCGGGCGGGCGCCGGGTCGGGGAGGGGAGCGGGGCGCTGCGGCACGTCGGACCGGTGCACGGCGCGGGCGGACGGCCGCAGGACGATGTCGAGGACGTCGTGCTCGGCGGTCTCGGCAGCCATGCCGAGGGCGGAAGCCGCCTGCACCTGCACATGGGCCCCGGGCACCCACAGCGCGAGGAGCAGCACGAGCACCCGCAGCCGGGTACGGCCCCGGGGAATGCTCGTGGTCCCGTTCACGGCAGGTGTCTCCCCGTGGTGGTCGGGGAACGCAGCGCCCCTGCCGCGAGATTCGCTTGCTCGGCGTAACCGGGGGACGTGCGGTTGACGGCGGTCACACCGTCCGCGGTACCTGGTCGGCCCGGCCGCGGATGCGGAACCCGGTGATGATCTCCACGATCCCCACCGCGACCAGCCAGACGCCGCCGACCAGGGTCAGTACGGCGACCGACTCGAAGGGCGAGTCGATGAGCACGATGCCGCCGATGAAGGTGAGGATCCCGAGGAAGATCTGCCAGCCCCGGGCGGGCATCCGGGAGTCGGAGGCGGCGGCCAGCGTCTGGGTGATCCCGCGGATCAGCCAGCCGATGCCGATCCACAGGGCGAGCAGCAGGATCGACTGCATGGGCCCGCGGAAGCAGAACAGGCCGAGCAGGATGGACAGGGCGCCGCTGATGAAGGCCAGCACGCGCAGCGAGGTCGCCTTGTGCGTGCCGAAGGCGGACACCAGCTGGAAGACTCCGCTGATCACGAGGTAGAGGCCGAAGAGGACACCGGCCGCTAGCAGGGAGGCACCGGGCCAGATCAGTACCAGGACCCCGAGGGCGAGCGAGGCGATCCCGGTGACCAGGACGACCTGCCAGGCGGCACGGGACAGGGCGTGCAGGGGGCCCTCGAACGGTGGCTCGGGCTCGTGGCGGCCGCCCGGAGGGTGTGCCGTGTGGACGTGCCGGTCGTCGTACTCGCGGCCCCATTCGGGGCCGCTGTTCGGTGCCTCGGTCATGGTCCATGCTGGGAACGCGGCGGACGGCCCCGCCATCCGGGTGGGCCGACCGGCGTAATCCCCCGCGGTGGCTCACCCGGCGCGTCCGCGGTCCGCCCGGGATGTCCCTCACGCCCGGGTGCCCCGCACGGGCCGGCCGTCCGGCGCGTTTCTCACCTGCCCGCGGCCTTGGCGGCCTTCGCCGCCGCCTTCATCTCCTGCTTGTGGGCGCGCACCCTGGCCAGGGACTCCGGCCCGGTGATGTCGGCGACGGACCGGAAGGACTTCGCCTCGCCGTACGCGCCCGCGGCCTCCCGCCACCCCTGGGGCGTGACCCCCAGCTGCTTGCCGAGCAGCGCGAGGAAGATCTGCGCCTTCTGCCTGCCGAACCCCGGCAGGTCCTCCAGCCGCTTCAGCAGCTCGGCCCCGTTGCCGACGCCGCGCCAGACGGCCTCCGCGTCCCCGTCGTACTGCTCGACCAGGTACTGGCACAGCTGCAGGATGCGCTTGGCCATCGAGCCCGGGTACCGGTGTACGGCGGGCTTCTCGGAGAGCAGCGCGGCGAATGCCTCGGGGTCCGCCGCGGCGATCTCGTGCGCGTCCAGATCCTCGGCGCCGAGCCGGTCCGCGATCGTCCGGGGCCCCTTGAACGCCCACTCCATCGGCACCTGCTGGTCGAGCAGCATCCCCACCAGCGCGGCGAGCGGGGAGCGCCCGAGCAGCGCGTCGGCCTCCGGGTCCTGGGCGAGATGCAGAGTGACGTCCATGCGTCGATGATCCCGCGCCCCGCCTCGGTCCGCGCGCCCGCCTCGGTCCGCGCGCCCGCCTTGGTCCGTGCCCCGCCCGGGTTCGCGCGTCTGCCTGGGTCCGTGCGCCCGCCTTGGGCCGCGCCCCGTCCCGGTCCGCGCTCGCCTCAGTCCGCGCGCCAGTACCCGAGCGCGTGCACCCGCTGCTTCGGTACGCCCAGTTCCCTGCGGACGTACGACGCGAGCGCCCGGGTCGTCGCCGTGTCGCAGGCGATCCAGACGTACGGGTCGGGGACGCCGTCGAGGACGGCGGGCAGCTCGGCACGGACCCGTTCGACCAGGTGGGCGCCCGCGTCCCGGCGCGGGATCTGCCGTATGTCGTGGTGCTCCGCGTCGGCACGGCAGGGCAGACCGTCCAGGTCCCCCTCGAACCAGAGGGTCGCCGGTGCGGAGTCCAGCGCACCGAGCAGGGAGTTGATCGCGGGCAGGGAGGCCGGGTCGCCGATCGCGACGAGGTGCGAGGGCGCGGGGTCGGGATGCTGGAAGCCGGTGCCCTGCACGGTGGCCTCGACCGTGTCGCCGGGCCGCGCCGACCGTGCCCAGTCGGAGGCGGCGCCCTCGTGCAGGGCGAACTCCAGGCCGAAGGTGCCTGCCGCCGGGTCGGGATCGACCAGGGTGTAGGCCCGCTGGTGCGGCCGGCCACCGGCGGAGAACCACAGCCGGACCCACATCGTGGGGTGGACTCCGGCCGCGGCGAGCAGTCCGCCGTCGTCCAGCCGCAGCCGCCGGTAGTGGGGGGTGACGTCCTCGGCGTCGGTGACGGTGCACACGAAGTCCTTGGCGCGCAGCAGTCTGAGGACCGCCCCCTCCCAGCCCCGGCCCTGCCCCATGACCCCTCCGCCCTCGCGTACGATTCCGGTACAAGCAGTTAGGCAAGGCTAACCTAAAGTAGAGGGGGGTCTCAGCGGTGACCACCGAGACCTACCGTGACGCCTGGGGCATTCCCCATCTGCGCGCGTCCAGTGCCCGCGGACTCGCCCACGCCCAGGGCCGGGTGACCGCCCATGACCGGGCCTGGCAACTGGAGGTCGAACGCCACCGCTCGCAGGGCACCTCGGCCTCCTTCCTCGGGGCCGGCGCCCTCTCCTGGGACGTCCTCGCCCGCCGGGCCCGTCTCGACGACACCGCCCGCCGCTGCTTCGCCGCGCTGGAACACCGGGACCCCGAAACGGCCGACTGGGTCCGTGCGTACGTCGACGGGGTCAACGAGGGCCTGCCCGCCGGGGCCCGCCGCGCGCCCGAATTCGCCCGCACCGGCCTCGCCCCCGGCCGCTGGCAGCCCTGGACGCCGCTCGGTGTCTGGCTCGCCACCCACATCCTCTTCGCCGGCTTCCCCGCCAAGCTCTGGCGCGAGCAGGCGGTACGGCACCTCGGTCCCGACGCCGTCCGGCTGTTCGCCACCGACGGCCCCGGCACCGCCGGCAGCAACGGCTGGCTCGTCGCCGGCGACCGCACCGACACCGGGCAGGCGCTCATCGCGGGCGACCCGCACCGCTTCATCGAGGACCCGGGCGTCTACCAGCAGATCCGCCTCTCCTGCCCCGAGTTCGACGTCGTCGGCCTCGCCGTACCCGGCGTCCCCGGCATCGCCCACTTCGGCCACACCGGCACGGTCGCCTGGGCCATCACCAACGCCATGGCCGACTACCAGGACCTGTACCGGGAGCGCCTCCGCCGCACCGGCGCCGGCATCGAGTCCCTCGGCCCGGACGGCGTCTGGCACCGAGCCGCACGGCACACCGAGACCGTGGAGATCGCGGGCGAGGCCGCGACGGAGATCGAGGTCATCGAGACGGAGCGGGGCCCGGTGATCGCCGGAGGCCCGGAGGGGCCGGAGGCGGGACACGCCCAGCCCCACGCCCTTCCCACCGCCCTCGCCCTCCGCTACCCACCCCGCGTCACGGAAGACCTCGGCTTCGGTGCCCTCCTCCCCCTCCTCCGCGCCCGCACGGTCGCCGACATCGACCGTGCCCTCGACGCCTGGACCGAACCCGTGAACGTCGTACAGGCCGCCGACACCGAGGGCGGCCTCCTGCACCGGGTCGCCGGTTACGTACCGCTCCGCGCGGAGGTCAACCGCATCCACCCGGTCCCCGCCTGGGAACCCGGCCACGAGTGGCACGGCGTGCACGAGGCGCCGTACGCCGACCTGACCGACGGCATCGCGGTGATGGCCAACCAGCGCGGCCCCGCCACCCCCCTCGGCGTCGAGTTCGCCCCACCGCACCGCGCCGCCCGCATCCGCGCCCTCCTCGACGCACGCCGCACCTGGAACGCCGACGGCATGCACGCGATCCACACCGACACCCACCTCGCCTCCGCCGGCCCCCTCCTCGACCACCTCGCCGCCCTCGACGGCCTCACCCCGGACGCCTCCCGCCTGCGCGACCGCCTGCTCGCCTGGAACCGCCGCATGGACGCCGGCAGCACCGACGCGGCGGCCTACGCGGCGGTGCGCGGCGCGGTCGTACGCCACCTCGCCGACCACCCGGTGTTCGCCCCGCTCACCGAGTCCCCGGCCTACCCGGAGGTCCTCCTCCCGTGGCTGGCCCTCCTACCGCGCATCGGCTATGCCCTCGAACATCTGCTGAGCGCGGAGGAGTTGTACGGCATCGACCGCCCGGCGATCGTCCGTACGGCCCTGGAGGAAGTGGCCGCCGAGCCGCCCACCGGCACCTGGTCCGACACCCACCGCCTGGCCCCCTGGCGGGCTCTTCCGGACGAGCCGGACGAGCCGGGGAGGCCGTACGCCGAACCCGGCCTGGCCGGCGACCACGACTGCGTGCTGTGCACCTCGGCCGTCCCCGGCCTCACCGACCGCGCCGCACGCGGCCCGGCCGCCCGCTACGTCTGGGACCTGGCCGACCGCGCCCGCAGCCGCTGGGCGGTCCCCTTCGGCGCCGACGGGGTCCCCGGCACCCCGCACCACCACGACCAACTCCCCTTGTGGCTCGAGGGGGAACTGGCCCCCATCGTCACCGACTGGACCCTGCTGGCACGCACCGAGGAAACCAATGACCGACCTGCATGAACAGCACATCGACGGCTACGGCACCGTCCGCGTCCGCCCCCTCGACCCGGAGGCGGACGCGGACGTGATCCACGCCTGGGTGAGCGGGGAACGCGCCGTCTTCTGGGGCATGAACGGCCTCACCAAGGCCCAAGTCACCGAGATCTACGCCCATATGGCCACGCTCGACACCCACCACGCCTACCTGGTCACCAAGGACCGCGAGCCGGCCGCCCTGCTCCAGACGTACGAGCCCGCCGCCGACCGGGTGGGCGAGTGCTACGAGGTACGCCCCGGCGATCTCGGCGTCCACCTCCTCCTCGCCCCCGCCGGCGCCGAGGGCCTCCGACCGGGCTGGACCACGGCCCTGCTGACCGCGATCACGTCGTACGCGCTGCTGACCCTGGACCGGCGCCGGATCGTGGTCGACCCGGACGTCCGCAACACCAAGGCGATCACCCGCTTCGAACACCAGGGCTTCCGGCGCGGGCCTGTGGTCGTCCTCCCCGAGGTGGACCTCCCCGACGTCCACCTGCCGCGGAAGCGGGCGCAACTGGCCTTCCTGGACCGGGAGGTAGCCTTCCCCGGGTGACGACGCCCGACGCATCGACGCCTGACGAGACGACGCCCGACGAGACGACGCCTGACGAGACGACGCCGCAAGAGCTGATCGCTCACTACGGACTCGAACCCATTCCGCGCGAGGGCGGTCTGTTCCGGCGCACCTGGGCGGGGCCCGAGCGGCCGGACGGCCGGCCCGAGGGCTCCGCCATCGTCGCGCTGCTCACCTCCGACGACTTCTCCGCCCTGCACCGCCTGCCCACCGACGAGGTGTGGCACCACTACCTGGGCGACCCGCTCCACCTCCTTCTCCTCGCCCCCGACGGCACCACCCGGACCGCCGTCCTGGGCCCCGGGCTGCGGTCCGGTCAGCACCTCCAGCTGACCGTGCCGGCCCGCACCTGGATGGGCGCGCGCGTCGCCCCGGGCGGCGCATGGACGTTCTTCGGCTGCACGATGGCGCCCGGATTCACCTACGAGGACTACGCACACGGGAACGCCGAGGACCTCACGGCGCGTTACCCGTCCGAGGCCGCCCTGATCAGGGAACTGTGCCGCCCATGAGCCTGCTCGACGGACAGACCGCCCTGGTGACCGGCGCGGGCGGCGGCATCGGCCGCGCCATCGCCCTGCGCTTCGCCCAGGAGGGCGCGGCGGTGGCCCTCCACTGCCGTACGGCGCTCGCCGCGGCCGAGGACGTGGCCGCGCGCATCCGGGACGCGGGCGGCGAGGCGGTCGTACTCCGGGCGGACCTGACGGACGAGGACGCCTGTCACCGTCTGGTCCGCGAGACCACGGACTGGTCCGGGGGCCGCCTCACCGCCCTCGTCAACAACGCGGCCGTCCAGCCGGTCCAGCCCCTGCCCGGCATGACGGCGGCCGAGTGGCGCACGGTGGTCGACACCAACCTCACCAGCGTGTTCGCCTGCACCCAGGCCGCCGCCGGGCACCTGCGCGCACACGGCGGCGGCACCATCACCCACATCGCCTCCATCGAGGCCGGCCATCCCGCCCCCGGCCACGCCCACTACGGCGCGGCCAAGGCGGCGGTGGTGATGCACGCCCGCGCGGCGGCCCTGGAGTACGGCCCGGCAGGCATCCGCGTCAACACGGTCTCGCCCGGCCTCATCGAGCGGGAGGGCCTCGCGGAGGCCTGGCCGGACGGCGTGCGCCGCTGGCTCGCCGCCGCCCCCACCGGCCGCCTCGGCCGCCCCGAGGACGTGGCCGGCGCCTGCGTCTTCCTGGCCTCGCCGCTCGCCTCCTGGATCACCGGCCACGACCTCGTGGTGGACGGCGGGGTGACGGCCCGGCCGACGTGGTGAGCACGGCGGCGGATCTCTCCGTATGTAGACAGAGGGCGGGCGACGGGAGGGGCGAGGTGCGCGACGGACACCGATGGCTGCGGCGGCTGACGCTGCTCGGTGCGGGGCTGCTGCTGGTGCTGCTCGGTGCGGCGGCCCCCGCCTCCGCACACGCCGCCCTGCGCGGGACCGATCCCGCCGACGGGACCGTCCTGAGGACGGCACCCCGGCATGTGACCCTCACCTTCACCGAATCGGTCGGCCTGCTCACCGGCTCCTTCCGGGTCTACGACCCCGAGAACCACCGCGTTCGCACGGGCCCCGCCGACCATGCCCCCGGCCGCTCCGACACGGCCCGCGTGGCTCTCCCCGCCAAGCTGGCCGAGGGCACCTACACGGTCGCCTGGCGGGTGGTGTCGGCCGACAGCCACCCGGTGTCCGGCGCGCTCACCTTCTCGGTCGGCACCCGCACGGCGACGGCGGCGAGCCCGGCACCGGACCGCACGGAGAACCCCGCGACGACGGCTCTGTACAACATCGCCCGCTACCTCGCCTACCTCTCCGTGGCCCTCCTCCTGGGCGCGGCGGCGTTCGTGGCGTACTGCCGCCCGCCCACGGCGGCCCCGTTGCGTACCCCCGCCCTGGCCGCCGCCGGTGCGCTCCTCGCCTCCACGACGGCCCTCCTCCTGCTGCGGGGCCCGTACGAGGAGGGCACCTCCCCGGCGAACGCCCTGTCCCTCTCCGCCCTGACCCGCACGGCGACGACCCGCCCCGGCGAACTCCTTCTCGCGCGGCTGGTTTTGCTGCTGCTGGCCGGAGCCCTCGTGATGCTCCCGAGGGTCCGCGGCACAAGGCTCTCCCGCCGCATCACCCTGGCGGCGGCCGCGGTCTTCTCCGTGGCCCTCTCCCTGACCTGGGCGGCGGCCGAGCACGCCTCGGCGGGCATCCAGGTCCCCTTGGCGATCACCTCGGCCACCCTGCACCTGCTGGCCATGGCGGCCTGGCTCGGCGGCCTGGCCGCCCTCCTGCGCACGCTGCACCGCACCTCACCGGCGCCCGTCACGGTCCTGCGCTTCTCCCGCCTGGCCCTCATCTCCGTGACGGTCCTGGCCCTGACCGGCGTCTACCAGTCCTGGCGGGGCCTCGGCTCCTGGCAGGCGCTCACGGACACGACGTACGGCCGTACCCTGCTGGCCAAACTGGCGGCGGTGACCGCGCTGCTGCTGGCGGCGGCGTGCTCCCGCACCTGGACGACCCGGCTGGCCCGGGCGGCCGCGCCCGGGACGACGGCCCTCGCCCGCGTCCCCGAGCCGGCCACCGGCCCCCCTCTTCCCCCGGAGCCGTCCCCTTCCGTCCCGCCCCCCGGGACCTCCCTGCACCTCCTGCGCCGCTCGGTGCTGGCCGAAGCGGCCGTGAGCGTGCTGGTCCTGGTTCTGACGACCCTCCTGACCAGCACCCTGCCCGGCCGTGCCGCCGCCGAGGCGGCGGACTCCGGTGTGACGGCGGCCGGTCTCCCGACGGCCTCCGTCACCACGATCCCGTTCGACGTCGGCACACCCGGCGGCCGCGGCACGGTCCAGATCACCCTGGACCCGGGCCGGGTCGGCCGGAACTCCGTCCAGGCGGTGGTCTACGGACCCGACGGCGGCCTGTCCACGGTCCCCGAACTCCGCATCGCCCTCACCCTTCCGGCCCAGCGGCTCGGTCCCCTGGACACCAAGGTCACGGACCGCGGCGGCTACTGGGCCACCGACTCCTTCGACCTGCCCATCCCGGGGACCTGGACGATGAAGGTGACGGTACGGGTGTCGGAGGTGGACCAGGTGACGGTGTCCCGCCCGGTACGGGTGACGCGGTAGGCCACGTTCCGGGGACGCGTGGCCACCGGCCGGGAGCAACGGAAGGGCGGCTCGGGGCCTAGCTCAGCGGGCTGTCGGCCCAGGGGAGCGACGAGGGGTCGACGTAGCCCTGCGGCCGGGCGGGCGGGGCCTCATGACAGGTGAAGCCGAGCCGGGTCAGTGCCCTGCTCACTTCACCCGCGGTGAAGTCGCGCCGGTCCTGCTTGGTGATCACCTGGCCGACCTGCTTGACCGGGTACACCCGGCGGCCGATGGTCACACACGCCCCGGTGGCGGGCTCGGGCGGGATGCCCTCCATCGACTGCTCGACCTCGCTCTTGACCAGGTCGAAGGGGAAACGGGCGATGACACAGCGCATGATGCCTCCACGGGGAGCGGTCGGGGTGGGACGGTGGGGCAGGTGCCGGCGCCCCGTCGGTTCGCGTGGCTATCGGGTCGGGCGCGAGCCCGGACGCCGGGACCGCGTCGCCCGCCCGCTCCGGCCGCGCCCGGCGGCCCCCGCCCGCGCGGGGCGCTCGGTGGCCGGGACGGCGATCGTGATGGGCACTCCGGAGGGCGTCCGGGCACCGGTGATACGGCTCAGCTCGTCCCCGCCCGGGCTGACGCGGGTGGTCTGGGGGGTGATGCCGGCGTCGGCCATCAGACGGTTCACCGTGCGCCGCTGGTGCGGCAGGACCAGCGTGACGACGGTGCCGGACTCGCCGGCGCGGGCGGTGCGGCCGCCACGGTGCAGGTAGTCCTTGTGGTCACCGGGCGGGTCGACGTTCACCACCAGATCGACGTTGTCGACGTGCAGGCCGCGGGCGGCGACGTTGGTGGCCACCAGAACGGTCACCTGGCCGTCCTTGAACTGGCCGAGGGTGCGGGTGCGTTGCGGCTGGGACTTGCCGCCGTGCAGCGCCGAGGCGCGTACGCCGACCGACAGCAGGTGCTTGGCCAGTCGTTCCGCCGCGTGCTTGGTGTCCAGGAACATGATCACCCGCCCGTCGCGAGCGGCGATCTCGGTGGCGGTGGTGTGTTTGTCGTCGTCGCTCACGTGCAGCAGGTGGTGCTCCATCGTGGTGACCGTGCCCGCCGACGGGTCCACCGAGTGCACCACGGGGTCGTGCAGGTAACGGCGCACGAGGAGGTCGATGTTGCGGTCGAGGGTGGCCGAGAACAACAGTCGCTGGCCATCGGGCCGCACCTGGTCGAGCAGGGCGGTGACCTGGGGCATGAAGCCCATGTCGGTCATCTGGTCGGCCTCGTCCAGAACGGTGACGGCCACCTGGTGCAGTCGGCAGTCACCCCGGTCGATGAGGTCCTTGAGGCGGCCGGGGGTCGCGACGACGACCTCGGAACCGGCACGCAGAGCGGCCGCCTGCCGGCCGATCGACATGCCGCCGACCACCGTGGCCAGCCGCAGGCGCAGCGCCCGTGCGTAGGGGGTGAGCGCCTCGGTGACCTGCTGGGCCAGCTCACGGGTGGGTACGAGGACGAGGGCGAGCGGCTGCCGGGGCTCGGCCCGCTGGCCGTCCAGGCGGGCCAGCAGGGGCAGGCCGAAGGCGAGCGTCTTGCCCGAACCCGTGCGTCCGCGGCCCAGGACGTCCCGGCCGGCCAGCGAGTTCGGCAGGGTCGCCGCCTGGATGGGGAAGGGCGCGGTCACGCCCTCGGCGCGGAGTGCGGCCTGCAGGCGCTCCGGCAGGTCGAGGTCGGTGAACGCCTCCACCGCCGGCAGCGCCTCGGTGAGCGTGACGGGAAGGGCGAACTCACCGCCGGCGGCGGGCCGGGAGCGGCGCGAGCCCTGGCCGCTGTTTCCGGCGAAACCGGGACGGGATCCCTGCCGTCCTTGCGGGCTCGTCCCTCGCGAACGGAAACGAGAGGAGCTGTCGCCGGTGCGGCGGGTGCGGTTCATGGGGAACCTTCCTCGATGCGTGCGGCACGTGTCGAGGAATTCCTTTCGGCGGTGCGGAACCGCGGGAGAATTCGCAAGAAAGAGCCGAAGGGAAAGCGTCAATGGGGTGGAGCGGGGCAAAAAAACGGGCTGGGGCCCGCGCCCCAAGAGCGCGGGCCTCAGCCACGTGGTACGCGTCAGCGTCAGGCGGGAACGATGTTCTCGGCCTGCGGGCCCTTCTGGCCCTGCGTGACGTCGAAGGTCACCTTCTGGCCCTCCTGAAGCTCGCGGAAGCCGGAGGTGGCGATGTTCGAGTAGTGCGCGAACACGTCGGCGCCGCCGCCGTCCTGCTCGATGAAGCCGAAGCCCTTTTCCGCGTTGAACCACTTCACGGTGCCAGATGCCATATTGAATCTCCCTCGGGGGCAGTGCCGGGATCCACACTGTGCGGACCCCGAGTCGCCGCGATGATCACCCCTCCGGAAGACCCGGAAAGACCCGGAAGATTTCACAGGGAAGCTCCGGCAATCAAAACTGCAACTGTTATCACGGTAACACAGGAACCTTCCGGACGACGTGCTTTCCTTAACCTCCTTTGAAGGGGGCGGAGAAACTCGTGGCGCCCGGCATGTAATCCTGCAACGGCCGGAACAGATATTCTTTCGCCGGGCCGCCGTATTCAGGGATTGCCACCCGTGCCGGAGTCGTCCGTCGTGCCGCGCATCTCCTCGTTCAGGCGGAGGGCTTCCTCCAGCTGGTCCTCGAGGATGATGATGCGGCACGCGGCTTCGACGGGTGTGCCCTGGTCCACGAGCTCGCGGGCGCGGGCGGCGATGCGCAGCTGGTAGCGGGAGTAGCGGCGGTGGCCGCCTTCCGAGCGCAGCGGGGTGATCAGCTTCGCTTCGCCGAGGGCCCGCAGGAAGGCCGGGGTGGTGCCGAGAACGGCGGCGGCACGCCCCATCGTGTAGGCGGGGTAGTCGTCGTCGTCGAGGTTGCCGGCGGCGGGGTTCTCTGCGGGCATGGCACCTTCGTTTGGGGTCCGCGGCGAGGGGGGCCCGGATGGGCTCGGCACCGTGCCGAGGGATGCGGCACCGACGACACCACTGGCGGCTGCGGCCCCGTCCATGTGGGTGCCTCGGTGTCCTGGTGTCCTGACCTCACAACCCTAACGTCGTCGCGGCCCGATATGTGGCGCTGCTCCTGCAGATTTCCGCCTGCGCGCGGCCTCGCGCCCGCCGGACCGCTCGCGGCCGGCCCGAGGATTGCGCCGGTGGAGCCTGGCTACTCGTCCCGAAGGGGTTGGGAAAGCAGCCCCACGGGCTCCCCGGGCACGCGCCCGGGAGGCCCGGCCCGCGGAACCCGGCTGAGGGGCCAAGGCCAGGTCCCGGTACATCGGCGGCATCCCGCACCTGAGCGGAACCGGCCGGTCATCGACGCGCAGCAGCGTGCCGCCGCGCCCTGCTCGGCCGCCGGGTCACGGTATCCGTCGCCTTGACCGGCAAGGGGACCTCCGGCCTGTGGCCCGACTGGATGTCCACCGGGTGCGTTCGGCCGGAGTGGTCCGGTTCCCGGACAACGGAACCGGAGCGGGACCGCGTCGTGCCTTCTTCCCGCCGCGGGCCCAGGGAGCCGACCACGGCGACCGCCGCCACGCCGGTCACGGCCAGGTGAGCAGGACCGTACGCCGTCCCCGTCCCCGCCGAACGGTGCTGCGGAGGAGGAGCTGGGGCCGTCCCGGGCGGCGGCGCTGCGGGGGAGGCGCGGGGGCCGTCCCGGGCGCGTCATCGATGTGTCCAACCGTCTCGGCCATGATCGGCCCTTGCCGGCCGGCGGGTTGGCCCGCACGCGATGATCGGGGCGCAGAGGCGGCGGGCGGCTCGCTCGGCTGAGGCCGAGCGCTGATCCGAGCCCGGCTCACCCGGGTTGTCGGCAATATCCGTCCGGACCCGGGTCCGGGAAGTCAGGGGCGCCGTCCGTCTGCATGCGGCCGGCGCACTCAGGTTCGTCGTTGGTCTGCGCCGGAGTGAGCTCGGGCTCGTCGGCCTTCTCCCTGCCCTGGGAGACCGTGCGTTGAGTCCGGCGCACTTCCTGGTCGCGCAGTGAACTTCGGGTCCTTCGTCAGCGCCAGGCCCTGGACGGAGAAGCCGACCTGTCCCTTGGCGTCCGGGTCGGGGGGGCATCCCGTTCTCCCGCATGCGCGACCACGTGCGCCGGCTGTCGACGTACGCGGACATGTCGTCCCACCGCCGTCGGGATCTTCGCGCCGTCGTCGTCGCGCCGCAGCCGGTCAGCGCGAACGCCATCACAGGCGCCGCCGCGCCTTCGCAGAACCTGCCAGCCGATCATGCGCCCTGCCCCCCACACGCTTTCCAGGTCTGCTGGTGGGTGTGAAGGGGCCGGCTGGGGCCGTTCACCTGCGTGAACGTAGCTGGAGGAGACGGATACCGAGACGGCCGGTGAGACCCGGCTGCCGAAGCCACTGTCACCGGTCAGAGCCGGCTTGCCCTGCGTTGAGTCGACCCATGTCCGAGAGGGATGCCCACGCATCATCCTCCATCGGGAAGGTTTCGTCCTCCCCGAAGTCCGGGGCCTGGAAGGGGTTGGTCGCCGGAGGCGGCGATGCCGCGGTGGCGTAGCGGGGCGCCCCTTCCGGAGCGGAGAACAGCGAGGTCAGGTCGATGAGAGGTCTTCCATTCGTTTCGGGGCCGTGAAGGAGCCGCCGTGCCGTGACCCGGCACGGCGGTCCTACAGCTTGCTCATCTTGGTGTACGGACTGAGGATCCGCTCTCGCACCGAGCCGAAATCGACGAGTGCGGCGATTCCCTCCTCGATGCCGATCACTCGGCCGAGGCCGTACATGTCGTGTGTGACCTGGTCGCCCACGGCGAACTGCTTGCGGGGCGGCGCGACCGGGGCCTTGAAGGGGCTGGTAGGCAAGTAGCGCTTCTGTGCAGCTGGCTTTGTCATTGTGACCAGTATGCGCCCGCGGGTCTCCGTTCGGGGCGGCCGTCCGCGTTCGCTGTTCGGCCCGGGCCCCGACAGCGAACACCGCTTCGCGGAGCGAGGTGGGGCGGGTGCGGCTCTGACCTGCGAAATGCCCACGAGGGCGGAGCGGGGGGCAGCCCCGCCGGCCCCTGCCGTTCCCCGCGGCTCCCCGCTGGACGAGAACTGGGCCGGACAACGTCGAAGGGCCCCGCTGCGAGCAGCGGGGCCCTTCGACATCGTGCCCGGTGAGGCACTGGCGGAGGATACGAGATTCGAACTCGTGAGGGGTTGCCCCCAACACGCTTTCCAAGCGTGCGCCCTAGGCCTCTAGGCGAATCCTCCGCCGGAAACATTACATGACCGAGGGGAGTGCTCGCGAACTCGTTCCCGTCGGCCGTCATCGGGTACTGTGGGCGCAGCCCCTCACGCGGCGCTATCTGACTGAACTCCCCCAGGGCCGGAAGGCAGCAAGGGTAGGTCGGCTCTGGCGGGTGCGTGGGGGGCGCTTGCGTTCCCGGGCCTGCGGGCGGAGCCCGTTGTCGGTGGGCGCCATTAACCTCGTATGCGTGTCGTCTCTCGCGCTGTACCGCCGCTATCGCCCGGAGACCTTTGCCGAGGTCATCGGGCAGGAGCATGTCACCGACCCGCTGCAGCAGGCGCTGCGGAACAACCGGGTCAATCACGCGTACCTGTTCAGCGGTCCGCGTGGGTGCGGGAAGACCACCAGCGCGCGCATCCTGGCCCGCTGCCTGAACTGTGAGCAAGGTCCCACTCCGACGCCGTGCGGGGAGTGCCAGTCGTGCCGGGACCTCGCCAGGAACGGGCCGGGTTCGATCGACGTCATCGAGATCGACGCGGCCTCCCACGGTGGCGTGGACGACGCCCGTGAGCTGCGCGAGAAGGCCTTTTTCGGGCCCGCGAGCAGCCGGTACAAGATCTACATCATCGACGAGGCCCACATGGTCACGTCGGCCGGCTTCAACGCGCTGCTCAAGGTCGTCGAGGAGCCGCCCGAGCATCTGAAGTTCATCTTCGCGACCACCGAGCCCGAGAAGGTCATCGGGACCATCCGGTCGCGGACCCATCACTACCCCTTCCGGCTGGTGCCGCCGGGCACCCTGCGGGAGTACCTCGCCGAGGTGTGCCGGCAGGAGGACATCCCGGTCGAGGAGGGTGTGCTTCCGCTCGTCGTGCGTGCGGGCGCCGGATCCGTGCGTGACTCCATGTCCGTCATGGACCAGCTGCTCGCCGGAGCCCGGGAGGAGGGTGTGACGTATGCCATGGCCACCTCCCTTCTCGGCTACACCGACGGTTCCCTCCTCGACTCCGTCGTCGAGGCGTTCGCCACCGGTGACGGTGCCGCGGCCTTCGAGGTCGTCGACCGGGTCATCGAGGGCGGCAACGATCCGCGCCGGTTCGTCGCCGATCTGCTGGAGCGGTTGCGGGACCTGGTGATCCTCGCCGCCGTTCCGGACGCCGTCGACAAGGGGCTCATCGACGCCCCCGCCGACGTCCTGGAACGCATGCAGGCCCAGGCCTCCACCTTCGGCGCCGCCGAGCTGAGCCGCGCCGCCGACCTCGTCAACGACGGCCTGACCGAGATGCGTGGCGCCACCTCGCCCCGCCTCCAGCTGGAACTGATCTGCGCGCGCGTGCTGCTCCCCGCCGCCTACGGCGACGAGCGGTCGGTGATGGCCCGCCTCGACCGTCTCGAGCGCGGCGTCAGCTTCTCGGCCGGTGGCGGCGCGCCCGCCCTGGGATACGTCCCGGGCCCCGAGGCACACGGCGGCGGCGCGGCGGTACCGGCCGGCGGGGGCCCGGCCGCGGCTCGCGCGGCGGTGCGGGCCGGTGGTGGCCCGGGCAACGGAGCCGGCGGTCCGGCCGTGACGGGAGGCCCGGCGGCGGCTCCGGGAGCACCGGCGGCCCCCGCATCCCCGGCTCCCGCTCCCGCCGCCCCCGCATCCCCGGCTTCCGCTTCCGCCGCCCCGGCCCCGGCAGCTCCCGCTCCCGCCGCCCAGGCACCGGTGCCGTCTCCGGCAGCCCCCGGAACCCCTGCGGCCCCTGCCGGTCCGGCCCCGGGCGCCTGGCCCACCGCAGCTCCCGCCGGTGGCGGGCGGCGTCCCGGTGGCTGGCCCACGGCCGCCGCTCCGGCGGGCCCCCAGCAGCGTCAGGCCCCGGCCCCGGCTCAGCCGCAGCAGCAGCCGTCCGCCACCCCGACGGCGCCCTCGGCCCCGGCTGCTCCCACCGGCGGCCTCGACCCCCGCGCGCTCTGGCCGAACATCCTCGAGGCCGTCAAGAACCGCCGTCGCTTCACCTGGATCCTGCTCAGCCAGAACGCCCAGGTGGCCGGCTTCGACGGCACCACCCTGCAGCTCGGCTTCGTCAACGCCGGCGCCCGTGACAACTTCACGAGCAGCGGCAGCGAGGACGTGCTGCGGCAGGCGCTGGCCGAGCAGTTCCACGTGCAGTGGAAGATCGAGGCGATCGTCGATCCGTCGGGCGGCGGCGCCGCTCCGGCGGCCGGCGGCTCGGCGGGCTTCGGCGGAGGCGGTGGCTACGGCGCTCCCGCGGGGAGCGGTGGCTACGGCGCCCCGGCCGCACCTCCCTCCATGGCTCCGCAGCCCCCGCAGGCGTCGGCCTCCGCGCAGGGCGGCCCCGCTTCCGCCCCGGCGGCGCCCTCTCCTGCCCCCCGGTCCACGGCCGCACCCGAGCCGCCCCCGGTCGCTCCTGAGGACGACATCCCCGAGGACGACGACCCGGACCTGGACGAGTCGGCCCTGTCCGGCCACGAACTGATCGTGCGGGAGCTGGGGGCGACGGTGGTGGAGGAGTTCTCCAACGAGTAGGTGGCCTTTGCGGTGCCGGGCAGGCTCATCGGGCCCATCCGGCCACCGAGCACGAGGCCGTTCGGGCCGGCAGCGTGGCCCGGGAGCGGCAGCCCGCAGGGCGGTCACTCCCGCACCGGGCCACCCTTGGTAGGAACGTACGACTTCCCCGGCCCCGAACCTTCGGCAACCTTGCCATTAGGCTGACCCCGTGAAGGTCCTCGTCATCGGGAGCGGCGCCCGCGAACACGCCCTGTGCCACTCCCTGTCCCTCGACCCCGATGTCACCGCGCTGCACTGCGCCCCCGGCAACGCCGGCATCGCCGAGGTCGCCGAGCTGCACCCGGTCGACGCGCTCGACGGCGCCGCGGTCGCCGAGCTGGCCACCGGCCTCGGCGCCGACCTGGTCGTCGTCGGCCCGGAGGCCCCGCTGGTCGCCGGTGTGGCCGACGCCGTCCGCGCGGCGGGCATCCCGGTGTTCGGCCCGTCCGGGGAGGCCGCCCAGCTCGAGGGCTCCAAGGCCTTCGCCAAGGACGTGATGGCCGCGGCCGGGGTGCCGACCGCCCGCTCGTACGTCTGCACCACCGCCGAGGAGGCCGCCGTGGCCCTCGACGCCTTCGGCGCCCCCTACGTCGTCAAGGACGACGGACTCGCCGCCGGCAAGGGCGTCGTGGTGACCTCCGACATCGAGGCCGCCAAGGCGCACGCCGCCGCGTGCGAGCGCGTGGTCGTCGAGGAGTTCCTCGACGGCCCGGAGGTGTCCCTGTTCGCCATCACCGACGGCGAGACGGTCGTCCCGCTGCAGCCGGCCCAGGACTTCAAGCGCGCCCTGGACGGCGACGAGGGCCCGAACACCGGCGGAATGGGCGCGTACTCGCCGCTGCCGTGGGCCGACCCGAAGCTGGTCGACGAGGTGCGGCAGACCGTGCTGCAGCCGACCGTGGATGAAATGCGCCGCCGCGGCACGCCCTTCTCCGGGCTGCTCTACGCCGGGCTGGCGATCACCTCCCGCGGTGTCCGGGTCATCGAGTTCAACGCCCGCTTCGGCGACCCGGAGACCCAGGTGGTGCTGGCCCGCCTGAAGACCCCGCTGGCCGGTGTCCTGATGGCCGCGGCCACCGGCGACCTCGCCGATCTGGAGCCCCTGCGCTGGAGCGAGGACGCGGCCGTCACCGTCGTCGTCGCCTCGCACAACTACCCCGGCACCCCGCGCACCGGCGACCCGATCACCGGTCTGGACGAGGTGGCCGCCGAGGACGCCCCGCACGCGTACGTGCTGCACGCCGGAACCAAGCGGGACGGCGACGCGATCGTCAGCGCCGGCGGACGGGTGCTGTCCGTCACGGCCACCGGCAGGGATCTCGCCGAGGCACGCGAGCGGGCGTACCGGGCGGTGGGCCGGATCGGCCTGGACGGCTCGCAGCACCGCACGGACATCGCGGCGAAGGCGGCGCAGGCGTAAGGCGCCAGCAGGGCACACGCCTTTACGCGCCGGTCGCGCGCACCCTCGTCTCCCCTCGGGCCCCGGACAGAATCCGGGGCCCGATCCTTGCTGTCTGTCACCCACCTCTGACCAAAGCCATTCCATCGAGTGAGCGATCGCCCATCCGGCTGACGGGGGCCGGGGCCCCAACTAGGGTGCCGCGCAAGCGTTCCGGCACTTGGCCCTCCGGCATTGCGATGTCAGTGACGGGTGCCACAGTGGGGGAGTGAGCACGACCAGGACAGCACGGCATCGGCAGAGGGGGTGAGGTCGGCACGTGACCGGAATCGGTGTGGAGATGGGAGCGCAGGCCGCGCGCTCCCGGGCCCTGGCCGTCCTGCGGATCCGGGGCCGGGCGCTGGCCGTGGCCCTGCTGCCCGCGGGCGCCGCGGTGATCCTGCTGACCGGCGGTTCGGCCGGCCATCTCGTCGGCCGGGGCTGGGACGCCGCCCGCTGGACCGTGGGCGTGCTCGCCGTGCTGGTGCTGCTCGCCGCAGCCGGTATCGCCCTGGTCGTGGCCAGGGCCCGCCCCGCTGTGAGCCCCACGGTGCCGGTCCCGGAGAAGTCCGCCCCGGACCTGTACCGGATGGTGCGCGACCTCGCCGACCGCCTGGACGTGCCGGCGCCGTCGGCCATAGCGCTCACCCCGGACTGCGACAGCTGGCTGGAGGACCGCACCCGTTCGGCCCACGGCCCGCCCCCGCGTCCGGCGCCCGACGAGATAGCGGGCCCGGGCCACCGCGCCCAACGGCGCACCCCCGTCGCGCCGGTCCTCGTCATCGGCTCACCGTTCCTGTGGTGGATGAGGGTCGGCGAGCTGCGCGCGGTCCTGGCCCCGGTCATCGCCGGTACGGGCCCCTCGGCGCACCCGGACATAGCGGCCGCCCGCCGCTTCGTCCGCGGGCTGGACGCGGCGGTGGCCGTCGCCTCGACGTCCGGCCGTTGCCCGCTGGCCCGCGGGGTCTGCGCCGGCCTCGGCTGGGTGGCCCGGCTGCTGCTGCGCGGCTGCCGGGAGCACGCGACGCAGATGGAGCGCGGGGTCGCCGCGGCGGCGGCCGAGCGGGCCCAGGCGGTGGACTACGGCCTGCGGATCGTCGCCCAGGAGCAAGTCGGTCTCGCCTACGCCGGCTGGGACCGGCTGCTGACCAGGGTCGCGCTGCCCGCCTGGCGCATGGGCCGCTGGCCCGCCCGGCTGGACGCGGGTGTGGTGGCGGCGCTCACCGAGCTGTCCCGGCGCGACCGGCTCGCCGAGGGCTTCGCCTCCCGCCTCGGCGAGCGGCCGGCCTGCGACCTGCTGGAGGAGCCCGGCACGGTGGACGAGGCGGCCTCGCTGCTCGCCGCGCGCCTCTTCCACGGCGGCCCCGCCGAGTCCGGCCCCGACTGGGCGCCGGTGGACTGGCAGGCGTATCCGGAGGAGGTCGTGGACCGCACCTGGCGGGCCGACGCGGCCCGCCTGCACCGGGTCCTGGACTCCTTCGGTGTCCGCCCCTCCCTCGACCCCACGGCCCCCGACCCGGGCGGCCCCACCCTGGCCCGTGTCCTGGACCACCTCACCCTGCCCACCCGGACCGCAGCCGCCGGGACGGTCGCCACCGGAATCGATGCCGCCGGAACAGAGGACACCGGTCCGGCGGGTACCGGCCCCGCGGGCACCGGCACCGACGCCACCGACGCCACCCCCTCCGATGCCCCATACGCCTCCGAGAACTCGCCCGCCTCCCCGGCCTACGACGACGAAGAAGACACCGACCGCGGTACCGAGCGCAGTGCCGCTCTCGCCGCCGGCCTGAGCGCCGAGCTGGCCCGGGAGGAGGCCGCCGTGCCGAGGGGCGCGAGCGCTGCCGGACAGAGCCCCGCGAGCTCCCTGTGGGACGACGGCGGCCTGCCGCTGTTCCCCCTGCAGCCCCCGCGCACCGCCCGCGAACTGCTCGCCGACCACGTCAGGGCGATGGTGTGCTGCGCGGCCGTCGACACCGCCGGCGCGGTCCCCGCCCTGGACTGGCTGGACGGCCCGTCCCTGCTGCTCGGCGGCGAGCGGGCCACCGACCTGACGCCCAGGGTCCTCAGCCTGATCGAAGAGGGCGACCCGGGCCCGCTGCGCGACTGGCTGGGCGCGTCCGGGATACGCCCCGAGAAGCCGGTACGACTCGTCTGATCCGCGCGACACCGCCGTACCCCTCCGTCCCGACGACCGTAACGGAGAAGCGACTTCCACTTCAGGTCAATTCGCAACGACTAGTGACCGAGCCCGTGCGTTATGTGATGTGCTGGGACCGACCACGCCTTTGGCAAAGGCTTGCGACATACGACACCACGACCGAGCACCACCGACACAGGGCAACGGGGGCACGAGGGAGGGGAGCGACCATGGCCTCGGACCACATCCGCCGCTGGGAGTCCGGAGCACTCGCGCACGCCGTCACGGACCCCTTCGGTCAGGGACCGGTGCCCTGGCTGCGTGGCAGTGAGACCTATTTCGACGACACGGGCCATGTCGTGCCCTGGTACGTCGACCCGAGCCCGCAGCCGCTCACCGGCGCGGACGGCCGCCCGCGCGTCCCGGCCCCGCGTTCGGCCGGTTCCGGGCCCCGCTCGGCGGACGACGTGCACCGCCAGATCAAGGGCTTCACGTCCACCGGCGCGGTCGCGCCCGGCGAGGCGATCGACTTCCACGTCACGGTCGACCCGCCGCAGGAGTTCAGCGTCGACATCTACCGGATCGGCCACTACGGGGGCGACGGCGCGGCCAAGATCACCACCAGCCCCCGCCTGTCCGGCATCGTCCAGCCCCCGCCGCTGACCGCCGACCGCACGGTCTCCTGCCACCACTGGTGGCTGTCCTGGCGGCTCCAGGTGCCCTCGCACTGGAGCATCGGCGCCCATGTGGCCGTCCTCACCACGGCCGACGGCTACCGCTCCCATGTGCCGTTCACGGTCCGCGACGACCACCCCGCCGATCTGCTCCTGCTGCTGCCGGACATCACGTGGCAGGCGTACAACCTCTACCCGGAGGACGGCCATATCGGCGCCAGCCTCTACCACGCCTGGGACGAGCGGGGCCGGCTGCTCGGTGAGGCCGACGCGGCGACCACGGTCTGCTTCGACCGCCCCTACGCGGGCGCGGGCCTGCCCCTGCACGTCGGCCACGCCTACGACTTCATCCGCTGGGCCGAGCGCTACGGCTACGACCTCGCCTACGCCGACGCCCGCGACCTGCACGCCGGCCGCGTCGACCCCACCCGCTACCGGGGCCTGGTCTTCCCCGGGCACGACGAGTACTGGTCGATGCCGATGCGCCGTGCCGTCGAGGACGCCCGGGACCGCGGCACCTCGTTGGTCTTCCTCTCCGCGAACACCATGTACTGGCAGGTGGAGTTGGGGCCCTCCCCGTCGGGTGTCCCGGACCGGCTGCTGACCTGCCGCAAGCGCAAGGGTCCCGGAAAGCCGGTGCTGTGGCGGGAGATCGACCGGCCCGAGCAGCAGCTGGTCGGCATCCAGTACGCGGGCCGGGTGCCCGAGCCGCACCCGCTGATCGTCCGCAACGCCGGCCACTGGCTGTGGGAGGCGGCCGGCGCACACGAGGGGGACGAGATCGAGGGCCTGGTCGCCGGCGAGGCCGACCGGTACTTCCCGCGCACCCCGCTGCCCGAGCACGACGAGCGCATCCTGCTCGCCCACTCCCCCTACACCGACAACGACGGCACCCTGCGCCACCAGGAGACCTCCCTGTACCGCGCCCCCTCCGGCGCCTGGGTGTTCGCCTCCGGCACCTTCGCCTGGTCCCCGGCTCTGGACCGCCCGGGCCATGTGGACCCCCGTATCCAGCGCGCCACGGCGAACCTGCTGGACCGCATCTGCAAACGTGACTGACCCCCGGGGGACCGCGGCCGACCCCCTGGCCGAAACCGATCGCCCCGATAAGGGAGAATCGAGGCACTTGGACAGAACCACGGGGAGGAACCGTGTCCGGATTCGTAGAAAAGCCCGAGCCGATTCAGGTTCCGGGCCTGGTGCACCTGCACACCGGAAAGGTGCGCGACCTGTACCAGAACGAGGCGGGCGACCTCGTGATGGTCGCCAGCGACCGCATGTCCGCCTACGACTGGGTGCTCCCCACGGAGATCCCCGACAAGGGCCGCGTCCTCACCCGGCTCTCCCTGTGGTGGTTCGACCAGCTGCGTGACCTGGCCACGAACCATGTGATCAGCACCGAGCTGCCCGCGGGCGCCCCGGCCGACTGGGCGGGCCGCACGCTGGTCTGCAAGTCGCTGAAGATGGTCCCGGTGGAGTGCGTGGCCCGCGGCTACCTCACCGGCTCCGGCCTGCTGGAGTACGACGAGTCCCGTACGGTCTGCGGCCTCGCCCTCCCCGAAGGCCTGGTCGACGGCTCCGAGCTGCCGGCTCCGATCTTCACCCCGGCCACCAAGGCCGAGGTCGGCGAGCACGACGAGAACGTCTCCTACGAGGAGGTCGCCCGCCAGGTCGGCGCGGAGACCGCCGCCCAGCTGCGCCAGGCCACCCTCGCCGTGTACTCCCGCGCCCGGGACATCGCCCGCGACCGGGGGATCATCCTGGCCGACACCAAGTTCGAGTTCGGCTTCGAAGGCGACACCCTCGTCCTCGCCGACGAGGTCCTCACTCCGGACTCCTCCCGCTTCTGGCCGGCCGACCAGTGGCAGCCGGGCCGCGCGCAGCCGTCGTACGACAAGCAGTTCGTCCGGGACTGGCTGACCTCCGCCGAGTCCGGCTGGGACCGCAAGAGCGAGCAGCCTCCGCCGCCGCTGCCGCGGGAGGTCGTGGAGGCGACCCGGGCCAAGTACGTGGAGGCGTACGAGCGGCTGACGGGCACGAGCTGGTCGTAAGGCGAGCGGTAACGCGAAAGGCCCCCGGGGAACCGGGGGCCTTGCTGGAGCGGACGACGAGGCTCGAACTCGCGACCTCAACCTTGGCAAGGTTGCGCTCTACCAACTGAGCTACGTCCGCGTTGCGCCGTGGCGCGAGAGCAACTATACCCAACCTCGCTCGCGTGCGAGACGCACTGCCGTGTGGCGGTTCTCCGCGCCGAGCTTCGTGACGGCCGAGGAAAGGTAGTTACGCACGGTCCCCGGTGACAGCGCGGCCCGTTCGGCGATCTCCGCGACCGGCGCGCCGTCGGCGGCCAGCTCCAGCACCTCCGCCTCCCGGGCGGTCAGCGGGGAGTCCCCGGCGGAGATCGCGTCGGCGGCCAACTCCGGGTCGACGTAACGGTTTCCGGCGTGCACGGTCCGGATGATCTCGGCGAGCCGCTGGGCGCTGACGGTCTTCGGGACGAATCCCCGCACACCGGCCGCGAGTGCCCGTTTCAGATGCCCGGGGCGCCCGTGACCGGTGACGATCAGCACCCGGCAGCGGGGAAGTTCCCGGCGCAGGGATGTGGCGACCCTCACACCGTCGGCGCCCGGCATCTGGAGATCCAGTACGGCCACATCGGGTTCGTGCGCCCGGGCCATCGCCAGCGCCTCGGGCCCGCTCGCCGCCTCCGCGACGACCCGCAGATCGTCCTCCAGGGAGAGCAGGGCGGCCAGCGCACCCCGGATCAGATGCTCGTCATCGGCGAGCAGCAACCGTACGGGACCACTCATGACGCGACTTCGCTCACTTTCTCCCGCGCAGATCCCGTCGACGCCTCGCCGTCTCCCAGCGGCACCTCCGCCACCAACCGGAACCGGCCCGCGCCGACGGGCCCCGCCACCAGGCTCCCGTCCACGGCGGCCAGCCGTTCCCGCAGTCCGGCCAGTCCCGAGCCGCCGCCCTCCGGGCCCCCCGCCCGGCCGGCGCCGGTGCCGGTGCCGCCGCTCGGACCTGCCACCCCGTCGTTCTCGACCGTCAGCACCACATGCCCCTCCCGTACCCGCAGTCCCACCGCGCACCGGCTCGCGTCCCCGTGCCGCAGCACGTTGGTGGTCGCCTCGCGCACCACCCAGCCGAGCGCGGACTGCACCTCGGGGGGCAGTTTCCCGGCCCGCGCGCGCACCTCGCAATCGATCCCGGCGGCCGCCAGCACACCCTGCGCACCCGCGAGTTCGACCTCGAGGTCGGCCTCCCGGTAACCGCGTACGACGTCCCGGACCTCGCGCTGGGACTCCTGCGCGATGCGCTGCACCTCGATCATCTGCTCCACGGCCTCGGGCCGTCCCCGCCGGGCCAGTTGTACGGCCAGCTCACTCTTGAAGGCGATCACGGAGAGGTTCCGCCCCAGTACGTCGTGCAGGTCGCGACCGAACCGCAAGCGCTCCTCGGCGACGGCGAGCCGTGCCTCGACCTCGCGGGCCCGTTCCGCCTCCCAGAGCACGGACAGGGTCCAGGCGCCGCAGCGGCAGGCGAGCAGCGAGAAAAGCGTGCCGAAGGCGGTCATGACGCCGGTCATGAGGATGTCGAGCCCGTCCGGGTGGGCGAGCCCGAGAGCGGCCATGAGCACCACCGCGAGCAGCGCCGACCGGCGCAGGAACACCGGGATGGGCGCCACCAGGCCGTACAGCAGTCCGGGCGGCAGGAGGCAGGCGCCGATCGCGAGCCTGGTCGTCACCCCGTCGGCGCCATCCGTCACGGCCAGCGCCACGACCAGCGTGAGCGCCAGGCCGAGCAGGGCCGAGGAGCCGTGCAGCGCCCGGGCGGGCAGTTCCGCGCGTCCGAGGTAGTGGTCGAGCACGGGCCGGGTGAGCCGGTTGGCGTCCGCGCACTGGAGCGCCGCCACGACGAGGAGCAGCCCGCCGAGGACGAGCGGCACGGGCCGGCGGTCGAGCCCGCCGACCAGTGGCAGCATCAGCCAGCTGAGCGAGAAGAACCACGTGGTCAGGTACCAGGTGACGACGCTCTGCAGCTCGACCCGCTCGGCCTTGCTGCGCTCCCGCCAGTGCCGCTGCTGCCACCGCCGTATCCGCCCCAGCATGTGTGCTCGCTCCCCCTGTGTCACCGCCGCGGCTCCCAGCGGAACCACCGTCGTACAGCAAACACCGCCACGATCGTCCAGGCCAGCGCGGTCGCGAGGGCGCCCAGCGTCTCGTACGCGCTCAACTGGCCGGTCCAGCTCGCGCGGACCAGTCGGATCGCCGGGGACAGCGGGAGGAGTTCGCAGACGGAGGCGAGCCGGTCGGGCATGACCTCCGTGGGCACCGTGATCCCGGAGCCGACCATGGACACGAAAACCAGCGGCAGCGCGGTCACCTGGGCGCTCTCGGCGGTCCGGGTGAAGGACGCGGTGAGCGCGGCGAGCGCGGCACTGACCACGAGTCCGGCGAGCACCCCGGGCAGCAGCAGATACGGGGCCTTCGGTGCCCCGGTGTGCAGCAGCGCGGCGCAGCCGGCGCACAGCACCAGGGCCTGGGCGAGGCCGAGGGCGGTCACGGGCAGGGCGGTGCCGGTGAGGATCTCGGCGTCGGACAGTTCGCCGGTGCGCAGCCGCTTGAGGACGAGTTCCTCGCGGCGGGCGACGTAGGCGCTGACCAGCGAGGTGTAGACGGCGAAGAGGAAGGAGAAGCCGATGGCGGTCGTCAGCAGGACCGTGCCGATGTTCAGGCCCGCCTTCTCCAGGTCCAGCTGGTCGAGGACCGGCCGCATGGTGAAGGGCAGGGCGAGCGGTACGGCCAGGGCGGTGAAGACGGCCCCCCGGTTCCGGCCGAGGAGGGCCAGCTCGGCCCGGGCCAGCGCCCGCAGCCGCCGTGCCGTGGGCCCGAGGGTCCCAGGGGCCACCCCGCTCATGCCACCGCCTCCCGCTCGCGCGCCGGCCTCGCTCGTGCCCCGGCGTCCCGTTTCCACGTCGCTCCCGCTCATGCCGCCATCTCCCGCTCCCGTGCGATCCCGAGGAACGCCTCCTCCAGCGAGGCTGATCGCACATCCAGCCCACGCAGTTCGACGCCGGCCCGCTCGGCCCAGGTCAGCACCCCGGTGGCGGTCCGCTGCAGTTGCGTCGTACGCAGCCGTACGACCCTGCCGTCGCTCTCGTGCCCGCAGACGCCGAGGTCGGCGAGGGGCGGCAGGTCGCCGAGGAAGTAGCCGTCGGGCAGCTCGAAGGACATCCGGGAAGGGCGGCCGGCGGTGACCTCGGCCGGGGTTCCGGAGACGGCGATGCGGCCCTCGTGCAGGATGGCGAGCCGGTCGGCGAGGCCCTCGGCCTCCTCCAGGTAGTGCGTGGTGAGCAGCACGGTGGTCCCCGCGTCGCGCAGGCTCCGTACCAACTCCCAGGTGTCCCGGCGGCCTTCCGCGTCGAGCCCGGTCGTCGGCTCGTCGAGGAAGAGCACCTCGGGCTCGCCGAGCAGGGCGAGCGCCAGGTCCAGGCGGCGCCGCTCGCCGCCGGACAGCTGCTTGACCCGTATCCCGTGCCGGTCCGCGAGCCCGACCAGCTCCAGCACCTCCTGCTCCGGCCGGGGGCCGCTGGTGCAACCCGCCCACATCCGGGCGGTCTCGGCGACGGTCAGCTCGGAGGGGAAGCCGCCCTCCTGGAGCATCACGCCGGTGCGGGGGCGTACGGCGGCCCGCTCGCGGTAGGGGTCATGGCCCAGGATCCGGACCCGGCCTCCGGCCGGCGCGGCGAGCCCCTCCAGCAGTTCCACCGTGGAGGTCTTGCCGGCTCCGTTGGTGCCCAGCAGGGCGAAGATCTCCCCGCGCGCCACGGAGAAGGTGATTCCGCGTACGGCCTCGAACCCGCCCCCGTAGACACGCCTGAGGTCGGTGACCTCGATCACGTGCTCGTGTTCGTCTCTGTCCATGAAGCCAGCGTCCCGGCGACGGGGGCGGCCCGGCAGTGCGCGGTGTCATCGCCCGGCATGACAAATGTCAGGGCACCGCAGGCATACGAAAAGACCCCGGCCCAGTGGACCGGGGTCTCATTCCCGAGCGGACGACGAGGCTCGAACTCGCGACCTCAACCTTGGCAAGGTTGCGCTCTACCAACTGAGCTACGTCCGCACTGCTCCCGACCGGCTCCCACCGATCGGTGCGAGCACCAGCCTACCTGATCCACATGAGTGGTCGTGTCGACCGGTGCCAGAGCGGGTGACAGGAATCGCACACTGCGCCTTCCCCCTGGAAGGGGGATGTTCTACTACTGAACTACACCCGCATGGTGTCCTCGGGATCCGGCCTCTCGGCCTCGCCCCTCGGCGTGTCACAGACATTAGCTGATCAGCAGGGGGGTAGCGCAAGTCGGTCCCCCCTGCGGCGCCGCGTACGCCAAGTGCACGGCCCTCAGGGCCCGCTGACGGACCCTGAGGGCTGCCCCTTCGCGGGTCACTGCGCGGCGCTGAACGCCTCGTAGACCTTCTTGGGGATGCGTCCGCGTGCCGGGACGTCCATCTTGTTGGCCTGGGCCCAGGCGCGGACGGCCGCCGGGTCGGGGGCGACCTCCGTCTGCTTGTACGCCCTGCCGGACCGCGACCGCTTGCGGCCGGCCTCGACGTAGGGCGCGAGCGCCTTGCGCAGTTTCCTGGCGTTGGTTTCGTTCAGGTCGATCTCGTACGACTTGCCGTCGAGTCCGAAGGCGATCGTTTCCGCCGCTTCCGAGCCGTCGATGTCGTCAAAGAGAGTGACCACGACCTTTTGCGCCACGAATATCGGTCCCTTCGTGCGGCACGTCGATACAGCTCAACAGCGATGACGTGCCGAGTATCGGCTATTGCCAATTCATTTGTACAGTGCCCGGCAATGCAAAGTGAAGCCCGACTAAATCCGTCCGCGTGTCCCAGCACAATAGATGCCGCGGGCGGACTCCCGAACTTTCCCAGAACTTTTCACGACTGCGAGGCTTCGACACCCGATCGTGATGCGCCTCACGTAGTTTCCTACAACTCTACTCGCGTAGAAATTTTGTGCGGGTAGTCTGAAGGAACCTGCTCAGCACCACACATCGGGAGTGCCAGTGGCACGCGTCGTAGTCGACGTCATGCTCAAGCCGGAGATCCTCGACCCCCAGGGCCAGGCGGTCCAGCGTGCGCTGCCGCGCCTGGGTTTCGAAGGGATCTCCGACGTACGCCAGGGAAAGCGTTTCGAACTGGAAGTTGACGGGCCGGTCGACGAGGCCGCACTCGCCCGCATCCACGATCTTGCGGAATCCTTCCTCGCCAACACCGTGATCGAGGACTTCACCGTCAAGGTGGAAGACGCGGCGGAAGTCGCGGAGGCCGCGAAGTGACCGCTCGTATTGGCGTCGTCACTTTCCCGGGCAGCCTCGACGACCGGGACACGCAGCGTGCGATCCGCCTGGCGGGCGCCGAGCCGGTCGCCCTGTGGCACAAGGACAAGGACCTCAAGCAGGTCGACGCCGTGGTGCTGTGCGGCGGTTTCTCCTACGGCGACTATCTGCGCGCGGGTGCCATCGCGCGCTTCTCGCCCGTGATGGAGCCCCTCATCGAGCAGGCGAAGGCCGGTCTCCCGGTCCTCGGCATCTGCAACGGCTTCCAGATCCTCACCGAGGCCCACCTCCTTCCGGGCGCGATGCTCGGCAACGACCACCTCCACTTCATCTGCCGTGACCAGAAGCTGCGGGTGGAGAACGCGGAGACCTCCTGGACCAGCGACTACCGCGCGGGCCAGGAGATCCACATCCCGCTGAAGAACATGGACGGCCGGTACGTCGCCGACGACTACACGCTCGACAAGCTGGAGGCGGAGGGCCGCGTCGCCTTCCGCTACCTGGACTTCAACCCCAACGGCTCGCTGCGGGACATCGCCGGCATCACCAACGAGGCCGGGAACGTCGTCGGCCTCATGCCGCATCCCGAGCACGCCGTCGAGCCGCTGATCGGCACGGGCCGTACCGACGGCCTCCCCTTCTTCACCTCGATCCTCAAGAAGCTGGTCAACGCATGAGCCGGACGCCTCTGGACACGGTCGAGCACGCGACCGCGACCCCCGACGTCGAGCTGCCCTGGGCCGAACTCGGCCTGAAGAAGGACGAGTACGAGCGGGTGCTGGAGATCCTCGGCCGCCGCCCGACCGGCGCCGAACTCGCCATGTACTCGGTCATGTGGTCCGAGCACTGCTCGTACAAGTCCTCCAAGGTCCACCTGCGCCAGTTCGGCGAGAAGGCGCCCCAGTCGGACGCGCTGCTCGTCGGCATCGGCGAGAACGCCGGTGTGGTGGACGTCGGCCAGGGCTACGCGGTCACCTTCAAGGTCGAGTCGCACAACCACCCCTCCTACGTCGAGCCCTACCAGGGCGCGGCCACGGGTGTCGGCGGCATCGTCCGCGACATCATCGCGATGGGCGCGCGCCCGGTCGCCGTCGTGGACCCGCTGCGCTTCGGCGCGGCCGACCACCCCGACACCAAGCGCGTCCTGCCCGGCGTCGTCGCCGGCATCGGCGGCTACGGCAACTGCCTGGGCCTGCCCAACATCGGCGGCGAGGTCGTCTTCGACGCCTGTTACCAGGGCAACCCGCTGGTCAACGCCGGTGCCATCGGTGTGATGCGGCACGAGGACATCCACCTCGCCAAGGCCTCCGGCGCCGGGAACAAGGTCATCCTCTACGGCGCCCGGACCGGCGGTGACGGCATCGGCGGCGCCTCGATCCTCGCGTCCGAGACCTTCGACGACGCCAAGCCGTCCAAGCGTCCCGCGGTCCAGGTCGGCGACCCCTTCCAGGAGAAACTCCTCATCGAGTGCACCCTGGAGGCATTCAAGGAGAAGCTGGTCGTCGGCATCCAGGACCTCGGTGCCGCCGGCCTCTCCTGCGCCACCTCCGAGCTGGCCTCGAACGGCTCCGGTGGCATGCGCGTCACACTGGACGACGTCCCGCTGCGCGACTCGACCCTGTCTCCTGAGGAGATCCTCATGAGCGAGTCGCAGGAGCGCATGTGCGCGGTCGTGGAGCCGGCCAAGGTCGACCGCTTTCTGGAGATCTGCGAGAAGTGGGACGTCATCGCCACCGTCATCGGTGAGGTGACCGACGGCGACCGCTTGGAGATCTTCTGGCACGGCGAGAAGATCGTCGACGTCGACCCGCGCACGGTCGCCCACGAGGGCCCGACCTACGAGCGTCCGTACGCCCGCCCGTCCTGGCAGGACGCCCTCCAGGCCGACGACGCGAACAAGCTCCCCCGCCCGGAGACGAGCGAGGAGCTGAAGGACCAGGTCCTGAAGCTGGTGGGCTCCCCCAACCAGGCCTCCAAGAAGTGGATCACGTCCCAGTACGACCACTTCGTACAGGGCAACACCGTCCTCGCCCAGCCGGAGGACTCCGGCATGATCCGCGTGGACGAGGAGACCGGTCTCGGCGTCGCCATCGCGACGGACGGCAACGGCCGCTACGCCAAGCTGGACCCGTACACCGGCGCCCAGCTGGCCCTCGCCGAGGCCTACCGGAACGTGGCGACCACCGGCGCCAAGCCGCTCGCCGTCTCCGACTGCCTGAACTTCGGCTCCCCCGAGGACCCGGCGGTGATGTGGCAGTTCGCCGAGGCCGTGCGCGGTCTGGCCGACGGCTGCCGGCAGCTGGGCACCCCGGTGACCGGCGGCAACGTCTCGCTCTACAACCAGACGGGCGAGGCGGCCATCCACCCCACGCCGGTGGTCGCCGTCCTGGGTGTCATCGACGACGTCGCCCGCCGCACCCCGGTCGCCTTCCAGGAGGAGGGCCAGCTGCTCTACCTCCTCGGCGACACCCGCGAGGAGTTCGGCGGCTCGGCCTGGTCCCAGGTGATCCACGACCACCTCGGCGGTCTGCCGCCCAAGGTCGACCTGGAGCGTGAGCGGCTGCTGGCCGAGATCCTGATCTCCGCCTCCCGCGACGGCATGATCGACTCCGCTCACGACCTGTCCGACGGCGGTCTGATCCAGGCGGTCGTGGAGTCCGCGCTGCTCGGCGGCAAGGGCGCGCGGCTGATCGTCCCGGACGGCCTGGACGCCTTCACCTTCCTGTTCTCCGAGTCCGCCGGCCGCGCGGTCGTCGCCGTGCCGCGCTCGGAGGAGGTCCGTTTCAACGACATGTGCGGTGCGCGCGGCCTGCCGGCCACCCGCATCGGTGTCGTGGACGGAGACTCGGTGGAGATCCAGGGCGAGTTCGCCCTCTCCCTCGCCGAGCTGCGCGAGGCCCACGAGGGGACGATCCCGGCACTGCTGGCGTGATCGCCACCCACCGTGTGAGGGCCCTGTCCGCGACGCCGGGCAGGGCCTTCGCCCGTGCTGACTTCGGCCCGATGGCGAGCGGTTACGGCGGAGCGGTGCGGACACCGGCCGCGAGTGAGGCCGGCGGCCGGCGGGGGTGCGCGTGAGTTTCCAGAGCGAACAGCCCCCGACATCCTCGGAGTCGGCGCGGGCACCCTTCCCCCGGTCCCGCCGGCTGACGCCGGACCGGGGCAGCCTGCAGCAGCGATCGCCGCGGACGCGGCCGAACGCACCCGCTCTGCCTTCGCGTTGTTCGAGAACGGCCCGAGGGACACACGGTCAGGCCGCAGCGGACGGCGGTGCGGGCTCCCGGTCCCGTATCCACTCGCGGTGAGGCCGCGGACGTGCATAGGCTCACCGCCATGTCTCCGGCCAAGAAGCGCGCCCGCAGCTACGACCCCGCCAAGACCCGTGCGGCGGTCTTCGCCCAGTTCGGACACGTACGGGAAGCCGTCCGCGGCCTGACCCCCGAGCAACTCGCGCTGCCGACGCGGCTCGGCGAGTGGACCGTCCGGGAACTGGTCGCGCACATCGGGATGGCGCTCACGGCCGTGCACCGGGCCCTGGACAAGCCCGCCCCGCCCCAGCAGGACGTCACGGTGGTCGAGTGGCCCTTCGCCACCGCCGCCAGCTCCACCGCCATCGACGAGTTCACCCGCGGCCTTTCCGCCGAGCACTCCGACCTCGACGCCTACCTCACCGGCGTCGACGAGACCCTGCGCGCCCTGCTCGCCGAGCACCCCGGCAGCCGGCTGCTGGCGACCAACGCGGGCGCGCTGCCCCTGGACGACTACCTCGTCACCCGCACCGTCGAACTCGTCGTCCACACCGACGACCTCACCGCGGCCGTCGCGGGTCTCGAGGTGCCCTACGACCGCCAGGCGCTGGCCGCCGCCACCCGGCTGCTCGCCGACGCCCTCGCCGTGAAGGCGCCCGGCGGATCCACCGAGGTGCGCGTGCCGCCGTACGCCGTCGTGCAGTGCGTCGAGGGACCCCGGCACACCCGGGGCACCCCGCCCAACGTCGTGGAGACCGACCCGCTGACCTGGGTCCGGCTCGCCACCGGACGTGTGGCCTGGAAGGACGCCGTGGCGGAGGCGAAGGTCAGCGCGAGCGGGGAACGGGCGGACATCGGGGATCTGCTGCCGCTGATGGCATAGCGGTACCGGGCGCAGCGGGAGCGGGCGCAGCGGGAGCGGGCGTAGCGGAACCGGTCGTACCGGCGACCCGTCGAATCCGTATGAACCGGCACAAGCAGCGCATGACCCTGATGGCGGCCACCGTGCTCCTCCCGCTCGCGGTGGCCTGTGGCAGCGAGAAGGCGGACAGTGGTTCGGTGAGCGTCCAGCAGCCGGTGACCGGGATCGACTGGCGGGTCGACGGCGTCACCATCGGCGGTACGACCCGGCACGCGCCCGCCACCGCCCACCTCCGTATCGACGAGGACGGCAAGGCGGCCGGCAACCTCGGCTGCAACCGGTTCAGCGCCCGGGTCACCGTGCACGGCGACCGGATCACCTTCGGTGACCTGCGGACGACCAGGATGGCCTGCGCTCCGGACCGGATGGACTTCGAGCGCACCCTCGCCCGCACCCTCACCACCGGCACGCTCACCGCCAAGGCCGACGACGCGAAGCTCACGCTCACCGACGGCGACGGCGACCGCGTCCACCTCAGCCGCGGCGCACCCGAATGATGTGCGACACCTCACTCACGCATACGGCGAAGAGGCCCGCAACCGCGCCGCGCAGCCCGCCCGGGGCCCGGAGCAGCCGCTGAAAAGCCGATCTGACCAGGCAAAACGAGGAATCCCCCAAGGTGATCGACAACGCCCGGTCCGGGACGGGCGCGTATCCCCAATTCGGACCAGTGGTCGACCTCGCCTACACTCGGAAACGTGCCACGTGGTGACGGTCGACTCAATCACGATCTGCTTCCCGGCGAAAAGGGCCCCCAGGACGCTTGCGGCGTCTTCGGCGTCTGGGCTCCGGGTGAAGAGGTCGCAAAGCTCACGTACTTCGGGCTCTACGCCCTCCAGCACCGGGGTCAGGAATCCGCGGGAATCGCGGTCAGCAACGGCTCCCAGATCCTCGTCTTCAAGGACATGGGCCTGGTCTCCCAGGTCTTCGACGAGACCTCGCTCGGTTCGCTCCAAGGTCACATCGCGGTCGGACACGCCCGCTACTCGACCACCGGTGCCTCCGTGTGGGAGAACGCCCAGCCGACGTTCCGTGCCACCGCGCACGGCTCGATCGCGCTCGGCCACAACGGCAACCTGGTCAACACGGCGCAGCTCGCCGAGATGGTCGCCGACCTGCCGAGCGACAACAACAGCCGCTCCACGCGGGTCGCGGCCACCAACGACACCGACCTGCTGACGGCCCTGCTGGCCGCCCAGGTCGACGAGGACGGCAAGCCGCTGACCATCGAGGAGGCCGCGCACGCGGTGCTCCCGAAGGTGCGGGGCGCGTTCTCCCTCGTCTTCATGGACGAGCACACCCTCTACGCCGGCCGCGACCCGCAGGGCATCCGCCCGCTGGTCCTCGGCCGCCTGGAGCGCGGCTGGGTGGTCGCCTCCGAGTCCGCCGCCCTCGACATCTGCGGCGCCAGCTTCGTGCGGGAGATCGAGCCGGGCGAGTTCGTCGCCATCGACGAGAACGGTCTGCGCAGCTCGCGGTTCGCGGAAGCGAAGCCCAAGGGCTGTGTCTTCGAGTACGTGTACCTCGCCCGTCCGGACACCGACATCGCCGGCCGGAACGTGTACCTCTCGCGTGTGGAGATGGGCCGCCGCCTGGCCAAGGAAGCCCCGGCCGAGGCCGACCTGGTCATAGCGACCCCGGAGTCCGGCACCCCGGCCGCGATCGGCTACGCGGAGGCCTCCGGCATCCCCTTCGGCAACGGCCTGGTCAAGAACGCCTACGTGGGCCGCACCTTCATCCAGCCCTCGCAGACCATCCGCCAGCTGGGCATCCGCCTGAAGCTGAACCCGCTGAAGGAAGTCATCAAGGGCAAGCGCCTGGTCGTCGTCGACGACTCGATCGTGCGCGGCAACACCCAGCGGGCCCTGGTCCGCATGCTCCGCGAGGCGGGCGCCGCCGAGGTCCACATCCGGATCTCCTCGCCGCCCGTGAAGTGGCCCTGCTTCTTCGGTATCGACTTCGCCACCCGCGCGGAACTGATCGCCAACGGCATGACCATCGAGGAGATCGGCACCAGCCTCGGCGCCGACTCCCTGGCCTACATCTCCCTCGACGGCATGATCGAGGCGACCACGATCGCCAAGCCGAACCTGTGCCGCGCCTGCTTCGACGGCGAGTACCCGATGGAGCTGCCGGACCCCGAGCTGCTGGGCAAGCAGCTCCTGGAGACCGAGCTGGCCGCCGGGCCCGCCGCCACGGCCGCCGCCGACGCGATCCGTCGCCCGTAATCCCCGCTGTTTCACGCAGTACGACACGAAAGTTCTCAAGGTCATGTCTTCTGCCCCATTTGATCAGCGTGCTCCGCACGCGGGCACTGGTGCCAGCTACGCGAGCGCGGGCGTCGACATCGAGGCGGGCGACCGCGCCGTCGAGCTGATGAAGGAGTGGGTGAAGAAGACGCGGCGCCCCGAGGTTCTGGGCGGCCTCGGCGGTTTCGCCGGGCTCTTCGACGCCTCCGCCCTCAAGCGCTACGAGCGCCCCCTGCTCGCCTCCGCCACGGACGGCGTCGGGACGAAGGTCGACATCGCGCGCCGCCTGGGCGTCTACGACACCATCGGCCACGACCTGGTCGCCATGGTCATGGACGACATCGTGGTGTGCGGTGCCGAGCCGCTGTTCATGACGGACTACATCTGCGTCGGCAAGGTCCATCCCGAGCGCGTCGCCGCCATCGTCAAGGGCATCGCGGAGGGCTGTGTGCTGGCCGGCTGCGCCCTGGTGGGCGGTGAGACGGCGGAGCACCCCGGCCTGCTGGGCGAGGACGACTTCGACGTCGCCGGCGCCGGTACCGGGGTCGTGGAGGCCGACCGGCTGCTGGGCGCGGATCGTATCCGCCAGGGTGACGCGGTGATCGCCATGGCGGCCTCCGGGCTTCACTCCAACGGGTACTCCCTGGTCCGCCACGTGCTGCTGGACCGCGCGGGCCTGGCCCTGGAGACGGAGATCGCGGAGCTGGGCCGCACCCTCGGCGAGGAGCTGCTGGAGCCCACGAAGATCTACTCGCTGGACTGCCTGGCGCTGACCCGCACCGCCGAGGTCCATGCCTTCAGCCACATCACCGGCGGCGGACTCGCGGCCAACCTGGCCCGGGTGATCCCGGACGACCTGCACGCCGTGGTCGACCGCGCCACCTGGACCCCGGGCGCGATCTTCGACCTGGTCGGGAAGACCGGGAACGTCGAGCGCCTGGAGCTGGAGAAGACCCTCAACATGGGCGTCGGCATGATCGCGATCGTGCCCGAGGAGTCCACCGAGGTGGCCCTGGCCACGCTGGCCGACCGCGGGGTCGACGCGTGGGTCGCGGGCGAGATCACCGACCGTGGTGACAAGGAGACCGGCGCCGAGCTGGTCGGCGACTACGCCGTCTGAACCTGCGGGTAGCACAGAACCCGGTCGGTGGCAGTGCCACCGACCGGGTAGGTGCTGAGTACTAGGTCAAGCGCCGCGACGGTGCTGTGAGGGACCCTCGTCCTCTTCCTCGTCGTCGTCCCCATAGAGGTCGGCGTACCGAGAGTAAAGATCGTCCTCGTCATCCTCATCGTCCTCGAACGGCTCGCCGTTCGGCGGCTGGCTCGAAGTCGATGCGCCCAGTTCACTGGCCAGACGTGACAGGTCTGTCCCACCGCTGTTGTACTTCAGCTGGCGGGCGACCTTCGTCTGCTTGGCCTTGGCCCGGCCGCGCCCCATGGCTCGACCCCCTCGGTGACGGGGCTCGACGGCCCCAGAGTCTGACACGCGTTCATGATCCGGAACGGACCCTCCGCGGAGAGGCCGGTCCGTAGGGCTTCCACGGTACCTGAGCCCGCGCCCATACGGTACGTCGCCCGCACCACGCGCGTGTGCACAGGACCTTCGAGGCGCCCCGTCCTCGCTGGTCAGTGGCGATTTTAACCACTTATCGGGGAACGACCCGCCGGTGGAAGTGAGAGTTCTCTCTAAGTTCCCGCCGACGGGTACCGCTCACGTGTGCGATCGCCTCACCGCGCCGTGCGGCCCGCGCGGGCCTCGGCCATCCGCTGCTCGGCGATCCGGTCGGCCGCGGCGGCCGGCGGAATACCGTCATCCTTCGCACGTGCGAATATGGCCAGCGTGGTGTCGAAGATCTTCGCCGCCTTGGCCTTGCACCGGTCGAAGTCGAACCCGTGCAACTCGTCGGCCACCTGGATGACCCCGCCGGCGTTCACCACGTAGTCCGGCGCGTAGAGGATCCCGCGGTCGGCGAGGTCCTTCTCCACGCCCGGGTGGGCGAGCTGGTTGTTGGCCGCGCCGCACACCACCCGGGCGGTGAGCACCGGCACGCTGTCGTCGTTCAGGGCACCGCCGAGGGCGCAGGGGGCGTAGATGTCGAGCCCCTCGACCCGGATCAGCGCCTCGGTGTCGGCGACGGCCGACACGCCTTCGGCGTACTGGTCGACGATCCGCTGGACGGCGTCCGCGCGCACGTCCGTGATCACGACCTCGGCGCCCTCGTCGCGCAGGTGCCTCACCAGGTGGTGACCCACCTTGCCGACGCCGGCGATACCGACCTTGCGGCCGCGGAGCGAGGGGTCGCCCCACAGGTGCTGTGCGGAGGCACGCATGCCCTGGTAGACGCCGAAGGCGGTGAGCACGGAGGAATCGCCGGCGCCGCCGTTCTCGGGGGAGCGGCCGGTGGTCCAGCGGCACTCGCGGGCCACGACGTCCATGTCGGCGACGTAGGTGCCGACGTCGCACGCGGTGACGTAGCGCCCGCCGAGGGAGGCGACCATGCGCCCGTAGGCGAGGAGCAGCTCCTCGGTCTTGTCGCGCTCCGGGTCGCCGATGATCACGGCCTTGCCGCCGCCGTGGTCCAGTCCGGCCATGGCGTTCTTGTACGACATCCCGCGCGCGAGGTTGAGGGCGTCGGCCACGGCCTCGGCATCGGTCGCGTACGGGTAGAAGCGGGTGCCGCCGAGGGCCGGGCCCAGGGCGGTGGAGTGGATGGCGATCACGGCCCTCAGACCGGTCGCGCGGTCCTGGCAGAGCACGACCTGCTCATGGCCGCCCTGGTCCGAGTGGAACAGGGTGTGCAGGACATCAGCAGGTGCGCCGGTTACGTCGGTCACTGTGGTGACTCCTGTGTAAGTAGCGGCGGGCGGGGCTCAGCCCCCGTACGGGTGGCGGGTGCTGTGGCATGAGCGTAGAGCCTCCGCACGACCACCATCCGCGCAGTGTTCAGGATCACTCGCCCAAGCCCTCCGCGCACGTATCGCCGTGGCACGATTTGCAGTGGTTTCGAGCCGGGTGCGATGGGGAGGGAGCAGGCGTGCCCAAGGTGTCCTCCGTGATCGTCCCCTACGCGGCGTACCTGCGCGTGTACGAGCCGCTGGGCGCCTTCCCGGAGCCGGAGCGCAGCCACTGGGCGCGCTACGCCCGCCGTCCCGACCGCCCCTCCTATCAGGACGAACTGCGCCGCTCGCTCGCCGGCCTGCTGCCCATACCGCCGATCGCGGTACCGGTGCACGAGAGCGGGGACGCCTTCGTGCTGGAGGCCGACGGGGTGACCTGCGTGTGTCCCTGGCGGACCCGGCTGCGCGGCTGGCAGGCCCTCGACGAACTCGAGGAGGAGCTGCCCCCGCCGGTGCTGGACGCGGTGCTGCCGCCGGTGGTGCGCCGCCAGGCCGCCCAGGACTACGAGCGCTGGCTGGCCCGCAACCCCGATGCCCGCCCGTGGATCCGCACGGCGACCTGGCAGGTGCCGCTGAACTGGTTCGTGCTGGTCTCCGACGAGGAGCGCCGGTACGACGAGGGGACCGCCGAGGTGCCCCCTGTGCTGCGCTACCGCACGCCCATGGTGCAGGCCCGCCGCCGGGTGGCGCGGGCGCTGCGCACGCTGAAGGACACCCTCGATGAGGGCCCGCTGATCGACGGGCTGGTGGACGTCGGCCGCTGGCTGGAGGAGTTCCACCCGCGCTCGCGGGTGGAACTGGACTACGGCGGCCTGGTGCACGTGCTGCCGGCCGGTGAGCTGGAAGGCGATCACTCGGCGGCGGACGTGGCCGAGGGCATCGAGGCGCTGCGCCGGGGCGACGGAGCGGCGGCCGGAGAGGCCTACGGGCGGCTCGTCGAGCGGTGGCGGGCGGTGCGGGACCGGCGTTCGGCCAACTGACGAACTGACGTTTCAACAGAAACACCCAGATAGTGACCCGGGTCACAGCTCAGATGTCGTCGAACAGCGTACGGTCAACGACACTTCACCAGCTGACGGGGCGTTGGTCCCGATCCCGGCCTTTTGTGTCGAGGATGGCTGAAGCGTGACGGACCGCACGTACTGGGCCCTTGCGCCTCTTGCCCCTCCTCATGCCAAAATAGGACAAGGAGTCCGGGGAGGGCTCCGTCCGTCCAACTGTGCTCCATTGTGGGCGGAATCTCAGCATTGCACGCTTTGGGGGGTCTGGTGACTCCTGATCGCCACTGTGACTGATCGTCACAGTGGCGTGACTGTCCGCTATGGCATGGTCCATCGGCTTCCGTCGCTGATGAACACCTGGGAGGGCAATTCCATCGGTTTGGCCGACGCGGCTGGACAGATGGTGTAGTTGTAGTGCCGAGGACAAGCCGTTCGTCCTATAACCGACTCGACTCGCGTCCGCCATTTCGGGCAACGCGGGTCAAGGTGCAGAATTTAGAGGAAAGAACCGAGAAGGTTCGGTTCTCCCGAGGAGGCCGCTCATGACCGCTCGCACCCCTGATGCCGAGCCGCTGCTGACCCCGGCTGAGGTCGCCACCATGTTCCGCGTCGACCCCAAGACGGTCACGCGGTGGGCGAAGGCCGGCAAGCTCACGTCCATCCGTACGCTCGGCGGGCATCGCCGCTACCGCGAGGCCGAGGTCCGCGCTCTGCTCGCGGGCATTCCGCAGCAGCGCAGCGAGGCCTGAACAACTGAACAGCGGGCGATACGGCTGGTCCCCCAACCCACCGAGGCGCCCGGAACCCTAGCGCCAAGCGACGCGGGACCTGCCCCAACAGGCCCCTCGCCCAAGCCGAAGAGAACGTTGTAGGCAGCGACACAGGGTGCGTCGTAGATCGCGCTGGACTCCGCCGGGTCCAGCGCGATCTTTTTTGTGCGCTGGTCCTGGCTGTGCGGGGCCTCGGTGAGCGGGCTTGCCGGAGTCCGGGGAGGGGAGTCGGGAGTTCCGTGCGCGGCCTCTGAACGAGGTGCCATTGCACATATTAAATTGACCACTTGTATGACGGGGGTAAGTGCCACCCTTTTAGAAAGTCATGCAGTGACTCCCGTCACAGGCCGGGCGGCTTGTTGCCCGTGGCCCGGGTGCACTAGTGGAAGCGTGTGTTCCAGCGTCCCGTGCACCGAGGGGGGTTGGCGCCGACGCGGGTCACGCGCTCCGGGAGCCTTCGTCCTCGCCGATCTCTTCGCTCGTGTCCTGCGGCCGTGGCCCGGCGTCCATCGCCAGCCGCAGCAGGTGACGGCAGACGGGGCAGTGGCGGGTGAGGTGCCGGTAGGACGAGGCAGCCGACAGATGCGCCCTCAGAAGCGCCCTCGTCTCGTGCCTGGCCGATGCCGCCATACGCCACCTCCGGGGCCATACAGGAGGAACGAGCCCTGCTCCCTGAGTACCGAGCGAATGTGACGTCGTCAAGGGCGCGGACGCCCGCGGGGGCGCCGGCCGGGAACGTCGTAAGGGCCCCCGAGGGGGCCCTTACGCGTGAGGCCGGTGTCTTCTGCCGGCGCGGGGAACGAGTGAGGCCCGCGTCCTTGTCGGGCGCGGGCCTCACTCATCTATGCGGTCCTGACGGGATTTGAACCCGCGGCCTCCACCTTGACAGGGTGGCGAGCACTCCAAACTGCTCCACAGGACCAGGTTTCGCGGCGCTCGACTCGCTGTTTTGCGCTGCGAGAAGAGACTGTACAGGAGGCGAGTCGCCTGGTCGAACTCACCCCCTGTGCGCGGCCGGTTACGGGACCGCCGCGTCGATCGCCTTCACGATCCGCTTGTCGGAGACGGGGTACGCCGTGCCCAGCGCGTGGGCGAAATAACTGACCCGCAGCTCCTCGATCATCCAGCGGATGTCCAGGACCGAGGCGGGGATCGGCCGGCCCTGGGGGAGCTGTTCCAGGAGCCAGGCGTACTCGTCCTGCATCTCGTGGACCTTCTCCATGCGCGTGGTGTCCCGCTGGACACCGGTCGGCATCTGCTGCAGACGCCGGTCGGCGGCCACCAGGTAGCGCACCAGGTCGGGGAGGCGTCGTATGCCGGCCCAGGTGACGAAGCCGGGCTTCACGAGGGCGTCCAGCTGCTTGCGGACGTCGGTCAGGTTCGCCAGCAGTGCCGGGCTGCGTACGGCCTTCAGACGGCGCTCACAGGCCTGCCAGGCCGCCAGGACCTGCTGTACCTGGCCCACCGTGCGGACCGTCGTGTCCACGATCTCCGCACGCACCTTGTCGTACAGCTTCCGGTACGACTCCTCGTCCCACGCCGGCCCGCCGAAGTCCCCGATCAGCTTGTCCGCCGCGGCCATCGCGCAGTCGTCGAACAGGGCCTGCACGGAGCCGTGCGGGTTGGCCGACAGGGCCAGTTTCTGGGCGTTCGTCAGCTTGTCGGAGGCGAACTTCGCCGCGTTCACCGGGATGTTGCGCAGGATCAGGCGACGGGTGCCCTTCCACATGGCCTCGGACTGTTCCGCCTCGGTGTCGAAGAGGCGGACCGAGACCGTGTCGCCGTCGTCCACCAGCGCCGGGTACGCCTTGACCGGCTGGCCGGCCCGGCGGGTCTCGAAGACGCGGGTGAGTGTGCCGATCGTCCAGTCGGTCAGGCCCTTGCGTTCCAGGGACTCGCCGCCCTCCCGGGACGCGGTCGCGGCCGCCGCCTGGGACAGGGCTTGGCGCGCCTTCGGCTTCAGGCGCAGCTTCAGCGCCTCCAGGTCCTTGTCCTCGGCCAGCTTGCGGCGCCGCTCGTCCACGATCCTGAAAGTGATCTTCAGGTGGTCCGGGACCTTCGCCCAGTCGAAGTCGTCCGCCTCGAAGGGGACGCCCACCCTGCGCTTCAGCTCGCGCGCCATCGTCACGGTGAGCGGCTCCTGAAGGGGCACCGCCTTCTCCAGGAAGGCCTTCGCGTAGTTCGGCGCGGGCACGTAGTGACGGCGGATCGGCTTCGGCAGGGAGCGGATCAGCTCCGTCACCACCTCCTCGCGCAGGCCCGGGATCTGCCAGTCGAAGCCCTCGTCCGTGACCTGGTTGAGGACCTGGAGGGGGATGTGCACGGTCACGCCGTCCGCGTCCGCCCCCGGCTCGAACTGGTACGTCACCCGGAACTTGAGCGGCCCCTGCCGCCAGGTGTCCGGGTAGTCGGCCTTGGTGACCGCCTCCGCCGACTCCCGGATGAGCATCTCCCGCTCGAAGTCCAGGAAGTCCGGCTGCTCGTGCCGCTTCCGCTTCCACCAGGAGTCGAAGTGGGCACCGGACACGACGTGTTGGGGCACCCGCTGGTCGTAGAAGTCGAACAGCGTCTCGTCGTCCACGACGATGTCCCGGCGCCGGGCGCGGTGCTCCAGCTCCTCGACCTCGCTGAGGAGTTTGCGGTTGTCGGCGAAGAACTTGTGGTGCGTGCGCCAGTCCCCCTCGACCAGCGCGTTGCGGATGAACAGCTCGCGGCTGACCTCGGGGTCGATGCGGCCGTAGTTCACCTTCCGCTGGGCGACGATCGGGACGCCGTAGAGCGTGACCTTCTCGTACGCCATCACGGCCGCCTGGTCCTTCTCCCAGTGCGGTTCGCTGTACGTGCGCTTGAGCAGGTGACCGGCGAGCGGTTCCACCCACTCGGGCTCGATCTTCGCGTTGACCCGGGCCCACAGGCGCGAGGTCTCCACCAGCTCGGCCGACATCACGAACCGGGGCTGCTTCCTGAACAGCGCCGAGCCCGGGAAGATCGCGAACCTGGCGCTGCGGGCGCCCAGGTACTCGTTCTTGTTGCCGTCCTTCACGTCCTTCATCCCGATGTGGGAGAGGAGGCCGGCGAGGAGGGAGACGTGGATGCGGTCGGCGGGGGCGTCGGTGCCCGCCGAAGGCTCCTCGAGGTGCATGCCCATCTGCTTGGCCACCGTGCGCAGCTGGCTGTAGATGTCCTGCCACTCACGGATGCGCAGGAAGTTCAGGTACTCCTGCTTGCACATCCGGCGGAACGAGCTGGATCCCCGCTCCTTCTGCTGCTCGCGGACGTACCGCCACAGGTTCAGGTACGCGAGGAAGTCGCTGGTCTCGTCCTTGAAGCGGGCGTGCTGCTGGTCGGCCTGGGCCTGCTTCTCGGCCGGGCGCTCGCGCGGGTCCTGGATGGACAGCGCGGCCGCGATCACCATCACCTCGCGGACACAGCCGTTCTCGTCGGCTTCCAGGACCATGCGGGCCAGGCGCGGGTCGACGGGCAGCTGGGCGAGCTTCCGGCCGGTGTCGGTGAGCCGCTTGCGCGGGTCCTTCTGGGCCGGGTCAAGCGCGCCCAGCTCCTGCAGCAGCTGCACGCCGTCGCGGATGTTGCGGTGGTCCGGCGGGTCGATGAAGGGGAACTTCTCGATGTCGCCGAGGCCGGCAGCGGTCATCTGCAGGATGACGGAGGCGAGGTTCGTACGGAGGATCTCCGCGTCCGTGAACTCCGGGCGGGCCAGGAAGTCGTCCTCGCTGTACAGGCGGATACAGATGCCGTCGGACGTACGGCCGCAGCGGCCCTTGCGCTGGTTGGCGCTGGCCTGGGAGATCGGCTCGATGGGCAGCCGCTGCACCTTGGTGCGGTGGCTGTAGCGGCTGATCCGGGCGAAGCCGGGGTCGATCACGTACTTGATGCCGGGGACGGTCAGCGAGGTCTCGGCGACGTTGGTCGCCAGAACGATCCTGCGCCCGGTGTGCGGCTGGAAGACGCGGTGCTGCTCGGCGTGCGAGAGCCGGGCGTAGAGGGGCAGCACCTCCACGAACCGGTACTTCTTCTTCTCCAGGGCGTCCGCGGTGTCCCGGATCTCCCGCTCGCCGGAGAGGAAGACGAGGATGTCGCCCTTCCCCTCCGCCATCAGCTCCTCGACGGCGTCGGTGATCGCGGTGATCTGGTCCCGGTCGGCGTCCTCGGCGTCCTCTTCGAGAAGCGGCCGGTAGCGGACCTCCACGGGGTACGTCCGGCCGCTGACCTCGATGATCGGGGCATCACCGAAGTGCCGCGAGAACCGCTCGGGATCGATGGTCGCCGAGGTGATGACGACCTTCAGGTCCGGCCGCTTCGGCAGCAGCTGGGCGAGGTAGCCGAGCAGGAAGTCGATGTTGAGGGACCGCTCGTGGGCCTCGTCGATGATGATCGTGTCGTAGGCGCGCAGCTCACGGTCGGTCTGGATCTCGGCGAGCAGGATGCCGTCCGTCATCAGCTTGATGAAGGTCGCGTCCTGGTTCACCTGGTCGGTGAAGCGGACCTTCCAGCCGACGGCCTCGCCGAGCGGGGTCCTCATCTCCTCCGCGACCCGCTCGGCGACGGTACGGGCGGCGATACGGCGGGGCTGGGTGTGGCCGATCATGCCCCGGACGCCGCGTCCCAGCTCCAGACAGATCTTCGGGATCTGCGTCGTCTTTCCGGAACCGGTCTCACCGGCGACGATGACGACCTGGTGATCGCGGATGGCGGCCGCGATCTCGTCCTTCTTCTGGCTGACGGGCAGCTGTTCGGGGTACGTGACCGCGGGCACGCGGGAGCGCCGCTCGGCCATCCGGGCCTCGGCCTTGCCGACCTCGGCGTCGATCTCGGCGAGGACGGCGGCGCGGGCCTCCGGCTTACGGATCTTGCGCGCGCCCTCCAGCCGCCGACCGAGCCGGTGCGCGTCGCGCAGCGACAGCTCGGTCAGTCGGGGGGCGAGGGCGCCGAGGGCGGGGGCGGGATGCGTAGACATACGCGGTCCAGGATCTCACCCCGTGCAAAAAACACGCGAACGATTTGACCGGCGTCGGCACCGACCCACCCCAGCCACCCCGCGGCGGCACGCAAAGCCCTCAGCGAGAGCGGTTCTCCATGGCCGACCCGACCCGCGCTGCTGGCCGGCCGGGCGCCGTCCCGTGCGCGGTCTTCCCGATCTGGCGGCGCCGGCACCCGGGTGGCCGCCCGGCACGCGCGGCCCGGGAACTGCGCTGGGCGGGCGGCGCTGTGAGGGGCGCGGTGCCGAGCTAGGCGGTGGTCACGCTGCCGACCGAGGTGAAGGCGGCGGTGAGCACACCGACGATCACGGCGTACGGTAAGGCCCCGTTCGTCGAACGGGGCAGCTGGGTCGTCGAGCGCACCATCTCCTGGCTGCGCGGCTTCCGGCGCTTGCGTATCCGCTCTACGCACACGCCTCCCTGGACGAACAGCGGAAGGCGCTCCGGACGCTTGGTGGGACCCACGCTTGATCCCTCGCGCCCTTACAGGTGATCTTGCCTCAAGACCCATGACATCCACGGGCGACCCCGTCACGCTGGGTGCCGGAGTGACCCATGTCTCTAGATAGGGGAGATCGGTATGTATGCCAGCAAAGGGGATCGGCTTGTCATCCACGGCCGCGTTGCCGGACAGCGGGATCACGTCGTGGAGATCGTGGAAGTCCTTGGACCGGACGGGACACCGCCGTACCGCGTGAGGTCTGAGAACGGCCACGAGACGATCATGTCCCCAGGGCCTGACAGCGTCGTCGACCATCGCGAGGCTGGAGACCAGCTCTAGCTGCGACGGTCGTTGGCGTACCGGTTGGCGTAGCCGACATGAAAACACCCCCTCTGGAAGATTCCAGAGGAGGTGTTTACCCAAGCAGGGCGGCTGTGGCTGGGGCCGGGGTCGAACCGGCGACCTTCCGCTTTTCAGGCGGACGCTCGTACCAACTGAGCTACCCAGCCACGGTGTTTCACGTGAAACACCAGCGGTCCTGACGGGATTTGAACCCGCGGCCTCCACCTTGACAGGGTGGCGAGCACTCCAAACTGCTCCACAGGACCAAGCTTGTGTGCAACAGTGTCGCACACGATCTTGCGTGCCCCCAACGGGATTCGAACCCGTGCTACCGCCTTGAAAGGGCGGCGTCCTAGGCCGCTAGACGATGAGGGCTATCGGCCCGCCTGGGCGCTTCGCAGCGCGTCGGGGACGTGAGAAGCATATGGGATGGCGGGGGGTATCGCCAAAACGGTTTACGGAGAGCCGTGGGACGGCGGCCCGGGCAGGGGGGTGGAGGACGTCGGGCTCGGGAGCGCCTCGGGACGGTTCTCATCCGCCAGATGGCGGCTGACCTCGGCCGTTGTCAGTCCCAGACCGCCCAGCTCGATCGCGTCCCAGGCCTGGAGGCGGCGGCTGTCGCGGTCGAAGTAGAGGATCGAGGTCTGGATGGGGGCGGGGTACCGGCGCTCCACCGCACGCAGGCCGCTGCCTCCGGTCGAGCCCTCCATGCGCAGCCGGGTGCCGTACTTCAGCATCCGGGTGCCCGCGTGGTGCAGGTGGCCGCACAGCACCAACGGGACTTCGCCGTCCGTCTCACGGGCCGCCGACGGCTCATGGGCGATCGCCACGTCCACCGGCGTGCCGGCCGTCCGCTGGTCGCGCAGGGCGCTGGCCAGCCGGTCACCCGCCAGCTCCTCGGAGGCGTTGCCGCCGGGCACCACCGAGCGGTCGGGGGTGAACTGCGGGTCGCCGATGCCCGCGAAGCGCAGGCCGCCGACCGTCTCCGCCCGGCCGTCGTCCAGGACGTGCACGTTCATCATGCGCTCCAGATAGCGCTGGGTGCTCCCGGAGTCGTGGTTGCCCCGCACCCAGACGTACGGCGCGCCCAGATCCCTGATCGGGTCCAGGAATCCGTTCTCCGCCGCCGTGCCGTGATCCATCGTGTCGCCCGAGTCGACGATCACGTTCACCTTGTACTGCTTGACCAGCGAGGCGATGATCTTCCAGCTCGCCGGGTTCAGGTGGATGTCCGACACATGCAGGACGCGGATGGTGGAGGGGTCGGGCCGGTAGGCCGGGAGCGTGGACGTGACGTCGTAGAGCTTGGTCACGTTCGTCACCAGGCGGGCCAACTCTTTCTGGTAGACGTCGAATCCGGTGACGATGCTGCGCGCGTTGCCGACCACGGACGGCGCCGAGCTGAGCAGCCCGGAGAACTTCGGTTCCAGGACCGACTTGGGGTTCCAGGTGGCGTACGCCGTCGCGCCCGAGGCGGCCAGCAGGGTCAGGGCCAGAGCGCCGGCCGCGAGGGCCCGGCGCGGGCGGCGGTAGACGGCGAGGCCGAGGGCCGCGGCGCCGGAGACGACGGCGACGCAGGAACGCAGGGCCAGGTCGAGGGTGCCGTGCTCGACGTCGCGGGCCACCTCGTCCTGGAGGCCGGAGAGCCGCTCGGGGTGGTCGACCAGGGCCTGCGAACGGAGCGGGTCCAGCTGGTCGACGTTGACGTCCAGGCGGACGGGGGCGACATGGCTGTCCAGGGACAGCGCGCCCAGCGGGGAGATATTGATCTTCGTGCCGCCGGTGAGGGAGGGGCGCAGCGCCATCGTCGTGTTCATCGGGCCGACCGGGGCCCGTACGTTGCCGACGATCAGCAGGCCCAGCCAGGCGCCGACGAGGACGACCGCCGTGAGGCCGAGGGCGTGGAGCCACGGACGGGGGCGCGCGGCGAGTTCCAGGGCGGGCGGTGCGGTCGTGCGCGTGCGGCGTGTGCGGTTCGGGGTCCGGTTCAGCATGCGGTCCAGGGCTGCGAGGGGGACGCGGGCCATTGGTCCCGTATGCCCATGTCCCGCCGCGGATATGCGATGACACGGCATGCGCACACCCCCGCCTCTTCCGCGCACGTACGGGCCCCGCGTACCGGCCCCTCGTACCGGACAATGGCCCTGTGCTGGAGATGACGCGCGAGGAGTTCGAGGAACTGGTCGCCGAGGCGCTCGACCGGATCCCGCCGGAGCTGACGCGGCTCATGGACAACGTGGCGGTGTTCGTCGAGGACGAACCGCCCACCGAGGACCCCGAGCTGCTCGGGCTCTACGAGGGGACCCCGCTGACCGACCGGGGCGAGTGGTACGCCGGTGTCCTGCCGGACCGGATCACCGTCTACCGGGGGCCGACGCTCAGGATGTGCGAGACCCGCGAGGACGTCGTCGTGGAGACCGAGGTGACCGTGGTGCACGAGATCGCCCACCACTTCGGCATCGACGACGCCCGGCTGCACGCCCTCGGCTACGGGTGAGCGCCGAGTCGAACGCGGCGCGTGTCCTCTTGCGGGCGGCGGGAGTTGGAGGGGTTGACTCCTTTCCTTGCCCCCGGAGGTGGCCGCCGTGCGCCCCTTGTACGTACCCGTCCGTCTGGCCGTCACGGTGCTGGCCGTCGCGGCCGCCGCCGGCTGTGTGAACGTGGGGGACGACGCGGGCCGGGCCAGGCCCGCGCACTCGGCGGGGCAGCGCGGCGGTGAGGCACCTGACGGTGGCCCGGTGGGCGGCGCGGGCGGCCTCGGGTCCGGCGATGCCGGGGCCGACGGCAAGCGCGGGCACGGCGGCAAGGTGAAGCCGGGGAAGCGGGCCTCGGCGTCGGCCGCGCCGTCCGGAGCGGGCAGCGCGTCCGTGACGTCGGCGAAGCCGGGGAAGACCGTCAAGCCCGGGGAACCGGCGCCGACCGAGGAGCAGCCGACGCCCCCGCCCACCTCCGCCCCGCCCGAGCCGCCGGCCTCCACCCCGCCCCCGCCCGCCTCGGAGCCGCCGTCGGCCGAGCCGTCCTCGTCGGCGCACGAGGAGACGGGACCCCAGCTGGTGCAGCGGGAGCCGGCGCCCGCAGCAGGCGTGTCGGTGTGAGATCGGGGGGTGCGGTGTGTTCGGCACCGCCGGATTCCGCCGTCGTGCCGTCGGGAGGAGAGTGAGGGGCGTCGCCGGGGAGGGAGCCAGGTGAAACTGCTTGACCTGCGGATATGGGGCCGGTTTGCCTTAGGGGGCGGTAGGTGCGTATGGTGGTAGATCGTTTGATCCCATTTGCCCGGCGCCACCACAGAGCGCGCCGTGTGGCGCGTACTCTCCCTTGCCGTGGCGGACCGCATTGAGGCGGTCGTGAGCGAATCACGGAGTTGACGGGCGCGTGCCGAAGAGACTCCGGAAGGTTTCGCATTCGCATGTCCGTGTCCAGTACTGACCAGATCGTCGTGTCCGAGAACGAGAACGAACTCACCGACGTGACGACCGAGGTCATCGAGGCCCCCGAGGCCGCTGACACCCCCCAGACCACCTTTGCCGACCTCGGCCTCCACGAGGGCATCGTGCGCAAGCTCGCACAGAACGGCGTCACCACCCCCTTCCCGATCCAGGCCGCGACCATCCCGGACGCCCTGGCCGGCAAGGACATCCTCGGCCGTGGCCGCACCGGCTCCGGCAAGACCCTCTCCTTCGGTCTGCCGACCCTGGCCCTGCTGGCCGGCGGCCGTACCGAGAAGAAGCGGCCCCGCGCGGTCATCCTCACCCCGACCCGCGAGCTGGCCATGCAGGTCGCCGACGCCCTCCAGCCGTACGGTGACGTCCTCGGCCTGAAGATGAAGGTCGTCTGCGGCGGCACCTCGATGGGCAACCAGATCTACGCCCTGGAGCGCGGTGTCGACATCCTCGTCGCCACCCCGGGCCGCCTGCGCGACATCATCAACCGCGGCGCCTGCTCCCTGGAGGACGTGCAGATCGCCGTCCTCGACGAGGCCGACCAGATGTCCGACCTGGGCTTCCTGCCCGAGGTCACGGAGCTGCTCGACCAGGTGCCGGCCGGCGGCCAGCGGATGCTCTTCTCCGCCACCATGGAGAACGAGATCAAGACCCTCGTCGACCGCTACCTGAACGAGCCCGTCCTGCACGAGGTGGACGCGGCCCAGGGCGCGGTGACGACCATGTCGCACCACATCCTCATCGTGAAGCCCAAGGACAAGGCGCCGGTCACCGCCGCGATCGCCTCCCGCAAGGGCCGCACGATCATCTTCGTCCGCACCCAGCTGGGCGCCGACCGCGTCGCCGAACAGCTGTGCGAGGCCGGCGTGAAGGCCGACGCGCTGCACGGCGGCATGACCCAGGGCGCCCGGACCCGCACCCTGGCCGACTTCAAGGACGGATACGTCAACGTCCTGGTCGCCACCGACGTCGCCGCCCGCGGCATCCACGTCGACGGCATCGACCTGGTCCTGAACGTGGACCCGGCCGGCGACCACAAGGACTACCTGCACCGTGCGGGCCGTACCGCGCGTGCGGGCCGTACCGGCACGGTCGTCTCCCTCTCCCTGCCGCACCAGCGCCGCCAGATCTTCCGCCTGATGGAGGACGCCGGCGTCGACGCCGCGCGCCACATCATCCAGGGCGCCGGCGCCTTCGACCCGGAGGTCGCCGAGATCACCGGCGCCCGCTCGATGACCGAGGTCCAGGCCGAGTCCGCGGCCAACGCCGCCCAGCAGGCCGAGCGCGAGGTGGCCCAGCTCACCAAGCAGCTGGAGCGCGCCCAGCGTCGCGCGACCGAGCTGCGCGAGGAGGCCGACCGGCTGGTCGCCCGGGTCGCCCGCGAGCGCGGCGAGGACCCGGAGGCGGCTGTGGCCGAGGCCCAGGCGACGGCGGCGGAGGATCTCGCCGTGGCCGAGGCGTCCGCTGCGGCGCCGCAGCAGACCGAGCGCGAGGAGCGTCCGGCGGCCGCGTCGACGTACGAGCGTCGCGAGCGCCGTCCGTTCGACCGCGACCGGGGTGAGCGGGGCTTCGAGCGCCGCGAGGACCGCCGTCCGTTCGACCGTGACCGCAATGACCGTGGTGGTCGTTCCTTCGAGCGTCGTGACGACCGCGGTGACCGTGGCTTCGAGCGTCGTGACGACCGCCGGGACGACCGTGGTGGCCGTTCCTTCGAGCGTCGTGACGAGCGTCGTCCGTTCGACCGTGACCGCAATGACCGTGGTGGTCGTTCCTTCGAGCGTCGTGACGACCGCGGTGACCGTGGCTTCGAGCGTCGTGACGACCGCC
>NZ_JBEXRL010000003.1:0-39303 GCF_040613075.1 Streptomyces sp. NPDC006314 | reverse complement strand
CCGGGACGACCGTGGTGGCCGTTCCTTCGAGCGTCGTGACGAGCGTCGTCCGTTCGACCGTGACCGCAATGACCGTGGTGGCCGTTCCTTCGAGCGCCGGGACGACCGCGGCGGCTTCCGCCGGGACGAGCGCGGCGGCCACCGGGGCAGCGACCGTCCGTTCAACCGCGACCGCCGTGACGACCGCCCGGGCTTCCGCTCGGCCGGCCACGACCGTCCCAACGGCCGCCGTGACGACCACCGTGGCACCGGTTCCTTCGGCCGCCGCGAGGACAAGCCGCGCTGGAAGCGCAACGGCTGACGCCGGTTTGAGGCAAGGGGGAGGGCCCGTACGACTTCGGTCGTGCGGGCCCTTCCGCGTGCCCGGCCGTTGGCGTTTTCCGGCCCCGCCGAGTCCTCGATCGAGTGACGTATGTCACGGCACTGGTGAGGGAATTGCTGGGGGCATGACAGATGATGCGAGAGTGAGTGGGCTGTCGGACGAGGAACGGCTGGCCCAGCTCGGTTACACCCAGGTGCTCGCCCGCCGGATGTCGGCGTTCTCCAACTACGCCGTCTCCTTCACGATCATCTCGGTGCTGTCCGGCTGCCTCACCCTGTACCTCTTCGGGATGACCACCGGCGGGCCCGCGGTGATCACCTGGGGGTGGGTCGCGGTGGGGCTGATGACCCTGTTCGTCGGCCTGTCTATGGCCGAGATCTGCTCCGCCTACCCGACGTCGGCCGGTCTGTACTTCTGGGCCCACCGCCTCGCGCCCCCGCGCTCGGCGGCGGCCTGGGCGTGGTTCACGGGCTGGTTCAACGTGCTGGGCCAGGTGGCGGTGACCGCGGGCATCGACTTCGGTGCGGCCTCGTTCCTTGGCGCCTACCTCAACCTCCAGTTCGGCTTCGGGGTGACCCCGGGCCGCACGGTGCTGTTGTTCGCGGCGATCCTGGTGCTGCACGGGCTGCTGAACACCTTCGGTGTCCGCATCGTGGCCTTCCTGAACAGCGTGAGCGTGTGGTGGCACGTCCTCGGTGTCGCGGTCATCGTCGGCGCGCTCGCCTTCGTACCCGACCACCACCGGTCGGCGTCCTTCGTGTTCACGCACTTCGTCAACGAGACGGGCTGGGGCAGCGGCGCGTACGTGGTCCTGCTCGGCCTGCTGATGGCCCAGTACACCTTCACCGGCTACGACGCCTCCGCCCATATGACGGAGGAGACCCACGACGCGTCCACGGCGGGCCCCCGGGGCATCGTCCGCTCCATCTGGACGTCCTGGATCGCCGGCTTCGTGCTGCTGCTGGGCTTCACCTTCGCGATCCAGTCCTACGACAAGGAACTCGCGTCCCCCACGGGCGCCCCGCCCGCCCAGATCCTCCTGGACGCCCTCGGCGCCACCACCGGCAAGCTCCTGCTCCTGGTGGTGATCGGCGCCCAGCTCTTCTGCGGCATGGCCTCCGTCACCGCCAACAGCCGCATGATCTACGCCTTCTCACGTGACGGTGCGCTGCCCTTCTCCCGCGTCTGGCGCACCGTCAGCCCCCGCACCCGCACCCCCGTGGCGGCGGTCTGGCTGGCCGCACTGGCCGCCCTCGCCCTGGGTCTGCCGTACCTCATCAACTCCACGGCCTACGCGGCGGTGACCTCGATCGCGGTCATCGGCCTCTACATCGCCTACGTCATCCCGACCTTCCTGCGGGTCCGCAAGGGCGCCGCCTTCGAACGCGGGCCATGGCACCTGGGCCGCTGGTCGGGACCGATCGGCGTCGTCTCGGTCGTCTGGGTCGCCGCGATCACGATCCTCTTCATGCTCCCCCAGGTGTCCCCGGTCACCTGGAAGACCTTCAACTACGCCCCGGTCGCCGTCCTGGCGGTCCTGGGATTCGCCGCGACCTGGTGGCTGGCCTCGGCCCGCCACTGGTTCCTCAACCGGACCCACGCCCCCGCTCCGGCGCCGACCAAAAGGTGACCTACGCCCCGCTCCGTCCCCGCCCGACGCGGCCGGTCGCCGATACTCGATCGGAGACCCGGCCTCGTCCGGCTATGCTCAGACAGGCAACATCGCCTGGGCCCTTAGCTCAATTGGCAGAGCAGTGGACTTTTAATCCATTGGTTGTGGGTTCGAGTCCCACAGGGCCTACGGCTGCGGGGGAGGGGAGCACCCCCTCTGACCTGCTACGCAGCGTCCGGGTCGGCTTCGGTCGGCTCGGGCGCTGTCTCGTTTTCAGGCCCGTGCGTGAGCGATGCGTGAGCGGATGTGGCCGTGGCCTGCGGATCGGCCAGGGGCCGAGGCGGACGGTTCGGCAGCTGCCGGGCGAGACCGAGGGATCAGCTTCCCTAACGAGGATGCGGCGGAAGGTCTCCGAGACCGTCTCGGGGTGGAGCAGGAGCCGTCCTCCTTCGTGAAGACCTTGCCCGCGTCCTGCCAGGCGCCGCCCCAGTCCGCACGCTCCTTGGCCTGGCGGGCCTTGTGGTCGCGCAGCACGGCGATGTTCATGCTGTCCAGCGCGATCGTGTTCGCGCTGCCGTCCGTCTTGGGCTCGGACTCGTAGGGGTCCCAGCCGTCGACCACGACGGCGTGTACGACGTGTAGACGTACCACTGGAGACCCGCCCTGGCCACGGGGCTCATGCCACGGGGGACGGCAGGCTCTTCCGTGGCCAGGGCGGGGGTTTGACCGCGGCGGAGGAACCTGCTCTGGCCGCGGTGCCTGCCAGTACGCCGGGCGGAGGACGGTCCTGCGGCGGTGGCCTCGTTCGGCTGGTCAGGGGGAGCCGGTTCGTCCCTGCTGAGCAGCGACTCCCAGACCCGTGCTTGGAGCTCGCGGATGCAGGGCCCGCACGCGTACATGGGAGCCTGAGCACCGGCGACGCTCGCGGGGCCGATTCACAGGACGCGTGTCCAGCGCTGCCCGCGGTAGAGCCAGCAGAACCCGTCGACCCATTCGTTGCCGTCGTCCCTGGCTGCTGGGGCGGGTAGCCCGCCCCGGGCGAATTCGGCGACCCCGGGGATCACCCTGTGCTGTAAGGCGATGCCCGTCAGCATGGTTCGTCGGCTTTCTCGATCAGGATCCCTGGGCCGCCGAGGAAGCGTTCTCCTGCTTCTCTCCGTCGGAGAACAGCAGGGTGGGCTCGGCGAGGATGTCGCGGCCGGCCTCGCTCTTGTAGATCTCGTCGACGCTGCCGAACCGGGCCTCGGAGTAGTCGAGGCCCAGAAGATCGGCGGCCTGTCGGACGGACGCCTCGTCGGGGCCCTCGATCTCCAGGAATGTGGGGAGGTCGGGCCAGGTGTCAAAGTCGAAGGCGACTTCTCCCAGGCGCCATTCCTCGCGGTAGTTCTCCTGGTAGCGGACCTCGGTGAGGCCGACTCGGCGGAGGATGTCGGCCATGGCGTGCAGGTCGGTGACCTCGGTCTCGATCTCCTTGGTGCCGTCGATCGTCGTGGCGTCGGTGACCTGCTTGAGCGTGAGCGTCGAGCGGGTGCCCTCGTCCCGCAGACGGAGCCACGCCCCGCTGTCGAGGGAGTCGTTCTCGAAGATCTTGCGGGTGAGGAGGGTGCGGGGGAGCGCCTGGACGGCACCGAGGGCAGCCAGCTTGGCCTGCAGATCGGCGACGTCGACGGCCAGGAACTTCGCCTCGTACTCGTGCTTCATGGATCTCTCTCTCAGAGACGGTCGGTGAGGGTGGACGAACGGGCCGCCAGGAGCAGGCCCATGCGATGGATGTGGTCGTGTGGCTGGCCGATGTGAGGCCGCTCGGTGAACTCGTTCGTCCGCAGGGTGAGCAGCACGTCCCAGTCCCCGAGGAAGTGACGGTGCAGGCGCTCCGGAGAGGTGTAGTGCTCCACCAGGTGATGGCGCTTTTCGACGGGCATCATGAACTCCGCACCGAACACACCGCCCGGGCGGGCCAGGCGCTGCATGCGGTCGACGAACTCGGCGAGAGGGCGGTGGTGGTTGGCACTGTAGTGCCACGAGCAGCTCGTCCAGACTGCCTCGCACGGCACGTCCAGAGGTTCCCCCGCGAGGAAGTCATCCTCGATTACCCGCACACGGTCGTGGAGTTCCTCCAGCTTGAGCCGGTCGATCAATCCCATGGCGTGCACCTGGCTGTCACCCGGGAGGTGGACCTCACCTCCGTGCACGGCGAGCGCGTCGCGTTCGATGGCCACTACGCGGTACCCGGCGGCGGCCAGGGGCAGGACGAACTTGCCGTCGCTCGCACCGACGACCGCGACGGTGGCGTCAGGGGCAACGCGTTCCCGCAGGGTCGCGAGGAACTGTGGGAAGAAGGTGAGGGTGTGCTCCCACAGGCTCTGTGTCTGCATGGGAGTGCGCTCCTTGCGTATCGGTGGCGGTGATCACGCGGAGGACTTCTTCGGGGGTGAGCCCGGTGGTGTCGATGCGTTGCATCGGGAACGAGGCGTAGGCATCCGCCACTTGGTCCGTAACGGTCTCCATCAGCGCGTCCCATCGCGATATCGGCTTGCCCCGGGCTGCGAGGCGGCGCCGGCGTTCGTCGTCAGCGCAGACGAGGTAGTAGGTGATGGGAGTCGGCGGCCAGGCCGGCAGAGTGACGCCGAGCCGGGCGCCCAGGGCGCGGTGGCTGGTGAGGCACCGGGCGAAATAGCTCTCCACGACAACCGGAACGCCGCTTCTGAGGTGGGCCTGGATCTCTTCGGCAGCTGTGAACAGTGCGGAGAGGTAGAAGCACATCCGAGCTTCGACGTTCGTCCGCCTGTCCACCTCGCGCCTGAAGGGCTGGTAGAAGGCAGGCACGGTGGGGACAAGGACGGCTTGACGTGCAGCGGCGAGCATCGGAGCGATCGTCGACTTCCCAGTGCCCCGTAAGCCTTCCAGGCTCTCGAATCGCGGCTGATCAGGCACGGGCGTACGCCACGTCCGGTACGGAGAGCGCGAGCTCGTCGGTGGCGGTGGGCCTGTGGACGATGCGGTTCGCGGCCTTCTCGTACCAGAACGCGTGGGAGTCCTTACCGACCGCCTTGCAGGACATGGTGAGCGCGCCGCGCGGGTCGGCCTCGATCCGATCGATCTGGCGAGGCCCGCCGGGCGGCGCGCAGACCTCTGGCGCGCCGTGCTCGGAAAGGTCCTCGTCGACGATCACTTCAAGCGGCAGCCTGGTCAGCGCGAGCTCTTCGCGGAGCCGGCCGTAGGCGGTCGTGTCCGTGACCAGCAGCTCGGGGTGGTCAGCGGCATTGCCTACCGGCCGCAGGTGGTGGAGCTTCAGCTGCCGGACTCCAAGCTGCCCGAGGATGCTGGCGAGAGGGAGGATCTCGCCGATGTTCCGAGAGGTCACGGTCATGGTCGCGCCCGTCGGGACACCGAGGTCCCGTGCCAGGCTGAGTGAGCTGAGGGCGCTCTGGTAGCTGCCGCGCTTGCGGATGCCGTCGTTGGTCGAGCCGACACCCTCCAGCGAGACCCGGAGCAGGTCCAGGTGCGGAGCGATCTCGGTCAGGCGGCGCTCGATCCGGTATCCGTTGGTGCAGATCTCGACGCGCTGGCCGAGTTCCTGCTTGGCGTGGCGGACGACCTGCGGGAGCTCCCGGTGGACGAACGGTTCCCCGCCGAGGAGGGTGACGGCCTGCGTGCTGTATTCGTCGCGCATCAGGGTGAGGAGCCTGACGGCTTCCTCGGCGGTGAAGGCGTCGGCGTACTGGAGTCGCTTGCCGTGGAAGCAGTGCAGGCACGTGAAGTTGCAGCGGTACAGCAGCTGTAGGTACAGCATCCGGATCTTCCTGATCCCGGTGACTTCCCCGATCACATGGGCTCCTTCGGCTGACTGCCTCGTGGGAACCCCGATGGTGGCGGTCTACCAGGGGACCTCGTCACCGCGTTCGGGGACGGTCCAAGGACGTCCTGGGACGTTTTACGGGCCCGCGAAGGACTCCAGGATGCCGAGAACCCGCCGGGTGTCCGACAGGTCGGGCAGGATCTCGTGGGCACCGGCAGCGGCCAGCTCCTCGGCACTGTGGACACCAGAGGCGACCGCAAGGATTGCGGAACCAGTGGCCAAGGCGGCTTCCACGTCGCGGGGGGTGTCTCCCACCAGGACGACGGGCACGTCAGCCGGGACGCCACGGAGCTGCTGCACGCGTTCACGCGCGACCGCGACGAGTTCGGGACGGAGTTCGGCGTCCGCTCCGTAGGCGCCAGCAGGCAAATCCAACAGCGAGTCGAGGCCGAAAGCGGAAAGCTTCACGTGAGCGTTGGCGGCGATGTTGCCGGTCAGCACAGAGGAGACCCAACCACTTCGTGCGGCAGCGGCCTTCAGCACCTCGTGAACCCCTGGCAAAGCCGTCCCGCGCAGGCGCAGATCATCAAGGCGGTCATGCCCAGCTTGCGCGAGGGTGGCCTCGATGACGGACCACTCGGGTACGGGTAGCCCGTCGCGAAGGAACATGTCGCGCATGATGAGTCGATCCGTGCGCCCCTCGGTACGCGCCGGCGCCGACGGTTCGCGTCCTGCGAGTGACGAGAAGGCGGCAGCGTAGATCTCCTTGCTGACCCCCGCGTTCTCGATGAGGGTGTGGTCGATGTCCCACAGGACGATGAGCTCCATGGCGCCAGGGTAGGCAGTCGGTTCGGTGCTCTGCTTCCGTGACAACGGCCCATAACGTCCTTGCGCGATCATGCATCCGGTCGCTTCCATGGCTCCTGTGAACGACCGACTGCACTCTGTGCTCGCGCAGCGCGGCGTTTCGCCCGAATCGCTCGCGGAAGTCTGCGAGGTGGACCCCAAGACGGTGAGCCGGTGGCTGGGAGGGCGCGTTCCACACGCACGGCATCGCTTCCGCGCCGCCCGCCACCTGCGCGTAGAAGAGACCTTCCTGTGGCCGGTGCCGCCTCGACGGTCCGGCCGACAGCGTGACGGGTTAAGCACCGAACTGGTCGGCACCTACCAGAACCGGGCCAGCGTGCCGCGGGACGTCTGGCTCTCGCTGCTGCGAGAGGCCCAGCGCGAGATCAGCGTCCTCGTCTTCTCCGGCACGTTCTTCGCGCAGTCCAATCCGCATGTAGCCAAGATGCTCTCCGAGCGCGCGGCGGAGGGGGTCCGGGTGCGCCTGTGCTTCGGTGACCCGGACGGTCAGGCAGTCGCGATCCGAGGTCGCGAAGAGGGAATCGGCGACACCCTTGCCGCCAAGATCCGAGCATCACTGACGTACTACCGGCCCCTGCTGGGCGAAGCTGGGTGCGCCGTACGCCTCCACGACACCACGCTCTACACGTCCATGTTCCGCTACGACGACAACCTTCTGGTGAACCCTCACATCTGGGGGCAGCCGGCCAGCGCCAACCCCCTGCTCCACCTCAAGAGGGCTGAAGGGACTGGGTGGTTCGACACCTACGCTCAGAGCTTCGATGCCGTCTGGGCCGCCGCGCGGCCGTGGACACCCGACCACGAGAGGACCACCGCCCATGGGCAGGACTGAGTACTACAACGACCCGGCCGCCCCGAAGGCAAACACCCTCATCCCGGCCAGCAACCTGCTCGTCGTCGACGAGACCGGAGCCATCCTTCTCCAGCGCCGCCGTGACACCGGCCAGTGGGCGCTTCCCGGAGGCGCGCAGGACATCGGCGAGACCGCGGCAGAGTGCGCGGTACGCGAGTGCCTGGAAGAGACCGGCATCGTCGCCGAGATCACCGGCTTCCTCGGCGTCTACACCAACCCGAACCACATCGTCGCCTACAGCGACGGAGAGATCCGCCAGCAGTACGAGAACACGTACATCGGCCGCCCCATCGGCGGAGCTCCCACGATCAACGACGAGGCCGACGGGGTTCGCTTCGTCCAGCCGGCCGACCTCGACCAGTACGACATCCACCCGAGCATGCGCCAGCAGATCGGGGACTACCTGGCCGGCACCTATCCCTACCTCGGCTGAGCTGCCAGCGCCACCTCGATCCTCTGCACAGAAGAGAGGATCTCCGGCGCCGCGCGGCGGATGAACCGGCCGACCACACTGTCCGCGCCATAGCGGCTGATGATCTCTGCGATCCGCTCCTGCGCACTGGTCCGGCCGCCGTCGGGCGTGGTCGTCATGTCGCAGTACACGAGAGCGTCCACCAGCAACGGCTCCTCCAGTAACGGAAACTCCGACGCCAACTCGTCCCGCAGCCCTCGCTCCTCGGCCTCCAGCAGGGCAAAAGAGTGGTTCGCGACCAGCCGATTGAGCCGCTCCTCGGCCCCATGCTCGTCACGGAGGAACCTTGCCCCGTCCAGCGGGTGGAACCCCGTCACGGCCAGCCGAGGTGCGTACCCGACGTCGTGCAGCGTGGCGGCAGCGACGAGAAGGTCGCTGGACTCCCCGAGAAGCCGCCGGACTTCGGTGGCACGCTCGGCCACTTCTTGCGTATGGGCCCACCTACGCGGAAGCTCAGCGGCGAGCTCGGATTCCGCTACCTGCGTCGCCCACTTCGTGATCAGATTGGCCATGTCTGGCTTCATGCCCCAGGGTCTGTCGAACACACCACGACGGCTGCCTGAGGCTGCCTGCTGAGAAGGCGATCCGCGGCTGGTGGCTGTGAGCGACCGCAACCGCCGCGCCGAAGCCGTCCGCCGACGCTCGACCATCGCAGCCTCGACGCCCACCGAGCAGAACGGGAGCCGCCGAGGCTCTTTTGCGTGAGCGATGTGTGAGCGGACGGTGCGTCACGAGCCGTTACGAGCCGCACCGCGCATCACGACGCACATACTCTGACCAGGCAGTTCCGGACGCCGAGGCACCGTCCGGAACCACCCGGCAAGCCTTGGCCAGGACTTTTGATCCATTGGTTGTGGGTTCGAGTCCCACAGGGCCTACGGTCGGCAGACGGGCTGCACGCTCTCTGACCTGTTACGCAGCGCCCGTGGCCTGCCGCTCGGCCGCGGCCGGACCGCACGACGCGACGGCATCCGGACGAGGCCGGGGGATCGGCTGCGTGGCCTTCTCGGCGATCCCCGGGCGTGACCGCCTCACCATGGCGCGAGCGGTGTCCGGTGATCCGTGGACCGTTATCGCGAGTACACGACAACCACATGGAAGTTGCGGTCTGCCAGCCTCCCGGCCGAGTTGAACGTCTGGATGTACAGACAGTTGTCGGTCCCGGCACGGCCCACGACGGTGATCTCACCGGGTTCCGACGTGCCGGAGTTGCCGGGAAGGCCGAGGCTCGCGACATAGGTGCCGTTGGTGATCCGCACATCGAAGCAGACCTGATAGGTGCCGACGGGGCTTTCGACCCGGGAGGCCGACGCGGCACCGAAGCTCTGGCCGGGAACGAGGGACCCGCCCGCCCTCACGACGGCCCGCACGATCCTCTGGTCTCTGTTCTGATCGTGCTCACCGAGCCCCTTGGCGGCTGTTGCCGTGGCTGCGGAGTTCGTCGTGTTCGGCGGCACCGGCGTTGCCGCGCCGGCCGCGTGGGCGGCTGCGGGTGAGGCGAGGAGAAACCCCGCGACCACGGAGCCGGCTACTGCCGTGAGACCACTGGCGACCCTGGTTCCAAGAATCACGCTTGCTTCCTTCTCTGTGAGTGCCGGATCCACCCGGAGACGCCCAGGGAAGCCTTCGCGCTCGATGGGCGCCACGGTGACTTTCGTGATCAGCGATTCCATGGGCGTCGCATGCGGTTTCACATTCGATTCGAGCGCCACCCGTGCGGGCCAGTGAAATGCGCTGAATGAGGCGGGAGCGGCGGGCTCGCCTCAGCGGGTCCGGCCACACCCTGATGCGGCCTTGGCCTCCGTGACGGTTCGGGTCGGGTCGACCGCGGTCTCGGCCGAGTGCGGCAGGCGCTGCCCCCCAGCAGGTGTCCGTCGTCGGTTTGACGGCTCGGACGATCGCCGCATGCACGCGGAGGGTCTCCGCGAAAACGGCGGGCCTGTCCACCGACAGGTTGATCAGGGGCTTCTGGGCGCAGGCGGGCGGCGAGGAGGGCGATCTCGTCGTCACGCATTCCGCTGGCCGACCGGGTCAGCAGGGTGCCGAGCAGGTGCTCCGGCGAGTCGTCGGCCGGCAGTCCCCTCTCGGGCAGGGCGGGCACGCGGCACCGTCGACCGGCGGTGCGAGGGGTTCGGCCCCAGGGTGCGCGGCGCCGGGGCCGAGAGGCGCCCTGCGTCGCGTACCGGGTGCCGGATTCCGCGGCGGCGGGCGCCAGCCGCTCACTTCACCCCGTAGGCCCGCAGGAACGCCGCCACTCCGCCCCTGACCAGGTGGTCCGTCTGCGCCGACGGGAGGGGGAGGACGCCGTAATGCGTGGACTGGACGATGGTGTGGGAGGTCAGGGCCATGAAGTGGGCGGCTGTCAGGGCCGCGTCGCCGTGGAGGTCGAGCAGGCCGGCGTCCGCGAGGTGTGTCATCGCCTCGGCGAGGGCCCGGCTGACGGGTTCCGGGCCCGCTTCGTGCCAGGCCTTGAGGACCTCCGGCGGTACATGGTCGGCCTCGGCGTGGATGTGGCGGACCAGCGCGAAGTGGTTCGGGTAGTCGCTCATGAGGCCGACGAAGGCGTGGGCCAGGGAGACCAGGTCGCGTTCCAGGCCGTCGGGTCGCGGCAGGCGCTCGGGGTCCACCATGGAGCGCAGAAGGGCCAGTTGGGCGTCGCGGACCTCGCTCGACGTCCAGGTCACCACGGTCTGGAAGAGCTGCGCCTTGCCGCCGGGGAAGTGGTTGTAGAGCGTGCGCGTGGAGACGCCGGCCTCGGCGGCGAGCGCGTCGACCGACGCGCGCGCGTAGCCCTCGCGGCCGAAGAGCGTGCAGGACGCGCTCGCGATGGCCGTCTGCTTCTCCAGCTTGCGCGGTGAGAGCTCGCGCCGCGCCTGTTCCAGCCGGGACTCGTTCGTTTCGCCCACGCCCGCCTCCTTGGTGACCACCCGACTCTAACCGACGTACAACGACCGTTGTAATTGTTACAACGATCGTTGTACTTTGCTGGGGGGGCGTCGCCGAAACGGCCCGCCCGTACGAGATGGGGGACACCTGTGTCTGCAACCGCGTCTACTGCTTCGGTCACCGATTCCGGGTCCGGGTCCGCCCGCGCCGAGGACCTTCCGCTCCGTGTCGCCGTCGTCGTCGGCAGCGTGCGTGAGGGGCGGCAGGGCCGGGCCGTCGCCGACTGGTTCCTCGCCACCGCCGCCGGCGACGCGGATCTCGACCTCGACGTCATCGACCTGGCCGAGGTGGAACTGCCGCTGGTGCTGCCCGGCTGGGGCGGCGCGCCGAGTCCCGAGACCGCCGCCGTGTTGCGGGACGTCTCGCCGCGGCTCGCCGCCGCCGACGCCTTCGTTGTCGTGACGCCCGAGTACAACCACAGCTTCCCGGCGGCGCTGAAGAACTTCATCGACTGGCATCACGCCGAGTGGCAGGCCAAGCCGGTCGGTTTCGTGTCGTACGGCGGTCTCGGGGGCGGGCTGCGCGCGGTCGAGCAGCTCCGGCTGGTCTTCGCCGAACTGCACGCGGTGACCGTGCGCGACTCGGTCAGCCTGCACGGGCCCTGGTCCGGCCTGGGTCCGGACGGCGCCCCGCGCGACGCGGACGTGTGCGCCGGAGCCGCCAAGGGCATGCTCGGCCAACTCGCCTGGTGGAGCCGGGCGTTGCGCACCGCTCGCGCCGAGCGCCCCTACGCGGGCTGAGGGGGGGGCCGGGCAGATGAGCATCCTCCGCCCAACTCGCCCCAGCGGGACCAGTGAGCCGACGGAAGCCACCCGGCCCCTCCGGCCCGCCGAGACCGTTCGGCCCGCTGGGCCCACCGAGTCCGGGGAAACCGAGGCCACCTCGCCCCAGCCCGGCGCCCTGTACCGCGTCGTCACCGTCGTCGTCATCGGCAGCGTCATGGCGGTGCTCGACATGACGATCGTCAACGTCGCGCTGCGCCGCCTCTCGGAGTCCTTCGGCGCCCCGCTGGAGACGATGCAGTGGACGGCCACCGCCTACACGCTGGCGCTCGCCGCGGTCATCCCGGCCGCCGGCTGGGCGATGGGCCGTATCGGTGCCAAGCGGACCTATGTCACCGCCCTCGCCCTCTTCACGCTGGGTTCCCTGCTCGCCGCCTGCGCGTGGGACGCCGGCAGCCTCATCGCCTTCCGCGCGGTGCAGGGGCTCGGCGGCGGGCTGCTGCAGCCGGTCGGCATGGCGATGGGCATGCGGGTCGCCGACCGGGCACGGCTCGGCCGGGCGATGGGCCTGCTGGGACTGCCCATCCTGGTCGGCCCGGTCGACGGCCCGGTACTCGGCGGCTGGCTGGTCGACGCCGCCTCCTGGCACTGGATCTTCCTGATCAACCTGCCCGTCGGCACCCTGGCCCTGATCCTCGCCGTCCGGCTCCTGCCCGAGGACGCCCCGGACGCCCGCGGCGCGGACCTGCCCCGGCTGGACGTCCCGGGCCTGGTGATGCTCTCGCCCGGTCTCGCCCTCCTCCTCTACGGCCTCGCCCACGGCGGTGAACGAGGCGAGTTCACCGCACCCGGGGCCCTCGTGCCCACGCTCGCCGGTGCCGCCCTCACGGTGGCCTTCGTACGGCGGGCGCTCACCGTCCGCGCGCCGCTGCTGGACCTGCGACTGCTGCGGGACCGTACCTTCGCCACCGCCGTCCGCACCCTCGCCCCGTTCACCTGCGGCTACTTCGGGTCGATGCTGCTCGGGCCGCTGTACTGGCAGCAGGACAGGGGGGTGAGCGCGACGACGGCCGGGCTGCTCGGGGCGCCGGTCGGCCTCGTGGTCGGTACGACGATGCAGGTCGCGGCGCGGCGGATCGACCGGGTGTCACCGCGCCGGCTGATCCCGGTCGGGTGTGCGGTGGCCGCCCTCGGCATGGGCCTGATGGCCTGGCAGACCGGTACGGCGGACGTGGCGCCCTGGCGGATCGTCGCCGCGGGCATGGTCATGGGTGTCGGCGTGGGCATGACGCTGATGCCGACGATGACCACCGCCACCCGTGACCTGCCCGCGGGCCGGCTGGCCGGAGCGAGCACCGCGCTGAGCATCAACAGCCAGCTGGCCGCGTCCGTCGGCACGGGCCGCGCTGTCGGTGATCCTGGGCTCGGCGGGCACGGGCCCGGCCGGCTTCCGCGTCGCCTACACCGTGGCCGCGGCGCTGCTCGGCCTGGGGATCATCCCGGCACTCCGGCTCCCGGGCCGACGAGAGATCTGAGACCCGGCCCGCCCCCCCCGGGGCGGCCCGGTCCGACGGCCTGGCCCGAAACGGCCCTGTCCGACGGTCCGGCCCCGAAACGGTCCTCAGCCCACGCCCAGTTCCGTCAGTTCCGTCAGTTCGTCCAGCTCGGCCAGGGGCAGCGTGTGCTGGGTCTGGAGGACCTTCGCGCGGAGGTAGCGGACGTTGTGGGTCGTGGTGAAGACACCGGTCGGCACCCGGTTCCGGACGCCGGCGCCCAGCGCGCGCAACTGGTCCGCCTTGTCGGGGTTGTTGGACAGCAGGTCCAGCTCGCCGATGCCGAGGGCGGCGAGCATCTGCGCGGCGGCGGTGTAGTCGCGGGCGTCCTCCGGGAGGCCGAGGGCGGCGTTCGCCTCGTAGGTGTCGAGGCCCTGGTCCTGGAGGGCGTAGGCGTCGAGCTTGTTGTAGAGGCCGATACCGCGGCCTTCCTGGCGGAGGTACAGCAGCACGCCGCCGCGGTCGGCGATGCGCTCGACCGCCTCGCGCAGCTGGGGCCCGCAGTCGCAGCGGGCGGAGCCGAAGACGTCGCCGGTCAGACACTCGGAGTGCAGGCGCACCAGAGGGACCGGGCCGGGGTCACCGAGGACGACGGCGACGTGCTCCTGGCCGTCGGCGAGCCCGTGGAAGGTGACGAGTTCCGCTTCGGCGCTGTAACCGTCGTGGAAGCGCAGCGGTACCCGGACGCGGGCGCGCGGGGTGGCGGCGGGGATGTCGGGCATGCGGGTCTCCGGGGTCTGTGGCGTGCCATCTGCTTCAGATTTGAAGCAGATGCCGGACCGGGACCCTACCATGCTTTAAAGTTGAAGCAATGAGCTGCGGGTGGTGCTCGTAGCCCCAGGGGGCGACTCACTCGGTCGCGGGGTCCGAACACGGTGACGACCGTCGCCGCCACGGCACGTCCTCCGTGGCCGCCCCCGCGGTGTCCTCCCCCTGCAGTCCACGCGCGATCCCCGTGCAGATCTCCTCCAACTGCCCCACCTGCTCGGGCGTGAGCCGGTCGAAGAGGGTGGCGCGCACCGTCTCGACGTGCCCGGGTGCCGTACGTGCCAGCACGGCCATCCCCTCGTCCGTCAGCGCCGTGAGGCTGCTGCGCCTGTCCTGTGGGCAGTCCTCCCGGCGCACCAGCCCGTCCCGCTCCAGCCGGGTCACCGCGTAGGTCAGCCTGCTGCGGGTGATCTTCAGCGTCTCGGCGAGGTCGGTCATGCGCAGCCGCCGGCCGGGCGCCTCGGAGAGATTGGCCAGCACCGAGTAGAACAGGTGGGGCATGCCGCCCTCCTGCTGGAGCTGCCGGTCGATCGCGTCCTCCAGGAGCCGGGAGGCGGCGATGTAGGCGCGCCAGGCGCGCTGCTCCTCGGGAGTGAGCCAGCGGGTCGTCATGCTGCCAGTGTAAGTTTGTTTCAAACTTGAACCAAGACTTGGTGAGCCCCCCGGGCCACCGCGAGGGAGTGCGCCGATGCCCCTGCCGTACGTGCTGCTGTCCGCCGCCGTCTCCCTCGACGGCTTCCTGGACGACACCGGACCCGAGCGGCTCCTGCTGTCCAGCCCGGCCGACTTCGACCGGGTCGATGACGTACGGGCCTCCGTCGACGCCATCCTCATCGGCGCCGGCACGGTCCGCGCCGACAACCCGCGCCTGCTGGTCAACTCCCCCGAGCGCCGCGCGGCCCGGCTGGCGGCGGGCAGACCCGAGTACCCGCTGAAGGTGACCGTCACGGACTCCGGCGAGCTCGACCCCCAGGCCAACTTCTGGCACACCGGCGGAGAGAAGCTCGTCTACACGACCGCCAAGGGCGCCGAACGGGCCGCAGCCCTCCTCGGGGACACCGCCGACGTCGTCCCGCTCGGCACCGACCTCGACTGGCGGGCCCTGCTGGAGCACCTGCACGACGTACGCGGCGTCCGGCGCCTGATGGTCGAGGGCGGTGGCCGGGTGCACAGCCAGCTCCTCCAGCAGGGCCTCGCCGACGAACTCCAGCTGGTCCTCGCCCCGCTGCTCGTCGGTGATCCGGCGGCCCCGCGCCTGTTCGGCCCGGGGGCCTACCAGGGCGGCCGGCTGCGCCTGGTCGAGACCCGCCGCATCGAGGACGTCGTCCTCATGCGCTACGAGCCCACCGCCCCCGGCACCGGCCCGGCCCCCACCGCCGCCGACCGTCACTGGCTGCGCACCGCCTGCGAACTCGCCGCCCAGTGTCCGCCCTCTGAGACGGCCTTCAGCGTCGGCGCGGTCGTGGTCGCGGCCGACGGCACGGAACTGGCCCGCGGTCACTCCCGGGAGGGCCTCGACCCGGTGGTCCACGCGGAGGAGGCCGCGCTGGCGAAGACCGGCCGGGCCGACCCGAGGCTGGCCGGTGCCACGGTCTACAGCAGCCTGGAGCCCTGCGCCCGCCGCGCCTCCCGCCCCGCGCCCTGCGCCGAGCTGATCCTGCGGGCCGGGGTGCGCCGGGTGGTGACCGCCTGGCGGGAGCCGGACACCTTCGTCGCGGCGGCCGACGGCACGGGCGCGTTGCTCGACGGGGGAGCCGAGGTCGTCGTACTCCCGGAGTTCGAGGCGCTCGCCAAGGCCCCGAACGCCCATCTGCTGGGCTGAGACCCGGCCCGGGACCGGCAGGAGCAGGGCTCGCGGGAAACCGATGTGCATTCTGACCTGCGCGTGGCGTACAGTAGAGACACAACGGCGCGGGGTGGAGCAGCTCGGTAGCTCGCTGGGCTCATAACCCAGAGGTCGCAGGTTCAAATCCTGTCCCCGCTACTGAAGACTCAGGGCCGGAATCCATCAGATGGATTCCGGCCCTGAGTGTTTTCCCGGATGTCCGGGGGCTTCCGCCCAGTGGCATACGTCACAGCCGGTCATCCGGTCGGTCCACAGCGGTCGCCGCGCGCCCCCGTCCCCGCAAACCTGGACATACGTCGGACACGTGGGAGACAAGCGGTGCGCCCTGGTGAGGTCGAGGAGAACGCGTACGCCAGGGCGGGCGGCCGGCTTCCCGGCGACCCCGTACCCGACCCGGGCCTCGGTGACGCGCCCGCACCGGCGCGCAGGACCCGCCGCCGCCCGAGCCCACGCACCCTGGCCCGCGCCCTGCCCGCCCTCCTCATCGCCGGCGGCGTCCTCTACGGCGTGCTCACCCCCGAGAACTTCACCGCCGTCCCGTTCCTCACCGCCGCCCCGCTGATCGCCGCACCCCTGTCCTCACTGCGCACCACCGTCCTGACCGGCCTCATGGCCCTCGCCTCCGTCTACGCCGTGCACGCCCAGGCCGGCGACCACCCGGCCGTGGCCGCCGTCACGGACGTGGTCACCGTGGCCACGGTCGCCCTGCTGGCCGTCGCCATCAACCGCGTGGTCCGCCGCGGCGACCGGCGGCTCGCCTCCGCCCGGGAGATCGCCGAGGCCGCACAGCGGGCCGTCCTGCCCGAGCCCGCCGCGCGCATCGGCGGCTTCGAGATCGCCGCCTGCTACGAGGCGGCACGCCAGGACGCGTTCATCGGAGGCGACCTCTACGCGGTGCAGGACAGCCCGTACGGCGTCCGGCTGGTCGTCGGGGACGTGCGCGGCAAGGGCTTGGGCGCGGTCGCCGCCGTCGCCGTGCTGATCGGGGCGTTCCGCGAGGCGGCCGAGCAGGAGAGCACGCTGGAGGCGGTCGCCGAGCGGCTGGAGCGGGCGCTGGCCCGCGAGGGCACCCGGCGGGACGGCATCGACGCGCTGGAGGGGTTCACCACCGCCGTCCTCGCCGAACTCCCGCACGGCGAAGGCGTCGTACGCGTCGTCAACCGCGGCCATCCCCCGCCACTGCTGCTGCACGCCGACGGCACCCTGCGCACCCTGACCGCGTACGAGCCGGCGCTGCCGCTCGGCATGGGCGACCTCGGCATGTGGCCCGACCGGACGCTGGAGGCCGGCTTCCCGAGCGGGGCCACCCTGCTGCTCCACACCGACGGTCTCTCCGAGGCCCGGGACGCCCACGGCCGGTTCTACGAACCCGAACGGCGGCTCGCCGGGCGCGTCTTCCCCGACCCCGGCGCGCTGCTGGACCGGCTGGCCGAGGAGGTGCGGCGGCACACCGGCGGCGGTATGGCGGACGACATGGCGCTGCTGGCCGTACGGCAGCCATGAACACTCTCACCCCTGGTGACCGAATGACCGCAGTCCGTAGGCAAACTGAGTCACCACCAAAATCTCTGTGACTCCTGAGCCCCGCCAACTCGCCCTATTTGCAGTGGTCCTGTGGGGTAAGTCCACGGCCGGAAACGTTAACGATCAAGCCGAACGGCTTGGAAAGTGCCTGGCACGTCTATTAACGTTCGATAACGCAGCGCGGTCGTCCCAGCCGTCACAAGAGACGGCTCCGTGCGCACGCGCCGAATCCCGCGAGGGAACCGGGGAACCACCACCTTGGGGTGAATCACGCGAACGCCGATGTGAACTCGCTGAGTCCACGTCTGGTTTACGCGCGTAGGAGACCTTCCTGCTCCGAACCCGTCAGCTAACCCGGTAGGCGGAGGAAGGAAAGGAGTACGCCTGCGTGGCGTCCAACCGGCCTGCCCCAGAAGCCCCGTTCATACCGGCGGAAGCCGGGACCGAGACCTTCGGTTACGGTTCCTACCGCGCCGAGGAGGGCCCCTGGGAGGAATGGAACCCCACCGAGGACTCCATCGCCCCGCTCCGCGGCCGGCACCGCGTCGCCAAGCAGCGCGGCGGGTTCGCCCGCAGCTCCACCGTCCTCGGTGTCGGCGTGATGGCCGCGGTCGGCGCGGGCGGTATGGCCAGCGCCAACACCGGCAAGCCGCCGGTCTCCATCTCCCTGCCGGACCTGCCCTCCGTCGGCTCGCTCTTCGAGGACGACTCCTCCGCGGCGCCCGCGGCCACCACCACCGCGCTCAGCGACGTCGGCGTGACCACCGCCGACGCCGAGCAGAACGGCGACGCGGGCGAGACCCTGCGCAACCGGATCATGGCCCAGGCCGAGCAGCAGCAGAGCAAGGCCGACAGCAAGGCCACCGTCGCCGCGCTCGCCGCCGCCGAGAAGCAGACCGCGGACGCTGCCGCCAAGGCGGAGAAGGACGCCGCCGCCAAGGCCGCCGCCGCCAAGGAGAAGGCGGAGGCCGACGCCGAGAAGGCCGCCGAGGAGAAGCGGCTGGCGGAGCTGGCCAAGCAGTACGCGCTGCCGACGTCCTCGTACACGATCACCTCGACGTTCGGCCAGGCCGGCTCCATGTGGTCCTCCGGCTACCACACCGGCCTCGACTTCGCCGCCCCCACGGGCACTCTCATCAAGGCCATCCACAGCGGCACGATCACCCAGGCGGGCTGGGCCGGCTCCTACGGGTACCGCACGGTCCTCACCCTCGACGACGGCACCGAGCTGTGGTTCTGCCACCAGTCCTCGATCAACGTCACGGTCGGCCAGAAGGTCTCCACCGGCGATGTCATCGGCCGCGTCGGCGCCACCGGCAACGTCACCGGCCCGCACCTGCACCTGGAGGTCCACCCGGGCGGCCAGCCCACCGGCATCGACCCGGCCGCGTGGCTGCGGGACAAGGGCCTCAACCCCTGACGTCCGTCCCCCGGGAGCCCGTGAGGCACCCTTGGCGGGAACTCGGCGCCGGCGGCGGAATGAGATCATCCACCGCCGGCGTTGGCGTAGAGCATGACTTCTCTTCGCACACTCGGCTCCTCCGACCTCGAGGTCTTCCCGCTCTCCCTCGGCGGCAACGTCTTCGGCTGGACCGCCGACGAGAAGACCTCCTTCGCCGTGCTCGACGCCTACACGGCCGCCGGCGGTAATCTCGTCGACACCGCCGACTCCTACTCGGCCTGGCTCGAGGGCAACAAGGGCGGCGAGTCCGAGACGATCATCGGCAAATGGGTCAGGGCCCGCGGCAACCGCGACTCCGTCGTCATCGCGACCAAGGTCAGCCAGCACCCCGAGTACCAGGGCCTGTCCGCCGCCAACATCAAGGCAGCCGCCGACGCCTCCCTGCGCCGCCTGGACACCGACCACATCGACCTCTACTACACCCACTTCGACAAGCCCGAGGTGCCGGTCGAGGAGATCATCGGCGCGCTGGACGAGCTGGTGAAGGCCGGCAAGGTCCGGCACATCGCCGCCTCCAACATCACCCCCGAACGCCTCCAGGCCTCCCTGGACTTCTCCGACCGCGAGGGCCTGGCCCGCTACGTCGCCCTCCAGCCGCACTACAACCTGGTCTCCCGCGACACCTACGAGGGCCCGCTGCAGGACCTGGCCGCCCGCGAGGGCCTCGCCGCCATGCCCTACTTCTCCCTCGCCTCGGGCTTCCTCACCGGCAAGTACCGCCCCGGTACGACCGTCGACAGCGCCCGCGCCGGCGGAGCCGCGAAGTACGCCGAGTCCGAGCGCGGACAGAAGGTCCTGGCGGCCCTGGACGAGATCGCCGCCGCCCACGAGGCCCCGGTCGCCACGGTCGCCCTGGCGTGGCTCGCGGCCCAGCCGACGATCACGGCCCCCATCGCCTCGGCCCGGACGCCGGACCAGCTCCCGGCCCTGCTGGGAGTGGCACGGCTGAGCCTGACGGACGAGGAACTCGAGAAGCTGACACAGGCCTCGGCCTGACCCGCCCCTGACCACCGGGCTCCCTCCGGGCCGGGTTGCCGCTGGCTTTGCCCGGGGTGTGGTGGTGTGTCGCGGGGGTTCGGCCGGGGTCGGGTCGCTGTTGGTCTGCGGCGGGCGCGGTGGCTTGCCGCGGGGCTGCGGCCGGGCCGGGGCGCTGCCGGGCTCCGCCCGGGTGTGGTGGGCGTGTGGCGGAGCGTGTGTGGTCTGGTCGCCGTCGGGCCGGTCGTGTCGCCTACGGCACCCTCTGCTCCTCGTGACGGCGATCAGCCCTTCGCGGCCGCCGAAAGGGGGACCGGACTCCCCGCACCCGGCGCCTAGGTGCGATACGGGTTGTACGCGGGGTAGGGCCCCGCCGGAGAGCCGTACCAGTGAGGCGCCGGCACGCCGTACAGCGGTCGAGCCGGCGCAGCCGCCCTCGCCGCGTACTCCAGAGCCGGCCGCGCCATACCCCTCCGCTGCCACAGCTCGGTCAGCAACTCCCGCTCCCGTACGACGAAGTCGGCCCTGGCCAGCCCGCGCCGCCCCCGGTGCCGCAGGAACGCGAGCGAGGTGGCGTACGCCTCGTACTGAGCCACCGCCCGGGCCGCCGGCCGGCCCCCGAAATGGTGCCGGGCGTACTCCCGGGCCATCCGCCGCGCCCGCATCGACCCGAGCGCGAACGGCTCGGCCGGCCCCAGCCACCCGGCCAGCACATACGCCGGCAGCTCCTCCCGCACGATCCGCAGCTCCCGCTGCCGCGTCCAGATGGCGAGCCAGGTCAGCAACGCGAACGCGGGCACCATGAACCCGCCGTAGACGGCGAGAAACCCGTACTGGCCGAAGGTGGAGGAGCCGTTCCAGAGGGCGTGCATGCTCATCGCGAGCAGCAGCCCGCAGACCGGCACCAGCACCCGGCGGACATGCTGCCGCTCCCCGGACAGCGCGGTGATGCCGAAGCCGATGCCGGTGAGAACGGTGAACAGGGGGTGCGCGAAGGGGGACATCACGATGCGCACGAAGAAGGTAGCGGCGGTGACGGAGGCGATGCCCCGGTCGCCGTTCAGCTGGTCGGTCCCGAAGGCCGTACCGAGGTAGAGGATGTTCTCGGTGAACGCGAACCCGGTGGCGGTGATCCCGGCTATCACCACCCCGTCCACGATCCCGGTGAAGTCGCGTCGGCGGAAGAGGAAGACCAGCAGCACGGCCGCGGCCTTGGCGGACTCCTCGACGATCGGGGCTATCACGGTGGCGCCGAGGGTGTCGGCACCGGCCGGATCGGCGGTGGCGGTGGCTATCCACCTGGTCGCGAAGGAGTTGGCGACGATGGCTATCAGCGCCGCCGCGCAGGCGCCCCAGGCGAAGGCGAAGACCAGGTTCCGCCAGGGTCCCGGTTCCACCCGGTCCAGCCACCGGAAGGCGGCTGTCAGCCAGGGCACGGGCAGCACGGCCAGCCCGAGCCCGACCAGGAACCCCTCCGTGCCGGTCTGCCGCCGTACGAGCGCGAGGATCACCAGTCCGGACAGCATCAGCAGTGTGATCAGTGCCCCGTACCGCACCCATCCGCGCTGCCACCATTGCGGATGCCGGAGCGCCCCGGAGCCTGGGCTGGTGGGGGGTGTCGGGTACGGAGCACTGGTGGCCACGGCATCGACCCTAACGGTGACGGGGGCGAGGGGCTGGAACGGTTTGTCGGACCCGGCCGCAGTCCTGTCCGCCGGCCCTGTCTATCGGTCCCGGTGCGGTACGCGCCGGAAGAGCAGATCGTTCACCACATGTCCCTTGTCCAGTCCCTGCCCCTCGAAACGGGTCAGTGGCCGGAACTCGGGGCGTGGCGCGTAACCGCCCTCCGCCTGCGTGTTCTCGAAGTCGGGATGCGCGCTGAGCACCTCGAGCATCTGCTCGGCGTACGGCTCCCAGTCGGTCGCACAGTGCACGATCGCGCCCGGCTTCAGCCGGGTGGCGGCGAGTGTCAGGAACTCGGGCTGGATGAGCCGCCGCTTGTGGTGCCGTTTCTTGGGCCAGGGGTCGGGGAAGTACACGCGCAGCCCGTCCAGCGAGTCGGGCCGGAGCATCTCCCGGAGCAGGATGATCGCGTCCCCGTTGCCCACCCGCACGTTGGACAGCCCGTTGTGGTCGGCGAGATTGAGCAGATTGCCCTGCCCCGGGGTGTGCACGTCGACCGCGAGGATGTTGGTGTCCGGGTCGGCGGCGGCCATCTGAGCGGTGGCCTCACCCATCCCGAAGCCGATCTCCAGCACGACGGGGTTGCCGTTCCCGAACAGCTCGGCCGGATCGATGACCCGCTGCCCGTCGATGTCCAGTCCCCACTTGGGCCACAGCCGTTGCAGGGCGTCGGCCTGCCCGGCCGTCACCCGGCTGCGCCGCGGCTGGAAACTGCGGATCCGCCGCTCGAAGTGCGATCCGGCAGGATCGGCCTTCGGCCCGTCGGGAAACCGGGGCTGCCCCTTGGCCCGGGTGTGCCGAACGGAGGCACCGGGGGTGTGCGGGGCCGACGGCGGGGCTTCGGGGGTGTTCAGGGAGTCAGACACAGTAAGACCGATTTTACGGCGCCCCACGAGGGCACCCTCTCAGCCGACGGCCATGGGCGGGCGGATGGGCGAACGAGGGGCCAGGGGGCAGGCACCCTGGTACGGGGAGCCAGGGCGGGCGCCCTGGTACGGCACTACAGCGACCCGAGCAGATCAAGCACCCGGCGCCCCACTTCCCGCCCGATCGGGAGCGAAGCGGTCGCCGCGGGTGACGGCGCATTGAGCACATGCACTGCCCGCACCCCCTCCCGAATCAGGAAGTCGTCCACGAGCGTCCCGTCCCGCAACACCGCCTGCGCCCGCACCCCGGCGGGGGCCCGCACCAGGTCCCCGGACTCCACCCCGGGCAACAGCCTCCGTACCGCCTCCAGGAACGCCCCCTTGGAGACCGACCGCCGCAGCTCCCCGGCCCCGTACCGCCAGTGCCGCCGGGCGATCGCCCATGACCCCGGCCACGCCACGGTCCCGGCCAGCTCCCGGGGTCGTACGACCCCCCAGCCGTATCCCTCCCGGGCCAGCGCCGGCACCGCGTTCGGCCCGATGTGCACGCCCCCGTCGATGCCCCGGGTCAGATGCACCCCGAGGAACGGGAACGCCGGGTCCGGCACCGGATACACCAGCCCCCGCACCAGCTCAGGCCGCGCCAGCTCGTAGTACTCCCCGCGGAACGGCACGATCCGCACCTCCGGCTCGTCCCCCGTCAGCCGCGCCACCTCGTCGCAGTGGAGTCCGGCGCAGTTCACCAGCACGCGCGCGCGTACGACGTCCCCGCCGGCGGTGAGCACGGCCACGCCCCGATCCGGCCGCCGGTCCACCCGTACGACCTTCGCGCCGTAGCGGATCTCCGCACCGGAGGCCCGGGCCAGCTGCCGCGCGACCCCCACGAAGTCGCACACGCCGGTCGTACCGACGTGTATCGCGGCGAGGCCGCGCACCTCGGGTTCGTACTCGGTGATCTGGGCGGGCCCCAGCTCCCGCACCGGAATCCCGTTCTCGCGCCCGCGCTGCACGAGCGCGTGGAGCCGCGGCAGCTCCTCCCGCTCGGTGGCGACGATCAGCTTGCCGGTGACGGCGTGCGGGATGCCGTACTCGGCGCAGAACTTCACCATCTCGGCGGCGCCCCGCACCGCGTACCGCGCCTTGAGCGAGTCCGGCCGGTAGTAGATGCCGCTGTGGATGACCCCGCTGTTGCGCCCCGTCTGGTGCCGGGCCGGGCCCGGCTCCTTCTCCAGCACGGTCACCTGCGTACCCGGCGCGGCCCGGGTGATCGCATACGCCGTCGACAGCCCGACGATCCCCCCGCCGATCACCAGTACGTCGCAGTCGTACGCACCCTCCCGCACCTGCACCACCTCCCACCTCGATAGTGCACTGCGCCACTGACAGCGGCTTCAAACACGGGGGAGTGGAGCGCCCCACGAGGGGCGCGGGACCGTACCGACGTGCGGCGCCGCGTGGGCGCGCGAGACCACGGACGACCCGCGCCGCCGAAGCACGGAGACCTGGCGGACGCCGAGACGCACCCTTACGCCGACGTCATCAGAAGAGGCCGAGCCCGCTCGCGCAGCTCCACCACCCGCGGCTCGTCCCCGTACGGCTCCAGCCGATGCAGAAGATCCCTCACGTACTCCGTCGTCCGCGCCGAGGATATCCGCCCGGCCACCTCCACGGCCCGCACCCCCTGCTCGCAGGCCGCGTCCAGGTTCCCGGACTCCAGCTCGGCCACCGCCGAGACGACCAGCCGCAACCCGTGCGACCGCACGAACTCCTCCGTCGGCTTCGACAGCGCCTGCTCGGTGAAGCGCCGGACCTGCCGTGGGGCCTTCAGGTCCCGGTAGCACTCGGCGGCATCGGCGGCGAACCGGTCGTAGCCGTAGAAACCGAGCCAGGACGGGTCGCTGTCGCCCTCCCTGGACCGCTCGAGCCACCCCTCGGACGCCTTCAGAGCCGCGCCGGCCGCCTGCGCGTCTCCCGCGCGCGCGTGGGCCCGCGCCTCGACCAGCCGGAAGAAGCTCATGGTGCGGGCGGTCGCCAGCCCCCGGTTCCGTTCCAGGGCGGCCTGCGCCAGGTCGACCCCCTCGTCGCCGAAGCCCCGGTACGTCGCCTGCAGCGACATGGAGGCGAGGACGTACCCCCCGAGCGGCACATCGGCCGCCGCGCGAGAGAGCCGCAGCGCCTGGATGTAGTACCGCTGCGCGGCCTCCTGCTGCCCGGTGTCGAAGGCCATCCACCCGGCGAGCCGGGTGAGTTCGGCGGAGGCCCCGAACAGGGCACGGCCGACCTCGTCGGAGTAGGAGCCGAGCAGCAGCGGTGCCGCCTCAACCCGCAGGCACTCCGGCACCATCGACGAACGCCAGTCACCGCCCCCGTACTTGGAGTCCCACCGTCTGGCGTCCTCGGCGGCCTCCCGCAACTTCCGCACATCGCTGTGGCCGACTTTGATCGGTGCGCCCGAGCCCTCGGTGGAGCCGGCCTCCCGCGCGACCGAGCTGTCGGCGGGGGTTATCAGCCATCGTGAGGCGGGCGTTGCGTATGCGCTCACTGCGAACGACCCGGCGAGCGACTGCCAGATGCCACCGGAGCCGGCCCGGCGCCCGGCGAGGTCGAGACGGTACAGCTCCGTCGCCGACTTCACCGCCTGTCCTACGTCTCTGGGGAAGGCGAGGCCCACTTCCGGCGCGGGGTCCGCGTCCGCCAGGCCGATCTCGTGGAGCGGCACCGGGCGGCCGAGCTTCTGTCCGATGGCGGCCGCGATGAGATGCGGCGCCGCGCCCTGCGGAACCATGCCCTTCGACACCCAGCGCGCCACGGACGTCTTGTCGTAGCGAAGCGTCAACCCGCGTTGTGCGCCAAGGTCGTTGACGCGCCGCGCGAGCCCTGCGTTGCTGATTCCCGCGAGGGCGAGAACGGCGCCGAGTTTTTCGTTCGGCCCGCGTTGCTCCCTGGACATGCGCCACCCCTCGACACAGACGGCTGCCGCGCTGGCATAACCGTGCGGCATTCGTAAACACAGCGTAGTTCGCCGCATCCCAAGCGTTAAGGGGCATTGTTCCGGTTGGCGGGATTGTGGTCCGTACGGAAGCGCGGTCCTGTACGCACCGTGCACGGCATGTCGCCGCGTGCCCCCGCCCGTGTGGCCATGCGCCCGTCCGTGCGCTCTTCTCCGGCCACCGGGGGAGCGGTTCCATGGCTCTTGCGTGGGTCGGCCCGCTGTACTGGATCCAGTGGGCTGGGGGACACCGCCACCTTCATCCCCGCGGGTGGCGGACCGGTCCGGGAGGCGATGCCCGCCTCCCGGACCGTGCGCGTGTGTGCTTGGCCGCACGCTCCGCAGGCCTGTACGGAGCGTGCTCAAAGCGAGCCCCGCTCCGTTTATTTGGCCGAAAATCGACCCAGCCTCGCCCGGTGGATTGCCGCCCCCGCCATGCAACTTGAGGGCGCGCAAGGCGTTTTGGGGGAGCGTACCGGGGGCGCATTCGTGTCGCACGTGCAGGGCCCTCCGGAACCGGGGGCGTCCCGCAACCGTCAACCGCCCTCCCGCTCCCGGTGACTCCCGCCCGGCTTCCCTCGCGGCGTCCCCTACGCTTCCCGCACAGTCCCCCCGGCATCCCTCCCTGGATTTCCCTCGATCGAAGGCCGCGCCACCGCCCCTCCATGGCGGGTCCTTCATGGCAGCATGGGGACCCGGTTCGTAGGGTGCACTGGTGGTCCACAGCCTGTGGAGGCGTCGATGCGGTGGTTGGTGGGTTGGAGCAGCACCGCCGCGGGCGCCGCCGGGATCGGCACCGCGGGCGCCGTGGGGCACGACGGCGAGACCCTGCACCCGGTCGGCTCCCATCTCCTGTGGGGCGACCCGGACCCGCTGTGGGCGGTCGGCGACTGGCGCCCGGACGAGGTGCGCGTGGTGCACGCCGACGGGCAGAACCGGATCGCCGTTCTCGGCATCTGCGGCGCCTCCGACGAGGAACTGCGGCGGGGACTGTTCACCGCGCGCGGGGGCGCACTGCGTCATCTGACGACCTGGACCGGGAGCTACACGGCCGTCGTGCAGGTGGGCCGCCGCATCACCGTCTGCGGTGACCTCGCGGGCGCCCGCCCGGTGTTCCACACTCCCTGGGCCGGCGGTACGGCCTACGCCACCGCCGCACTGCCCCTCGCCGACCTCATCGAGGCCAATCTCGACTTCGGGCACCTGGCCGCCCTGCTCGCCGCCCCCGACGTACCGGCCGCGCTGCGCGACACCACCCCGTACGACGGCGTGCGGCGCATCCCGCCGGGGCATGCGCTGGTGCTGCGCGCCGGGGCGCGCGAGATCGTCGGATACGAGCCGGTCGCGTCCCTCGCCGTGGCCGCGCCCCCTGCCGACCCCGACCGCGCCGTGGACGCCGTACGGGACGCCCTCGTGGAGGCGGTCCGCACCCGGCTGTCGGCACCCCGGCACGTGCCCGACCTCGACCCCGGGCCGGTACCCGGCATGGGCCCCGCCGAACGGCGGGCCGCGCGCGGCATGCCGGTGCCCGGCATCGGCGCCGACCTGTCCGGCGGCCCGGCCTCCGGCACCCTCGCGCTGCTGGCCGCCGGGCTGCCCGGCCGACCGGGCACGCTCCTCGGCCACGGCACGGGCGCGGGCGAACGGCTCCTCGCCGTCACCTTCAACGACCTCGCCGTGGGCGGCCGCGAGGCCGAACTCGCACGCGCCGGCACCCTCGCCGCCAATCCCCGCCTGCACCACGTCGTGGTCACCGGCGGCGAGGAGAGCCTGCCGTACGCCGACCTCGACGGCCCCCTCACCGACGAGCCGGGGCCCTCGCTGGTCTCGGCGGTCCGGCACCGCGCCCGGCTCGCCGCCGGCAGCGCCGACCACTTCACCGGCCACGGCGCCCGCCAGGTCCTGGACGCCCACCCCGCCCGCCTGGCCGACCTCCTGATGGACCGCCAACGCCGCCACCTGGTCCGGCCCGTCGCCGCCCTGGCCCGGGCCGACGGCTCGGTGCTGGTCCCCGCGCGCGTGTACGGCGCGGCCCGGCGGCTCGCCCGCACCCCGTACCGCGCGGGCATGGAGGCGCTGGCCGAGCGGCTGATGCGGCGCCGCTTCGACGAGCCCAAGGGGGCGGTCGGCGCGTCCCTGGCCTCGTTGACCTGGGCCAGACCCGGGCCGGCCGCGCGCTGGCTGACAGGTGAGGCACTGGCTGAAGTATCGGTTCTGCTGCAGAGCGCGGCAGAGCGCTCCGCCACCGGGCCCGACCGGCGGCCCGGCGACCACCGCGCGCGTGCGGCCCTCACCCGGTATGCCGCCGATCTGCGCGTCCTGGAACAGGCCGCCGAGATCCGCTCCCAGCGCCTGCACGCACCCTTCCTGGACAACCAGGTGGTCCGCGCCTGCCGCGACCTCCCAGAGGCGCTGCGCGTCCAGCCGGGCGCCCGTGCGGCCATCCTCCGTACGGTCCTGGAAGGCGCCGGCGTCACGGAACTCCCACCCGGCTGGGGCACCCCCTCCCATGCCTCCTCCGCGGCCGCCGCGCGCGCGGGCCTGCGTGTGGCGGCCGACCCCCTGCTGGACCTCTTCTCCACCCCTCTGCTGGCCGACGCCGGCCTGGTGGAGGCCCGCGTGGTCCGCAAGGCCCTGCGCGCGGCGGCCGCGGGCGAACCCCTGCCCCTGGACGGCCTCGCCGACCTGGTCTCCCTCGAACTCTGGCTCCGCCGCCTCCTCTCCCGCCGCGGCACCTGCTGGACCGGCACCCCGGCCCGCGCCCGCGCCGTGCCCTCCGGGATCCAGCCGAGGAGGGGTGCCTTGGCACCGGGTGCCTGAAGGGCAAGGGCACGGCCCCGCCGACCCGCCGTAGACGACCGCGGGTTCCTCGTGGCCGCCCGCGCGGTTCCCAGCGCCCCAGCCGGTCGCAGCACCGCCGACTGCGAGCCCGCCGTGGCCGCGGACTGCTGTATCGCCGGCGCGTGGCACGTGGCCCACGTGGCTGCGGGCCGTCGTGCCGTCGTGCCGTCGGGGCGGTACCCACGCGGCAGTGGCGGTCATGCCCGCGAAACCGCGGGCCGCTGTATCGCCGGCGCGTGGCTCAGATGGCTGCGGGCAGTCGCGCCGCTGGGGCGGCACGGGTGGGTGCAGCGGCACCCGGCCGGCGCCGGCAAGCGCCCGGACCCGGCCGGCCACCGGTGTCTGTTGCGTTCCGTTGCTCGCGACCGTCTCGCCGCAGCACCGGTGTCTGTTGCGTTCCGTTGCTCGCGACCGTCTCGCCGCAGCACCGGTATCTGCTCCGCCCCGTTCCCCACAACCGTCCCGGCGCAGCACCGGTATCTGTCCGCCCCGGTCCCCACACCCGCCCGGCACGGCCCACCGCACCGATCACCCGCCCCCTCGAAAACCCCCGTGCCCCGCCCCCGGCCCCCCGCGACAATGTCCGGGTGCGGTACAGAATCCTCGGCCCGACCCGGGCAGCAGACGACCAGGGCACCCCCCTGCCCATCGGCGGCCAGCGCCTCCGCACGCTCCTCGCCGCTCTGGCCCTCCGCCCCGGCCGCACCACCACCCCCGAAACCCTCATCGGCGAGGTCTGGGCGGACGACCCGCCCCAGGACGCCCCCGCCGCCCTCCAGGCCCTGATCGGCCGCCTCCGCCGCACCCTCGGCCGGCACACCATCACCTCCACCCCCGGCGGCTACCGCCTCGAAGCCACCGAGGAAGACGTCGACCTCCACGTCTTCCAGCGGCTCACCCACACCGGCACCAAGGCCCTCGCCGACGACGACCCGGCCACCGCGCACCGCACCCTCACCCAGGCCCTCGCCCTCTGGTACGGCCCGGCCCTCGCCGACCTCCCCGACCGCACCGCGGCCACCCGCCCGGAGGCCCTGCGCCTGGAGGCGACCCGCGCCCGCGCCGCCGCCGCCCTCGACCTCGGCCGCGCCCAGGACGTCGTACCGGAGCTGAGGGAACTGACCGCGGCCCATCCGTACGACGAACCCCTGCACGCCCTCCTCATCCGCGCCCTGCGCGACACGGGCCGCCCGGCCGACGCCCTCGCGGCCTACGGGTTCGCCCGCCGCACCCTCGCCGACACCCTCGGCACCGACCCCGGCCCGGAACTGAGGTCTCTGCACGCCTCGTTGCTGAAACCGCAGGAACCGGCCCCGGCGGCCCCGGCACATCCACCGGTGGCGCCGGCCCACGCCCAGCCCCCCGAGCGCACCGGCAATCTCCGCCCTCGCCTGACGTCCTTCGTCGGCCGGGAACCGGAACTCGAAGCCATTCGTTCCGATGTGCACAGGGCCCGCCTGGTCACGCTCACCGGACCGGGCGGCTCGGGAAAGACCCGCCTCGCCGAGGAGGCCGCCGCAGGGCTCTCCCAGGCGTGGCTGGTCGAGCTGGCCCCGCTCGACCACCCGGAGGCGGTGCCAGGCGCGGTGGTCAGCGCGCTCGGCCTGCGTGAGACCCTGCTGCTGACCAACGACCTGGCGACCGGTCAGGCCGACCCCACGGCCCTGCTGATCGAGTACTGCGCCCCGCGCAGCAGGCTCCTGATCCTCGACAACTGCGAACACGTCATCGGCGCGGCCGCCGCCCTCGCCGAGACCCTCCTCACCCACTGCCCCGGACTCACGATCCTCGCGACCAGCCGTGAACCCCTGGGCGTCCCCGGTGAGTCGGTGCGCCCGGTCGAGCCCCTCGTCCCGGACCAGGCGCACCGCCTCTTCGCCGATCGCGCGAAGGCCGCCCACCCCGACGCCGACGCGGTGCTCGCCGACACCGAGGCCGTGGCGGAGATCTGCCGCCGTCTGGACGGGCTGCCGCTCGCCATCGAGCTGGCCGCCGCCCGGCTCAGGCTGCTGACCCCACGGCAGATCGCCGACCGGCTCGACGACCGCTTCCGCCTGCTCACCACCGGAAGCCGCACGGTGCTGCCCCGCCAGCAGACCCTGCGCGCGGTCGTCGACTGGTCCTGGGAGCTGCTGGACGAGCCGGAGCGCACGGTGCTGTGCGAGGTTTCGGTGTTCGCCGGCGGCTGGGACCTCGCGGCGGCCGAGGCCGTGTGCACCGGCCCGGCGGCGGACCTGATCGGGGCACTCGTGGACAAGTCCCTCGTCGTCGCCGCCCCGCACGGATCGGACGGTGACGCCTGCGCGAGCGGCATGCGCTACCGCATGCTGGAGACCATCCACGAGTACGCCACCGAGCGCGCGGCCGAGGTCCCCGGCCTGCGCGCCGCGGCCGAGCGCCGGCACCGCGCGTGGGTGCGGGCGCTGGTCGAGGAGGCCGAACCGCAGCTGCGGTCCGCGGCCCAGCTGCCCTGGATCGCCCGCCTGGAGACCGAGCTGGACAATATCCGGGCGGCCCTGGACCGTGCCGTGCGCGCCGGCGACGAGGCGGAGGCCGGCGCGATCGCCCTGGCCATCGGCTGGTTCTGGTGGCTGCGCAACTACCGCCAGGAGGCGGCGGCCTGGGTACGGCTGGTGCTCCGCCTCGGTGTGGCCCTGGACGGTCTGCCCGCGGGAGCGCCGGCGAGCGACCTGATGGCACGGGTGGAGTCCGCCGACCCGGTGGGCGCCTTCCTCGCCGCCCCCGACGGCGAGGCCGGGCACCCACTGCGCGGATTGCGCATGGACCTGCGGATGCTCGACCTGTTCCTCACGTCGGAGTCGGGCACGGAGCACCTGGGCGCCGACGAGCGAGCCCCGGAGTACGTCGTGCGGGTACGGGCCGCCTACGAGCACGGCGGTCCGCCGGCCGCCCGGCTCCCCGGCATCGTCTGGCCGCTGACCACCTACTACCTGGGCGGCCCGGCGGACGCCGGCCCCGACATGGCCGCTTCCGTCGCCAACTGCCGCAGACACGGCGGTGACTGGGAGGTCGGGGTCTCCCTGATGTACCGCACCCACGTCGCCGTCGACTCCCCGGGCAACCTGCGGGGCGTGGACGAGGACCTGGCCGAGCTGCGGACGCTCAGCCGGCGCGTCGGGGACCGCTGGATGCGGGCGCAGGTGTGCAGCGCGGCCGGGGAGGCGGCCATGGTGCGCGGCCGGTTCGAGGAGGCACGCAGCGAGTACGAGGAGGCGCTGCGGCTCGCCTACGAGGTGGGGGCGTACGCCGAGTCACCGTTCCTGATGGCGAGGCTCGCCGAGATCGCCTACCGCTCCGGCGACCGGGACACCGCGCTGGCCGCCCTGGACGAGGCAGGGGCGGCCGCCGACCGGTACGCGGTGCCGGAGTCACGCGCCTTCGTGCTGCTGATGCGCGCCCACATCGCGCTGGGCGACGGCCAGCCGGCGCGGGCCCGTGAGCTGTACGAGGCGACCTGCGCGGTGACGCACGGAGGCACCCCGCCACCGCAGTTCGTGGCGGCCCTGCGGACGGTCGAGGCGCGCCTCGCGGCCGACGAGTCGGGCCCGGCGCATGGCCTCCCGGTGGTCGCCGAGGCGCTGAGCGAGGCCGTGGCGCGGCGGTGCGCCGAGTCGATCACGGCGGGTCTGGTGGACACGGGCGCCGGTCTGCTGGCCCGGCTCGGCGATCTTCCGGGCGCGCTCCGCTTGTTTGCCGCAGCGGACCACTGGCGTGACGGCCGGCTACGCCCCGAGCCGGAGCGCAGTGAGGCCGCCCGGGTGCATGCCGGTGCCCGCGCGGCCCTGCCCGCCGAGCGTTTCGCGGCCGAGCGCGCCCGCGGCGCGACCTTCGATGTAGCGGACGTCCTGCGCGAGCTGCGCGCGAGGACGGCGGCTGCCGAGGGCCGTTAGGCCGGCTACCGGCACCCGCACCGGTCCTCACCCCCGCGCCCGCCCACGGCGAGTACGCGCGGCTGGGTAAGCACCGGCCTCATCTTGGGCCGTGGCCGATGGCGGAGGTGTCCGACGGGGGGCATCCGCACCCGCACCGGTCCTCACCCCGCACCCGGCCCACGGCGAGTACGCGCGGCTGGGTGAGCACCGGCTTTATCTCTGGCTGTGGCCGACGGCGGAGGTGTCCGACGGGAGCCACCCGTACCGGCACCGGTTCTCGCTCCCCGCTGTCGCCCACGGCGAGTACGCGCGGTTCGGCGAGGGCTGGCCCTGACCCCGCACCCGCCCCCGGCGGATACTCGCGGCCCGCCACGTCCCCGCGTCACCACCCGCAGTCGCCGACGGCGAATACGCCCCACGGGGGCCACCCGCACCCGACCGCGATAGCCGCACGGGGTGCGGGTGGGACCCGAGGCCTGCCGAAGGCGAAGCCGAGGCGGGCGGCACCAGCTACGCCGGCCGGGACCGCAGCCCCTCCAGCAGGATGTCCAGCAACCGCGCAGACGCCGCCGCCTGCTGCGCAGCATCCGGCAGCGACGGCGCCGCCGTGGCGATCACGAGCAGTACGTCGGACACGGACACATCCGCCCGCAGCTCACCCGCCGCCCGCGCCCGCTCCACCAACTGCCCGACCACCTCGAGCAGCGCCCCGGCCGCGGAGCCGTCGGCCACCACCGCAGCCTCGTCCGCCACCAGCCGCAGCTCACCGGCCTCCGGTTGCACCCGTTGCTGAGGCACCCGTGGCTCTTCCACGGAGCCGACGGAGCCGACCGAACCGTCGGAACTCACCCGCAGCACCTGCGGCGGCAGCAACCGCCCCGCCCCCGACGCCACGGACGTCCGCAGGAACCGGGACAGTGCCGACCACGGCTCCTCCTCCTGCCCCAGCGCGGTCCGCGCCTGCTCGGCCAGCCGCGCCGTCTCCTCCTCGGCTATCCGCCGGACCAGCACGTCCTTGCTGGGAAAGCGCCGGTACACCGTGCCGACCCCGACCCGCGCGCGCCGCGCCACGTCCTCCATCGGCGCGCCGTACCCCAGCTCGCCGAACACCTCACGCGCCGCACGCAGCACGTGCTCCAGATTGCGCTGTGCGTCCACGCGCAGCGGCGTCGTACGCGCCTGGTCCGCGCGTCCATTGCCCGTCGCCGCGCTCATCACACCACCACCGGGTGCGATGGCGGCTGCGGATGACCAATGCGTGTCCTGAACATGCATGTGTTCCCCCGGTAATGACGTCTCCCCCCGGAGACTCTCCCCGCCACTGAATCGGGAGTGCGCGGAACTGGCGTCGGTCTCGACCGGGACCGCCCGTCGCGGACCCGTTCGGCCACATTCCCTACACTCCGTCGACACACGAACATAGTTGAGAGACAGTCAATTCAGAAGGGGCAGGTTCCGCACAGTGCGCCCCCCGATCGGAGTACGGGGCACGTACGTCCTGATTCCGCCCCTTCGCGCCCTGTGATCCGCCCCCGCTGACCTGCCCCCTTTCGTCCCGCACGGGCACCGCGGGCGGCTGAGCGCACACCCGGCCGTCAGTCACACAAATTGCCGGGGCTGTGGACAAACAACAGCGCCGGGTGCGTCATGGGATGGTGAAGGAACGTGCGCGCATTCTGGTTGTCGGCGGCGGCTACGTCGGGATGTACACGGCCCTGCGCCTGCAGCGGAAGCTGAAGACCGAGCTCAGACGGGGTGACGTCGACATCACGGTCGTCACTCCCGACCCCTACATGACGTATCAGCCGTTCCTGCCCGAGGCGGCCGCCGGTTCGATCTCCCCTCGCCATGTCGTCGTACCGCTGCGCCGCGTTCTGGACCAGTGCCACGTCGTCATCGGCGAGGTGACCTCCATCGACCACGCGGTGCGCACCGCCGCCGTCACCACGCTCGCCACCGCCGAGGAGGGCAAGGCGGCCGAACTCCTCGGCTACGACGAACTGGTGCTCGCCCCCGGCTCGATCTCCCGCACGCTGCCCATCCCCGGCCTCGCCGAGTACGGCATCGGCTTCAAGACCGTCGAAGAGGCCATCGGCCTGCGCAACCACGTCATCGAGCAGATGGACATCGCCTCCTCCACCCGCGACCCGGCGATCCGCGACGCCGCCCTCACCTTCGTGTTCGTGGGCGGCGGCTACGCGGGCGTGGAGGCGCTCGGTGAACTGGAGGACATGGCCCGCTACACCGCGCGCTACTACCACAACGTCCGCCCCGAGGACATGAAGTGGATCCTCGTGGAGGCCTCCGACCGCATCCTTCCCGAGGTCGGCGAGGAGATGGGCCGCTACACCGTCACCCAGCTGCGCCGCCGCAACATCCAGGTCCTGCTGAACACCCGCCTGGACTCCTGCGCCGACCGCGTCGCCGTCCTCAGCGACGGCCAGCGTTTCCCGACCCGCACACTCGTGTGGACCGCCGGGGTCAAACCGCACCCGCTGCTCGCCGCCACCCATCTGCCGCTCACCGACCGCGGCCGCCTCAGGTGCACCGCCCGGCTGACCGTCGACGGCGTGGAGCACGCCTGGGCGGCGGGCGACGCGGCGGCCGTCCCGGACGTCACCGCGGCCGAGCCCGGCGCCGAGACCGCCCCCAACGCCCAGCACGCCGTCCGCCAGGCCAAGGTCCTCGGTGACAACATCGTCCACGCGCTGCGCGGCGAGCCCCTCGAGACGTACGCGCACAAGTACGTCGGTTCCGTCGCCTCTCTCGGGCTGCACAAGGGCGTCGCCCAGTACTACGGGCGGAAGCTGAGGGGCTACCCTGCCTGGTTCATGCACCGCGTCTACCACCTGAGCCGGGTGCCCACCTTCAACCGCAAGGCCCGGGTGCTCGCCGAATGGACCCTCGCCGGGCTCTTCAAAAGAGAGATCGTCTCGCTCGGTTCGCTCGAACATCCGCGGGCGGAGTTCGAACTGGCGGCCGGTGGAAAGCCTCCGCACAGTCCTTCGGACGACCCGAAGGGGTCGTCCTGACGGGACCGAGGAACTCCACGCTCCGCCCAGGCGTCTGACCGATGTCGCCGCGGCCCGCCACCTGCCAGACTGCCCTACGTCCTCTGACGGGCCACCCGCCCGCCCTCAGCACCCGCGAGGCTTTTCCCACAGTGAACTTCACGCGCTGGAGCGCCCGGCTCCCCGGAACGCAGCGCCGCGCCGCAGCGCGGACCGAGACCCCGGTCCCCCCGGACCGGCGGGGGGAAGGGGCCGTGCCCGCGGCCCGCGCCGAACAGCAGCCCGACGGGAGACCCCCGGTGCCCTCCGTCGACGAACTGCCCGCGCGTGACGTCCTCGACCGCGTCCCGGCACTCGTCGCCCTGGTCCACGGCCCCGACCACCGCATCGCCTACGTCAACGACGCCTACACGGCGGCCTTCGGCGCCCGAACCACCGGCGCGCCCGCGCGCGAGGCGCTGCCCGAACTCGCCGAACTGGGCCTGCTCCCGCTCCTCGACCAGGTGCTGCGCAGCGGCAAGCCCCGCACACTGAAGTCCCGCAAGGCCGTCGACGGCCGCTCGTACACCTTCACCTGCACGCCCGTCACCGAGGGCGGTGACCGCGACGGCGGCGTACTCGTCTTCGCCACGGATGTCACCGACCACGCCGAGGCCGCCGGACGCCTGCGGGCCAGCGAGCGCGGGCAGCGCGAGACCGCCGTCACCCTGCAACGCTCCCTGCTCCCGCAGGAACTGGAACAGCCCGACGACCTGCGCATCGCCGCCACCTACCAGCCCGGCGGCACCGAGGCCGCGGTGGGCGGCGACTGGTACGACGTCATCACCCTGGGCGGCGGCCGCACGGCCCTGGTCATCGGCGACGTCATGGGCCGGGGAGTGCGGGCGGCGGCGGTCATGGGACAGCTGCGCACCGCCGTCCGCGCCTACGCCCGCCTCGACCTGCCCCCGCACGAGGTGCTCCAGCTCCTCGACGGTCTCGCCGCCGAGATCGACGCCAACCAGATCGCCACCTGCGTCTACGCCGTCCACGACCCCAACGAGGGCCGCCTGGTGTACGCCTCCGCGGGACACCTGCCGATCCTGGTCCGCGACGAGAACGGCACGGTCTCCCGCGCCGACGAACCGACGGGCCCGCCGCTCGGCACCGGCGGCTGGCTGCACGCCTCCGGCTCCATCGCGCTCGGCCACGGCGCCACGGCCGTCCTCTACACCGACGGCCTGGTCGAGCGCCGGGACGCGGACCTGGACGAGGGCATCGCCGCGCTCGCGGGTGCCCTCGCGGGCGCGACCGGCACCCCGCAGGTCGTCTGCGACCGCCTGGTCCGCTCGGCCGGCGTCACCGCCGACCACGACGACGACGTGGCCGTCCTCGTCCTGCAGCACCCGGCGCGTACCGGACCCGAGAGCGATCTTTTCCGCAACGCGGCCCTGGAACTCCTCGGCGGAGTCGAGGCGGCCCCCCGCGCGCGTGCCTTCGCCTCCGGCGTCCTCGCCAGCTGGCGCTTCCCCGCCGAGCTGCACGATCTAGGCGTCCTCGCCACCAGCGAACTGGTCGCCAACAGCCTCCAGCACGGCACACCACCCATGCGGCTCCGGCTCCGCCGCACCGACCGCCGCCTGATCATCGAGGTGACGGACGGCGACGATCACCTGCCGCGCCGCCGCCGCGCGGAGCCCGGCGACGAGTCCGGCCGGGGCATCGCGATCGTGGCGACGATCGCCTCCAGCTGGGGCTGCCGCCGCACCCCGGGCGGCGGCAAGGCGGTGTGGTGCGAGTTCGTCCTGCCCGAGGGCAAGCGCTGACCCCACCGCCACCGCCTCGCGGCACGTGGAGCACCTGCTCACGCCTCGGCGGCCACCGGCTCCGCGGGCGCCCCGCCGCGCGTGACCACCCGGCTGCCCCGCGCCGGCCACGGCTGGTCCTGTACGGCGGTGAGCCGCCGCCCCAGCCGCAGCGCCAGGTAGGTGATGCCCAGAGAGAACAGCAAGAAGGTCACGATGTACGGCGCGTGCAGTGAGGCCCCCATGGGGCCGCCCACGGCCGGACCGACCGCCAGCGCCAACTGCTTGACCAATGCGAACGCCGAGTTGTACTGCCCGGCCATGCCCTCCGGCGCCAGATCGGCGACCAGCGGCGCGAGCGTCGGCGACAGCATCGCCTCGCCCAGCCCGAACAGGGCGTACGTCGACACGAACGCGGCCGTCGCCATCTCCTGGCTGCCGTGGCCCAGCCCCGCGTACCCGGCGGTCAGCCAGGCAACGGCCCAGATCAGCCCGACCCCGGCGATCACCCGGGACCGTCGACGCCGCTCCACGAACTTCAGTACGGCGAACTGGGCGACCACGATCACCAGCGTGTTCGCCGCGAGCGCCGTACCCAGCGCGGACGTGGACATCCCGGCCGCCTCCACGCCGTACGCGCTCAGCCCCGCCTCGAACTGGCCGTAGCAGGCGAAGAACAGCACGAAGCCCAGCACGGACAGCTGCACCATCGCCCGGTTCCCGAGCAGCTGCTTCCAGCTGCCCTTCACCGACCGCGCGGGCGCGTCCTCCATCCGTGGCGAGTGGGGCATCCGCACCGTCGCCATCACCACGACCAGCAGCAGGAACATCGCCGCCTCGATCGCGAACAGCAGCGTGAACGAGGACACGCGCGTGGTGTCGACGAGGTGCCCCCCGATGAGACCACCGACCCCGAGCCCCAGGTTCTGCAGGAAGAACTGCGTCGCGAACGCCCGCGAGCGAGTGTCCGCCGACGAGCAGTCCACGATCATCGTCGCCAGTGCCGGCTGCATCACGGCCTGTCCGGCGCCCAGCGCCGCGGCGGACAGCAGCACGGTGGCGGCGCTCCCCGCGAGTCCGAGGCTCAGCGCCCCGAGAGCGGCGGTCATCAGGGCGGCGAGCAGGACCGGCAGCGGGCCGCGCCGCACGATCGCCCTGCCGGCGAACGGCAGCACGATCAGCGCGGCCACGGCGAAGACGGCGAGCACGAGTCCCGCCGTCATGGCTCCCAGACTCCGCACCTGCGCCACGTAGACGTACAGGTAGGGGACCGTGAAGCCCAGCCCGAACGCGCTGAGTGCGTTGCCCACGTGGATCCGGCGCATCGCTGCGCCCATCGCCCTGGTCACGTTCACCTCTCTCACTAGTTAGACCTGAAGACTTCAAAGCTAAAGTTCGAAGCTAAAGAGTACACATATAAGGACTTCAAGGCAAAGCGCCTGCGTGCCATACTGCGGCCATGGCCGACACCCCCGGCGTCACAGAGCCGACGCTCGAAGAACAGATCGCCGCGTACCAGCGTGAGTTCCAGGACCTCGACCCCCAGGTCGAGAAGATCGTGTCGGCGTTGTCCCGGCTGAACCGCCGCATGAACGTCGCCTACGGCCGCCAGACCGCGGCCCTCGGCATCAGCAACGCCGAGTGGGAGGTCCTCAAGGCGCTCGTCCTCTCGGGCGCCCCGTACCGGATGGGCCCGGGCGACCTCGCCAAGCGGCTCGGCCTCACCCCGGCCGCGATGACCCACCGGATCGACCGCATGGTCACCGAAGGCCTGGTCACCCGGGAGCGCGACGAGACCAACCGCGTCCGGGTCATCGTCGAGCTGACCCCCGAGGGCCGCGAGAAGTGGCTCGAGGCGATGCGCCTGGCGACCGTCTTCGAGGAGGACCTGCTCCAGGACCTCAGGCCGACTGAGCGCGCGGCGCTCGGCGAGGTCCTGACCCGGCTCCTGCGTAGGGTGGAACACGCGCAGCCGGACGCCGGCGGCCGGCTCACCGACCTCGACTGACGTCGCCCTAAAAGATCTTGACAAGGGGTGCTTGACACGCCCCTGCTGGTTCCGTAGGGTTCTTCGGGTTGCCGCGGAGCCGTAACGGTTCTTCGGTAGCACCTCAGCCGCCCCGAGCGGCACCCCTCACACCATCAGCACGATCTCCCGACCGGGTTGATTTCGCTTGCCGGAATTCAATTCGAATAGGGACTCGGCGGCCCGATTGGGAATCGCCGGGCGGATCCGCTAAGGTTTGAGACGTCGGAACGGCCCAAGGGCCGGGAAGGCAAAACCCCCTGACTGGGAGTCAGACGCCGAAAGGATCTGATAGAGTCGGAACCGCCGGAAAGGAAACCGCGAGAGCGGAAACCTGGAAAGCACCGAGGAAATCGGGTCGAGAAAAGATCTGATAGAGTCGGAAACGCAAGACCGAAGGGAAGCGCCCGGAGGAAAGCCCGAGAGGGTGAGTACAAAGGAAGCGACCGTTCCTTGAGAACTCAACAGCGTGCCAAAAATCAACGCCAG